>NZ_MUFB01000005.1 GCF_001996005.1 Salinivibrio siamensis | reverse complement strand
CATCGCCAGGCTTTGATTATAAATTGCGCCTATTGCTTGCGATTTTTGATAGCTGCGATGCTCATGTATTGGCATACACTGTGCGTCTCGCTTCAAAACTCACTGCGCATAGCTCGCAATTTAATCATCAAAGCGGATATGCGTAAGACTTTGATGAGAAAACACCAAGCCCTGACCTCACGGTCGGGGCTTTTTTGTGTTTGTCATTTTTGTACTGAGCTTTATGCTTTCCCTTCCTGCTAGCTTTTCTACCGTGCGTTTCTCTGATCTTCTTTTCCTTTCTGTCCGTAGTCTCTACGTCAGGAGGTGTGACTATGGTGACTGTATTTTACGACAGTATGTGTCCTTTATGCGTGAAAGAGATGCGTAAGCTGTCTCGCTGGGACACTGAGGGTGTTTTGCAGCTGGTCGATATTCATCAAGCCGATTTTTGTGATCGGTTTCCTCATGTCGATCCCAGCTCTGCAAATCGCATTCTGCACGCACAAGATAGCAGCGGGAAGATGGTGTATGGTTTAGATGCGACCTACATAGCTTGGCAAGCGGTAGGCAAAGGGCATTGGGTTAAGTGGTTACGTAGGCCTGGCATTGCCTGGTTTGCGGATAAGGCCTATTTGTTTTTCGCCCGCCATCGTTATCGAATATCTGCGTTGTTAACGGGCCAAGCCCGTTGCCAGCGGTGCCAACTTGAATAAGGATACTTATGTCCCTAAGCGTGTATGAAAGAGATGATATATTGGCCATGGAGAAGCGCTACCGTGCGGCGTTCGTCAATAGCTTGTCAGGTTTTAAATCGGCGAACCTACTGGGAACAAGTGATACGAGTCGGCAGACAAATCTATGCATTGTGAGTTCTGCGTTTCACTTAGGGGCAAACCCTGCGTTGATGGGGGTGATTATCCGCCCTGATACCGTCCCGCGAGATACG
This sequence comes from Salinivibrio siamensis, assembly GCF_001996005.1. Taxonomy (GTDB): domain Bacteria; phylum Pseudomonadota; class Gammaproteobacteria; order Enterobacterales; family Vibrionaceae; genus Salinivibrio; species Salinivibrio siamensis. The sequence continues at coordinate 133,041 of NZ_MUFB01000005.1, read as the reverse complement.
TTAGCAAATATCAGAGAAACAGGTGTTTATACTCTCAACCATGTTCAAAAGGAGATGGTTGTCGCGGCGCATCAAACGTCAGCACGCTACCCACACGGCGTGTCTGAATTTGAGCAAGTGGGGTTGACTCCTTTATGGCGCGAGCGCATTAATGCGCCTTATGTTCAAGAGGCTGCTATACGTCTTGGTCTCATTCTTCGTGAAGAGCACACTATGGCGATCAATGGCACCCACCTGTTGGTGGGTGAGATCATTGAGGCACATGTTCCAGATAGCTGTATCAGCCATGATGGTTTTGTCGATATTGAGCAAGCAGGCTCCGTCGCTTTGAGTGGCTTAGACAGCTACCATACCACTGATCGTGTTGGTCGTCTGAGCTACGCTAAGCCCGATAGCATGCCTGAATGGCTTGGTTAGCGATTACGTGCCATATAATGGGCATCGACAAACTCGCCATTGCGGAATGCAAACTGTTTGGCGGTGCCTTCAATTTCAAAGCCAAAGCGTTGATAGAGATGGATAGCCGCTGTGTTATCTGTGTATACGGTCAACTCGATCCGTGACATATTCAACCAGTTATCGGCTAAATCGATCGCTTTTTCCATTAGCGCGCTACCAATGCCGCGGCCTTGATAGGCATCGTGAACGCCCATACCAATGTCTGCGACGTGGCGACGGCGAGGGTTTGTGGCAATGACTAAGCCTAGGTTGCCGACCACTTTACCTTCTAGCTCGGCAACCAATGGGTATACGCCATCTGGCACGTTATTAAGCCGCTTTTCCCACATGGCGAGGCTTGGCATCGGCAACTGCAAGGTACCCGCTTGGGCGCTAGGTTGCGCGTAGATTTCACGTATCGCAGGAATATCGTCGACGTGGTATTGACGAATAATCAGAGACATAACACATCCTTGTGGTGAGCTTTCCTCTCTAATAAGCCATGGAAGCAAAAATAAATCAACAACGTATATTAATTAAGTTACTGATTATTCACTCTAAATGTAGATCAAGCGGGGTTTTACTGGCTCGCCCGCCAATTTCTCGGGTCAGTCGGGGGACCAAATAGCCTGAAAGCTGGCCGATAATGTCGTGCATTAATGCGCGCGCTTCATCGTCTGAGACTAGAAAGTGGGCGGCGCCTTGAACTTTATCCAATACATGCAGGTAATAAGGCAAAACGCCAGCCTCAAACAGTCGTTGGCTCAGTGCCACCAACGCATCCGCACTATCATTCACGCCTTTGAGAAGCACGCTTTGGTTGAGCAGCGTGATCCCCGCTTGTCGCAATGCGTGGAGTTTGTCGCTTAATTCGTCATCGATCTCATTGGCATGGTTGATGTGGGTGACCATCACCACTTGTAAACGTGAGCGTGATAAGCGCTCGGTAAACGCAGAGGTGACACGAGCGGGGATCACCACAGGTAGCCGTGAATGAATGCGGAGTCGCTTAACATGCGTTATGCCTTCTATGGCGCTGATGAGCCAATCGAGCTCCTCGTCTTTTGCCATCAGCGGATCACCACCAGATAAAATCACTTCGTCTATCTCTGCATGAGCGACGATATAATCCAGCGCCCCTTGCCACACGCGTTTGCTGCCTTTGTTATCTTGATAAGGGAAATGGCGGCGGAAGCAATAACGGCAATTTATGGCACAGCCTCCCTTAACGATCAGCAACACACGGTTGTGGTACTTGTGTAACAAACCAGGAATCGCATTATCTTGCTCTTCCAGTGGGTCAGCGCTGAACCCGTCAACCTCAGTAAACTCGTCTGCCACTGGTAGCACTTGCTTAAGCAGCGGGTCATTAGGGTTGCCCTTTTCCATTCGGGCAACAAAACTACGTGGGACGCGCTGTGTAAACAAACGGCGCGCGGCAAAGCCGGCCTCCCACCCCTTTGGTGAAATTTCAAGCGTTTGCAGCAGTTCACTGGGATCTGTGATCGCCTCTGCGAGTTCTTTGATCCAGTTTCGCTCAACAGCAGGCTGGATTCGGGTTATGATGTGCGACATTTGTGAAAACTCGAAGATGTTAAGAGGATCAAGATGGCGTCTTTCAGCACTAATGAATTCCGCGGCGGTTTGAAAATTATGCTCGATAACGAGCCGTGTGTCATTACCGAAAATGAATTCGTAAAGCCAGGCAAAGGTCAGGCCTTTAACCGTGTCAAAATCCGTAAGTTGATCTCCGGTAAAGTACTAGAGAAAACATTTAAATCGGGTGACAGCGTTGAAGCGGCCGACGTGATTGAAGTCGATATGGATTACCTGTACACAGACGGTGAATTCTATCACTTCATGAACAATGAAACCTTTGAGCAAATTGCGTCTAATGAGAGCGCAGTGGGTGATAACGTCAAGTGGTTAGTCGAGAACAACACTTGTACGCTTACGCTGTGGAACGGCGACCCTATCGTGGTAACACCACCTAACTTCGTTGAACTAGAAGTGACGGAAACTGATCCTGGTTTGAAAGGTGATACGCAAGGAACGGGCGGTAAGCCAGCGACACTGAGCACAGGCGCTGTGGTTCGCGTGCCTTTGTTTATTCAAATCGGCGAAGTAATTAAGGTCGATACCCGAACGGGTGAGTACGTTGGACGGGTTAAATAACGATACCGCGAAAAAGCCCTGAGCTGATATAGGCCAGGGCTTTTTATTATGACGGGCCGTCGGTGTTCGTTAAATGACAAGCACCAACAGCACGGCGGCAATGCTGACGGCAAAAGCGATGGCATAGCACACCACTTTGCCTGCTAACCCCACATGCAGCTTCAAATCATGCAGCCCGTGATGAATGCGGTGCATGGCGTGCCACATTGGTAGCGCCAGCGTGGCGAGGATAAGCAATTTGCCCAGCCAGTGATCAGCAAACATCATCACGCGGTCATAGCTCAATGCAGATGGGTCAATAACGCCAAGTGGGATGAGCACCCCCAGAATCAAGACAGTCACCGGGGTAAACATCGCGAACCAGGTCCCCCCGGCGCCAAATAAACTCCACCAAATGGGCTCATCGGAACGTTTGGGTTTGGGATCGATCATAACACCTCCTAAATGAGCACAAGAGCAATCAGTGAGATCACCGCGACCGCGGCCCATTGCGCACCAACCACCCATTTACCGTCGAGCAGTTTTCCTTTAATGCGAATCGGCATTACTTGCGGCATCATGCTAAAAAATGTGGTGGCATGAAACAGGCTGGCGACCAAGGCAACCAGGTTCAAGATAATCACAACCGGGTGGGCCATATAATCCAGCCAGCTTTGCCACGCTTGCGGTCCCTGAACCAAGCAAATTAACCCAGCTGTAAGACTAAGCGTGAAAAAGACCAAAGGCAGTACTGTTGCTTCTCGCACCATATAAAAGCGGTAGAACGGATGTTCGAGCCACCAAGTACGAGGCATGGGGCGTGTATAGGGTTTGCGATTACTCATCCTCTTACCTCCTGCCCATCTTTATTGGGATTAAACATGGCAATCACCATATCTTGGGTGGAAGCCACCTTGCCTTGGTTGACCGCACCCGCAGGATCAACACCTTTCGGGCAAACTTTTGAGCAGTAGCCGACGAAAGTACATCCCCATGCACCGTTATCACTATTAATCAGTGGCATGCGTTGGGCTTTCCCCTTGTCTCGACTGTCAAGGTTATAGCGGTGTGCCAGCGCGATCGCAGCAGGACCAAGAAAGTCGGGATTGAGACCAAACTGAGGACAGGCGGCGTAGCATAAGCCGCAATTGATACAAGCGGCAAACTGTTTGTAGCGTGCCATTTGTTCAGGCGTTTGCGTGTTGGGCCCGTCTTCAGGGCGACGATCATTACCCAAGATATAGGGTTTTATCGCTTCAAGGCGCTCAATAAAGGGCGTCATATCGACAACGAGATCTTTTTCGATCGCAAAATTAGCCAAAGGCTCAATCACCACCCCTTTGGCGTAATCACGTAAAAACGCTTTGCAAGCGAGCTTGGGCACGCCATTGACCATCATCCCGCATGAGCCACAAATGGCCATGCGACACGACCAGCGATAAGAGAGCGACTTATCAAGGTTGTCTTTGATATACCCCAGCGCATCCAAGACCGACATGGTTTCATCGCCGGGTACAACGAAAGACTGCGAGTAAGGCGCATCATCCGTTGCCGGATCGTATCTGAGCACTGAGACCTGGTAGGTAGTTTGCGTCATGATGCGTGCTCCTCTTTTGAGTCAACATTGCCACCATTGGCGCGTTCTGCCGCATCACCATACAACCGCGCTTGTGGTTGTGACTTGGTGATTTTGACATCGCCATAATCAATGCGAGGACGGCCGTCAGGTTGGTAGAAGGCTAAGGTGTGCTTGAGATAGTTTTCATCGTCACGCTCGGTACAGCCCTCATCAAGGCGTTGGTGGGCCCCGCGAGACTCCTTACGCTGGATAGCAGAATGTGCCATAGCTTCGGCCACTTCCAAGCCATAGCCCACTTCAATGGCATAGAGTAGGTCAGTATTGAACACACTCCCTTGGTCTTGGATGGCAACATGCTGATAGCGTGCTTTGAGTTCCGCGATTTTATCAATGGTGGCTTGCATCAGATCTTCGCGACGATAAATACCGCAGCCCGCTTCCATTGTCTCGCCAAGCTCTTTGCGAATATCCGCCCAGTTTTCTTCGCCTTGATTGCTCAGCAACTGATCAATGCGCGCTTTGACGTTCTGAATCTGGGCATCAATCGCCGCTTGATTCCAATCTGTGAAGGCCGCTGCCCGTTTTGCTGCGCCTTCACCCGCCAAACGACCAAATACCGCCAATTCAGCGAGCGAGTTTGAGCCGAGTCGATTCGCGCCGTGCAAACCGACGGAGGAGCACTCACCAACCGCAAATAAGCCGTTAACGCGCGTTTCGGTTTGGGCATCCGTTTCAATGCCACCCATGGTGTAGTGTACCGTGGGACGAATTGGGATCGGCTCTTTGGCAGGGTCAACGTTGACATAGGCTTTGGCGAGCTCACAAATAAACGGCAGCCGTTCTTGAATATAGTCTTCGCCGAGGTGACGTAAATCGAGATGAACAACGTCACCGAGCGTGTGCTTGATGGTATTGCCTTTTTGCTGCTCATGCCAAAAGGCTTGTGAGACTTTATCGCGTGGGCCGAGCTCCATGTATTTGTTTTTCGGTTGACCGACGGGCGTTTCTGGCCCGAGTCCATAATCTTGCAGGTAGCGGTAGCCGTCTTTGTTGACAATAATGCCACCTTCGCCACGGCAGCCTTCGGTCATTAAGATCCCCGTACCAGGCAGTCCTGTGGGGTGATATTGGACAAACTCCATATCACGCAGCGGAATACCGTGGCGATAAGCCATGGCCATGCCATCCCCGGTGACAATCCCACCATTGGTATTGCAGCTGTACACGCGTCCCGCACCGCCAGTGGCTAACACCACCGATTTGGCTTTAATACAGACCAGCTCGCCTTCCGCCATGTGCAAGGCAATCAAGCCTTGTACTTGCCCGTCATCGATAATCAAATCAATCACAAAGTATTCATCGAGGCGCTGGATTTGTGGGTATTTGGTCGAGGTTTGAAACAGGGTATGGAGCATATGGAAGCCAGTTTTATCGGCAGCAAACCATGTACGCTCCACTTTCATACCGCCAAACCGACGAACATTGATACTGCCATCGTCTTTTCGACTCCAAGGGCAGCCCCATTGCTCGAGTTGTACCATTTCATGGGCACAATGTTTGACAAAGTAATCGACGACATCTTGTTCGCATAACCAGTCGCCACCGCTCACGGTATCGTTGAAGTGGTTGTCTAGGCTGTCTTCGTCCTTGATGACGGCAGCCGATCCACCTTCTGCGGCCACGGTGTGGGAGCGCATGGGGTAGACCTTAGACACCAGCGCAATATTAAGAGAAGGGTCAGCTTCAGCGGCCGCAATGGCCGTGCGCAGTCCAGCGCCACCAGCGCCGATAACTGCAATGTCTGTGGTGAGGGTCTGCACGTTCATCCTCCAGTGTAGGGAAAGCCAGTGCTTGGCTTGTTTATTGTTCTGCTGTCATGGTAGGCAATCTACGCACAGTAAAAATTGACTCAGTCGGGGAATTGCCGTGATTTTGCGGGCATGGGTGTTAAATTGCATAAAAGTGTGATGTTAGTCGTTAAGTGCCTGCCGATCTTGTAAAAATGAGAAATACTCACCAAGAAAATGCGTTGTGTGACACGTAGTTGTTGTGTGACAGCGACGATGAGCACTTGTCATTCCAGGCGGCAGCGATAGACTGGCGCCATCAGAGAGCGCAAGGGTAAACGTATGAGTGAGAGGAATCGGTGGCAGCCAACAGCAAGCGTGTCACAACTTAAAAAGCGCGCTGCGATCATAGCCCGTATCCGTCAATTTTTTGCCGTCCGTGATGTATGGGAAGTGGATACCCCAGCACTGAGTCAAGCGGCGGTGACCGATGTGCACCTTCATAGCTTCACAACGTCTTTGGTTGGGCCGGGTTTTGCTGACGGCGTCGCCTTGCACCTCATGACCAGTCCAGAGTTCCATATGAAGCGGCTATTAGCCGCTGGAAGTGGGGCTATTTATCAAATCAGCAAAGCGTTTCGGAATGAAGAAGCGGGGCGCTACCATAACCCCGAGTTTACGATGTTGGAGTGGTATCAACCTGGCTATACCCACCATGACTTGATGGACGAAATGGATGCCTTGTTACAAGCGGTGCTGAGGTGCCAAGCCGCGACACGGATGAGCTATCAAACGGTCTTTGAATCTTGCACCGGACTGTGCTCTCTCACTGCGGACATTGATCAGTTGCGTGCACTGGCTGCCACCCAAGGGCTCACCGATATCACTCAGGATGAAACCGACAAAGATACCTTGCTGCAGCTGCTTTTCTCGGTGATGGTGGAGCCGAATATTGGCCAGCAGGCGCCCGCCTTTATTTATGACTTTCCTGCATCGCAAGCCGCGCTGGCTAAAATCAGCGAAGCAGACACGCGTGTTGCGCATCGGTTTGAGGTGTATTACCGAGGGGTTGAGCTGGCCAATGGCTTTTATGAGTTGCAAGACGCCAACGAGCAGCGACAGCGGTTTGAGGCGGATAATGCGGCACGTGTGGCTCGCGGTCTACCACCACAACCTATCGATGAGCACTTGTTGTCAGCGCTGGAAAGTGGCCTACCTGATTGTGCAGGGGTCGCGCTAGGGATCGATCGCCTTGTGATGCTCGCGCTCGGTTGTGATCACATTGATGCGGTGACCGCGTTTCCTGTCTCACGCGCGTAGCGCCATAAGAAAAACGCCGCCTTGCGGCGGCGTCTGAAAGGGCATTCACCTAGACTTTAAATTTTGACAGATCTTGATGCATATCCCGCGCGGCTTGCGCCATGCTTTCTCCCTGATCGCCGGTAGCACTGGCTTGCTGGTGGATCTCATAAGATAGATCTTTCACCGCTTGGGTATTGCGATTGATATCGTCAGTGACCGCGCGCTGCTCCTCGGCGGCGCTGGCAATTTGAATCGCCATTTCTGAGATAGTACCAATGGCGCTGGTGATTTGATTCAGGCGCTCACTGGCCGCTTCGGCGCGATCCACACTGGAGGTGGCCATCTCGTTACTCTGAGTCATATCATCGACCGCGCGCTGCGTGGTGTGCTGTAGCGTCTCAATCATGTTGCGAATTTCTTCGGTGGAGTCATGGGTACGCTGGCTGAGCACACGCACTTCATCGGCGACCACGGCAAAACCGCGCCCTTGATCGCCTGCCCGCGCTGCCTCAATCGCCGCGTTTAGGGCAAGCAAGTTGGTTTGTTCTGCCACCCCTTGAATCGTCGCGATGATTTGGTTAATGCTCTGTGCATTTTCATCCAGCTCGCGGATCACATTAGTGGCTCGCTCCACTTGCTCGGCCAACTGAGTGATGGCATTGCGGTTATCGCCGACCACGCTCAACCCTTCTTGGCATGACTGCTCCGCTTGTTGCGCCGATGAGGCCGTATCTTCGGCGTGACTGGCGACCTCGTTGGCTGTGGTCGACATTTCGTGGATCGCCGTCGCGATCTGATCAACATCATTTTGCTGCTTATCAACCAGCTGACTGGATTGCAGGGCGTGGGTTCGGCACTCCTCAGCACTTTCTGACAACGTCATGCTTTGGTTTACTGCTTTACCCACCATTTGCTGGAGCTGAGCGAGGAAGGCATTGACGTATTCAGCCAATTCGCCAATTTCATCTTGGCGGGCGATGTTGATCCTTTGCGTCAGATCGCCTTCACCTGCAGAGAGTGTGCGCACGGCTCCTGTCAGCTCGCCTAATGGCTTTAGCAGTTGTTTGATTAACGCGCCGGCGACAAAGGCAATCACGATAAACAAAATCACTGAGGCGATCAGCACAAAGGTAATTTGCTCTGATACTGAGGCGTAGGCTTGCGTCTTGTCTTCAACGATACCCAAGGTCCAATCGGTGTTGGGTACTTCGATAGCCGCGAGTAGCTTTTCTTTGCCATTGAGCTCAAAGGTGGTGAGTTGGCGTTGTGCGCTTGCATTGGCCATAAATGTCGGGGTGAGCTCTTCATCCAGCTCAGTGAGGGGTTGGCGACTGAGATCTGTGTCGCGATACGCCACTAAGCGGTTGTCACCATCGACGAGAAAGGCAAAGCCATTACTGAGTTTCAAATTTAACACTTGCTCGACAATATCGGTGACGGTGACGTCGGCAGCCAGCACGCCTTGATATTGGCCATTGAAGGCCTTGGCGAGACTGACCACCAAACTGCCGTCGAAATCTTGATAGGGCTCGGTAATGATTAAGCCATTGGCGTCACTGGCGCTTTGATACCAAGGGCGAGTGCGCGGATCATAGTCGGCGGGCCAATCTTCGCTTTTATCACCGTAGGCGATACGGCCATCTTCAAAGCCGGCATATACGGAGAGAAAATGCCCCGCTCGCTTGGTGACAAGAAGCTCGCGATCCACATTAGCCTTATTGGCGATCAGTGATTCGTTTGCCAATAGCATATCGGCGCGCGTACTCAGCCAGCTATCGATAAACTGGACGGTGGCATCCCCGACATCATGCATTTGCTTGGTGATACTGCTGGTCGTCTCGCTTTGGAGTTGACGCACAGAAATGCTGGCAAGTACCGCACTGACCAAGGCCACGATAAAGGCAATCGCCACAATGATTTTTAGCTTAATGGTTGGCTTGGGCATAGACACATTTCCATCTGCTTGAAAAGTGTCACAAGTGTATACGCAACGTTTGCACTAAAGTTGGATCGATAAGACAAAATGCGGTCACAACAGCGGCAAAGCGCGAGAAGATGGATGAATCTGTGATCTTTCTTCCAGTGACAGTCTGCCTACCCAGGTAGGCAGACTGCAGTGGCTCAGGTTATACTTTGAATTTGGAGAGGTCGTTGTGCATTTCTTGCGCATCTTGCGCCATTTGCTCACCTTGCTCGCCCGTTTCATTGGATTTTTGGTGGATCTCTAACGATAGGTCACGCACCGCTTGGGTATTGCGGTTGATATCCTCGGTCACCGCACGTTGCTCTTCAGCTGCGCTGGCAATTTGTGCCGCCATCTCAGAAATGTCGCCAATTGCACGAGTGATTTCGTTGAGTTTCTCGCTCGCTGAGGCCGCGCGCTCGACACTTGAGGTCGCCATATCATTACTTTGGGTCATGCCATCCACCGCGCGTTGAGTGGTGTTTTGTAGCGTTTCAATCATGTTACGGATCTCTTCCGTGGAGTCATGAGTACGCTGACTCAATACACGCACTTCATCGGCGACGACAGCAAAGCCACGACCTTGTTCGCCGGCTCGGGCGGCCTCAATGGCGGCGTTAAGCGCGAGTAGGTTGGTTTGTTCAGCAATATCCTGAATGGTGGAGATGATTTGGTTGATGCTTTGTGAATTGGTATCCAACTCTCGAATCACATCCGTCGCTTGCTCCACTTGTTCCGCCAGTTGGGTAATGGCATCACGGTTGCTCTCCACCACCTCTAATCCATCACGGCAAGAGCTCTCCGCTTCTTGGGCAGAGCGAGCGGTTTGTTCAGCGTTACTCGCAACTTCGTTGGCGGTGGTCGACATCTCATGGATGGCGGTAGCAATTTGATCGACATCGCCCTGTTGCTGCCCCACCAAGCTACTGGACTGGTGAGCAAGATTGCGACATTGGTCTGCGCGATCCGATAAGGTGACACTCTGGGTGACGCTGCGGCCTATCATCGCTTGTAACTGCTCAAGGAACGCATTGACGTGCCCGGCTAGCTCACCGATTTCATCTTTACGGACAATATCAAGGCGCTGAGTCAGATCCCCACTGCCTTTTGACAGCGAGCTCACTGCCTGTGTCAGTTGGGTCAGGGGGGCTAACATCCGGTGGATAAGGGCGCCGGCAATCAATGCAATGATCACAAAGAGAATCACTGACGTGACTAAGGTGGACACAATCTGCTCTGAGACAGACGCAAACGCCAACTTTTTGTCTTGTACCACGCCAAGGCTCCAGTCAGCGCCTTCAACGGGCGTCACGGCGAGCAGCTTTTCTCTTCCGTCACCGTCAAAGGTAATGCTCGCGAGTGCGTCACTGTTACGTGCCTTTTGGATAAAAGCGGGGGTGAGCTCATCGTCAACCTCGGTGAGCGCTTTGGTACTGAGCGCGGTATCCCGATAAGCGACGACATTGTTATTCCCGTCCACCAAAAAGGCGAAACCTTGGTTGGGTAACCGCACGTTGAGCACTTCTTGCACAATGGCGTCAACGGAGAGATCCGCCGCGATAACGCCCTCAAAGCGTTGATTGAACGATTTGGCAAAACTGATCACCATCCCGGCACCATTGGCATCGACATAAGGCGGTGTGATGATGAGCTCATTGGCGGCGTTGGCTTGTTTGTACCAAGGTCGAGTCCGCGGGTCATAATTGGCCGGCCAGCTTTCTGTTTTGTCACCATAAGCAATCGAGCCGTCTGCAAAGCCGGCGTAAACGGTGAGAAAGTTACCCTGGCGCTTGGTCAGCAATAATTCACGATCGACATTCGGCTGGGTCGCAATCAGTGGCACATTGGCGACTAGCATGTCACTGCGGATATCTAGCCACTCTTCGATAAAGTTGCTGGTGGAAAGACCGACATCGCGCATTTGCTCAGTGACGTTTTGCTGCGTCTCTTGTTCCAGTTGGTTAACGGAAAACCATGCCTGTACTGCACTGACTAAGGCAACGACCAAAGCAACAGCAAGCAATATTTTGGTCTTGATGGTGAATTTCATTAAAGATCCCTCGTACTACCACGTTTTGATGACACTTTCTTATTGAGTATCTGCTTAATTGTAGAAAGCTTGAGTCAATGAGGGATAAAGAATTTTGCAAAAAGTGGATTTATCCTCAAAGCTCAGCTGGCTGTCTTACTCACATCATCAGTGTTATCCCATTTTTAGCGGATGAAAAATATCAATTTTCTCGTTCTGGGGCGAATCTATCGTTTTGTGTCTCAATCGTTAAACGGTTGTCATGTGAGTAAGAGGACAGCGGTATAAACTAGGCCTAAGCCACTTATGCCTAAGATGATACCGACTTTGACCAAATCTTGACTGCTGATAAATCCGGTTGAATATGCTAGGGAGTTGGGTGGCGTCGAGACCGGCAGTATCATCCCCAAGGAAGCGGAAAAGGCGACCACAATCAATAGCCCCTGCATACCGCCAATGCTTGCCAGTGCGGGCATGGAGGTCGCGATGGCCGCAGCTATCGGCATTAAGAGGTTAGCGGTGGCTGTGTTGGACATAAAGTTCGCCATCAGCCAGCAGATAATCGACAAGGTAACCAGCACCGTCATGGCGGTAAGCAGGCTGTAATCGACCGCATGAGCGAGCGCCGCGGCTAGGCCGGTTTGGTCGAGCGCGATCCCCATGGCAATCCCGCCAGCGACCAGCCACAACACATCCCAGTTAATTTGTTTGAGCTCTGGCTTACCAATAATGCCAGTGAGGGTAAAAATCGCCAGTGGGATCACCGCCACCACATAAGTATTCATGCCATGCAAACTGGTGGTGAGCCACAGCACGATCGTGAGGGCGAAGGTGATATAGACAGTGTAAGCCTGCCAGCTTTGTAAAAAACGGCCTTCTAAAGCGAGATTCACGCGGGTTTGTTGACTCTGAAAGAGTCGTTGTAATAGCCACCAGGCGAAGGTGAGCTGAACGATCACGAAAGGCAGGCCCATCTGCATCCAACCCAGAAAAGAGACTTTATACTCCCCCGTTAAATACTGTAAGGCAATAGCGTTAGGTGGTGTGCCGATAGGTGTGGCAATGCCACCGGTATTCGCTGCCACGGGAATACAAAGCACGAGTGCCTTGACCAAAGGATCACCTTTGGGTAACACCGCGATAATTGGCGTTAATAGGGCCAGCATCATCACCGTGGTGGCAGTGTTTGACATAAACATCGAAAATACCGCGGTAATCAGCATCAGGCCAAGCATGATAAATTTAGGGTGGTGACCAAACGGCCTCAACAGCACACGTGCCAAATTGATGTCGAGTTCATATTTTGATGCGGCAATAGCCAGTGAAAACCCGCCCATAAACAGAATAATGATAGGGGATGAAAAGGCGCTGAGAATGTCGGTATAAGGAATTAAGTCTCCGCGAGGATGATGCAGTGTGATACCGCGAAACCAGTGTAAGCCTTTATCGGATATCATCACCAACTGCAGGGTAATGATCAGCAAAGAGGTTGAAAACACCGGCACAGGCTCAAGGACCCACAGCAAGGCCGCCATCAGAAATATCGCTAACAAACGGTGCTGAATAATAGTGAGGTTAGCAATGGGTAACCAATCGGTAGGGACTAACAGTAGTAACAGCGGTAAGCCGAGGGCGACCAGCAATTTGATAAAACGAGCATTAACCACAAATACGCTCCTTCGTCATGGATGGGCGAGCGCGTTCCGCCTTAGACGCGAAGAGTCGCGTGCGCCTTATTATCAGTAATGGAATATCCGTATCATACGGCGCTTTATCTTGGATTAACGGGAAAAATATCCGAATTTCGACACAAAAAAGGGGCATAAATGCCCCATATTTCACATTTTTCCCAGGTTTTTAGCGGGACGTTAGTGCTGGCGGTGTGCGTAAGCTTGCCCCAATTGTGTCGGCTCACCAGGTAAGACGGCGTCATCAAAGCGTACCGCCCCTTTCGGGAAGAGGTTAATCACGGTAGAGCCCAGTTTGAATCGGCCCATTTCCTCTCCTTGAGCAAAGTGCATCGCCTGCTCACCGTCGGTTGGATATTGCCAACGACGAATACTGCCACCGGTTGGCGGGGTCACCGTCCCGGCCCACGTGGTTTCGATACTGCCAACAATGGTGGCGCCGACCAATATTTGTGCCATGGGGCCAAACGCGGTATCAAAGACGCACACCACGCGCTCATTCCGCGCAAAGAGGTTTGGCACGTTTTCTGCCGTCAGTGGGTTCACTGAAAACAAATCGCCAGGAATATAAATCATCTCTCGCAACACACCGTCACACGGCATGTGAACGCGGTGATAGTCGCGAGGAGAAAGGTACAAGGTGGCGAATTCGCCTTGGTCAAATTGCGCCGCAAGCGTGTCATCTCCACCCACTAACTCGGTCAGAGAGAAGCTATGGCCTTTGGCTTGAATCAAGCGGCCCTGTTCAATCGCGCCTGCTTGACTGACACAGGCGTCAGCCGGAAAGACCAGCGTTGCCTCGTCGCCATCGATGGGGCGCAGCGCCGGCTTCAACTCGCGAACGAAAAAATCATTAAAGGTGCGATAGTGGCTGGGATCGCTCACTTTTGCTTCGCTCATATCCACATGATATTGCTTGATAAACCATTTGATCACAGCGGTGGTGAACCAACCCGCTTTCAAGTTAGCAAGTTTCCCCATCAATCGGGTCAACGCGTGTTTCGGCGTAAGGTATTGTAGGCCGACTTTCAAATCGTCTCGCACAGTGTAGTCCTAACCAATTATCGGGTTGTTGATGTCAGTGACGTGCCTTTTATTGGCGCGCAGTGTAGCGAATCTGTCAGTAAAGTGACAATCGCTCAGTGTTGCTTATTCCGCGAGAACTGACGGTTGTCTTTGGCTTCTTTCATGCTCTCAATGATGCGATGGTAGCTATCAAAACGTTCGACACTAATGTGTCCGTCTTCGACCGCTTGTCGCAGTAGGCAACCAGGATCATCGCCATGTTTGCAATCGCGGAACTTACAGCCACCTAAATAATCACGAAATTCGACAAAGCCATGAGCAATTTGTTCCGGTTCTAAATGCCATAAGCCAAACTCACGGACGCCGGGGGAGTCAATCAGATCGCCGCCTTGATCAAAATGATACAAGCGTGCGGCGGTGGTGGTATGTTGACCAAGCCCTGAATTTTCCGATACCTGATGCGTATGCGCGTGCACATCGGGGAGTAGGGTATTGACCAAACTGGACTTCCCGACGCCGGACTGCCCAACAAAGACGCTCACATGCTGGTCTAGGTGTGTCATCAACGCTGACATGCCTTCGCCCGAGTCCGCACTGACCATCACGAGGGGATAACCAATATCTCGATAGATATCGAGCAGATCATCGACCATCTCATGGCCCTCTTCATCCAACAAATCGACTTTGTTGATCACAATCAGGGGCGCGATATCCAGTGCTTCACAGGCAATAAGGTAGCGGTCGATAATGTTGAGCGACAGCTCGGGCAAAATAGCGGCCACGATCACCACCTGATCAATGTTCGCCGCGACGGGCTTGACCCCATCGTAATAATCGGGGCGAGTGAGCACGGAGTCACGTTCATGCACCGCCTCCACAACGCCAGCAAAGCCATCGAGCGCTTCTTTACCGGGTCGCCATACTACACGGTCGCCAGTGACCAGACTATGGACAGTGCGACGAATATTGCATCTGTGTATCTTACCTGTGTCGGGATCTTCGATATCAGCATGTTGTCCAAACCGCGTGATAACCCGCCCTTCCCGCGCGGATTCCAGTGCGGCATCTTCCCATTGCAGATCGGTATCTTTCTCTTTGATCCGGCGTTGTTGGTTGGATCTTACCCGTCGCAGTTGACCCTTCGTCAGTTTTTTCTTTTTTGCCACGTTGACTCTTATCGGTTAAGTTGGCTTTCATATCAAGCACAGTATGATACATGGTTTATCGATAAAAAAGGCAAGTTCAATGGCGTTCAGTGAAAACAATTTAATCTGGATTGATCTGGAAATGACGGGGCTGGATCCGGATACACATAAGATCATTGAGATCGCGACAATTGTCACCGATGCACAGTTGAATATTCTGGCTGAGGGGCCCGTCCTGGCGGTACATCAACCGCAAAGCGAGCTCGACAAAATGGATGATTGGTGCACGCGTACCCATAGCCAGTCTGGCTTAGTGGCGCGCGTACAACAGAGTGATATTGACGAGCAAACCGCCATTGAGCAGACCATCGCTTTCTTATCGCAATGGGTGCCGTCTGGCGCGTCACCGATTTGCGGTAATAGTGTGGGGCAAGATCGACGCTTCCTCTATCGCCACATGCCAGCGCTCGAGCGCTATTTTCATTACCGTACGGTGGATGTAAGTACGTTAAAAGAGCTGGTACGTCGATGGCAACCTGAGGTGTTGAATGATTTCTCTAAACAGGGAACCCATTTAGCGCTTGACGACATCCGAGAATCAATTGCAGAATTACGCTTCTATCGAGAGAGGATCTTAACGATCTGATGGGGCAGTCATCGATCTGATGCTCTTTTGAGCGATTAAAAGAAAAAACCAAAAAATTGCTCACCAGCACTTGCAACCCGGTTTTTTCTTCGTATAATTCGCAGCCCTAACGACGTGAATCGTCTGTTGAAAGCGACATTAGCTCAGCTGGTAGAGCGCAACCTTGCCAAGGTTGAGGTCACGAGTTCGAACCTCGTATGTCGCTCCAAATTAATATCGATCTGATGTTGATCAGGCCGATCTAAGCGACACTAGCTCAGCTGGTAGAGCGCAACCTTGCCAAGGTTGAGGTCACGAGTTCGAACCTCGTGTGTCGCTCCAAATTAAAATGCGATGTAATGCATCAGCAATGCGACATTAGCTCAGCTGGTAGAGCGCAACCTTGCCAAGGTTGAGGTCACGAGTTCGAACCTCGTATGTCGCTCCAAACAACAATTCGGAATAAGCGACACTAGCTCAGCTGGTAGAGCGCAACCTTGCCAAGGTTGAGGTCACGGGTTCGAACCCCGTGTGTCGCTCCAATCACTTGGTTAACCACCAGTGTGGCGTTTAACATAGCGCCATCTTTAATGCTGTGAAGCATCATTTCTTACACAAATCCCATCCGTCCATGCTTTCTCTGAAAGCGCACGGTGGCGCGGTTTTTACCAATACTGCACAGACTTATCCACAGAGAAAGCGTTGTGGATAAACCAGTTAATGGATTTGTTGCTGTGTACGGTGCTGGTTATCTTATCATCAGGCACGGTATCTATGTTGCACATGTGAAATAAACGCAAACATACCTTAAATGCTTGTAAAATAAGAAAAATGCATGGTTTTCTTTCAGGTTAGCTAACGCTTTTCCACAGTGTTATTCACTTACGTGATCTTGCTCGCTTAATGCACCATCAATGTGTTTAACTATCAAAAAGCGCACCATAAATGCGCATTGCGTGACGGTTTTCCACATTATGTGAATAGCGTCATCTTTCCGCTTGTAAGCCTCCGATTAAGCGTCACGAGGCAATCCTTTTTCTATAATGCGCACGAGACGACGCGTCCCTGTGGGTAATGGTTTGACATCAATACGCTGTCGTTTTTTCTCTTGTTCGCTGAGCGCCCAGTGAATATGTTCGTCAACCAGCTCGTCCTCACCGAGCCGCGCCTTGAGACTGTCGATGATCGCTTGATTGAAGGGGGCATTGCCCATGGCAATCGCTAGGTTGCGCCGCCATTTTTGGATCCCGATGCGACGTATCGCCGACCCCTGTGTGAGCGATAAGAAGGTCTCCTCATCCCAGTTGAACAGCGTGGTGAGTGGCTGTTGTTCGAGGCTGGGGCGACAATGAAAATCGGCCTCTAAGGTGATCTCGGCCTCACGGTTAAACGGACAAACCAGCTGGCAGTCATCGCAACCATAGATACGGTTACCGATGGCATGGCGAAATTCTAAGGGGATCACGCCATCATATTCGATAGTCAGGTAGGAAATGCAGCGGCGCGCGTCGACCACGCCTTCTGCGACGATTGCTTGAGTGGGACAACTGGTCATGCAGGCAACACATTTACCGCACTGATTCTCGACAGGGGTGTCGACGGGTAAAGGAAGATCCACCAATAACTCACCGAGAAAGAACCAGGATCCGGTTTCATCATTGAGGATCAGGGAATGTTTGCCTGTCCAACCTAAGCCGGCTTTCTCCGCGAGCGGGCGCTCTAAAACAGGTGCAGAGTCGACAAAAGGACGATATCCGTATGGGCCCACTTCAGCCTCAATCTGTTGGCCCAGCTTTTTGAGTCGATTCCGAATCAGTTTATGGTAGTCACGTCCCAGCGAGTAACGACTCACATATCCTAAATCAGGATTGGCCAGTGTTTGGGCAAAGCCCGCGTTAGGCGGCAAGTAGTTCATCCGCACACAGATCACGCGCACTGTGCCTGGCACCAGTTCGTCCGGTCGCGCACGCATCATGCCATGTCTGGCCATCCACGCCATCTCACCGTGATACCCGTTGTCGAGCCAGCGCTGTAATTGCGCTTCATGTTGCTTGAGATCAACATCCGTGATCCCCACTTGCTGGAAGCCTAGCGCTTGCCCCCATTGCTTGATACGTTGGGCAAGTTGGTCGAAATCAATGGATGCATCGGGCTTGGGTTGCGACATAGCGATAGATCCTGAGGCCTTGGGTGGTGCAGTACAATCAATGGAGGCACTTAATGGCGACAAGTTTACCACAGAGTTTCTATCGCGCAGAGCAAGTTCGTGAAGGCGAGCAAGCGGTCGCGCGTGCACTGTCGATTCCCATGTATCAGCTAATGCTACGTGCTGGGCAGTCAGTGTTTGACTGTATCAATCAACATTATCCCAATGCGGCACGACTATTAATCGTATGTGGTGCCGGTAACAATGCGGGTGATGGTTATGTGATTGCGCGGCTTGCCAAATCCTCGGGGTTAAGCGTTACCGTGTGGTCGCTAGTGACACCAAGCAAACTGGAGGGTGATGCGGCGACCGCTTGGCAAGAGTGGCAAGATTGTGGTGGTAGCTATGTTGAACACCCACCAACGATCAGCCAGTTCGATGTGGTGGTCGATGCTATCTTGGGTACCGGATTATCGCGTGCCGTGGAGGGGGAGTTTGCTCAGGCGATCAGCGCCATCAACCTCGCGGCGGTACCTGTGGTTGCGGTAGATATTCCCTCTGGGCTTTGTGCCAATAGTGGCTGTGTGAAAGGCGTGGCTATTGACGCCGATGTGACCGTCACCTTGATTGCGTTAAAGCAAGGATTGCTCACCGGCCAAGCGGTTGCCCATCGCGGTGAGTTAATGTTTGCAGGCCTGAATATCGCGACAGCATTCTCGCGTCAGTCCACCCCTGCGGGTTACCTTGTTCGTGATGACTGGGTCGAGCCGCATTTACCTAAACGCTCGCGTAGCGCACACAAGGGACAATTCGGTCGCGTCCTGTGTTTAGGGGGCGACCAGGGCATGGCGGGCGCAGTGGCCTTGTCAGCGCAAGCGGCGTTAAGAACCGGTGCCGGGCTTGTCAAAGTGGTGACGCAAAAAGCGCATACCCTGATGCTGGTAACACGTCAGCCAGAACTGATGACGCAAGGGTGGGAGCCCGGCCAATCACTCAGTGAGACGTTGGCATGGGCAACACATTTGGTCATTGGCCCGGGACTCGGTCAGAGTGCGTGGTCGGATGCGTTGTGGACGATCGCCATGAGTGCCCGGACGCCCAAGGTGATTGATGCGGATGGCCTCAATAAGTTAGCGCGGCAGCCACAACATCGCGATGACTGGATCCTCACCCCACATCCCGGTGAGGCCGCGCGCTTATTAGGTTGTGAAATCAAAGAAGTGGAACTTGACCGCTTTGCTGCCGTCAAAGCGATACACACGCGTTATGGTGGCGTTGCCGTACTTAAAGGAGCGGGAACAATCGTATATGATGGCACAAATTATGCTGTTGCTAATGTCGGTAACCCTGGCATGGCGTCTGGGGGAATGGGCGATGTGTTGTCGGGTGTCATAGGCAGTCTTCTGGCGCAAGGCGTAGACTTATTTCCTGCCGCGGCTCTGGGGTGCTATCTTCATGGCAAAGCGGGTGATAAGGCGGCCGAGGCAGGTGAACGGGGGTTATTGGCCAGCGATCTATTCCCCTATTTGCAACAATTAGTAGATTAGCGCACGGGTGGCGGTAGCCATGCAAGGTGCGACGAATACCCATATAAAGATGAGATCCCTTTGTAGTATGACCCAGACTTTTACCACCTCATTGACTGATGCCGATCGCACTGTGGCGTTTGGTGCCGCGTTGGCGCGTGCATGTACGCAAAATACCACTTGTTACTTGCACGGTGATCTTGGCGCCGGCAAAACCACCTTCTGCCGCGGTTTTGTGCAAGCAATGGGACATACCGGGAATGTGAAAAGCCCCACCTATACGCTCGTGGAACCTTACCTATTGCCACCCTGGCACATATACCATTTTGACCTTTATCGGTTGGGCGATCCGGAAGAGCTGGAGTTTATGGGGATCCGTGATTATTTTAATGATCAGGCGCTTTGCTTGATTGAATGGCCGGAAAAAGGCCAAGGCTGGTTACCGCGCGCCGATCTAGACATTACTCTGCGCTATGACGGTGAGCAGCGTGAACTGGTTATTGACGCGAATACCCGCGTTGGGATCGCAATTATCGACCGTCTAGAGTGGGAAGACTAGCATGATGTGGCAGCGGCTTTGCATCTTGATGATCGCCAGTTTGTTGAGTGCAACAAGTTGGGCCAATAAGATTGAAAATATTCGGGTATGGCCCGCCCCCAATGAGACACGGGTGGTGGTAGATCTTGAAGATAAACCGGATTTTAGCTATTTCTCACTGTCACGTCCCGATCGGCTGGTGGTTGATTTAAAGCAGAGCCAGCTGGCTACGCGCTTACCTAAGCCAGTCAAAGGCAGTGATATCTTGCGTAAAATCCGTAAGAGCAGTCCGCCCGAGGCATCGACGTATCGGTTAGTTTTTGAGTTAAAAGACGGTGCCAAGCCGCATATCTTCTCGCTCGCCCCCGGGGGAGAATATGGCCACCGGCTGGTGGTTGATTTACCCCATCCTAAGAAAGTAGATAAAAATAAACCCGCGTTGTCTGTTGCTGAAAAGAAGCGACGTGAGACGGTGGCTGCATTGCCTTTTGGCACCGAGGATATCGTAGTGGCAATCGATGCCGGGCATGGCGGTAATGATCCCGGTGCGGTGGGGCCTAGCCGTAAATTTGAAAAATATGTCACGCTCTCTATCGCTAAGCAAACGGCGGCACGCATTAACGCTGTTCCTGGCATGCGTGCGGTTTTAACGCGGACGGGGGATTACTTTGTCGATTTGAACCGTCGGTCTGAAATTGCGCGTCAACACAAAGCCCACTTATTGGTCTCGGTGCACGCAGATGGTTTCCATAAACCACAACCTCGTGGCGCATCGGTATGGGTCCTTTCTCGTCGCCGTGCGAACAGTGAAATTGGTCGTTGGATAGAAAAACATGAAGAACAATCTAACTTGTTGGGTGGGGGCTCTTTGCTGGCTCAGAATAATGAGGACGAATACTTAAGTCGTGCGGTATTGGACTTGCAGTTTAGTAACTCGCAAAAGGAAGGCTTTAATGTTGCGAAACGCGTCCTAAAGGAGCTCGGCAAAGTCACCAAATTACATAAATCGAGTCCAGAGCACGCCAGCCTCGCGGTATTAAAGTCACCAGACATACCGTCTTTGCTCGTCGAAGTTGGCTTTATCTCTAATCCACAAGAAGAACGCCTGCTATTTCAGCGGGATCATCAGCGCCGGCTCGCGGATGCGGTCTATCATGGTATTCGCAATTATTTTGAGCGCTTCCCGCCGGATGGCACCTTGTTTGCTGCGCGCAAAAACGGGGTAAAACACAAAGTCAGTGCCGGCCAGTCACTGTCGGTCATTGCCAAAAAATATAAGAGTTCCGTCGCCGCGATAAAATCGGCGAATGGGTTAACCTCCAATACCTTACGGGTTGGCCAAGTGTTATCGATCCCCAATGTTGATGTTGCTAAATTAGCAGGCAAGACCAGTAAAACGACGTCAACGCGTACGCTGACGCACACCGTGAGTCGCGGAGAGTTTCTTGGCAAAATTGCCGAGCATTATCAGGTCTCGGTGGCGACGCTGCGCCGCGCGAATAACTTGAAGTCTGACACGCTCTGGGTGGGGCAAAAGCTAAGCGTGCCGGGTGCGACATCGCCAGCGGTCAAACACAAAGTCAAACGCGGTGAATACCTTGGCAAAATTGCCAGCAATTACGGAGTGACCATTGAGAGCCTCCGTCGCGCCAATGAATTACGCTCTGATACGCTGGCGGTCGGGCAAACCTTGATCATCCCAGGAAGCTGATATGGCGATTGAGATTTTACCCGCGCGCCTTGCTAACCAGATTGCTGCTGGGGAGGTGGTCGAACGTCCTGCCTCGGTGGTGAAAGAGCTGGTGGAAAACAGCATTGATGCGGGAGCGACCCGTATTGATGTGGATATTGAAAAAGGCGGCAGCAAACTGATCCGGGTGCGTGATAATGGTGGTGGGATCAGCAAAGCCGATCTGCAGCTTGCCCTGAGTCGACACGCCACGTCTAAGATCCATAGCCTTGACGATCTTGAGGCGATCATGAGCCTCGGCTTTCGCGGCGAGGCGCTGGCGAGTATTAGCTCGGTATCACGTCTTACCATCACCTCGCGTCCAGCTGACCAGCAAGAAGCATGGTCGGCGTTTGCCGAAGGGCGAGAGATGGCGGTGAATGTCAAACCCGCCGCGCATCCCGTCGGCTGTACCGTGGAAGTGGTGGACTTATTCTTTAATACCCCAGCACGGCGCAAATTTTTACGCACCGACAAAACCGAGTTTGGTCACATCGATGAGCTATTACGCCGCATTGCATTGAGTCGGTTTGATATCACCATCAATCTGCGCCATAACGGCACGCAAGTGCGCCAATATCGACGTGTATCAGAAAATGGTGACCCGTTACGCCGCGTTAAGGCGATTTGTGGGCAAAAATTTGTTGAGCATGCGTTGCGGATTGACCTACATCACCACGACATGACACTGACAGGCTGGATCTGCACACCGGCAGGCGCACGACAACAAAACGATATGCAGCATTGTTTTGTTAATCAGCGAATGATGAAAGATAAGCTGATTAACCACGCGATTCGTCAAGGCTATGAACAAAGCCTTGCCCAGGATCAGTATGCCGCTTTCGTGCTGTATATTGATGTCGATCCGCATCAAGTGGATGTTAATGTGCACCCGGCCAAACATGAAGTCCGTTTTCATCAGGCGCGCTTGGTGCATGATTTTATCTATCAAGCCATTTATGACGGCTTACAACAAGCGTTGTTCTCTGAAGACCACAGTGTGGACCCTGAGACGGGCGAAGTGAGAGAAGCCGTCACTTATCAGCCGCGAGCCTCCGCGACTGCCAACCCCAACCCTTATCAACAAGCGGTTGACGCGTTTCCTGATTACCCTGGTAAACGGCAGGAAGACGGGGCATCACCGGCTTCCTGGTCGCGTGATACAGCGTATAAGCACCACGCCGATGATGGCCCAACGCGTGGCCGACCTTCTCACGGTTCAGACTGGCCGGGGAGAGCGGATGCTCCTTCTCGTTCACCCTCAAAGCAAGCGACGCAAGCGTATCAAGCATTGATGACCCCCCAACCGGATGCCGGGACTGACCTAGGTGGTGCCACGCCAACGCGTGCGACGAATTTGTCGCCATTCGACAGCGTCCCGGCAGCTCTTGATACCGTTTCAACAACCACGAGCACGGGTCAGCCTGGATTAGGGAAGGTGCTTTCAGTGGTTGAGCAGCACTATGTGCTGATGGTATGGGGTGAGAGATTATGGCTGGCCGATCATCACCGGTTAGAATGCTGGCGCCATCAAGGCGCGCTACAACCCGCTCTGGGTGAGGGGCTAGTCACGCAACCTCTATTGATCCCACAACGGTTATCTGCCTCTACAGAAGAGTGTCAGCGCGTGATCCAGTATCAGGCGTTACTTGGGCAGTTTGGTATTCATATTCGCCCTAAAGGGCAGCAATTAATGGTGATGTCAGTCTGTCAGCCACTAAGACAGCATAACTTACAGGCTTTTATCCCTGCGTTATTGGCGTTTTTAGCGCAATTAGATCCTGAGCAATCCCACATGGATCACAGCGCGAGTATGTGCTGTTGGCTGGCAAAGCAGTTGACAGTAGCATCGGATCCAGTCAGCCTTGCGCAAGCGGTACAAACCGTATCGGACATTGAACAATATTGGCAGGGGGATGCGTTAGAAAAGGGGCGCCAGCGCTACTTTAAACGCCTCGACCTGACCTCAGTGATAGAAGCATTACAGCATGACTAATCCGCTGCCTAAAGCGATTTTTTTGATGGGGCCGACTGCATCCGGGAAAACGGATTTGGCCATTGCAATACGCCAGACTTTGCCAGTGGAAATCATTAGTGTTGATTCGGCACTGATTTATCGCGGGATGGATATTGGGACAGCTAAGCCAACCGCGGAGGAATTAGCGCAAGCCCCCCATCGTTTGATCGACATTCGTGATCCGTCTCAGGCCTACTCGGCGGCAGACTTTCGTGACGATGCGCTCACAGAAATGGCGCGGATCGTCGCGGATGGTAAGATCCCACTGTTGGTGGGAGGCACCATGCTGTATTTTAAAGCATTGCTAGAAGGACTATCACCGTTGCCGAGTGCGGATTCTGACATCCGTGAAGCGTTAGAAAACGAGGCGCAACAGCATGGGTGGGAAGCATTACATGCTCAGTTGTGCGAGGTTGATCCCGTGTCGGGGGCGCGTATCCACCCCAACGATCCTCAGCGAATTACGCGGGCGTTAGAAGTCTATCGGATCAGTGGCCAGACCCTAACAGCATTAACAGAAAAAAAAGGTGAACCTTTGCCGTATCAGGTACACCAATTTGCAATAGCGCCTCAGGATCGAGGTGAATTGCATCGCCGCATCGAGCGTCGTTTCGATAAAATGATCGACGCGGGGTTTGAAAAAGAGGTACGCACACTATACGAACGCGAAGATCTGCATGTCGATCTGCCCTCGATTCGTTGTGTCGGGTACCGTCAGATGTGGGRCTATTTGGCCGGACGTTGCACCCATGATGAAGCCGTTTACCGTGGGATTTGCGCGACGCGCCAGTTAGCCAAGCGTCAGATAACCTGGCTAAGAGGCTGGGATAATGTGACTTGGCTTGATAGCGACACGCCGTCGCTGTCTTTACAAACGGTGACAAAAGCGTTGACGGCAGGGACGGAAACTTGATGTATACTGTCACTGACAAGGACGCTGCTTAACCGCGACAATTGACTACAATTACAAACAAATAAGGAAAAGAAATAATGGCTAAGGGGCAATCATTACAAGACCCATTCCTGAACGCGTTACGTCGTGAACGCATTCCTGTTTCCATTTACTTAGTAAATGGTATTAAGTTGCAAGGCCAAATCGAATCGTTTGATCAGTTCGTGATCCTGCTAAAAAATACGGTTAATCAAATGGTGTATAAACACGCGATTTCAACCGTTGTGCCGGCACGAGCTGTGAGCCACCACAACAATAACCAAGGAGCTGGTGAGCGTCCACAGGGCGAACGTCAGCAAGAAAAACCTGAGGAATAAAGCATTCTATTGCTAAGGAGTCTATCGCTTGTTTGACCGTTACGAGGCCGGTGAACAGGCTGTACTCGTTCATATAAATTTTACCCATGATGGCGAGTGGGATGATCTCAGCGAATTTCAAATGCTGGTGTCATCCTCGGGTGTCGACGCCTTGCAAGTTGTTGTCGGCAGCCGTCAGTCCCCTCACCCCAAATATTTTGTTGGAGAGGGAAAAGCCCAAGAAATAGCAGATACAGTGCAACAAGTCGGCGCGGACATTGTGATTTTTAATCACACCTTATCCGCGGCGCAAGAGCGCAACCTAGAGCAACGGTTTAAATGCCGAGTGTTAGACCGGACCGGATTAATCCTCGATATTTTTGCCCAGCGCGCGCGTACCCATGAGGGTAAGTTGCAAGTTGAGCTGGCACAGTTACGTCACTTATCTACCCGGCTTGTGCGAGGCTGGACTCACCTTGAGCGTCAAAAAGGCGGGATTGGCTTGCGTGGCCCGGGTGAAACTCAGTTAGAAACAGACCGTCGCTTAGTGCGTGATCGGGTAAAAGCGATTTTAAAGCGACTGGATAAAGTGGCGAAACAGCGAGAGCAAGGGCGGCGCGCTCGCGCACGGGCAGAAGTGCCGACTGTGTCATTGGTGGGGTATACCAATGCGGGCAAATCGACCTTGTTTAATCGGATCACCGAAGCGGGGGTATATTCGGCCGATCAGCTGTTTGCCACCTTGGATCCGACATTGCGCCGTATTGAAGTGGACGACGTGGGTACCGCGATATTGGCGGATACCGTCGGCTTTATTCGTCACTTACCGCATGACTTGGTCGCGGCATTTAAAGCAACGCTTCAAGAAACGCAAGAAGCGAGCTTGCTACTACACGTGGTCGATGCCAGTGATGAACGCTTTGGTGAAAACATTGAAGCGGTAAACAGTGTGTTAGATGAAATCGATGCGGCAGATGTGCCTCATCTTATCATTATGAACAAGATAGATAGTCTGGATCAGGCTGAGCCTCGTATTGAACGGGACGAAGAGGGCGTTCCGAAAGCAGTATGGGTGTCAGCGTTGTCTGGTCAGGGTATCGCGCTCATATTTGAAGCCCTTACCGAGCGTTTATCTGGCACCATGGTGCGGCATCAATTACGGCTACCACCCAGCATGGCCGGACGAATGCAAAGTAAATTTCACCAGATGCGATGCATTGTCAGTGAAGAGTACCAAGATGATGGGCATCTACTTGTCGATGTCAGGCTGCCACAAACAGACTGGTATCGACTAGAAAAAAGAGAAGGCAACCAGCTCGGCGACTTTATCGTCAGTGATTAGGCTGCTAGAGTAAAAAATTATCGTCAGATCAATTTGATGGAGTGCGCGAATGGCGTGGAATGAGCCAGGAAACAATGGCGGTCCCGACAAAGACCCCTGGGGGAATCGTGGAGGCCGTAATCAAGGGCCACCGGATCTTGATGAATTGTTTAACAAACTAAGTCGCAAACTGGGCGGCTTAGGTGGCCGCAAAGGTAAAGGACCATCGTTCGGCGGTGGGATGGCAGGGCTAGGCGTCCTCGCGCTAGTGGGCATCATTGTTTGGGGGATTTCCGGGTTCTATACCATCGGGGAAGCTCAGCGTGGTGTGGTCTTACGGTTTGGTCAGTATGATCGTATCGTTCAACCGGGCCTGAACTGGAAACCAACTTTTGTGGATACGGTAAGCACGGTGGACGTGGAGTCGATTCGTTCGCTCAACAGCTCTGGCCTGATGCTGACCAAAGATGAAAACGTCGTCAACGTCGAGATGGACGTTCAGTACCGCGTGATGGATCCACAGCAGTATTTGTATAGCGTGACCAACGCCGATGATAGCTTGCGTCAAGCAACTGATTCGGCATTGCGTGCGGTCGTGGGTGACTCTTTGATGGATGACATCATCACCCGGGGTCGTCAAGAAGTGCGTGAGCGCACCCAAGTTGAGCTGAACGACATCATCGACAAGTACAAAATGGGCTTGTTGGTGGTGGATGTTAACTTCCAGTATGCGCGCCCACCTGAGCAGGTCAAAGACGCCTTTGATGATGCGATTGCAGCGCGAGAGGATGAGGCCCGCTTTATCCGTGAAGCTGAAGCGTATCGCAATGATGTGTTGCCGAAAGCAACGGGTCGTGCAGAAACGCTGAAAAAAGCGGCACTGGGTTACAAAGAGCGCACGGTTAACGAAGCTGAGGGTGAAGTCTCTCAATTTGAGAAACTGTTGCCTGAGTATCGTGATGCACCACGCGTGACGCGTAACCGGCTATACATCCAGACCATGGAAGAAGTATATAGCAATACCAGTAAGGTGATGGTGGATTCGCAAAGCGGAAACAGCAACCTCATGTATCTCCCACTGGATAAGTTAATGGGAGGCGCAGCCGTTGGCGCTAACCAGCGTAAAGAAACGTCGAGCAGCCAGTACGGTATTGAGCTTGAGCAAAGCTCGCAGCCTAAACAGCAAGAGTCGGCGCCGCGTTCTGGTTCATCACGAGAAGGGAGATACTAAGCATGCGTAAGATGATGATCCCCGTTGTCGTCCTAGCGGCAGTGGTCTTTTTGATGTCGATCTTCGTGGTGAGTGAAGGTGAGCGCAGCATTGTTATCCGTTTTGGACGCGTGCTAAAAGCGGACAATGATATTGCCAAGATCTACCAACCGGGTCTGCACTTCAAACTGCCATTG
Source organism: Salinivibrio siamensis (assembly GCF_001996005.1). Classification (GTDB taxonomy): domain Bacteria; phylum Pseudomonadota; class Gammaproteobacteria; order Enterobacterales; family Vibrionaceae; genus Salinivibrio; species Salinivibrio siamensis. The sequence continues at coordinate 105,373 of NZ_MUFB01000005.1, read as the reverse complement.
TTTGATCGCGTTAAGACCTTGGATGCGCGTATTCAAACCATGGATGATCGCGCTGATCGCTTTGTCACCGCAGAGAAAAAAGACGTTATTATCGACTCTTACGTCAAATGGCGTATTAAAGACTTTGGTCAGTATTATCTGTCCACGGGGGGCGGTAATAAATTGACGGCTGAATCTCTGTTGCAACGTCGTGTTGCCGATGGCCTGCGTGCCGAAATTGGTAATAAGACCATCAAAGAGATTGTGTCTGAAAAACGTGATCAAGTGATGGAAAGCGTCCTTGAGCGTGCGGCCAGCGAGGGCTCGCGTGATTTAGGGATTGAGTTGATTGACTTGCGTATCAAGCGTATCAACCTCCCGAGTGAAATCAGTGAGTCGATTTATGCCCGTATGCGTGCTGAGCGTGAGGCGGTTGCCCGTCGTCATCGTGCACAAGGTCGCGAGGAAGCGGAAATCATTCGTGCGCAAGCCGAGCTAGAGGTGGCGACAATTCTGTCCAAAGCAGAACGTCAAGCGCGGATCACTCGTGGTGAAGCTGACGCAAAAGTGGCGAAGCTGTTTGCCAGTGCGTTCAAAAAAGAGCCTGAGTTCTATAGCTTTGTTCGCTCGCTACAAGCGTATAGTAAGAGCTTTGACAGTAAGAGCGATATGCTGGTCGTGGATCCGAAGAGTGATTTCTTCAAATACATGAAGCAACCTGAAGCGATAGAAAAGTAAATCGTTAGATGGGTAGCGACGCATAAAAGACAAGGTTCTGGCCTTGTCTTTTTTTATGTCGTCATCCCCTGTTTTCGACGTAGGAGGTAAGGATGACTAGCTTGTGGGGCGCGCTAGCGCTGGTATTAGTGGTTGAGGGGTTGGGACCGATGTTACTGCCCAAACAGTGGCGACAAATGGTCATGGCTTTAGGTGAGCAATCTGACACCCAGTTGCGGCGTATTGGCGGTTGCTTAGTGGTGATTGGCAGTATGCTGGCTTACCAGTTTTTAACCTAGCATTCAGCCACCTGGTACCGAGAAGAGGCGTGAAAATGTCAATACGGTTAAAAAATGACTGCAACCGAGTTTTTAAGGTGCTAGAATCCATTTTTAACTAGCTGCATATCGAAGAAGATGGGTAATAACGTAGTCGTTCTCGGCACCCAATGGGGTGACGAAGGTAAGGGAAAGATCGTTGATCTTTTGACTGAAGATGCAAAATACGTGGTGCGCTACCAAGGCGGTCACAACGCAGGTCATACTCTTGTCATTGACGGTGAAAAGACCGTCCTACACTTGATTCCTTCTGGTATCCTCCGCAACAACGTTAAATGCATTATCGGCAACGGGGTGGTGTTGTCCCCGGACGCCTTGCTGAAAGAAATGGGTGAGCTGGAAGCACGTGGCGTGCCGGTTCGTGAGCGCCTATTCCTGTCAGAAGCGTGTCCTCTGATCCTGCCATATCACATTGCGCTTGACGCAGCACGTGAGCAAGCACGCGGTAAGAAAGCTATCGGTACCACAGGCCGTGGTATTGGTCCTGCGTACGAAGACAAGGTTGCCCGTCGTGGCCTACGCGTTGGCGACTTGTTTGATAAAGAAGCCTTTGCTGAAAAGCTCAAAGAAGTGATGGAATTCCATAACTTCCAGCTCGAGCATTTTTATAAAACCGAGCCGGTGAGCTACGAAGAGACCTTGGCAAAAGTCATGGAGCAAGCGGACATTCTCACTGGTATGGTGATGGATGTCACCCAAGAGCTGGATGATGCTCGCAAGCGTGGTGACAAAATCATGTTTGAAGGCGCACAAGGCACCTTGCTTGATATCGACCACGGCACCTATCCGTATGTGACTTCATCGAACACCACCGCTGGTGGTGTAGCGGCAGGCTCAGGCTTTGGTCCGCGTCATCTTGGTTATGTGCTGGGTATCGCCAAAGCCTATTGCACGCGAGTAGGGGCAGGCCCATTCCCGACTGAGTTGGATGACGAGATTGGCATGCATCTTGGCACCAAGGGCGCTGAGTTCGGTGCCACCACTGGCCGTAAGCGTCGTTGTGGTTGGTTTGATGCGGTGGCAATGCGTCGTGCTGTGCAGATTAACTCGGTATCGGGTTTCTGCTTAACCAAGCTTGACGTGATGGACGGTTTGGAAGAAATCAAAATCTGCACCGGTTACAAGATGGCAGACGGTTCCACGGTTGAGGTGTCTCCACTAGCAGCTGACGCGTATGAGCACATCGAGCCTATCTATGAAAGCATGCCGGGCTGGAGTGAAAACACCTTTGGAGTGAAATCTCTCGACGAACTGCCGCAAGCAGCGCTCGATTACATCAAGCGTATCGAAGAGCTGACGGGCGTGCCTATCGATGTGATCTCGACCGGTCCAGACCGTAACGAAACCATCATCAAAGTGCATCCTTTTAATAGCTAAGCACGTGAGACGGTTCGATACTAAAAGCCAGCGTTGATCGCTGGCTTTTTTACTATTTTGGTGTGGCGTTGGAAGCCAGATCGCGTGAAAGCGGAAAAAACTTGCCGCCTTTGCTAAAGTCAGTATGCAAGGTGCCGATACAAAAAAGCACACGGCGAGCGTGCGCGTTGCTGTTGGGTTTCTTGGTTGAATAGCGAGTAGGCATGAAGTTTCGAACGCTGATTTTTTCACTTTCTCTGACGGCAGCGACGCTGACGACAGCAACGGCCCGCGCGGACGTCGGGGCGGCTGTGCCATTATATGAAGAAAGTGAGCTTATCACGCTGTTTGAAACCAACTCTCACCTTGAGCGCGTCAAACAAGACGAATGCCAGCTCGTGCAAGACATCGAAGCCCGTGCCACCCGTGTGGGGTCTCCTGCCTATGAATTTTTGTACGGTGATATGCTGGCGTGGGGTGTGTGTGTGGATCAAGACGCGGATCTCGGTGTTTACTACATGAAGCAAGCGGCGCAGCAAGGGCTGCCCGCCGCGCTAGAGCAAATTGGGCGTTACTACGCCAATGGCACCCTGGTCCAACAGGATCAACGCCGAGCGATTCCTTACCTTCGTGAAGCCGCGTCGCTGGGTGATACACGTGCGCGGATCCAACTGGCTGAGTTGTTAGTGGACGATGTTGGCTCGCCACTTGATTATGAAGACGCTTATCGCTGGCTATATCAAACCATCACTGCAGATTCTCGCACTCGTAACCGTATTTCAGAGCTTCGTGCCGCACTTGAAGCACGGATGCCACAGAATATTATCGCCCGTGCCAAACGCCGGACCAGTTATTGGTGACCGTGAGAGGCGTCAGTAGGCGACTTTATGCGCAAAATCCGTTACACTCCCTATACACATCTGTTCCCAATCTGATTTGATATGGCCTAGGTGCCATGCTCCTCTCGTTGCCTGCAAGCAAGGCGCTGAAACAAAACGTCAAACTGCGATCATCGTGGCGCAATAGCGACAGTTTACAGATATAATGAAATCAACATACGCCAATAGGAAAAGGTCTATGTCGCAAGACACAGGTTCGACAAATAATACCCCTAACACACTCGCAGCCGATCCTCATCAGGCACGCGAAGCGGAGAAATACGAGAATCCGGTCCCCAGCCGAGAGCATTTGCTGGAAGTTATCCGCAGCTTCAAGGCACCAGTGAGCCGCGATAATCTGTTTTCACACCTTGGCCTAGCCGGTGATGAGCAGTATGAAGGGCTACGTCGACGCCTGCGCGCCATGGAGCGTGATGGACAATTGGTGTTCACCCGTCGTCAATGCTATGCCTTACCCGAGCGGTTGGACTTGGTCAAAGGGACGGTGATTGGTCACCGTGACGGCTTTGGCTTTCTGCGCCCAGAAGGCAAAGGCAATCATGATGATTGGATGCTGCCACACCACCAAATGCGAAGCGTGATGCACGGTGATGTGATTTTAGCCCAAGGTGTCGGCACCGATAAACGCGGTCGCAAAGAAGCCCGTGTAGTGCGGGTGCTCGAGGCGCGCCAAGGCCAAATCGTGGGTCGTTACTTTGTTGAAGATGGCATGGGCTTTGTGGTGCCGGATGATAGCCGCCTTGGTCAAGATATTGTGATCGACAAAGAACAAACTCAAGGTGCGCGGATGGGCAATGTGGTGGTGGTCGAGATCATGCAGCGCCCAACCCGCCAAACCAATCCTGTCGGTAAAATTGTCGAAGTGCTGGGCGAGAATATGGCACCCGGTATGGAAATTGAGATTGCACTGCGTACGCACGATATTCCTCATCAATGGCCGGATGCGGTGCTCAAGCAAGTCAAAAGCTTGAGTGAAGAGGTACCAGAAAAAGCCAAAGAAGGCCGTGTCGATCTGCGTGACTTGCCACTGGTAACCATCGATGGTGAAGATGCCCGCGACTTTGATGACGCGGTGTATTGTGAGCGTAAACGCTCGGGCGGCTGGCGCTTGTGGGTGGCGATTGCCGATGTCAGTTACTATGTGCGTCCTGACTCAGCGCTGGATAAAGAAGCGCAAAATCGCGGTAACTCGGTGTACTTCCCTAACCAAGTGGTGCCCATGTTGCCGGAAGTGCTTTCCAATGGCTTATGCTCGCTGAATCCGCAAGTCGACCGCCTGTGTATGGTGTGTGAGATGACGATTTCAGAATCAGGGGCGTTATCTGGTTACAAACATTACGAAGCGGTGATGAACTCCCACGCGCGTCTGACCTATACCAAGGTGTCCCATATCTTGGAAGGCGACGAGGAGCTGCGTGAGCGCTACCGTTCTCTGGTCCCGCACTTAGAAACCTTACACGATATGTATAAGGTGCTGAGCGATGCACGTCAGCAACGTGGGGCGATTGAATTCGAGACGGTGGAAACGCAATTTATTTTCAACGCACAGCGTAAAATCGACCGCATTGTGCCGGTGGAGCGTAATGATGCACACAAGATCATCGAAGAGTGTATGATCCTGGCCAACGTCGCGTCTGCCCGTTTTGTGGAAAAACACAAAGAGCCGGCGCTTTATCGTGTCCACGAAGCGCCGGGCGAAGAGCGCCTCAGCGGCTTTAAAGATTTCTTAGGCGAGTTAGGCTTGAGTCTCAGCGGCGGCCTTGAGCCGACGCCGAAAGATTACGCGGCGCTGATGCATGTGGTGCATGGTCGTGCTGACAGTGAACTGATTCAAACCATGTTGCTCCGCTCGATGAAGCAAGCGGTGTATCAAGCGGATAACCAAGGCCACTTCGGTTTGGCGCTCAAGCAATACGCGCACTTTACCTCTCCCATCCGTCGTTATCCGGATTTGCTTCTCCACCGAGCGCTTAAATACCTGATTGCCAAACAAGCGGGTAAAAACCAAGACCGTTGGACCCCGACCGGTGGCTACCACTACTCATTTGACGATATGGATGTGCTGGGTGAGCAATGCTCGAAAACAGAGCGACGTGCCGATGATGCCACCCGAGATGTATCGGACTGGCTCAAATGTGAGTACATGCAAGATCACGTTGGTGATGAGCTGGAAGGCGTGATTGCTAATGTCACTGGTTTTGGCTTCTTTGTTCGCCTTAATGAGCTACATATCGATGGTTTAGTCCATATTTCCAACCTCGATAATGATTACTATCGCTTTGATATGGTAGGGCAACGCTTGGTGGGCGAAGGGTCTGGCCGTGTGTTCCGACTCGGCGATCAGGTGACAGTGAAAGTCTTGGCGGTGAACTTGGATGAGCGACAAATCGACTTTGAGCTGGTAGGCTCTGAACGCAAAGCTCGTCGCCCGGGTAAAACGGCTCGTGACAAACGTAAAAAAGGCCGAGCGGAGTCGAATAAAGACCCGCAAGCCCGTCGTGAGCGAACCTCGGTTCGCCAACAGCTTAAACGTGGTGCGGTGCCAAGTGTTGAAGAAGACAAGGCGCCTGCAGATAAAAACGGCAAAAAGCGTAAAGTGAAATCGCCTGCGGAAAAAGCGCGTAAGAAAAAGGCGAAGAAACAAAAAGCCAAAGCGGGTCAGAAAAAGAAGTAAACCATGAGTAATGAAGTAATTTACGGTATTCATGCCGTTAAAGCGATTTTAGCGACCGACCCTTCCCGCTTTATCGAAGTGATGGTGTTAAAAGGGCGCCAGGATGAACGTCTGGTACCTGTGCTAAATGAGATTGCGATGTTGGGGGTCAGCATCCAACAAGTGGGTCGCAAGGCCTTAGACGACAAAACCCAAGGTGCGTCGCACCAAGGGATAGTGGCACGTGTCAAAGCGGGCCGTCAGTACAACGAAAATGACTTGGAGGCGATTCTCACCAATACCGAGAACCCTTTGTTGCTGGTTCTTGATGGTGTCACCGACCCGCACAATTTGGGGGCGTGCTTACGTACCGCGGATGCGGCGGGAGTCAGTGCGGTGATTGTCCCGAAAGACAAGTCCGCTCAGCTCAATGCCACGGCGCGAAAAGTGGCCTGTGGCGCCGCTGAAGTGGTGCCTTTGGTGCGCGTGACCAACTTAGCGCGAACCATGCGTGCGCTCAAAGAGCAGGGCGTGTGGTTTGTGGGCACGGCGGGTGAAGCCGATCATGATGTTTACGACACCAAATTAGTGGGGCCGCTCGCCTTAGTGATGGGCGCAGAAGGAGATGGCATGCGCCGTTTGACCCGTGAAACCTGTGATGAGCTGATCCGGATCCCAATGGCGGGTAGCGTGTCGAGCTTGAACGTGTCCGTGGCGACCGGCGTCTGTTTGTATGAAGCGGTGCGTCAGCGTCGTTAAGCACAGCGCCTCTTGCTCAACGTTGAAGAAAAACGCCCCAGCTTGGGGCGTTTTTTATTTGGGAGGAAAAGCAGTTCGTTACAGCAATTGCCAGACTGCGGCGCTGCCCGGCTTGTCGCCTTGCGTCCACCACTTGGCTTGGTAGCGTTGGTTGTTATATTCAACTTCAGCGCCGCCCGAATAAGCGACGGTTGCTTGCCATTCACTGCTTTGGTTGGCTTGGCTATCCCCGACGCGCTCCCATGGGCCGCCTTGGTCTGGGCGCTGGCCTTTGGTCCACCACTTGGCGCGATACTCAACCCCTTGATACAGGACACGATCGCCACCCACATACACAGTGTTTTCATCCCACGCTGGCAAGCCACTGGCCGGCGTCACGGTTACCGTGAATTGCGCTTGCGTGGTGTTGTCGCCATCGCTGACCTCGACCGTGACCACATAGTCGCGATTCTCCGTCACGGTGGGCGCGGTCAGGGTCACCTGATCACCGGTGCCAGAAACGGCCAGATCGCCGGATGCACGGTAGGTGTAGCTGAGTGGATCGCCATCTGGGTCGTTTGCCTCAATCGTCACGCGGGTTTGCTCACCGCTTTTCAGGCTAACAGGGGCGATAGGTGCCACGGTGGGGGCTTGGTTTTCACCCGGTACCACCACCTTAATGATGGCGCTGGCCTCGGCATTGGCTTGGCCGTCTGACACCGTCACCGACAGGGAATAGTCGGCGCTGGTGCTCACATCGGGGGCGGTCACTGTGACCGAATCCGAGTCGCTATTGGTCAGAGCCAACGCCGCATCGCCTTGCCAGCGATAGGTCAGTGTATCGCCATCCCGATCACGCCCATTGGCAGCAATGGTTAACGACGCTCCGGGCGCCAGCGTATAGCTTTGCTGCGCAAGGGTAACGGTTGGAGCACTATTGACTGGCGGCTGACCATCCTGTGCTAATCCCTCGTGCATCGCATTAAGGATATCGCCATTGTCGGCATCGATTTCCCAAGCAAACAAACCGGCAAAGTTATGATTACGCACATACTGGCCTTTGGCTTTGACCGAGCGCTGGTTGTCATAAGTGACGAGCTTACCGTTGTCTGGGTTCCAAACATAAGCCGCTTCGGCTTGCTCATCATAGCCGGGTTGAAAACCATTGATGCCGTTCCCCGCGCTGCCGAGCATGGATTTGACGATGCCTTTGTAGTCAATCACACCGGCTTCCCAAATACCGTCTGCGGTGCTGCCTTTGATCGGGCCATTTCCGGGTGCGGTCATCGGGTTGCTAGGATCGGTCGCATTGGCAGGGAAAACGCCTTCCCAGCCACGGCCGTACATCGCGGTACCAATCACCATTTTTTCCGGTGGTACGCCGCTTTCTAGCAGTAATTGCACGCCATTATCGAGCGTGTAGGCCGGGCCTTTGCGGGGCTCGCCGTTATCATCGACGCCAGTACCATCACATTCATCGGCGCTCATATGGCTGCCGCAGTAAAGGGCGGTTTGGTGACCGGTGACATTATTCCACGCGCCGAAAAAGTCGTAGGTCATGGCAAAGATGTAATCCATGTACGGCGCGCTGGCGCTGTAATCGACGTTGGCGATTTTGTCATAACCGGCACCGACGGCCGAGGTGAGTTGGTACTCACGGCCCGTGTCGGCCTCGAGCTCATCCAGCATCGCGCGCAGCTCACGCATTAAGGCTGCGTAGGCTTGGCTGTCTTTATCTGGATTGCCTAAATCTGGGTTGGCACCGCCACCGCCTGGGTATTCCCAGTCAATGTCGACCCCATCATAGAATTTCCAGGTTTGTAGGAACTCTTTCATCGACGCAACAAAGACGTCACGGTTGGCTTTGTCGGTGAAATCATAGAAGGGGTCTGACAGGGTCCAGCCGCCAACAGATGGGAGAATTTTCAGATCCGGGTAGCGCTGCTTGAGCGCCATCATTTGCGCGTAAGTGCCACCAATCGGATCTTTAGCTGGTGTGCCGGGCAGTTTTTTCTGAATCGCCGCCCAAGGATCGTGGATCACCACTTCATAGTCGTTTGAGCCTTGGCAGGCGAGCTCAAGTGCGCGCAAGCTGTTGCCATTTTCGATGTCGCCCAATGACTCATTGGGGCCACAAATGGGGATAAAGCCATATAAGATGTGGGTGAGATTCCCCGCGGGCACCTGACTGACATCGAAGTTACGGCCATAAATGCCCCATTCGACAAAGTATGCCCCCACCACGGTATCAGGCTGTTTGGGGTAGTCATTGTTATTGGGGTCGACATTCATCGGCAGTGGGTCAAGGTGCACACCGTCGGTGTCTGCGATCACGATGGGTTTGGCGGCACTGGCCGCGCACTGGCCATCCACGCCACCTTCACACAAGGCGAGTTTAAGCTGGTGGCGGCCGCCTTTGTCATAGGGGAAAGTGACAACGCCAGATTTGGTTCCTGCCGGTAAGGTGCCTTGATTGACGACCTGATCGTCAAAGTACACCTTGTAGCTATCACCACCATCACCGGACCAAGCATTCCATTTAATCTCAATTTGGACTTCGTCCACGCGTTGCACCAGATCTTTGTAAGATCCGCGGCCATATTCGTCGACTTCAACAAAAGAATAGTTTTGTGGCTTCCAGTCCAAACTTGGGGTTGAGGGGGCCGCCACGGCGTGGCTGGCACCCAGTGCCCCAGCAATCGCCAGAGAGAGTAGGGTCATTGGCTTCATGTTTGCTCCTTATTGTGTCACGCGTTGCCAAACAAGGGCAGCGCCGGGTTGCTCGTTTCGTGTCCACCATTTTGCTTGGTAGATGTTATCGCCGTAGCGCACGCGATCCTTGGCCACATAGACCTCAGAAGCGCGCCACGCGGGCAGGTCGCTGGTGGGTTCGTCGGTAGCCGGGATCACCGACAGGTTGAAGCTATAGCTATCGTGGTGGCTAAAGACTTGGTTTTGCACCACGTCATCGGCATTAAACTGGATCTCGCCGTGACGCATCACCCCGATACGCAAGGGCTCGTTAGCTTGTTGTTCGATAAGATTGGCCAGCGCTTGTGGCCAATTCGCCACATTTTGGTCGGTCAGGGTGAGTGTGACATCCACCACTTCTTGGCCTTGGCGATTGTGCAAGCGGGCACGCACGCGATCGCCTAATGCTGCCATTTGTGGATGCGCGACAAAGTAGCCCAGCTCGTGCCACTGGGCTGGCGCTGTCTGACTGGGGGTGATGGTGATGTCGGCACAGTTGTAGAAGCCTTCACCGGCCGGATCAATGCGTTGCCAACGGCTATAGAGAATGGCGTCACCTTGACGATCGGCGGGCAGGGTCACGGTCATATCGTAATACCGGTTTCCGTCATCGCCGATCACAATGGGCAGATCGCCAAAGGTGTCGATCTTCTCGAGATCATCCCACGTCAGCGCATCGGTCGCGCCGTTGTAGTCTGGCTTGGTGAGATAAATTTCCCAATAGCTTGGGTTGTGAGGTGTGGTGGCGCGAAAACGTACGTCAATTTGGCCATTGCCATCTGGGGTGACCTCGGTGCGTTGCCAATCCGGTGAGGGCAAACTGATCCCGGCTTTATTGGGATCGCCGGCACCACATAAGTTGCCATCGGTAACGGCCGCTTTCACCGCATCCATATTGCGATAATCCGCCACCAATTGCGCCGATTCATGGTGTTGTACAAACGGGTAGTGCCCCGACTCTAAGAACGCAGCGCGACAGGCAGCGTTAGGGATTCGTGATCCATCTGAAGGCCACCAATAGCCCCCTTGCTCATGGCAAATCGCTTGGCGTGCTTTGGGGTTGTCTAAATAGCCATGTGCCATCACCTGTGAACTGCTTGCGACCAGCGCAAGGGCCACGGCGGTACGACAGGAAAACTGTGTGAACGAAGACTTGAACATAACGACTCCTTAACGGGGGCACGCAGCCCCCGCATTCAAGACCAGAAATGGATTAGAGGCTGCAGACTTGGCGCCAAGCTTGACCACCGGGTGCCGCTTGGGTCCACCACTTGGCTTCCCATACCGCCTCTTGGTAGATAAGTTGGTCGCCACCGCTGGCATGGTTGCCCCCGTTAGGCCAGTTAGGGTAGGTACTCAGGCTGGCAACATCGACGCCGGGACACTGAGACTCTCCGCCACTTTGGCTGGTGCTACCGGGTAGCGCAGGCGGAAGGCTTGGATACTCCTGCTTCACCGCATAACGCTGGCCATCTTTTTCGATGGTGATATTGGTCGGGTTGGTGATCGGCATGTAGTACATCACCTGAGCATCCAAGGTTTCACCGGGCTTAAAGCTTTGCTCAATGCCGCCCCATTCGTTAATCAGGGTGATGGCAAAGCGATGGTGCGTAGCATCAAACCCGCCGATGTTGTTGCCACTGGCGTTGCTGCTATCACGGACCACTTCCATGCGTAGCTTTTTCTGAGCGTTCCAGTCAGATTTAAAAATGGCCGAGGTGGAAACTGGCACATCAAAGCTGATGGTGGCGCCCGATAAGTCCAGATCGGAGTGGTTGGTAAAGCGGAACGTGGGGCGAATAGGATAGTTGTCATCGCCCACTGGGAAGTTCAGCGCGTCAAAGGTGACATCCACTTGCTCGCTTGGCACTTGGAAGCTAGCATCGCCACGTTGCAGTGAGTAGTCGCTGCCAGCTTGCTTAAAGGTTTGGTACGCCAGCGAAGTCAGGGTATCGCCCATAAAGTAGGCTTGACGCTGATCATCATAGCGATAATCCCCCGCAAGCTCCCAGAACATCACCCCGCCTAGACCTTTATTGATCACGTAGTCGACTTTTTCGGCCATCGAGGTTTCGTCTTCCATCGACAGGAATACGCCTTTTTCCTCGTTCCAAACCCATGGCGCTTTGGCGATGTCATCGTAATAAGCTTGATAGCTACCGGTGAGGCGATCGCTAGGATCTTGTTCAGGGTCGAGCCCGTACTTCGCGGCATAGGCCGGTAGTTTGCCGTCGAGCAGGTTTTTCACATGCCATAAAGGGTTGGAGCCAGCAGGCACTTCGTTGCCGAGCTCGTCCACATCATGCCAAAGGTTATCTATCCCGATTGCACCGTTGCCGCATTTGTTTTTCTCACCGACACCAGTGCCGGCTGGGCACTCGCTTTGGTTTGGCAGTGGTGCGCGTCCCCAAAGGCCTTTATCGCCGCCTTGTACGTCTTTAAAGCCGCGGGTGTAATACGGGATACCGATATTGATACGGCCGGGTGACATACCGCCCATAAAATAGGTTGCTGCCCAGTCGGTATTTAAATAACCAATCCCCTCAAATTCAGGCGTTTGGTAGACATTCCACTGTTTAAGCTCTGAGTCTTCGCCGGTGTCATACAGTGGCGCTTGATGGCCAACATGATCATTCCATGCCCCATGTAGGTCATAGCTCATGATGTTGACGTAATCTAAGTATTGGGTGGTTTGGAAAGTTTCCATCCCGCGCAATAAGTAACCCGATGACGGTGCGGCGATGGTCAGCATATAGTGCTTGTCATCTTGCGCACTGGCTTTATCGAGCGCTTCACGTAGCGATTTCATCAGCACTTGGTAGGATTTATTCAAGTGCGCCCGACGTGGGTTAGAGTACTCGAAATCGTCCGGATGCCCCGAGTCTTTCATTGACGATGGGTATTCATAATCAATGTCTAGACCATCAAAGCCATACTGGCGCAAGAAGGCGACGGCACTGTCGGTGAAAGCCTTAATGCCTGCTTGGTTGACGCTGCCATCGGCATTGGTGGTCATGGTGTAGAAACCGCCACTGTCGATACGCTCGCCGTTTTCACCGAAGTAGCCCCCAGTTTCGGCCCAGCCACCCACGGAGATCAGCGTTTTCACGTCGGGGTGCTGCTTTTTATACTTGTTGAGCAAGTTAAAGTGGCCTTTGTACGGCAGGGTTGGATCCATCTCTGCGCCGGCCACGCCCGGCCAGGTCATCTGGGTCGCTGGATTATCGGGTGCATTGGGATCGCCGATAGACAATTGGTTGTCCGCGTTGACGTGAGCAAAGGCGTAGTTAATGTGGGTAATCTTTTCCCAAGGAATATCGCTGACTAAATAAGCGGGCTGGCCGTTGGCACCGTTTCGCCAGCTGGTGAAATAGCCGATAACACGGCGAGGGTGATCGGCGCCCATGTCTTCAAGGCCGTTCTCGTCATACACCGAACAATATGGCACGTCGACATCTGGGGTGGTGTATAAACCAGCCGGACGACAGGCATACTCATCGCCGCCGGTTTGGTCATCCCCCACTACCTGTTGCAATGTTTGGGTATCGGTCGCGCCTTTGTCGTCGGTCACGGTGAGACTAAACGTAAAGCGCCCCGTTTGTTCGGCTTGCCAGTCAATGGTGGTCGCTTCTGCACCTTCATATAAGACAGTGTCGCCTTGTGAGAGTACGAATGAGGTCACTGTGCCATCCGTATCGGCCCCGGCGAGGGTGAAGGTGAGTGTGTCGCCAACCTCAACGGGTCCAGACGGTGACACGGTTAAGGTTGCGGTAGGGGCTTGGTTAACGCTGCCCGCGCACTGGCCGAGGATTTTCCATGCTTTCCACTCGCCAGACTGAGTGGCAGGATCGGCTTGCGTCCACCACCTTGCCTCATAGGCGGTATTGTCCGCTTTGACTTGATCCCCTTTGGTGTAGGTATTGCCATTCTGCCAATCGGGCAGAGGCTGGCAATCAACCGCAGCATGCACGCTGGGGCTACTTAACGCGAGCCCCGCCAAACCTAGCGCGACGGCACGTGATGGCGTCATTAGTTTCATATTTTGCTCCCAAAATTTTTGAAGCGAATTTCATCAATGCAGTCAGTGATTGATGCGTCCTTCCCTACGCTTTTTGCACTAAAAAACCGACTTACAGGTCAAGTCTAGGCAACAATGTGGTTATATTGGGCAATGAATGCCAAGAAATGGAGGCGAAGGTGTAATAATTTGAGCGCGGGTTCAGAAATTAATTATCGATAAAAAAGAAGTGCATCAATAGCGTGATGTCGGTTGAAAATTAAACAAACTTGACAGTTTGCAGGCTTGATTTCTTGATTTTTTTGCGATTTGTCATGCTTTTTCGGTCTATGTCACGGAGAATGTTATCAGTATGTTGTTGTTTTGAGCGAATTAAGTGGTGCGCACATTCTATGTTGTAAAGGGGGAGGATAAGGCGCGTGTTCCGATAAGTAACGCAGCGAGGGCCTTTTGACGTTGTGGTGACACGGTGACAGAAAGATAAGCGGATAAAGAGAAAATCTGTTTGCTTATGGCGCTGCAATTCTGTACTATCTCGCGCCTGATTCTCGGTCTTTTACTTTTCGTTCCTTGCTTCCGCTGGACGACCGAGCCAATTGTGGAAGCTGATTAATCCGTAAGGAGCAACTCAATGCGTCATTACGAAATCGTATTCATGGTGCACCCTGATCAAAGCGAGCAAGTTGCTGGCATGATCGAGCGTTACACTGCGTCTATCAAAGATGCAGGCGGTCAAATCCACCGTCTAGAAGACTGGGGCCGTCGTCAACTGGCTTACCCAATCAACAAGCTGCACAAAGCACACTATGTTCTGATGAACGTAGAAGCTGAGCAGGCTGTGATTGACGAGCTGGAAAGCATGTTCCGCTTCAACGACGCGGTGATCCGTAACATGATCATGCGTACCAAAGACGCTATCACTGAGCCATCTGTCATGATGAAGGCTAAAGAAGAGCGTACCGCTAAGCGTGAAGAGCGCCCAGAAGCGAAACCAGAAGCAAAAGCTGAAGCGCAAGCTGAAGGCGAAAACGCAGCTGAGTAATTGCTGTGATGACCAATCGGTTGGAGCTTGCTGGTGTTATCAGTAAAGGTCCGGTCCGTCGCCAAAGTCCTGCAGGAATTCCGCACTGTCACTTTGTGTTAGAGCACCGTTCCACGCAGGTTGAAGCTGACCTACCTCGACAAGTGTTTTGTCGCTTATCCGTGGTAGCCAGTGGGCAAGTGTCAACACAACAAACGCAAAATTTAGTTTTAGGCAGCCATATCAAGGTAAGCGGGTTTCTCGCCTACCAAACCAGCCGACAAGGCGAGGGTAAATGGGTATTGCATGCCGACAACATCATAGACATTTAGATCAGGAGATAAGCCCATGGCACGTTTCTTCCGTCGTCGTAAATTCTGCCGTTTCACTGCAGAAGGCGTTACAGAGATCGACTACAAAGATGTAGCGACTCTAAAAAATTACATTACCGAATCAGGTAAAATCGTACCTAGCCGTATCACTGGTACTCGTGCTAAGTATCAGCGTCAACTGGCTCGTGCTATCAAGCGCGCTCGTTACCTGGCCCTGCTGCCGTACACTGACAAGCATCAGTAATCGGAACTGTCCAAGTTAGAGAGGATTGAAGAATGCAAGTTATTCTACTTGATAAAATCGGTAACCTGGGTGGCCTAGGTGATCAGGTAACTGTTAAATCTGGTTATGCGCGTAACTTCCTTATCCCTCAGGGTAAAGCAGTTATGGCAACCAAAGCCAACATCGAACACTTTGAAGCACGTCGTGCTGAGCTAGAAGCGAAAGTTGCTGAGCAACTGGCAGCCGCTCAAGCGCGTGCAGAAAAAGTTGAAGCACTAGAAGCGGTTGAAATCGCCTCTAAAGCGGGTGATGAAGGTAAACTATTTGGTTCTATCGGTACCCGTGACATCGCTGATGCTGTGACTGCAGCAGGCGTTGAAATTGCGAAAAACGAAGTGCGTCTACCAGAGGGCGCATTGCGTCACACTGGTGAGTACGAAATCAGCGTACAGCTGCACTATGACGTGTTCGCAACCGTAAAAGTAAACGTTGTTGCTGCTTAATCGCGCATCAAAACGTTGATAAAAAGCCAGCCCTCGGGCTGGTTTTTTTATAGCCACTGATAGCGAAGGCCGACGGTTAGCACGCTGTCGTGGTGCTTCAATCCTGGAGGCACATCCGTCATATAGTTGTGTTTGCTGGTTATTTTTATCGAAAGCTTTTCGGTAATGGTAGAAGCCAGAGTGACGGCACCTTCCACGCTGGTATTACTGGCGCCCGAGATTACAATGCTTCTCCCCTCTAAGCTGACACTGTCGACCAGTTGCCACTCTCCTTTAGCCTGTGCACGAATCACCGGCTCGCGAACCGAGTAAGGCATGATGAGATCGTCATCGTCGATTTCATCAAGATTGGGACGCTGGTAGCGATACCCTGGCCCCACTTCCGTGCTGAGTTGGAAGGTGTCACTTTGCCACCATTGGTGGCCAAGCCCTGTGGCTAACATAAAGTCATCGTAATAGGGACCGTAGCGGTCAGCGACATAGGTAGCGTTTAGTAAGACATAGCTGCGCGCGCTAATACCACGGTTTGCTTGGGCTTCTAATTCTGTTTTACGTTTATCTTCCTCGCCATCTTTTTCCACTTGTAGCACGCTCGCGCTGGCTTGATAACGTGTTTGTTCGCCATCATATTGACCATTCACTTCCCCGTTGACTGTTTGTGAATCGGCATTGCCGCTTAACTGTTGCAGTCCTAACGACAAATCACTTTGCCAAGGGGATGACGTGGTCTCCGTGGCGTGGCTAAAAGGGAWATATAATGTGGACATCACAAGGAAGAGGGACGGCACTTTCATCGYGAATCACCTGTTGACAATATCGCGCCTTATCCTAGGTGTCCTGGCCTCCTAGGCGGTCAAATTTAAGTTAAAATCTCGGGGACTTATTCAGCGTTTGGAAAAAAATGCTGCATGGGGCAGCGTCCTGCGAGGACAGCGGGTATAATGACCCCCAGTAGCAATAGGTGAGTTTTTATGGCAGACAATCGTAAACCCGCAAAAGATCAGCAAGTCGCTAACCTCAAAGTGCCCCCACACTCTATCGAAGCCGAGCAGTCTGTGTTGGGTGGTTTGATGTTGGATAACGAACGTTGGGACGCGGTTGCGGAAAAAGTGGTCGGCCATGACTTTTATAGTCGTCCGCACCGATTGATTTATGAGTCCACCAAGTCTTTGCTTGATGAAGGCAAGCCGCTTGACTTAATCACCTTATCTGAACACCTAGAAAAAACCGGTCATTTGGATGATGTGGGCGGTTTTGCCTATCTGGCTGAGTTGGCTAAAAATACGCCAAGTGCGGCGAATATTGTCGCTTATGCGGATATTGTCCGCGAACGAGCCATGGTTCGTAACCTGATTGGGGTAGCCAATGAAATTGCGGATGCCGGCTATGACACCCAAGGGCGCACGTCAGAAGATCTGCTCGATATGGCGGAGAGCAAGGTGTTTGCGATTGCTGAGTCACGTACCAGTGAGACCGAAGGGCCGCAACATATCGACTCGGTGCTCAGTAAAACCCTTGAGCGTATCGAAGAGCTTTTCAAAACCCCACAAGATGGGGTCACGGGCGTATCGACCGGCTTTACTGATCTGAACAAGAAAACGGCAGGTTTGCAGCCTTCTGATCTTGTGATCGTGGCGGCTCGTCCTTCAATGGGTAAAACCACCTTTGCGATGAACCTGTGTGAAAACGCGGCGATGGATCAAGAAAAGCCGGTACTCATTTTCTCGCTCGAAATGCCAGCTGAACAGCTGATGATGCGTATGTTGGCCTCGCTCTCACGGGTTGACCAAACCAAGATCCGTACCGGTCAGCTTGATGATGAAGACTGGGCGCGTATCTCGTCATCGATGGGGATCTTAATGCAGAAAAAGAACATGTACATCGATGACAGCTCCGGCCTGACGCCGACGGATGTACGTTCACGCGCGCGCCGTGTTGCCCGTGAGCATGGTGGGGTGAGCATGATCATGGTCGACTATCTGCAGCTAATGCGTGTTCCTGGCTTGCAAGAGAATCGAACTCTTGAGATTGCCGAGATCTCCCGCTCCCTCAAAGCGCTCGCGAAAGAGCTGAATGTGCCTGTGGTGGCGCTATCACAGCTTAACCGTTCGTTGGAGCAACGGGCCGACAAACGCCCGGTTAACTCGGATTTGCGTGAATCGGGTGCCATTGAGCAGGATGCTGACTTGATCATGTTTATTTACCGCGACGAAGTCTATAACCCGGAAAGTGCGATGAAAGGGATTGCAGAAATCCTGATTGGTAAACAGCGTAACGGCCCGATTGGCTCGGTACGACTGACTTTCCAAGGGCAGTATTCGCGATTTGATAATTATGCAGGGCCGGCGTTTGATGACGAGTAATCCTTTTATCATGACGAATGCGGCCAAAGCCGTTATCGATCCGGAGGCGATGATACACAACATCCAGGTGATGCGTCGCCAAGCGCCCAATAGCAAAGTGATGACAGTGGTTAAATCGGATGGTTACGGCCATGGTTTGGTCTCAGTGGCCTCCACACTTGCGCCTTATAGCGATGCTTTTGGGGTGGCACGGATTGAAGAAGCACTGACGTTACGACAGGCCGGTATACGCTTGCCTATTGTTTTGTTGGAAGGTTTTTATGAAGCCGACGAGCTGCCGCTATTGGTTGAACACCAACTGACCGCCACGGTGCACTGTGATGAGCAAGTCACCATGCTGACTAACGCGGCACTGAGTGAGCCTTTACCCGTGTGGTTAAAGGTCGACTCAGGGATGCATCGCTTGGGCTTCGAGCCGGGCCAAGTACCAGACGCGCTCTCTGCCCTGACAGCGTGTGACAATGTGGCGCCAGACATCGGCTTTCTCAGTCATTTTGGTTGTGCCGATGAAATGGATAACCCCATTACGCAAGCGCAAATAGACACCTTCACACAGGTGACAGAAGGACTGCCTGGTGAACGCTCACTGGCGGCGTCGTCGGGAACCTTGTTTTGGCCGCAAAGTCACTTTGATTGGGTACGACCCGGCATTTGCCTATATGGCATTTCGTCGCGGATTGAACTGACGGGTGAACAGCTGGGCTTGAAACCGGCGATGCGCTTAACCTCAAGGGTGATGGCCGTTCGCAAGCTAAAAGCCGGTGAGCCGGTAGGGTATGGCGCGCGCTGGCGTAGCGAGCGCGATACGCTGATTGGTGTGATAGCCATCGGTTATGGTGATGGCTACCCACGACTGGCGCCCGATGGCACCCCTGTTTGGTTGAATGGCCGCGAAGTGCCACTTGCTGGGCGGGTATCGATGGATATGATCACGGTCGATTTAGGGCCAGATGCCACTGACAAAGTGGGGGATGAGGCGGTGTTATGGGGGCCTGAGCTTCCCGTGGAGCGCATTGCCCGCTTGGTCGATACCATCGGCTATGAGCTCGTGTGCCAAGTGACCGGCCGAGTGCCGCGCCAATACCTGACCACCACCTCTGAGCAGCGGGCGGCCGGCTAGGCCCCGCCCCCTTATCTAAACGTATGCTGGCCAGCGAGACTAGACGTTGGCTTGTGGTGCGCCTTGCAGGGTCACTACCAAGGTACGCATGCCGCCCTCATCGCGATGCTCGCCTAGATAAATCCCTTGCCACGTGCCTAAATTCAGCCGACCTTGGCTGATGGGCACCGTGACGCTTGCGCCTAACAATGACGCTTTGATATGCGCTGGCATGTCATCGTCCCCTTCGTAGGTGTGGCGATAATAAGGCGCTCGCTCAGGTACTGAGTGATTAAAGTGCGCCTCCATATCTTGGCGCACGGTCGGGTCGGCGTTTTCATTGAGGGTTAAGCTCGCCGAGGTGTGCTTGATAAACACTTGCACCATACCTACATCCATGTCGCCCAACATGGGGAGCGCTTGCACGATCTCGTCGGTGATCAGGTGAAACCCGCGCGGCCGAGCACGCAGACGAACCTCAGTTTGATACCACATAAGCAATCCTTGTTGTGATCTTTATCGTATGCTGTTGGCTCACAGGCGATCCAACTATTCTATGATTGATCGCAACCTACTCACAGCGATTAGATGTGAGAATCGAGCCATGATTATGTAATATTACACCAATGACCGCTGCGTACAGCGTAGTGGTGCTGACGTTATACAGGATCCTTGCCTGCTGTGATACCCACAGCAGCACTCACAACGCGATTTGGATGACATGATGCTAAAGACAACGAATCCCACTCAGACCGTGGCGTGGCAATCACTGACCGCCCATTTTGAAGAAGCGCAGGACTACACACTGGCTGATCTGTTTGCTGATAACCCAGAGCGATTTGCCCACTTCTCAACGCAATTCGAAGACAGCATTCTGTTGGATTATTCCAAAAACTTGATCAGCGAAGAAACGCTGACCAAGTTATTGGCACTCGCCGACGAAACCGGGGTGGCTGAAGCGATTGAGTCAATGTTTAGCGGTGAGAAAATCAACCGTACAGAAGATCGCGCGGTTCTCCACACAGCACTACGTAATCGTAGCAACACGCCTGTGATGGTTGACGGCGAAGATGTGATGCCTAAGGTTAATGCGGTACTGACGCAGATGCAGTCTTTTTCCGAGCGCGTGATCAGTGGCGAATGGAAAGGTTATACTGGTAAAGCGATCACCGATGTGGTGAATATTGGTATCGGTGGATCAGACTTGGGTCCTTATATGGTCACTGAAGCGTTGGCGCCGTATAAGAATCACCTTAACCTGCACTTTGTCTCTAATGTCGACGGCACCCATATGGCCGAGACGTTAAAAGACCTTAACCCGGAAACCACCTTGTTCTTGGTGGCGTCAAAAACCTTTACCACCCAAGAAACCATGACCAACGCACACACGGCGCGAGACTGGTTTATGAATGCAGCAGGGGATGAGACCCAGGTGGCGAAGCATTTTGCCGCGCTATCAACCAATGCCGATGCCGTGGCGAATTTTGGTATTGATACCGCCAACATGTTCGAGTTCTGGGATTGGGTTGGCGGCCGCTACTCACTGTGGTCGGCGATTGGTCTGTCTATCTGCTTGGGTGTAGGTTACGACAACTTTGTCGCGCTGCTTGATGGTGCGCACCAAATGGACAATCACTTCAAAACCGCGCCGATGGCACAGAACATGCCGGTTTTGTTGGCACTGATTGGTCTTTGGTACAACAACTTTCACGGGGCGGAATCAGAAGCGATTTTACCGTATGACCAATACATGCACCGTTTTGCGGCTTACTTCCAGCAAGGCAATATGGAATCAAACGGTAAGTATGTCGACCGCAATGGTCGCCCGGTTGACTACCAAACAGGACCTATCATATGGGGCGAGCCAGGCACGAATGGTCAGCACGCTTTCTACCAGCTGATCCACCAAGGCACCAAGTTGATCCCATGTGACTTCATTGCTCCTGTGCACAGTCATAATGCGATTGGCGATCATCACGCCAAATTGATGGCGAACTTCTTCGCCCAGACTGAAGCGCTAGCCTTTGGTAAGAGCCGTGAGCAAGTCGAAGCTGAGTTGACGCAAGCGGGCAAATCAGCCGAAGACGTGGCTGCGATTGCGCCATTTAAAGTGTTTGAAGGCAACCGTCCAACCAACTCGATTTTGGTGGAGAAAATTACCCCTTATACACTTGGCGCGCTGATTGCCATGTATGAGCACAAGATTTTCACCCAAGGGGTGATTTGGAATATCTTCAGCTTTGATCAGTGGGGCGTTGAGCTCGGTAAACAGCTGGCGAGTAACATTCTGCCTGAGCTCGGTGATGCGCAGCAGGTCGAAAGCCACGATAGCTCAACCAATGGCTTGATCAACGCGTTTAAGCAGTGGCGCCAAGCCTAAACTGAGCGGAACCGTGATTGAGAAAGTCAAACGCCGCGATGGTTATCGCGGCGTTTTTATATTTTTGGGGGCCAACCATTGGAGGCCAACTATTGGGGTCCAACCATTGGGGGCCGCCTAGTGAGCTATCGCCTTTGGCACAACGCGTGACCGTCTGCGACGTATGTCCGTTTAGTGATCGAAGCAGATCTCAATAAAGGCAGTGCCGTGCGGGGATTTAAATGGCATGATGATCACAGGCCCATCGCTTTTGTGGTTGATGGTATGGCCTTTGCCGGATACGACCACAGGGGTCGCCATCTCAAATTCGAAGCCCTTTTCTGACAAAATACGCTTCGCACCACCTGTCACCATATTGGTGATCTCACCGACCATATCCGTCACTTCTTCATCAATCGACTCGGACCGCTCTCCAAGCATACGCTGCATGATTTCAAGCGCCATATCTTCATCAAAGGTGACGGAAAAGGATCCCTTAGTCTGTGGGCCGACCATGCCAATTAACCCAGAAACGTCCCCTTTGGCGATCTCTGACTTTTTCAAGTGAGGCTTCTCTGGCTGGATTTCCAGCTGTGCCATCGTCTGTAGCACATTGATCAGTGAAGTAAGAAACGGGTTGACGAATTGTGCTTCCATAAAGAATGTCCGTCCTAATCAATTCAGTATTAGTGAGCTAGGCATTGTGCGCAGGTACCATGGGTTTCAATCACGTGATGTTGGACCTCAAACCCCATTGTTTGCGCCTTTTCACGCAACGCCTCAGAAAGCTCCTCAGTGTGACACTCTTCCACGGTGCCGCATTGATCACAGATGAGCAGTTGGGAGCAGTGCCCTTGGTGGCCAAGATGACAACAAGCGATATAGCTATTGGTTGACTCCACCTTATGCACAAACCCCTGCGCTAACAGAAAGTCTAGCGCACGATAAACCGTTGGTGGTTTGGCTTGTGGCTCTGTTTCACGCAGCTCGTCTAGCAGCTCATAGGCGGTGATCGCACGTGAATAGTTGGCGATAATCTCGTAAACGCGCGTCCGCTGCGGCGTTAATCGCACGCCGCGTTGCTCGCAAAGCTGCTGTGCGCGGTGCAGTAACCCAGTGGTGTTGGTCATAGCGCCTCAAAGTGCTAACAGTCAGTCAGTTATCTTACCATAGCTGTATAACATCGCACCCCACCTATCGTCATCCTATGCGCTTTGCCACAAGTGTAAATAGGTAGTCTAATATCACTTGATCGCGATCAGTTACCCTACAGTAATGATAGAAGTAAAAATAAAAACCAATCAGTCGATTTTTGAATCGGCTAACTGTTTTGCGCTGTCATGTCAGTATGATGACAGCGTGCCACAGGCATAAAAAACATACCTTTACATCCATAATAGGAGTATGTACCGATGAAAAAACTGTTAGCCCTCGCCGCCCTGGCGTTCGCGTCTGTTTCAACGCAAGCGGCTGCCAATGAGTGTGAGTTAACTGTCACCACCGGCGATAAAATGGCCTACGACCAGTCATCGTTGTCCGTACCAGCAAGCTGCAGCGAAGTCACGCTAACGCTGGAGCATCAAGGCTCAATGCCTGTGACCTCTATGGGCCACAACTGGGTGCTGTCGGAAACGTCTAACCTGCAAGATATCGCCATGAAAGGCGCCGGTGCCGGCGCAGATAACGACTATCTGCCACAAGGCGACGATCGCATCTTGGCACACACTAAGCTGATTGGCGGCGGTGAAAGCACCACCATCACCTTCTCAACCGAAGGTTTGCAAGGCAAAGACTTAACCTATTTCTGCTCATTCCCAGGCCACTGGACTGTGATGAAAGGCAAATTCACCATCGAATAAGTCTTGTCGCGAGAGAGCACCTCGTTCGGCTCTCTCGCCCATTTCATACCCTCGTCATCTTGCTCAACTAGGCTTTCCTGCATATGGATTGACGGAGCAAGGCCGTGAATAAACTCCGCTACTATAGTTATAACCTGGCACTTAATGCGATCCCTAATGATTGGTATCGCACTTGGATGCGCAGGCAACTTTTCCCCATTTATCAGCAACATCAATCCGATATCGACCAGCGCGTCAGCTACTATAACCGTTTGAATGCGCCATTTTGTTTGTCTGAGCAATATTGCGATCATCAGACGGGCCGTGTGAGACAAGATCAAGGCTCGGTATATTTTCTCGATATATTGCGGGTAATGCGCTGGTTCCCAAATGATTTGTTTCTGCATTACTTAGGCGGCGATGTGACACAACCGCCGCCCACGCCAGCATTCGTGAAAAGCCGACCGATTCATGGCGACAATCAAAACGCCGTCCTGCTCAAGCTCAACGCGGTGCGTCACTTCCAATTTATTAATGATCCCGTGCCGTTTGGGCAAAAACGCGATAGCGCGGTATGGCGTGGGCGCTGCTTCAATCACAAGCGCCGCCAGCTTCTTCAGCGCTTTTACATGCATCCAACTATTGATGTCGGGGATACACGCCCCGCGAATGATACTGACCAAGCCTATCGAAAAGCCCCGCTGACACCGCAAGCGCAGCTACAGCATAAGTTTATTCTCAGTGTGGAAGGGAAAGACGTTGCCACCAATTTAAAATGGATCATGTCCTCTAACTCGCTTTGCTTGTCACCCCCAATGGAATATGAAACTTGGTTTATGGAGGGCCAATTAATCCCTGGAGTCCACTATGCCGAGGTCAACACCGATTTTTCCAACCTAGAGGCAGTCATTGACTACTACCTCACCCATCCGCATGAAGCACAAGCGATCATCAACAATGCTCATCAATGGGTAAACCAATTTCGCGACCGACAAAAAGAGGCGGTGATCAGCTACTTAGTGGCAGAAAAATACTTTCGGCTTTCGCAGCAGCGCTAGGAGAAAAGGGTCGCCATCTACTTTAGGTCATTACAGCCGCGTTCGTATTCTCACCCGTTTCTATTTCAAACCCTTCACGTTCACCTGTTCTGCTTAAATCTTACCGGTGCAATGTGTATAATCCGCGTCCGCCTGTCGAAAACGACCGTCGTTCAACGTAATTTGCAGAGATTCGAGACCATGACTACCCCCAGCAAAACTGCCGCCAGCCCTGATGTGATGCCAAAAACGGTGATGCAGCGTTTCTCTGTTGCGCCCATGCTCGATTGGACCGATCGCCACTGCCGTTATTTTCATCGTTTATTATCAGAACACACGTTGCTGTTTACCGAGATGGTGACCACAGGCGCGATCATTCATGGTAAGGCGGATTACCTTGCCTATAACGAGCAGGAGCACTCGGTGGCGTTGCAGCTGGGGGGATCGGATCCGGCGGATTTGGCAACGTGCGCCAAGCTGGCGGCCGAGCGTGGCTATGATGAAATTAACCTAAACGTAGGTTGCCCGTCGGATCGGGTGCAAAACGGGCGTTTTGGTGCGTGCTTAATGGCTGAGCCTGAGCTGGTGGCGCAGTGCGTGGCTGCCATGCGCGAAGTGACCGAGGTACCTATTACGGTGAAAACCCGCATTGGCATTGATGAGCAAGATAGCTACGAATTTTTGACTGACTTTGTGGGTATTGTGAGTGAAAAGAGTGGCTGCGATATGTTTACGGTTCACGCGCGCAAGGCGTGGTTGAAAGGCCTGAGTCCTAAAGAAAATCGTGAAATTCCGCCGCTGGATTATCCGCGTGTTTAYCAGCTKAAAAAAGATTTTCCGCACCTGACRCTTGCYATCAATGGTGGCGTGAAAAGCCTTGAGGAGGCGGAACAGCACCTTGCGCATCTTGATGGCGTGATGGTCGGCCGCCAAGCCTATCAGAGCCCGTTTATGTTAGCCGAGGTCGATCAGCGTTTATTTGGCAAGGCAACCCCTCGCATTACACGTCGCCAAGCAGTCGAGGCGATGTTCCCATACATCGAACAGCAGCTCACTCAAGGGGCGCAACTCAATCATATTAGTCGCCATATGTTAGGTCTGTTCCAAAATATGCCAGGCGCGCGGCAATGGCGCCGCTATATCAGCGAGAATGCGCATAAGCCGGGCGCGGGGGTCGAGGTACTGACCACCGCAATGAGCTATATCCCTGAGCAATGGCTTGATGCCTGAACCGGTGAAAAGCACCAATTATTGGTGAAAATATAACCGCACCTTCATGGAGACCTGAAGGCAACGCTGTAATCCATTGAATTAATGAGAAAATATAGAGTGACAAATTGGCCTGAAACCTGCAAAGTCTGTCTCGCTATCAAGACAAGGAGATCGCAATGATCGAAATACTCTTTCTGATTGGCTTTGCTGTTGTGTTATTCATGACAGGCGTGAGCATCATGGGCATGGTGTTGGCCATGCTGGCAGGCTTTGCCGTGATGATGCTGGCCGGGATGATAGGTACGCTGCTTAAGCTACTACCATGGCTTTTGGTGATCGCCTTGGTCGTGTGGCTTGTTAAACGCCAGCGTCGCAGCCGCAAAGGTGAGCCTGAAGTGATTATCAACGAAAAGCGCTGGGCACGATTCCGTCGCCGTTAAGCGAACAAAATTTGCGCGYTGACACAGCAAACACACGCCGTTGCGGGTTTTTTTCTTCACCTCGGCACAAAGCTTGCTATTATTCTAAGCAATCGGCGACAAGGCATGGCTTTGCCGCCTCCGCGTGACGACCTTTTTTAATCGACAATGTGGAGAGTTTCATGAAAACCACTTCAATGACGCTTGCCGCCGCAGCGCTCACTGCGTTTCTGGCCATGCCCGCTCAGGCTGATACCTTGGCAGGCGGTAAAGTAGGGGCTGATGCCTGGTTTATGGATGCTGACGTCAATAATGTAGAAGCCGATGATGCGAGCACGGCTGGCTCTTATTATGCGGCGATTGAGCACCCGTTACCATTGATCCCCAATGCGAAAATCCGCCAAACCTCGGTGAGTGTGGATAACCCTGACGTTGATTTTGACCAAATCGATTTTGTTGCCTATTACGAGTTTCTCGATAACGATCTCGTGTCGGTGGATGCGGGCATCAATATGCAGCGTTTCCAATCCGGCAAGTTCCAAGGGCAAAGCTTTGATGAGTGGCAACCGAACATTTATGCCGATGCTCGTGTAGGTCTAGTCGGCACGCCTTTATTTGTATTTGCCACTGTGAGCAAAGGCGAGTTTGATGGTACCAGCACCTTGGATGCCGAAGCAGGCTTGCAATATCAGTTAGGTTTAGTGGCCGCTGATTTGAACGTGCGAGGCGGGTATCGCATGATCGACCATGATTTTGACTACTTTGATAACAACGATGGCGAGCTTGATGTGACTGGCTTCTTTGTCGGCGCAGAGCTCGACTTTTAATCGGTTGAGCGTCAAGGCTACGAGTAAAAACCGCGCACATGCGCGGTTTTTTTATACCTGAAGATTCTGCCTATTCGCTTCTGTTGCCCATGTCTCACTGCGACTTTCGCCTAATACCCAGCCAATAAAATCTCTGCCACGCTTTTTGGGCAATAACGGCAAGGAGAGAGCTGTGCGTACTCCGCCACCCACTCAAACATGGAATAAGGAAAGAGTATGATCTACGCAAAACCAGGAACAGATGGGTCAGTGGTAAGTTTTAAGTCGCGTTATCAAAACTTTATCGGTGGTGAATGGGTGCCGCCGGTGAAAGGGCAGTATTTTGCCAATACGTCACCGTGCACTGGCGAAACCCTTGCTGAAGTGCCGCGCTCAAGTAGCGATGATGTCGATCTGGCACTGGATGCGGCTCATGGCGCCAAAGACGCATGGGGGAAAACCTCTGTCACTGATCGCGCCAATATTCTGTTAAAAATTGCTGATCGGATTGAAGCGAACCTCGAAATGCTCGCGGTGGCGGAAACCTGGGAAAACGGTAAAGCGGTGCGTGAAACTCTGGCGGCCGATATTCCGCTTTGCGCCGACCACTTCCGCTACTTTGCCGGCTGTATTCGTGCTCAAGAGGGCTCCGCGGCGGAGCTGGATGCGGGCACAGTGGCGTATCATATTTACGAGCCATTGGGAGTGGTAGGACAAATCATTCCGTGGAATTTCCCCTTGCTGATGGCGTCATGGAAGCTTGCGCCGGCCTTGGCGGCTGGGAACTGCGTGGTGCTAAAGCCGGCGGAGCAAACCCCAACTACCATTTTGCTGCTGATGGAATTGATTGGTGATCTATTGCCAGCGGGTGTGGTTAACGTGGTCAATGGTTATGGCGCCGAAGCCGGACAGGCACTCGCGACGTCCCCACGGATTGCCAAGCTCGCGTTTACGGGGTCAACGCCAGTCGGTCACCACATTCTGCGTTGTGCGGCAGAAAACCTCATCCCGTCAACCGTCGAGCTGGGTGGCAAATCGCCCAACATCTATTTTGAAGACGTGATGCAGCAAGAAGAAGCCTATATCAATAAAGCGGTAGAAGGCCTGTTGCTTGGCTTTTTCAACCAAGGCGAAGTATGCACCTGTCCGTCGCGCGCGCTGATCCAGGAAAGCATCTACGACGACTTTATCGCACGTGTGATTGAGCGTGCAGGCACGATAAAACAAGGTAACCCGCTCGATACTGAGACCCAAGTGGGCGCGCAAGCGTCCGATGAGCAGTTCGATAAGATCATGAGCTATTTGAAGGTCGGTCAAGAAGAAGGCGCGAAGGTCTTAATTGGCGGTAGCCATCAGGATTTGGGCGGCGGCTATTACGTGCAGCCGACATTACTGCAAGGGCACAATGACATGCGTGTGTTCCAAGAAGAGATTTTTGGGCCGGTGATTGGAGTGACCACCTTCAAAGATGAGGCGGAAGCGTTGGCGATTGCCAACCACACCGAGTACGGGTTGGGCGCAGGGCTTTGGACACGTGATATGAACCGCGCTTATCGTGTTGGACGTGCGATTGAAGCAGGGCGGGTCTGGACCAACTGTTATCACCTTTATCCGGCCCATGCCGCCTTTGGTGGCTACAAAAAATCCGGTATTGGACGAGAGACACATAAAATGATGCTGGGTCATTATCAACAAACGAAGAACTTACTCGTTAGCTACGACATTGATCCATTGGGCTTCTTTTAATAGAGAACCCCTCAAAGCAGGGGCGGTGATAACATCGCCTCTGCGCATCAAGCTTCCCGCATGGCAGCTTTGCTTATCTGAGACTAAACTCAATAGGTGATCCAATTGAGTGGGCAAAGCATCATGACAGCCGAACAGCTCCGTGCTTTATACCGTCAACAGCTTTTGATTGAAGCGGTCGTTGAGCCTTCGTTAGATAGCGAAGGGTGGGTGGTTGAGTGTCGACACACCAGTGGCGGTTTAATGGCGCTTACCAATGCTGAAGGGATTGAACAATGCTTTACCGATATTGACCAAGCGACCTTGAACGCGCTTGAGATTGGTTTTCAGCAAGTACGTATTGCTGACTAACATTATTTTCCCGCTCAATGACACGCGATTACGCACCTACCTTACAAAACGTTATAAAACATTCGTATCTATTCTTTATTGTTATTAATTGGTGAGGGTACGCTAGCATTCACGCAATGTTAGCAAGGAATGTCGTCACCATGTTACTCAAGGATCTCTCCGGGTTAACCAGCCCGCTTAATGATCAGCAAATAGGCCAGTTGCAACAAGCCGTGGCGGAGTTGTCACCGCAGCAACTGGCCTGGATTAGTGGTTATTTTTGGGGGTTAAGCCAAACACCTGCTGGTGAAGCGGCGGCACCCAATGCTATGCCACAAGCCAGTTCTGCCCCTAACCAGACTCTGACCATTTTGTATGCGTCACAAACCGGCAACGCTAAAGGCGTGGCGGAGGCGCTGCATCAGGAAGCGGAAGCGGCTGGGATCCCAGCCAAATTGGTGGCGGCAGATAACTACAAAGGTAAGCAACTGGGCAAAGAAACCCATGTTGTGATCGTCGCCTCGACCAATGGAGAAGGCGAGCCGCCGGATAACGCCATTGAGCTGCATGAATTTTTGCAATCCAAGAAAGCGCCCAAACTTGATCACCTGCATTATGCGGTGTTGAGCTTGGGGGATTCGAGCTATGAGTACTTCTGCCAGACGGGGAAAGACTTTGATGCCTTCTTGCAAAAGCTTGGCGCCAAGCCGATGGTCGCGCGTCTTGATTGTGATGTGGATTATGAAGCCACTGCCAGTGCTTGGCGAGAGCAAACCTTAGCCGAGGTGAAGCAGCAGTTTCAGGCCAGTGGCGATGCGCAGGTGGTGCCTCTCCATCAAGCTACCGCGCAGGCAAAATACACCAAACAATCCCCGTACACGGCCGAGCTACTCACCTGCCAGCGCATTACCGGACGAGGCTCAGATAAAGCGGTTTACCATATTGAACTCGATCTCGATGAATCCGGCATTGAATATCAACCGGGTGATGCGTTGGGCGTATGGTATCAAAATGATCCCGAACTGGTGGACAGCATCGTCGCCAAGGTGGGCCTGCGTGGCGATGAAACCGTCGATATCGGTGGTGACAGCCTCTCGTTGCGAGACGCGTTAATTGCCCACTATGAGATCACCGCTTCTAACCCGCAGCAGATCACAGCGTTGGCGGCGTTATCGGAAAGCGACACACTCACCGCATTGACCGAAGACAAAGCCGCCTTGCGCGAGTTCGCGAATCGCACTCAGCTGATTGATGTGCTGGCACTGGCGGACGTCAACCTGAATGTCGAGCAGTTTCAATCGATATTGCGCCGACTGACTCCGCGTTTGTACTCGATCGCCTCTAGCCAAGCGGAAGTGGAGGACGAAGTGCACCTCACAGTCGGGCTGGTGGATTATCAGCATGAGAGCGGAGAATCACGCCAAGGCGGCGCCTCGAGCTTTCTCGCCCACCGCGCTGAAGCGGCCGAGACGGTTAAGGTGTTTGTTGAGCACAACGATAACTTCAAACTGCCAACCAGTGATGACACCCCCATTATTATGATTGGTCCAGGTACCGGTATCGCGCCGTTCCGCTCCTTCTTGCAAGAGCGAGAGCAACGCGAGGCGAAAGGCGATAACTGGTTGTTCTTTGGCGATCGCACCTTTACTGACGATTTCCTCTATCAGGTTGAATGGCAGCAATACCTTAAATCTGGCCTGCTGACGCGGATGGATGTGGCCTTTAGCCGCGATCAGGCTGAGAAAGTGTATGTCCAGCACCGGTTGCTCGCGCGTGCTGAGACAGTGTGGCAATGGCTATCAAATGGCGCTTACATCTATGTGTGTGGTGATGCCAACCAAATGGCGAAAGATGTCCATGAAGCCTTAATTGAGATTGCCCAGACACAGGGTCAACAAAGCCGTGAGCAAGCGGAAACCTTTATTAATGAATTGCGCAAAGATAAGCGCTATCAAAGGGATGTGTACTAATGAGTGAACAGAAATTTGCGGGCGATACACTGGGCCCACTGGCCGATAATGAGCGTTTGAAAGAGCAAAGTGATTACTTGCGTGGCACCATTGATCAAGACTTACAGGATTCGATCACGGGGGGGTTTACCGATGATAACTTCCAGCTGATCCGTTTTCACGGCATGTATCAGCAAGACGATCGCGATATTCGCGCTGAGCGGCAAAAGCAAAAACTGGAGCCGCTGCATAATGTGATGTTGCGAGCGCGGATGCCGGGCGGGATTATTACGCCCCAGCAATGGTTAGCGATTGACAAGTTTGCCCTTGAAAGCTCGCTCTATGGCAGTATTCGCCTGACTACCCGACAAACCTTTCAGTTTCATGGTGTCCTTAAGCCGAATATCAAGCTTATGCACCAGACCTTGAATGAATATGGCATTGACTCGATTGCCACCGCCGGCGATGTGAACCGCAACGTGTTGTGCACCTCTAACCCGGTGGAGTCAGAGCTCCATCAGCAAGCCTATGATTGGGCAAAGCGCATCAGCGAGCACTTGCTGCCTAAAACCCGCGCTTACGCAGAGATTTGGCTTGATGGTGAAAAAGTCGAAGGTAGCCAAGACAAAGAGCCGATTTTGGGTGAGCGCTATCTGCCGCGCAAGTTCAAGACCACGGTGGTGATCCCGCCACAAAACGATGTGGATGTGCACGCCAACGATCTTAATTTTGTCGCGATTGCGGAAAACGGACAGCTAATTGGCTTTAACGTTCTCGTCGGTGGCGGGCTGGCGATGACCCATGGTGACACCAATACCTACCCGCGTCGTGCCGATGACTTTGGCTTTATTCCGCTTGAACATACGTTGCAGATTGCTGAGGCCGTGGTCACCACCCAGCGTGATTGGGGGAACCGTTCAAACCGTAAAAATGCCAAAACCAAGTACACCCTTGATCGCGTGGGCGCGGATGTGTTCAAAGCGGAAGTGGAAAAGCGTGCTGGGGTGAGCTTTGCACCAAGCCGGCCTTATACCTTTACCGGACGCGGCGATCGCTTAGGCTGGACCAAAGGCATTGACGGCAAATACCACCTTGCCCTGTTTATCGAAAATGGCCGTTTGCGTGATACGCCAGAAAAACCACTCAAAACCGGCATGGCGGAGATAGCTAAAATTCATCAGGGCGACTTCCGCATGACCGCGAATCAAAACCTGATCATCGCGGGGATCCCGGAAGCGCAAAAAGACGAGATTGAGGCGTTAGCGCGCCGTTACCGTTTAATTGATGACGAACACAGTGTGCAGCGCACCAACTCGATGGCGTGTGTCTCCTTCCCAACGTGTCCACTGGCGATGGCTGAAGCCGAACGCTTCTTGCCGGACTTCGTCACGGAAGTGGAGAAAATTCAGCAAAAACATCAGGTGCAAGATGATCCGATTGTACTGCGTGTAACGGGGTGCCCGAACGGCTGTGGCCGCGCCATGTTGGCAGAAGTGGGTTTGGTGGGTAAAGCGCCGGGTCGTTATAACTTGCATTTAGGTGGGAATTGGGAAGGTACCCGGATCCCCAAAATGTACAAAGAGAACATCACCGATCGTCAGATCCTTGAAGAATTGGATCAGTTGATTGGTCGCTGGGCGACAGAGCGCGAAGCGGGTGAGCACTTTGGTGATTTCTTGATCCGCCGCGAGGTGATTGCTCCCGTGCATGTATCTAAGAGGGATTTTTATGCCTGAAACCGTTCAAACTAACGCGACGTTGGCCTTAGCTGACATTGCCGCGATGAATAAAAGCCAGCAAGCCTTGGCATTGGCGGAGGTGAATGCCACCTTGGAGGCACTCTCGGCATCTGAGCGTGTCGCCTGGGCGTTAGAGCACCTTGAAGGGCAGTTTGTCCTCTCGTCGAGCTTTGGGGTGCAAGCGGCATTGATGCTGCACTTGGTCAGCCAGGTGAAGTCGGATATTCCAGTGATTTTAACCGACACGGGTTACTTGTTTGCAGAGACCTATCGGTTTATCGATACCTTAACCACAAGGTTGGATTTGGACTTACGGGTGTATCGCGCCGCACTTAGCCCCGCTTGGCAGGAAGCGCGTTATGGCCAACTGTGGGAGCAAGGGGTGGAGGGGATCACCCAATACAATCACATCAACAAAGTCGAGCCGATGAAGCGCGCGTTGCGAGAGCTAAACGCCGGCACCTGGTTGTCGGGATTGCGCCGGGGTCAATCAGACTCTCGCGCCAATCTGCCGATACTCAGTGTCCAGCATGGAGTATTTAAGTTCTTGCCCGTGATTGATTGGTCAAACCAAGCGGTGGACGACTACTTGCGCGAGCATGATTTGCCGCATCATCCCTTGCGAGACCAAGGCTATGTGTCGGTAGGGGATGTGCATACCACCCAGCGCTTGGAGCCAGGTATGCGAGATGAACAAACACGCTTTTTTGGCTTAAAACGTGAATGTGGATTGCACGAAGATGACTTGAATGATGGCGCTGGCATATAGCGTGTTGAGTCTTGTCTGCGACAACGCTTCTCTCAAACGTCACCCTAGGGTGGCGTTTTTTTGTTCAAACACGCGGAACTTGTCTATCTTTTTTATTGAGTGACTCGTCAGCCGTGAAGTGTTCTGTGATATAAACAGCGCGCATTGCCAGGAGGCATAAATAAAAGCGGTCAGCTTTTATTTAACACGTCACGGATGCTCCATTTATGTGACCAACAGTGAAGCTTATGAACAAAAAATTCTCTTTAGTGGCGCTTGCCGTCGCCGGTGTCGTTGCCCTTGGGGCACCCGCCGTCATGGATTACTCCTCGCCTACGCCGTCGACGCCTGATACCGGCAATCGTTATATGGGGCATGGCAACGGCTGGCTAGAAGTGAGCACCTCCACCTTTGGCGACAATATTCAACGTGTGCAGCAGAAAGTCAGCGAAGGCACCAAGATTTGTGTGGTCATGAAAGCCGATGCCTATGGCAATGGTATTGCTGGTCTTTTACCTACTGTGATTGCCAGTGGCATTGATTGTGTTGGCATTGCTAGCAATGAAGAAGCGCGGACCTTGCGTGAAGGCGGTTTTACCGGCGAGATCTTGCGTGTGCGCACCGCGACCTTACAGGAAATGGAGAGCGCATTAGCATTGAATATGCAAGAGCTGATTGGGTCGGCAGAGCAAGCCGAACAAATGCGTCAGCTTGCCGAGAAACATGATATTACCATTCCAGTCCATATGGCGTTTAATGCCGGTGGAATGGGCCGCAATGGCATCGAGATGAACGAGGAAGCGGGTAAGCAAGTCGCGTTGGATATTGCCACTGACCCGCGTTTTAACGTGGTCGGTATCATGACGCACTTTCCTAACTACGAAGCCGATTATGTGCGCAGCAAGTTAGGACAATTTAAAACCAACAGTGAGTGGTTGATTGAACAGGCAGACTTGAAGCGTGAAGATGTCTTGCTGCATGCGGCGAACTCGTTTGTCACTTTAAACGTGCCAGAGGGTCATTTTGATATGGTTCGCCCTGGCGGTGCCCTGTATGGTGATCAGCCTACAAACCGAGAGTTCCCGCCCATCATGAGCTTTAAGACCAAGGTGGCCTCTATGCATCATTTGCCTGCCGGTAGCACGGTCGGTTATGACAGCACTTATACCTTGGAGCGTGACTCTATCTTGGCTAACCTACCGATCGGCTACTCGGATGGTTTCCCACGTAAAATGGGTAATGATGCCGATGTGCTTATTCAGGGCCATCGAGTGCCTGTCGTCGGGGTGGCCTCTATGAACACCATTATGGTTGATATTACTGATATTGCGGATCAAGTGGCGCCTAATGACGAAGTGGTGCTATTCGGTCAGCAAGGGGAGCAAACCATTGGCGCGGTGGAGTATGAGACCAATGCGGATGTGATTTTCCCCGAAATCTATAGCTGGTGGGGCGCGGTGAACCCACGTGAATACGTGCAATAACGCCGGATTAAAAGACAAAAAGCGATGCCTCGGCATCGCTTTTTTGCTTCCTGACCCGATTTGAAATGGGGCAGACGCTTATAGAATGTCGAGTAGCTCAACTTCAAAGACAAGGGCGGCAAACGGAGGAATGGCTGCACCCGCGCCACGCTCGCCATAGGCAAGGTCTTGGGGTACATAGAGCTTCCACTTAGAGCCAACCGGCATCATTTGCAGGGCCTCAATCCAACCTTTAATCACGCCAGTCACAGGGAATTCAACCGGCTCACCACGCGTGACTGAGCTATCAAATACACTGCCGTCAATCAATTG
The DNA here is from genome assembly GCF_001996005.1 of Salinivibrio siamensis. Classification (GTDB taxonomy): domain Bacteria; phylum Pseudomonadota; class Gammaproteobacteria; order Enterobacterales; family Vibrionaceae; genus Salinivibrio; species Salinivibrio siamensis. The sequence continues at coordinate 70,404 of NZ_MUFB01000005.1, read as the reverse complement.
ACCATGATAGTGAACACGCACCTGCTTGTCGCTGGTTGGGATGTCACCGTCACCTTGTACCAGTACTTCGTACTGCAAACCTGAATCTGTCACAGTCACTTCTTCACGCTTGGCATTGTCTGCGAGAAAAGCGTCGCCCTCTGCTGCTTGTGCTTTTGCAGCCTCTTGACGAACTTCTTCTGCTTTTGTGTGAAGCTCACGCAGTGCGTTATTGATGTCGTCAATTTCAATTTCTGGCATTTCGCCAGCCAGCGCGGTGCTGATGCCTTTTGCAATGGCATCAACATGTAAGCCTTCTAGGCCGCTACCGGCAAGCTGTTGGCCCATTTGTAGGCCGATGCCATAGCTCGCCTTCTGCTCGACAGTTTCCAGTTGTACGTCAGACATAACGTCTCTCTTTTTTGCGTCAATAAAGTGTGAAAGGATAACAGGTGATGGTTTCGTGGGTAAACTTTTGTGCCAATAAGGCGTCCAAGATGAGGACAGAACAACAAAACATGCGCGGAGTGGCAATGAAGTTAACAGCAATGCGTTCATACTGGAACAAACTGCGTGCTGGATGGCGAGAGAAACTCACAGCGGGATGGGAAAACCGTCCTAGCGTAAAAAGCCTACATGGTTTAACGGGGCTAAAGCAGGGTTGGCAACGCCTACCGGCTTTACACCGACGCCTATTGATGGTGCTTATCCCGACTGTATTGGTGTTGGCTGTGCTTCCTAGTCCCTCGCCCAAAGCCCCCTCGCCCCAAACTCGTCAACCCGTCGCCCTGAATACAGGGGCGAATGTATCGTCAGCGTCGCAAAATGATTCGTCAGTCGCGGCGTCAACCGCTGAGCCTGCGACTCAACAAACTGAAAAAAAAGAAAATAGCCCTTGGGTGAGCCACCAAATTGAGCAAGGGGATACGCTTGCCAAGGTGTTTCGCGATAATGATTTGGCGCTGACCGACCTTTATGCGATTGCCAATATCGAAGGGGAAGGAAAACCCATTAGCCGTATTCAGCCGGGTCAATGGATTCGCTTTAAGCGCACCGACAGTGGCGCGCTCGACATTCTTCAAGTGGAAACGCAAGCAGGTCAGTCCGTGTTGTATTTCCGTTTATCGGATGGTGGCTTTGCGCGCCAACGCTAGTCCTTCTTTTCAGGCACGGGGTCACCGTGCCTACGCTTCCCTTCTTGTTTGTTTTTTAAACTCCCGTGCCGATAAATTCGCCATTGGCGTTTTTTTCATCTACTTTTTAATAAATCAGTCAATATGGCTGGGTTTATGCTGTGACTTGGAGGTTTTTAGCGATTATTCGCTAATTTATGCGCCTGTGCCTGCGAATTTGACCAGCGTGTATGACATACTTTTTCAGGGAATAATGAGTTTTATGTCACACTTTGGTGAATTTTTGTGCTAGTATTCGCGCCGGCTGTGTAGGGGATACACGCAAGCCCGCCTCAACATGGATGTCTAGGCATTAACACGCTAATCACTATTTTGTTGAGGACTCGCTTTTCCATGTTGAAAAATCTATCTATTGGTAAAAAGTTTACGGCGGCTTTTTCCCTAATTGGTATCGCTGTGGTGATCTTTGGGTTTTACATTTTTACCCAAGTCAGCGGCATGCGCGATAACATGCTGAACTTTACTGACGATACCCTCCCTGCAGTGCTTGAGATCGAACGACTCAATGAAGAGATGATACGTATTCGTCAAGATCAGTATGCGGTGCTCACCTTTGACGATCCAGCAACACGGCGTGAAATCTTGGGCGAAATCGATGTTATGAAGCGCGATTATAGCCGTGCTCTCGACGCCTACCAAGAGACGCTTTGGTACGATGATGAAAAAGCCATTTTCAGTCGCATCCAGAACAATTGGGACAAATATAATCAAGAGCTCAGTGCTTTTCCTGACCGTGTTGAAGACGGGCAACTGACCGCGGCACAACAAATTTTATCTAAGTCATTTGGTACCTTCGGCCAGTTAGATAAGTCCTTAACGGAAATGTCTGAGTTGATGCAAGGCTTTATTGGTAAAAACCGCGCCTCCATGCTTAGCCAAGTTTCTACCGTGAGCATGACCATTATCGGGGTACTGCTTGCGGTGATCGCCTTTATGATTGTGGTGGCAGTGGTGTTTACTCGTGCGATCATCAATCCGTTGCGTTTAGTGATGGAGCAATCGTCTGCGATTGCCAAGGGCGACCTGACTTACCAGTTAGATCGTAGCCAGATTGGCAATGATGAAATGGGTAAATTGGCCGATTCCAGTATCGCTATGCAAGACAGCCTGCGCAGCTTAATCGAAGAAGTAATTGCCGCGGTAACCCAGCTAAGCAGTGCGGTCGAAGAAGTGAGTGCGGTATCGAGCCAAACCTCGACGGGGATGCAAAATCAGCAACACGAAGTGTCGCAAGTGGCGACCGCGATGGCGCMAATGAAAGCCACCGTGGCGGATGTGGCGCAGAACACCGAGAGCTCATCCACCGCGGCCAATGAAGCGAGTGAGCAGTCTCGCATGGGCGCACAAGACATTGACGGTATGGTAGCTTCGATTCGTAAAGTTGCCGAGGACATGCGTCAAACCGGCGATACCGTTAATGRGTTGGATCAGCAGTCGAAACAAATCAACATGGTGGTGGATGTGATTCGTGATATCGCAGAGCAAACCAACTTGTTGGCCTTGAACGCGGCAATTGAGGCGGCGCGTGCGGGTGAGTCTGGTCGTGGCTTTGCGGTGGTCGCGGATGAAGTGCGCACCCTGGCGGGCCGGACGCAAGACTCGACCGGTGAAATCACCACCATCATTGAGAAACTGCAGCAGTTTGCAACTCAGGCTAGCAATGCTACCACCCAAAGTTGTGAGAGCATCGAGCAATGTGTGGAGCAGGGCGATCAGGCGCAGCAATTGGTGCGTGGGATTGAAACCTCAGTGGAAAATATTGCTGATATGGGTATGCAGATCGCCAGTGCTTGTGGTGAGCAAGACTCGGTAGCGGATGAGCTAAGCCGCAATATCGAGCGCATCAATGACTCAGCCCAAGAAGTGGCGGGGGGCGCCGATCAAACCGCGCAAGCCTGTAGCGAACTGAGCCAATTGGCGCAATCACTGCAAAGCACTATGCAGCGTTTCCGTCTAACTAAATAGGTCGTACCGCCAATAGATGAAAACAAAATCCCGCTGATTCAGCGGGATTTTTTGCTTTAAACGGCGGATGCGTCACTCACCGATAAACGCATATCAATATGGGGGATCCCATCTTCTAAGTAGGCGTCGGAAAACGCCGAAAAGCCATGGGTTTGATAAAACCGCTGTAAATGTGTTTGTGCGCCAATCTCAATATCATCATGTGGCCAATGTTGCTGGCAAGCCTGAATCGCGTGGCGAACCAATTGATGCCCCCATTGACCGTTTCGGTGAGCGGGCGCAATAATCACGCGACCAATACTGCTCCCTGAGTAACTTACCCCAGGGGCGAGAATGCGGGCATAGGCGGCAAGCTCGCCGTTTAGCCAGCCCATTAAATGCACGGTATCTGACGCGGTATCGTGCGTGTCCAGCTCTGGATAGGCGCAGGCTTGCTCGACCACAAACACATCGACACGCAATTTCATCAGTGTGAATAAGGTGCGGGTATCCAGCGCATCAAAGGTTGCCTGTTGCCATTCCATGTCATTTCCTCTTGATTGCACATAAAAAATACCGCAGACAGGCTGCGGTATTCAAAGGCTATTTATCTTTCTGTGTTAATTACTGGCGAGGTTGGCCTAAATCAACATGATAAACGGCAAATCCGACCTCATCTTTTCCTTCTCGCGTCATCGACCAGCGGCCTTTTTGCTCAATAAACTGCGCTGCTTGCTCACTCGGGGAGGTTTCAAAGCTCACCACGGCATCTCCCTTAATCGGGGCAATCGACCAGTTATTGTCAGCGCTAACGGTCACCTCACCTTCCTCTTCACTCACGCGACTGATGTAGTTGGCGACCACGGTGCGGTTTTCATCCGGCGCGGCAAAGGCAATATGATCGCTGCCGGTACCTGGAAACTTCGCCCCATACGCACGGTAGTTATTGGTCGCCACCAAGAAGGTTTGCTCGGGATCAACCGGCTCGCCTTGATAGGTGAGGTTGACGATCCGTGATGCCTCTGGGTTCACTTCATTACAATCGCCGTCGTAACGCGCGGGCTGGGTGACATCAATTTGGTATTCCACCCCATCAATCACGTCAAAGTTATAGGTGCGGAAACCGTCCCAGTTTATCAGCGATTGCGGCTGCGCTGCGTTTGGATCGATTTGATTAAACTGGCCGGCGCTGCACTCCAGCCATTGGGTGAGTTCGGCGCCAGAGACTTTCAGCGCCACCAAGGTATTCGGATATAGGTAAAGATCGGCGGCGTTGCGGAAGGTCAGTTGACCGGCTTCCACTTCCGTAAAGTTGCTCGGATCGTTTTTGCGTCCACCGGCCTTAAAGGGCGCAGCGGCAGAGACAACCGGAAGGTCGGCCAAATCTGGGTCGCCTTGGATCATGCGCTCGACATAATCTTGCTGAGCGAGATTGACGATTTGTACGGTTGGGTCATCTTGTAGCAATGCCAAATAAGAGTACATCACATCATTGGCTTTGCCGATTGGTTGATTCACAAAATCTTGTGTGGCTTTATGATCGGCTTCTACCGCATCAAGCATCGCCTTATCGGCTTCAACCAATGCCTTATTGTTGGCGCGGTCAAAAATGGGTCGCGCATGCGCGTTACTATCAGTGACTTGCCATTGACCGTCCACTTGCTCGAGGGCGAGATCAATCACCCCGACGTGGCTGCCCCAGCGGCCAGCCATCACACTGGCCACGCCATTGATGGTGCCTTTTTCGATATCCGCGCCGGGAATATTGGCAAAGTCCTCGCCAGGGAATACCGCGTGCGAGTGACCAAAGGCAATGGCATCAATGCCGTCGACATCGGTGAGGTAATACACGGAATCTTCAGCCATCGCTTTATACGGCGCTTGGGAGATACCAGAGTGTGGGATTGCCACCACCACGTCAGCACCCTTGGCTTTCATCTCTGGGACGAGCTTTTCAGCGGTTTGTTTAATGTCTTTGGCGATCACTTTGCCTTCAAGGTTGGCTTTATCCCAAGTCATGATCTGCGGCGGCACAAAGCCGATGTAGCCGACTTTGATGGTATGGCTGTCACCGTCTTCATCTTTGAGTTGGTATTCTTTAATTAAATACGGGTCAAAGTAATGCTCGCCAGTCTCTGCATCGAACACGTTGGCGTTGATATACGGGAAGTTGGCGTCGTTAATCGACTCTTTTAAGAATGCTAAGCCGTAGTTGAACTCATGGTTACCGATGTTACCCACTTCATAATTGAGCAAGTTCATCGCTTTATATACCGGATGTACTTCACCGGGTTTAATGCCTTTGCTGGCCATGTAGTCGCCCATCGGGCTGCCTTGAATCAGGTCTCCGTTATCCACCAATAGTGCGTTTTTTGCTTCATCACGCGCTTGCTTAACCACAGTGGCGGCGCGAACCAAGCCGATTTTTTGTGACGGTTTGTTTTTGTAGTAGTCATAATCCATCACGTTGGTGTGAATGTCGGTGGTTTCAATCACACGTAGGTTAATGGTGTCGGCAAAGGCACTGCCAGAGGCGGCAAATAAGCCGGCTACCACAGCAGTGGCGACAGCAGATGGCATCAAACGCATAACAAAGTCTCCAGTGAAAAATGTGCGTTAGTTATCAGGCAGATGAATTATGCCGTTTATCATACCTAAAAAGCTGTGCGATTGATCGGCTTATTATCCTCGGCTGTCGGTCAACACCGATATCTTGCACGCTTTGCGATCTCAGTCATTGTTAATCCTTTCAGGCAAGGACACTTCAGATCTATTAAGCACAAAAAAGAATAAAAAATGAATTTATAGAATTTCAGGTAATAGATGTGGGGCGATATAGTGGCGGTATTGTCATCAAGGGAATGCGCGATCATGGATTATCTCCCCCTCTTTGCTCAGCTCAAACATCGTCCTTGCCTCGTGGTAGGGGGCGGCGAAGTTGCATGGCGCAAAACGCGCATGTTGCTCAAGGTGGGCGCAGCGGTCACTGTGGTTGCCCCTGACGTCGACCGTGAAATTGCGGAGGCGCAAGCGCAAGGAAAGCTGACGGTATTGCGTGAGGCGTTTCGTCCCGATCATCTGGACGGAAAGATGCTGGCGATTGCGGCGACTGACAATGCCCTTGTCAATGAGCTGGTCTCCACCGCCGCTGATAGCCGCAATGTTTTGGTCAATGTCGTTGATGATACCCCTAAATGCAGCTTTATTGTCCCTTCTTTGGTTGATCGCTCCCCGATCATTATTGCCATTTCATCGGGCGGCAAAGCGCCGGTATTGGCGCGGATGCTACGTGAAAAAATTGAAACCTTGGTGCCGCAGCATATTGGCAAGATGGCGGCAATGGCGGGCGCGTTTCGCGACAAACTGAAAGCGCGCATTCCGACCTTAACGGGGCGGCGCAAATTCTGGGAGGCCGCTTTTAGTGGGCGGTTTGCCGATTTAGTCGCGGCGGGCAAACACCAGCAAGCCGAGCAAGCGCTGGAGCAGCTTAGCGGACAAATCACCACCCAAGGCGAAGTGGCGTTGATTGGCGCTGGGCCAGGGGATCCTGGGTTATTGACCTTGCGCGCGTTGCAATTGATGCAGCAAGCCGATGTGGTGCTTTACGACTACTTGGTGGCTGAACCGATTATGGAGCTGTGCCGCCGAGATGCGGAGCTGATCTGTGTGGGCAAACGGGCGAGCTACCACAGTGTGAGCCAAGACGACATTAATCGTCTGTTGGTCGAGCATGCTCAAGCCGGAAAACGGGTGGTGCGCTTAAAAGGGGGCGATCCCTTTATGTTTGGCCGTGGTGGTGAGGAATTACAAACCCTTGCCAACGCCGGTGTCTCGTTTCAAGTGGTGCCCGGGATCACTGCGGCGGCAGGGGCGACGGCCTATGCCGGTATTCCGCTCACCCATCGCGATCATGCCCAGACCGCGCTGTTTATTACCGGTCATTTGAAAAAAGAACAAGATACCTTGGAGTGGGCGACGTTAGCCCGCCCGCGTCAGACCTTGGTGATTTATATGGGCTTGATGAAATCGGCCCATATTCAAAACCAACTGATTGCTCACGGTCGAGCGCCGGACACCCCTGTGGCGGTGATTGAAAACGGCACGCGTCCGGAACAGAAAGTCTTTACCGGTCAACTCAACAACTTACCCTCGCTGGCTGAGCAAGCTGCGTCGCCCGCGCTGATCGTGGTGGGCGAAGTGGCGGCACTCGCCGGTCAGCTGACATGGTTTGGCGAGGGGCGCGCGGTAAGCGATGCCGACCCCACGCAAGCCCCCACCGCTGTGGTTAACTTCGCTTAAAGGATAGTTAGGATGGATGTAAAAACACTTACTCACCTCCAGCAATTAGAAGCCGAGAGCATTCATATACTGCGGGAAGTCGCGGCGGAGTTTGATAACCCCGTGATGCTGTATTCGATTGGCAAAGACTCGTCAGTGATGCTGCATTTGGCGCGCAAAGCTTTTTACCCCGGAAAGATCCCGTTTCCGCTGCTACATGTCGATACCGACTGGAAGTTTCGCGACATGATTGCCTTTCGTGATCGTACCGCCAAGGAGCTGGGACTAGATCTGATTGTGCACAAAAACCCAGAAGGGATGGCTCAGGGGATCAATCCTTTTGATCACGGCTCCGATAAGCACACCGATATCATGAAAACCCAAGCGCTAAAGCAAGCGCTGGATCAGCATAAGTTTGATGCGGCATTTGGCGGCGCGCGTCGGGACGAAGAAAAATCTCGCGCCAAAGAGCGTGTCTATTCGTTCCGCGATAAGAACCATCGCTGGGATCCGAAAAACCAACGGCCAGAGCTGTGGCGCAACTATAACGGTCAAGTGAACCCGGGCGAGAGTATCCGTGTGTTTCCGCTCTCTAACTGGACTGAGCTCGATATCTGGCAATACATCTATTTGGAAAATATCGACATTGTTCCGCTTTATTTAGCGGCTGAGCGCCCAGTGGTAGAGCGCGATGGCACCTTGTACATGGTGGATGATGCGCGGATGCCGATTGGGCCCGACGAAACCGTGACCCATAAATCGGTGCGTTTTCGCACCCTCGGCTGTTACCCATTAACCGGGGCAGTCGAGTCGAAGGCTAACACCTTGCCAGAGATCATCGAAGAGATGTTGGTCGCTACCTCAAGTGAACGCCAAGGACGGGCGATCGACCACGATCAGTCCGGATCCATGGAGCGCAAAAAGCGTCAGGGTTATTTCTAAGGAGCAGTCATGAATCCAGCAATTCAACAACAGGTGGCCGATCTGGGTATTGAGGGCTATCTGCAACAGCACCAACACAAAAGTTTATTGCGCTTTTTGACCTGTGGTTCGGTCGATGATGGTAAGTCGACCTTAATTGGCCGCTTGCTGCATGACTCGCAGCAGATCTATGAAGATCAGCTGGCTGCTGTCCATGCCGATAGCCAGCGTGTCGGTACCACGGGCGAGAAACCGGATCTGGCGCTACTGGTAGACGGCCTGCAAGCTGAGCGCGAGCAGGGGATCACCATTGATGTGGCGTATCGTTATTTCTCCACCTCCAAGCGTAAGTTTATCATCGCCGATACCCCCGGCCATGAGCAGTACACCCGTAATATGGCCACCGGTGCGTCGACCTGTGATGTGGCGGTGATCTTAATCGACGCGCGCCACGGCATCTTGGATCAGACTCGTCGCCACTCGTATATCGCTAACTTGCTGGGTATTCAGCATTTTGTGGTAGCGGTAAATAAGATGGACTTGGTGGCATATAGCCAAGCTCGGTTTGATGAAATTCAACAGCAGTATCTGGCGTTTGCCGATCAGCTCAACCCCGGCTTGTCAGTGTCTATGGTGCCTTTGTCGGCACTGGAAGGCGACAACGTGGTCAATGCCAGTGACGCAATGGCGTGGTATCAAGGCGAGCCGTTGCTCAGCCAGCTAGAAGCCATCGATATTGAAAAATCGCGCGGGACGGGCGCGTTCCGTTTTCCTGTGCAGTATGTCAATCGACCGGATCTGAACTTCCGTGGCTATGCAGGCACTCTTGCCAGTGGCGAGTTGCATGTAGGCGATGAGGTTAAGGTACTCCCTTCTGGGCTTACCGCGAAGGTCGCGCGCATCGTTACCTTTGACGGTGATCGTGAATTTGCCTTTAGCGGTCAAGCGGTCACTATCACATTGGACAAAGAAATTGATATCTCGCGTGGCGATCTCTTGGTGCGTGCGGATGATGACGTGGCGGTGGGTCAACGATTTGACGCCGATGTGGTGTGGATGACGCAAACCCCACTGGCACCGGGGCGCGAATACGAGATTAAGTTGGCCAGCAAGAAAACCTCGGCGCAGGTTGAGGCGCTGTCGTATGGGGTCGATGTTAATACGCTTAACACTCACGACGCAGACACCTTGCCGCTCAATGGCATTGGTCGTTGCACCTTGACCCTGAGCGAAGCGTTGCCGCTGGATACCTATCACGATAGTCCGAATACCGGTGGCTTTATCCTGATTGATCGCCTCACCAATGTGACGGTCGGCGCGGGCATGATCCGTCATGTGGCGGAGACGCAGCCGCAAACCACCTCGTCGTTCTCAGCGTTTGAGCTTGAGTTGAACCAGCTGATCCGCAAGCACTTTCCGCATTGGCAAGCGCGGGATCTGCGTCAACTGGGATAAACGATGAGTTGGCAAGAAACCACGGTACTCACCTTGCTGGTGGCGATTGTCGCCGGCTTGGTGCTCACCCGTATAAAGCCTGTACTCTTGTTTGCGGGGGCCGCGTTTGTGGCGTTCCAAACCGGGCTTACCTCGGTTGAAGCGCTGACGGCGAACTTTACCGCGCCATCGCTGCTGACCTTGGTATTGCTGATTTTGGTTTCTTGTGCGTTGGAAAAAACCCATTTGACCAGCTGGGTCGCCCGACAGGCGTCGCACGGCGCACTCCCCACAGTGATTGCGAAATTAGGTATCTCAAGTGCGCTGCTATCGGCGCTGGTCAATAACACAGCGGTAGTGGTGTCCATGATTGGCGCGATCAAGCGCAACCGACGTCACTCACCCTCACAGCTTTTGATCCCATTGTCATACAGCGCCATTCTCGGCGGCACCCTAACGCTGATTGGCACGTCCACCAATCTCATTGTGAACAGCTTTGTTGAGCGGGCAGGTTTATCCAGTTTGGGCTTTTTTACCCCAACGATCATTGGTGCTGCTGCATTGGTGGCAGGGCTATTGGTATTAATCCCGTTTAGCTATCGGTTGCCACGCCATGATGGTGAACAAGAAGAGAGCTTGCCGTATGTGCTCGAAGCACGGTTGTCCGCCGACTCACCCTTATGCGGTCGCAGTGTGGCAGACAATGGCCTGCGGGCATTACGCCGCTTGTACTTGGCTGAAATTCATCGCCAAGACGGCGTTATTGCGCCTGTGTGTCCGGATACGCCGTTATTGGCCGGTGACAAGTTGCAGTTTGCCGGTGATGTGGAAAGTGTCGCGACCTTGCAAGAGATCCCGGGCTTGACCTTGTTCGGCCAGCATCACATTGATGGACAAAACTTGATTGAGGTGGTGGTGAGCCACAGCGCCAGTATTTGTGGCAAAACCCTCAAAGCCGCCCGTTTTCGCGAGACCTTTGATGCTGTGGTGGTCGCCATTCGCCGCGGCCACGAAAAACTCGACGGTGGGCTGGGCAATATTCCTTTGCATGCTGGCGATACGCTGGTGTTGGTGCCGGGCAAAACCTTTCGCCAAGACAGTCAAGCGTTACGGCGTGAATTCGTGCTCTTTAATGGTTTGGAAGCCAGTACCCGTCTTTCCGAGCGTAAAAGCGTTGCGGTACTGGCGGGATTTGTCGCGGTGATTGGCGCCGCCTTGCTCACTCCAATGCCGCTGCTCAATGGCTTAGCGGCGTATTTAGTGGTGTTACTGGTCACCGGCATTATCTCTTTGCACGATTTACAACGCCGCTTTCCGGTTGAGGTGGTGGTGATTGTCGGCGCGGCGCTGACATTGGCACAACTGATGTTGGCGTCAGGGCTGTCGGCACGCTTTAGTGATTGGTTTATGGCGACGTTTGCCGCAGGGGGCGCGATAGGGGCGCTGGTGGCCGTATACTTGCTGACTTTGTTGCTCACCGAGCTTATCACCAACAATGCTGCGGCGGCGCTGGCTTTCCCGCTGGGCTATAGCTTGGCGCTAGGGTATGGGGTTGACCCTATGCCTTTTGTGATGGCGGTGCTGTTTGGCGCCAGTGCCAGTTTTATTTCCCCTTACGGGTATCAAACCAATTTATTGGTATACAGCGTGGGCAATTACCAGTTACGTGATTATTGGCGTCTGGGACTGCCATTATCTGTGGTGTATTCCACGGTGGTGCTCACCTTGTTACCGGTTGTTTTTCCTTTAACGGCGGTGGCCCCTTAATGATGGCGTGGCCAACGAAATAGCGGAGACTTTCATGACTGACACTGTATCTGCGTCAACCGATCCCAATGTGATCTGGCATCAACATCATGTTGACCAAGCTCAGCGCAGCGAACAAAAACAGCAGCAACCTGTGGTGCTTTGGTTTACTGGCTTGTCTGGCTCGGGTAAATCGACTATCGCTGGGGCGCTAGAGGCGGCCTTGGTCGCCGAAGGACACCATACCTATTTGCTGGATGGCGATAACATTCGCCATGGCTTATGTCGCGATCTGGGTTTTTCCGATCAAGACAGGCGCGAGAATATTCGCCGGATTGGTGAAGTGGCCAAGTTAATGACCGATGCGGGTCTGATTGTCTTGAGTGCCTTTATCTCACCGTTTCGCGCGGAGCGAGAGATGGTGCGCGAACGTTTGCCTGAGGGGCAGTTTATCGAAGTCTTTGTCGATACGCCGCTGGCGGTGTGTGAGCAGCGCGACCCCAAAGGACTGTACAAAAAGGCGCGTGCCGGCGAGATCCCTGCGTTTACCGGCATATCGTCAGAGTATGAACCACCGCAAACACCGGCGATCCATTTAAGCGGTGATCAAAGTGTTGCCGAGCATGTGGCGACTTGTCTTCGCGTACTGCGTGATCGCGGGGTGCTGCGCCCGTCGGATTAAGCGTGGGTGTTGACCGTATCACCCACCTCGCTGTGCATCTCAAAGCCTTCGGCGAGCAACTCACAAATGGCGTGGTGGTAATCGGGGTGCACGCGTTTACCGACCAATGTCGCCAGCTCATGGCCGGTGGGACTAAAGCGGTAATAATAAAGACGCATCCCTTTGTGGAGCGGGGTGAGCATGTATTGGGTGTCTTGCAGTTTAAACGGCATGGCCGGTTGCATTTCAATCACACCGGATTCGAGCTCAGTGCGCAGGATCAGTCCCAAGTCCATCAACAGCATTAAGTCGGTATAAGACAGTTGATAGTGGCCCAGCGAAAGCTTATGGGGCGGCTCTGGGCGTAGCAGTTGCACCAAGCCTTGGCGGCGGCGAAAACCGGTCACCAGCTTTTTAGTGCTGTCTTGCCCAAACGTGCTGGATAGAGCACAAGCGCGTTGCAGTGCTTGCGCTTCACGCTGGGTCATGGTCTCGAGAATGGTCAGGGCTTTAATCGAGGTGCTGCCGGGGCGGAGCATTTCTTGTTTGAGAATTTTCGCCCACAGTTGCTGCATCGCATGGCCGTGAATATTGCGGGCTAAATCAAAAAAGCGAACCAGCCAGTCTGGGTCTGGGGTCTGAGCGGTTTCGCTATGACACTGGTCGTAGGTGAGGGCGATGATGGCTTCGAGATTAGCCTGCTGCTTTTGCATCACATGACGCTGGCGGTTGGCACTGCGGTGAGCGAGATCTTCCTGTTCAACCTCTTGCAGGCGCGCATCCACGTGGTACTCACTGGCAATCGCTTTTAGCCGCCCCTTACTGCCACGTAGATCAGCGTCTTCTTTATAACTGTGACCCTGATGTTGCCGTTTGTCGGGATGGACGTCGACGACCACGGGTTTGTCTTGCTCTGCCATGCGATTCTCACACTGATTGTCAGCAAATTTAGTGCTGGCAAATATGTTAATTAAAGATTAAATTTGTTAACATTATGGGTGTTAACAATCAAGTGTAGGGATGCGTGTGCGTAAGCAAAAACTCAACCCCATCAATCTGCTGTTGATTGCCGTGTACATTGRCGCACTGGCGATCTTGTCTCATTATATTGCCTGACAACATCGGGTGCGCCGATCGGGCTCACTGATTGATAGGGACTTATCCGTCGTCGTAGTCAGTTAATTCGGTGCCTTGTAGCACATATCCCACTTCTGCCAAGTCATGACTTATATGCTCGGTTTTCAGTGTGCCCTCGACATACACCACATCCCATAGTTGTTGAATCGGCGCGCCGCCGGCAAACTTTACATAAACAATCTGATTAGGTGGCGGCGGTGGGACATGGATACAGGCGCCAAGAAAGGGCACCAGCAGGAATTCCGTCACCACTTTATCGTCGCCTTCTAGAGGGATCACAAAGCCGGGGATTTTGACCTGGCTGTTGTTGAGCTCCGGGCGAACTGAGCCGACAAGACTTTGTGGATTCTCACTGTCGTGGCTGATTTCCGGCATCCCGCGGCTATCAAATTGGGCGCGTTCGTGCTCGGGGACCAAATCAATCCAATCTAGCGTGAGTGGCTCACTGCTTGCCCACGCCAGTGAGCTTAACAGGCCACTGAGTAAAGCGATAAGGCCGAGCGTTATCCGTTTTTTCATCTGTTACACCTTAATTGTCATGCCATCGGCGAGCGCCTGTCGATAGGCTCGCCAGGCCGGAATTAATCCCACGATAAAGCCAGCGACTAACACTCCGGCCATCAATGAAAGCTCATAAGAGGACGGCCAGTCGAGCGGTAAGAATAAGCCAAATTCACTGAGAATATAGGGCTGTGCTAGAGCGAGTCCACCATAAAGCAGGAACACGCCAGAGACGATCCCTGCAAGAGTGATCGCGACCGCCTCACTGACCAATAGCAAAATAATATGCAAAGGACGCGCGCCCATCGCACGTAAGATTGCCATTTCGCGTCGACGCTCGTTCAAGCTAGTGAGCAGGCTTGAGAGCATACCCAACAGCCCGGCGACGGCCACAAAGCCAGAGATCACCAACAGGGCTTGTTCGCCAACTCGCATCATGCCCCACAGCTCGTGCAAGGCAATACCGGGCATAATGGCGGTTAATGGTTCGCGTGGATAAGTATTAACCCAGCGCTGGACGGCAAAGGTTTTGATTTTGCTGTTTAGTCCCACCATCACCGCGGTCAGTTGTTCTGGTTGTAGCTCGCGTTGTTGCGCTTGCGCTTGGGTGAGGCCTTGGCCGAGTCGTGCGCCACTTTCCCAGCCGACATGAATCGCTTCGATGGCTTCGAGCGACACATGTACGCTACGGTCGACGGGGGTGCCAGTGGGCGCCAAGATCCCAGTGACCGTAAAGGGCAAGTTGTCATGCTGATTAAAGCCTTTGTCGGCCAGTCCATGGGCAATGACCAGACTATCGCCCATCTTGTATCCCAGCTCTCTTGCCACTTGGGCGCCAATCACGGTATCAAATAAGCCGGAAAATGGGCCGCCTTGGCGAAAGGCCAGTGGTTGTTTTTGACCATATTGATAATGGTCAAAGTAATCATTGGTGGTGCCGACCACGCGAAAGCCGCGGTGAGAGTCCCCCAGTGAAATGGGGATGGTCCAACTCACATCCGGATGCTCACGAAGGCGCTGGTAACTGTCCCAGCCGATATTGTTGGTAGCGTTACCGATGCGAAACACGGAATAGAGCAGTAAATTGATCGGACCGGAGCGGGCGCCGACAATTAAATCGGTGTTGGAGATGGTATTGGCAAAGCTGGCTTTGGCTTGGGTGCGCACCTTTTCCACCCCGAGCAAGAGCACCACGGCGATGGTGACGGTCAGCAAAGAAAGCAGGGCGGTGGCGCGGCGATTCTTGAGGCTTTGCCCTGCCAATCCTAACAGTGAAATCATTGGTTGGCCTCCTCGCGATGTATGGCACGATTAAGCGCGGGAAGCGAGACATCGCGGTCAAATAAGGGCGCCAATTGGCTGTCATGGCTGACAAACAATAAGCTGCTGTTGGCTTCCCGGCAGCGGTCTTGAAGCAACTGAATAAAGGTATTGCGGGTGTCCGCATCGAGCGCAGAGGTCGGCTCGTCAGCGATAATTAACGCCGGTGCCCCAATTAATGCCCGTGCCGCGGCGACCCGCTGTTGCTGGCCGATACTCAGCGCAGTCACTGGCTGATGGTAACAGTGTGCGGGAAGGCCCAGCTTATCGAGTAAATTGGCGGCCTCTTGGTGTGCAGGCTGGCTGAGTGCCTGACGCCGCGTGTGAGAAAAGCGCAGCGGGACGGTGACATTATCAATCACCGATAAATAGGGCAGCAGATTAAATTGCTGAAAAATATAACCAATATGGTTAGCACGGAATTGATCCCTTTGGCGATCATTCAGTACGGTCAGCGCTTGATGATTGACCGTTAGCGTTCCCGATTGTGGGGTATGAATGCCTGCAATCAGGCTCAGTAGCGTGGATTTCCCGCTGCCACTGGGGCCTTTTAAAAATACATGCTCGCCCTCACCGACCGCAAAGCTATCGATATCTAAGATCGGTTGCGGCTGAGCTGGCCAAGTAAAACGTAGTTGTTCGATGGTTATCATGCCTGACAGGGGCGCTGGATGCGCCCCGCCTCCTTGTTCACTACCACTGGATGTGCGACTTGGCACGATTCAAGGTGTCTACCCAGACCTTATCATCAGTAAAGGCCTGAATTTTGATGGTTTCTGTGTTAGGGAACAGGCTAAACCAATCAGTTTGCAATTCGGTGAAGGCTTGCGGGGTTTGGCAAACGAATTGGTAGTTCGCTGATAAGGTGTTGTGGTTACCGTGATCATGCCCATGATGCTCATCGTGGCCGTGGTGCTCGTCGTGGCCGTGGTGCTCGTCGTGGTCATGTTGCTCATCGTGGCCGTGGTGCTCGTCGTGGTCATGTTGCTCATCGTGGCCGTGGTGCTCATCGTGGCCGTGGTGCTCATCGTGGCCGTGATGCTCATCGTAGTCGCTAAAACTGCTGGTGACTTTGGCCTCGACCAGCTGGCAATTCGCCGCTTCAGCAAGCTGGAAGCGTTTCCCACCATCACGCAGCAGCGCATAAACATCTTCAAGTGTTTGCTGGTCGGCGGCATTTTTCGGGTGGTGCTCAAACCCAACCACATCATGGCCGGGTGCGGTCAGTTCAATCAGCACACGCTCACCGTCTTGGGCAAGGCTTGCCGTGACTTCACCGTGCACATGGGCATCGAACGACTGATAGTTGGCTTCTTCGGCGAGCGTGGCTGTGGACGCGGTTGCGATGGCCATGGCGATAACATTGGGTAAAAAACGCGTTTTCATTGGGTTCTCCTAGTGAATAAATGGGTTAAATCATTGCGGTATTTATTCGACTAGGTGGGTCGCGCGCCGAAAAGGCGATGGCGATGTGGTAAGCACGTGGTGGCTTAGAAAGGGTAATAATTGCGTTGACCACATAGGTGGGCGCAGGTGCTGTGACAGCATAAGCTAAGAGGGCGGGTGGCACCAAGTGGCAGGCGCTGCAGTGCTCACTGTGATGCGTTGGAGTGAAAGTATCGAGGTGATGATGCCCCCACAGCCCAGCTTGGCTGAGCAGCAAAACAAACAGCAGATGGACGATCAATCGCCGAAACATACCAACTTCCGCGCCATATAAGTAATGTGATAACATAACAATTATCATCATCAACGCCAAGTATTGAATGGCAGCGCGGGCTGTCCCCGCGCGCGGTTGTTATTGGTTGACCAGTTGGGTGACTAAGCTGACGACTTGATTCACTTCATCGGCACTTAATTTGCCTTCTTTGACAAAACGTACTGAGCCTTTGTCATCCAATACAGCAATTAACGAGCTTTCTTCTTTTAGGCGCCACGCTTCGGCAACACTGCCGTTTTCGTCGAGCACGATAGAAGACCAACTAAACTCGCGTTTACTGTCTTCGGCTGATGATTTCACAAAACCCCCGGTGCCCCACATGGCATCATCTTGGTTAATGATAGTGGTGGTTTGGTAGCGAGCGTCATCAAAGTCTGCGGCTGTGATGGCTTCCATTAACGGCGCGTTCATTTCTTTGGCACTGCTGCGTCCGGCGATAGCTTGGATCACGCGCACCTTGCCTGGCAATTGCTCGGTTTGCCAGTCTTGATAGACGATATCGTCGCCATTGAGGGTCAATTCGCCATGCTCGGCGACCTTGGCTGAAGGTAAAGGTGCACCATTTTGGATCGTGTGCGCCATACTGGTGCCAGAGAATAACGCAAAGACGAGAGCAAGTAGGGTGGTTTTTTTCATTATTAATCATCCATGTTTGTGGTCACTATTTGGCATCAGGTGCCAAGTTATCTATGGTTACGCCAGACGGTGATTTGTGCCAAGTATCTAAGGTGAATCCGTGCGCAAGATCGGAATTTTATCCGGTGATCTTAAAAAGCCTTGGCTCGTCATCGATCAAACGAGGGAACTTTTGGTGTTGTGTTGCCTCTAACACTGTGTTGGTCACCTTGGCAAGGTGGCACTTTGCTTGCTTAGCTTTGTACGCGGAGATGGTTAGATAATCTTCTGCTCTCCATGGTGGTAGCTCATATTTGCTGTGAACAGTGAATGAATAGGGTTACCGTTTCGGTCTGTTAATCAGACTTTGTTGAGAAAAAAGAAAGGGATCCTTATGCTTCGCATCTTTCGTCAATATCGACCAACCCAGATTGCGCGGTATGTGAAACGATTTTTTAAGGGCCGACTCTATATCGAAGGTGTAGGCGCGTTTGAGTTTGATGGTGGCCGTTTACTGCCGCCGGGACACAGTGACAAACGAGCGTTATCGGTAATGACCGAGGTGAATAAAGAAATCAAAGCCATGGCCATTACCGCATAAACATCGCCACACTGAAAAAACACGTCCAACCGGACGTGTTTTTTTATGCCTCACCCTTCAGCCATGGTTGATGATGAATGGCTGAGCACCAATGGTTTACTGCGGGGGGAAACAAACACCTGTGCCACCTAAGCCGCAGTAGCCTTGTGGATTTTTGTGCAAGTACTGCTGGTGGTCAGTTTCCGCGAAATAGTACGCGCCAGCGGGTGCGATCTCAGTGGTCACCGTATCTGGCTTACCCGCCTCTCTCAATGCCGCCTGATAGGTCGCCAGACTCGCCTCGACGCTGGCTTGGTCCGTTGGATCGCAATAGTAAATTGCGGAACGATATTGCGGGCCGACGTCATTGCCTTGACGCATGCCTTGAGTCGGATCGTGGTTTTCCCAGAACACTGCAAGTAGGGTGTCTAAACTCACCACTGACGGGTCAAAAATCACGTTAACGACTTCGGCATGGCCGGTTTGCCCTGTGCACACGTCTTGATAACGCGGATGCTGGGTGACGCCGCCACTGTATCCGACTGATGTCATGACTACCCCTGGCTGTTGCCACCACTTTCGCTCGGCCCCCCAAAAACAGCCCATACCAAAAATAACCTGTTTTTGACCGGCCGCTGGCGTGGCCGTGATAGGCTGATTAAATACCGCGTGCGGTTCGGTTGGAATAATAGGATCGGTGCGATCGGCTATCGCATTGTCAGGTTGGGTAAAGGAAGATTGCATCGACATAGGCATCCTTTGACTGCTGTGATGGAAAAGCGCAACGCGTGCTGCTTTGCGCGTTAATGGTTGGCGTCAGGCATGGCTCCCGCATCTTGTGATCAACATGGTACTGGCATCCATCCCCGCTCAACACGTAATATGGCAAGATATCATCAATTTAGCCGGGCGACACCCGGGTAACGGATCTCACTGTATGAATATACGGCTACTCCCGCTATTCGCGATCGCTATCAGCTTGATGGCTAGCGTTGCTCGTGCGGATGTCGACATTGATATTGAAGGGCTAGACGGCATTGCACAAGACAACGTCGAGACCTATCTCGCGGCGATTGCCCCAGAAGAGCGAGATGGCTCCTACCGATTTATAGCCCGGGTCGAAAAAGATGTGCGCAAAGCGCTGCAAGCGGTGGGCTTTTATCAACCCAAGATCACCACGCGAATGGATGAAGACGCCACGCTGGAGGTCAAGGTTGACCCAGGTAAACCCGTTCGCTTGGCACAAGTGGATGTGGTGTTCAATGGCGAAGCTAATATGGATGATGACTTTCATGCTCTCATCGCCCAAGGGCCTCAGCCGGGCGCGAGGCTCAATCACAGTGATTACGAGACGCTAAAAAGCCAGATTCAAAGTTTGGCAGTGAAAAAGGGATATTTTGATGGTCGCTTTACGCAAACGCGATTAGAGGTTGCCCCTGATCGTCAGCAGGCCTTTATTCGGCTTCACTTTGCCAGTGGTAAGCGCTATCACTTTGGTGCGATTCGCTACCAAGGTGCGCAAATTCAGTTGCAGCGTCTCGACACTTTACGTGATTTTTCTCCAGGCGAGCTGTATCGCGTGTCGGTATTGGGCGAGTTTAACCAAGCTCTCGCGAATACCGGTTGGTTCGCCAGTGCCTTGGTGCAAGCGGACATGGAAGAAGCCGATGACAACGAAGTGCCGATCAAGGTGACGCTCACCCCTGAAGCACGCAACAAGTTTGAAACCGGGATTGGGTACTCCACCGACATTGGTCCGCGGTTCAAGTTTAACTGGCGAAAGCCCTGGTATAACTCACGCGGCCACAGTATCACCACATCACTGGCGATTTCTGAGCCCGAACAGACGCTAACCTCGACCTACAAGGTCCCCTTGGAGGATGTTTCCCGCGAGTATTATCAAGTGCAGTTAGGGTTACAAAATACCGATCAACGCGATACCTCCAGCCTCGAGGTGTCCACTTCTGTCTCTCGCCATTGGCTGTATGATACCGGCTGGCAACGCAGTGTCTCATTGCGCTGGCTATATGAAAACTACACCCAAGGGCAAGATGAAGACATCGTTAGCGTGGTGCTGCCTGGGATCAATTTCACTCGCACCCGCGCTCGCGGTGGGTTAATGCCGCATTGGGGAGACAAACAATCTATTACATTGGAAGCAGCTGATCCGGTTTGGCTGTCCGACATCAGCTTGGTGCGCTTACAAGGGCGGAGTGCGTGGATTCGTAGTCTGAATAAAAACCATCGCGGCTTATTACGCGTTGATGGTGGCGCTTTGATTTCTGAAGAATTTAGTGAAGCGCCACCATCGTTGCGTTTTTTCGCCGGGGGCGACAACAGCATTCGTGGCTATGCCTACGAAACTGTTTCCCCGCGTGACGATAGCGGTCAGCTAAGTGGCGCGCGCTATATGTTAACCGGTACGTTGGAGTATCAATATCGCCTCGGCGGCAACTGGTGGTGGGCGTTATTTACCGATGGCGGTGATGCGTGGACCAGTCATTTATCGTGGAAGCGTGCGGCCGGTACCGGTATTCGCTGGTCATCGCCGGTCGGCCCGATTCGTCTTGATGTCGCACATGGCTTTGATAATGACGATGATGATTTTCGTGTACACCTTACCTTGGGGCCTGAGTTATGAGTCGCTGGTTCGTCAGGCTAACGTTTATTGCGTTAATTGCTCTTTTTTCATTGGTGGGGCTGGTGGCGGCCGCACTTTTTACTCCGGTGGGTCTGCAAGTGGGCCTGTGGGGCGCGCAAAAAGCCTTGCCAGCGTTATCGGTCGATGAGGCCGAAGGCAGCCTGCTGACCGGCTTTATTCTGCAAGGGGTGCGCTATAAGGATGCGCAGCTGCAACTGAACGCCAAACAGCTGAATCTTGTTATTGAAGGTAAGTGCTTACTGACGCCTGAGCTTTGTATTGACCAATTGGCCGTCGAAGGGGTCAGGCTCGATATTGATTTGCCCGCGAATAAGGAGGATACATCGTCGGAAGACGTATCCACGTCGGTTATCCACGCGCCGTTGCCTGTTCACATCAATGCCTTTGCCTTTAAGGATGTAGCGATTCAGGTCGCTGGACAGTCGGTGAGTTGGCACCAACTGCAAGGTGGCGTGCATTTTGTGGGTGATACGTTAACTGTATCGCCGACCGATTGGCAGCAGTTGGTGGTGAGTCTGCCGAGCAACACCGAGCCTCAAGAAAGTACCGACCAAGCGGTCGGCAAACCGGATAGCGCGGTGGCAAGCACGCCATGGCATTACCCAGGCCTGGAATTACCCACGGTGGCGCTGCCGCTGGCTATCGAGGTGGAGCAGCTTCGCTTGCAAGATACGCGGATTGAAGCGGGCACAGTACAAACCCTCTCAGCGTTATCTTTGGCGGGTAGCGTTCGAGGCAGTGCGGTAACCATTGATAGCTTCTCAGTGACCGCCCCCCAAGGCACGGCAAGCCTTGCGGGTGATATTACACTCGAGGGTGAGTACCCACTGACCTTGCAAACCCAGTTGACCACTCATCTCGCCCCGCTTCAAGGCCAAGCCTTATCACTGTCGGCTTCAGGAAGCCTGGCCGCGCTTGAGCTAAGCGCGAATGCGCGCGGTCCGGTGACGGCGACACTGGAAGGAGAGGCAAACCTGCTGGCGGCGAACTTACCTTTTGCGGTGCAATTGGGTAGCGAGGCATTGACGTGGCCGCTGACGGGGGAAGCGATCGCGGCATTACGCGAGCTACAATTTCACGCCGATGGGGATTTGTCCAACTATCAGCTCGGCTTACAAACCGGCATCGAGGGCCCTGACGTGCCAACCACTCAGCTGAATCTTGCCGGCCAAGGCAGCCTGACGGCGCTGACCCTCTCGCAGCTGGAGGCCAACACGCTCGGCGGCAAGGTGGCTGGCCGTGCCAGCGTAGATTGGTCCAGCGTGCCTTTTTGGCAAGCTGAGTTAGGCTTTGCCAACATTCAACCTCAGCAGCAATGGCCAGAGGTGACGGGAGATTTAACCGGTGCAATCAGCCACCGTGGCCGCTTAACCGCCCAAGGCGGCTGGGATGTGTCGGTGCCCACGTTGGTGGTGCATGGCGAGTTGCAAAAACTGCCGCTAGCGGTCGCGGGCGCGCTCAATGCGCATGATCGTGATGGCGATGGTCAGCCGAGCGTGTCAACACCGGGATTGACGCTGTCACACGGTCCCAACCAAGTAACGGCGCAAGGGCAAGTGCGTGATGAGTGGCAAATGGGGCTCTCGGTCGATATTGCCGATTTGTCGCAATCCTTGCCCATGCTCACTGGTGTGATCCGTGGCGATGCGCGACTGAGCGGGCCGTTTGCACAGCCAACCGCAAAGTTGGCACTCCATGCTAAGCAGCTGCGTTGGCAAGATGTGCGCATTAATCAGCTAACGGTAGACGGCAATCTTGCCGTGAAAGACCGCTTGGGTGGTGATCTGACGGTATCGGTATTGGGCGGGCGCTATCAAACCGTGCGTTTAGATAACCTCGATTTAACCGTGCGCGGTGATGAAGCCGCCCATCAGCTGGATTTGCGCTGGCAAGGTGCTCCAGCTTCTGGCGGGCTGCGCATTGAAGGTGCATTGTCGCGAGACACAGGCTGGCAAGGAAAGTTACTCGATACATCGGTGAGCGTGGAAGATCTTGGCGACATTGTGCAGCAAAGTGCAGCACCGATTACGCTCCGTTTCGCCGATATGCAAACTGAGGTTGGCGAGCATTGTTGGCAGTGGCAAGCGACCTCTTTGTGCTTATCGCAACCGGCGACAATCGGCGCGCAAGGGGAGGTGGTTGCCAAGATTGAAGGCTTTGAAGCCGCGCAAATCGCTGCCTTCTTACCGCCGGAATGGCAACTTGATACACGTGCCAATGCCGCGGTTCATGCACGCTGGCAGCCTGACGTCTCGCCGGATGTGCAAGCCTCGATTGATATCGCGGATGGTGATGTGCGCCAGCAGGCCGACACACCACTGGTGATTGGCTGGCAGCATGCCAATCTCAATGCGCGTTGGCATCAGGATAAATTGCAAGGCGCGATGGCGCTGACATTGTCCGAAGGAGGCACCCTAGCCTCGGCCTTTACCTTGACCGATCTGTTGGCGCCAAGTCGCTCCTTATTGGGGGAGGTGACGGTCAATGACGTTCAACTCGCGACACTCGAACCTTTGCTGGGTAGCGATCAGCAAGCAGATATTAATGGTGAAGTGAACGCTAACTTGCGGATGGAGGGGCCGCTGACCTTGCCGAATGTGTATGGCGGGCTGACGATTGACGCGTTGCGAGTCAAAGGCTTGGCTTCACCTGTCGATGTGAACGATGGGCGGTTAGCACTCACGGTGGATGGTAAACAAGGCAAGGTGGAAGGCGAGCTGGTGACACCGGATGGTGTGCTGGCACTTAACGGCGATGGGCAATGGCCCAGCATGGATGACTGGCGCTTTGGCTTAAACGTGGCTGGGGATACCTTACGCGTCAACGTGCCGCCCATGGTGCGGCTGGATGTGGCACCTGACCTCACGGTATCGGCAACGCCGCATGATATGACTATTCGGGGCGATATTCGTGTGCCTTGGGGGCGGATTGAAGTCGAGAATCTGCCCGAGTCTGCGATCACGGTCTCGGATGATACGGTCTTGCTGAAAGAGAACTATGTGCCAGAGGATATTGAGCAAAGTGAATCTGTGCCCTTTAATTTACAGACTGATGTGCGACTGGAGCTGGGGCAAGATGTGCAATTAGCGGCGTTCGGACTGAAATCGCGTTTGGCAGGAGCGCTTAACATCAAAAACAATCAGCAAGGTGCCTTAATTGTGGGGAATGTGAGCCTGCTGGACGGTACTTACCGCTCGTTTGGCCAAGACTTGCTGATTAAAAAGGGCGAGATCTTATTCAATGGCCCCGCTGATCAGCCGTATTTGCAGGTGGAAGCGATTCGAAATCCTGAACGCATCGAAGGGGATGTCACAGCAGGGATCCGTTTAACGGGGCCCGCCGATGACCCGGTTGCTGATGTGTTTATGGATCCGGCAGGCTCGCAGGCAAACGCCCTGTCTTATTTGTTACGTGGCCGCGCGCTTGATGCCGGCGCCGGTGATGCCAATATGACCTCGATGCTGATTGGCTTGGGCTTAGCGCAAAGTGGCAAGCTAGTGGGTGAAATCGGTCAAGCGTTCGGTGTGGAAGATCTCACTCTTGATACCGCTGGTGCTGGTGATGAGCAGAAAGTAGAAGTATCGGGTTATATCCTGCCCGATCTAGAGGTGAAATACGGTGTGGGGATCTTCGATGCGATAGGGGTGTTTACGGTGCGCTACCGATTGATGCAAGACCTTTATCTCGAAGCGGTCTCTGGGGTGGATCAAGCGGTGGATTTGCTCTATCAGTTTGAGATCAAATAGAAAAAAGCCCGCGAAGGCTCGCGGGCTTATGTGTCATTGACGCGGAGGATTACTGCTTTGCGCGCTCAAATGATGACAGGATTTCGTCTTTTGCCGCCTGGGCATCTTCCCAGCCATCCACTTTCACCCACTTGCCTGCTTCTAGCTCTTTATAGCGCTCGAAGAAGTGCGTGATTTGGGCTTTTAGCAGCTCAGGTAGGTCGTTCACGTCTTTCACGTGATCGTACTCTTTGGTTAGCTTGCTGTGCGGTACGGCGATCACTTTCGCATCTTCACCCGACTCGTCGGTCATTTTCAGCACGCCAACAGGGCGGCAGCGGATCACTGAGCCTGGTACCAATGGGAAGGGAGTGGGTACCAGCACGTCGACAGGGTCACCGTCCAACGACAAGGTGTGGTTCACATAGCCATAGTTACATGGGTAGAACATAGGCGTTGCCATGAAACGGTCAACGAAAACGGCGCCGCTGTCTTTATCGACTTCATACTTGATAGGATCGGCGTTAGCTGGGATCTCAATCACCACATAAATATCTTCAGGCAGCTCTTTGCCCGCAGGGACCTGGTTCAGGCTCATGGGATGTCCTTTTGTTTAATGAAAAAGTGTGTGCCAATTATAACCGCCAAGCGTGAAAATAACAGAGGCGACCGTGTTGGCCGCCTCTTTATCATGGAAGACTGTCGTTAGGTGTCTATTTTGCGCTTATTCGTCGTCATGATCCGGATAAGCGTCGAGATACTCCTCGACTTTATCGACCATATTGCTCGAGCCAACAAAGAATGGGACGCGCTGATGGAGCTCATTCGGAGCGATGTCCATGATTCGCTGGGTGCCATCGGTTGCTTTGCCGCCGGCTTGCTCGATAATAAACGCCATCGGGTTGCACTCATACAGCAAGCGCAGTTTGCCATTGGGGTAGGCGAGCGTGCTGGGGTAGAGGTAAATGCCGCCCTTTAGCAGGTTACGGTGAAAGTCAGCGACCAAGGAGCCAATATAACGCGACGTGTAAGGACGTTTCTCTTGTGGGACGTTTTCTTGACAGTATTTGATATATTTTTTGACGCCTTGCGGGAACTTGATGTAGTTCCCTTCGTTAATCGAGTAGATGTTGCCGTCTTTAGGAATGGTCATGTTTTCGTGAGACAGGCAAAACAGGCCGAGGGACGGGTCATAAGTGAAACCATGCACACCATCACCGGTGGTGTAAACCAACATGGTCGATGAGCCGTAAATGATATAGCCGGCGGCGACTTGGCGGTGACCGGACTGGAGAAAATCTTCTTCGGTGGGCGGTGTCCCCACAGGCGAGACGCGGTGGTAAATGGAGAAAATGGTGCCAACAGAGACGTTAACATCAATGTTAGAGGAGCCATCAAGTGGGTCAATCAACACCACATATTTGGCATTACGGTTAAGCTGTTTATTAAAAATAACCGCGTCATCTTCTTCTTCACTGGCCACGCCACACACTTGGTCGCGCGCTTCCATCGCGGCTTTAAATTTTTCGTTGGCATAGACGTCGAGTTTTTGCTGCTCTTCGCCTTGTGCGTTTTCCGTCCCAATCGCGCCGGCAATGTCGACTAAGCCGGCTTTGTTGATTTCACGGTTAACAATTTTGGCGGCCAGACGAATCGAGGCGAGAAGAGAAGATAAATCGCCGCTAGCATGCGGAAACGCGTGTTGCTTCTCAACAATGTACTCGCCGAGGGTCTTAATGTCGGGCATTCTCAATCCTTAATGATGATGAACTGTCTTTCTTGTGCAATCGGATACATGGGCAGTGGGCTGCCTCTTGGAATCGCCGCTATTCTAGCTTTCGTGACTTTTTAATCGTACTGAAGAAATGAATCAGGCGAGGGAAGTGTGATCGCGACATAAAAACCATGTCAGATGCGCGCAAGCGATAAGACCCAAGCGTTAATCCGAGGCATAATAAACGCCTGCGCCAAACGGCAGGCAATCAACAATACAGTGAAGGCTATGCATATTCATATTTTAGGCATCTGCGGGACTTTTATGGGTGGCGCAGCCATGCTGGCAAAACAACTTGGGCACACGGTGACGGGCTCTGATAGCCATGTTTACCCACCGATGAGCACACTACTGGAGTCTCAGGGAATCGATATTATCGAAGGCTATGACCCTGCCCAACTATCGCCTGCACCTGACTTAGTGGTGATTGGCAATGCCATGAGTCGAGGCAACCCTTGTGTTGAGGCGGTCCTCAATCAAGGGTTGCCTTATACTTCTGGCCCGCAATGGCTGCACGACTTTTTACTGCAAGACCGCTGGGTGCTGGCGGTATCTGGCACTCACGGAAAAACCACCACCGCGAGTATGCTGGCGTGGATTTTAGAAGACTGTGGTTATCAACCTGGCTTTTTGATTGGTGGGGTGGCGAGTAACTTTAACGCGTCGGCGCGATTAGGAGAGAGCCCGTTTTTCGTGGTGGAAGCCGATGAATATGACAGTGCGTTTTTCGATAAGCGCTCTAAGTTTATTCATTACCAACCGAAAACTTTGGTGATCAACAATCTTGAGTTCGATCATGCTGATATTTTTGATGATCTGGCGGCGATCCAGAAGCAATTCCACCATGTGGTGCGTACCGTGCCAGGGATTGGGCAGATTATCGCCCCGTCAGACGATGCCAATGTCACGGATACCCTCGCCATGGGATGCTGGAGCGAGTGTGTTTATGCGGGCCCGGATGGTCAGTGGCAGAGTGTGAAAAAAGACCCGGCTGGCAGCCAGTTTGATGTGTACTTTGCCGGTGAAATCGTGGGGACGGTGAGCTGGGATTTGGTCGGTGACCACAATGTGCGTAATGCCTTGATGGCCATCGCGGCAGCGCGTCATGTGGGGGTGACCCCGGACTTTGCTTGTCAATCGCTCGAACGATTTATCAATACCAAGCGTCGGCTTGAGTGGCGCGGTGAGCAAGCCGGCGTCACTGTGTATGACGATTTTGCCCATCATCCAACGGCGATTCGATTAACCCTTGAGGGGGTGCGCGCGAAAGTAGGCAGTGGCCGTATTTTGGCGGTGTTAGAACCACGTTCCAATACCATGAAGCAAGGGGTGCATAAAGACACCTTGGCAGCGTCATTAGCCCGTGCGGACGCGGTGTTCTTGTACCAACCGCAAGGGCTGGATTGGTCGCTCGACGCGGTGGCGGACAGTTGCACCCAGCCTGCGCACATCCATGCCGATATTGAAGCCCTTGTTACTGCGCTGTGCGAGCAAGCCCAAGCAGGCGATACCGTGCTGGTGATGAGCAACGGCGGCTTTGGTGGCATTCATGACAAGCTGCTAACAGCTCTGGCGAGTAAGGAGGCGGTTTATGGCGGATAAACGAATAACCTTGGCGTGGACAGGCGCATCCGGTGCGCCCTACGGCCTACGTTTGCTCGAGTGCCTGCTTGCGCAAGACTATCAGGTTTTCTTATTGATTTCGTCGGCCGCACGTGTGGTGTTGGCGACCGAGCATGGGCTGAAGTTGCCCGCCGGGCCGGATGCGGCGAAAAAGGTGTTAGTGGAACACTTACAATGCCACACCGATAAGCTGGTGGTGTGTGGCAAAGAGGATTGGTTTTCGCCTGTTGCGTCTGGGTCTGCGGCGCCGAAGCAAATGGTGGTGTGTCCCTGCTCGGCAGGCTCGCTATCGTCCATTGCGCATGGGTTGTCCGATAACCTGATTGAGAGAGCTGCCGACGTGGTGCTTAAAGAGCGCGGACAGTTGCTATTGGTGGTGCGCGAGACACCGTTTTCGACCTTGCACCTAGAGAATATGCACAAGCTGTCGCAGATGGGGGTAACGATTATGCCCGCCGCGCCAGGCTTTTATCATCAGCCTCAGTCAATTGACGACTTAGTGGACTTTATGGTGGCGCGCATTTTGGACCACTTGGGGGCAGAACAAACCTTGGTGCCGCGCTGGGGCTATGATCAACGCCAGCGGTAATAAATGTTCAGGCACGCCGATGCGTGCCTGAACCGTATGGTTAAGGTTTTAACACCATCACATGGACACTCGCACCCTCGAGCACTTTGGCGGCGACTGAGCCCAGCATCATTTTATTGACGCGTGAGCGCTTATGGCTTGGCATCACAATCAGATCGCAGCCGATGCGCTCTGCCGTTTTAATGATCCCCTTGTAGGGCTTGCCTTCTTCAACAGAGACCTGACAGGCCACGCTTTTGGGGACGTATTTATCCGCAAACCCTTGTAAGTTGCGCTTCATGTCGCGTTTCATTTTATTGGCAGCTTCTTCAGGGAAGTAAGAGGCGACCATCGAATTGTGAATGCCGGGCAGTACAGTGAGCAGGTGTATTTTGGCCCCTGACTGGCTGGCGAGCCAAACGGCGTGATCCACTGCGGTATCTGCAAAGCTTTCGTCGTTCAAATCAACGGGAACCAAGATATGTTTATACATAGCGATATCCTTTGCGCTTATAAAAGAAAGGGGCACGTGTTACACACGTCCCCCTGTTATTAGGCTTGGCGAATACGACGGCGTTGATTCCACCCCAACAATGCCAATAGCAAGAGGGTGGGGACAAACACCCACTCTTTCCATGGACGGACATTATCAACCGTCACCGTTTTGATTTGCCAGTCAAAATCGATGCCCGCTTTGTCAGCGTCACTGCCAAACTGGATCATATCCACCAACAACTTGTCATCTTCCTCACGAAGCATTAAGCCTGTGTCGTTAATGCGGGCTTCACCGCTTTCAAGGCTATGATCCACGGGCAGAACCACGTGTTTGGAGACTTGCTCACCAAAGAAGTTTTCCCCTTCCACTTCAAGCTGCAGCGGCTTTCCTTCTGGTAGCTGCTCCGCTACACGGGTGATCTCTGTGCCTGGGAAGCTGGTGGTCGGTGGATACACTTCGTCCCACCAAAACCCTGGGCGGAAGAGGGAGAAGGTGATTAACAACAGCAGCGCGGTTTCCCACCATTTGTTCTTGGTCATCCACCAACCTTGTGTCGCGGCAGAGAAAGCCAGCATGGCTATTGTCGCCGACACAATGGTCAAAATCAGGTGGAAGGGGCCATCGAGATCGAGCAACAACAACTGAGTGTTGAAGATAAACATAAATGGCAGGATGGCGGTGCGAATATCGTAGGTGAAACCTTGCACACCGGTGCGGATGGGGTCGGATTTAGCGATCGCTGCCGCCGCAAAGGCAGCCAGCCCCACCGGGGGCGTGTCATCGGCAAGGATACCAAAGTAGAACACAAATAAGTGCACCGCGATCAGTGGAATGATCAGCCCTTGTTGTGCACCTAAGGTAACAATGACCGGCGCCATCAGGGTGGAGACCACGATATAGTTGGCGGTAGTCGGCAGCCCCATCCCTAATAGCAAGCTGATGACCGCGGTGAACAGCAGCATCAGGAAGATGTTACCGCCGGAGATGAACTCGACGAAGTCTGTCATTACCAAGCCGATACCGGTGAGTGTCACCGTACCCACCACGATCCCGGCCGCTGCGGTGGCGACACCGATACCGATCATGTTGCGCGCACCAGTAACAAAGGCCTCGGCTAAGTCTGTCACCCCGTCACGGATCTCTTCTTTAAAGTTGTTACGCTGGTTGAAGTAGGCAATCAGCGGGCGCTGGGTGAGAATGATAAAAATCATAAACACAGTCGCCCAAAACGCAGACAGGCCTGGCGAGAAGCGCTCGACGGTCAAGCACCATACCAATACGCCGATTGGCAGCAGGTAGTACAAGCCTGAACGCACGGTGGGGCCCGGCTCTGGCACTTCGGACAAATCGGCCGCCGCGGGGTCTTCCGCTGCTTGCGATTTATACTGGGCGGAGTAGCGTACTAAAAGTACATAAGCCACCAAGGTGAGGATACCGATGACTACGGTTGCCATGGCGCCAAACACATCCTTGGTCCAACCAATGCCGTAGTAAACCGCGGCGCTGAGCACCAGCAAGCCGACAAATACCGTCATGAATGAGAACAGTTTTTGTAATACCGTGCTGGTATGGCGGCGTGGTAAGCCTTCCATACCGGCTTTACAGGCCTCTAGGTGCACGATGTAAATCAGCGCAATATAAGAGATCAGTGCAGGAAGTAGCGCGGCTTTAATCACCTCGACGTAGGAAATCCCCACGTATTCCACCATCAAGAATGCGGCAGCGCCCATAATCGGCGGAGTCAGCTGGCCATTGGTCGACGCGGCAACTTCCACCGCCCCGGCTTTATGGCTCGGGAAACCCACGCGTTTCATCAGTGGAATGGTGAAAGTCCCGGTGGTGACGACGTTGGCAATCGATGAGCCCGAGACCAAGCCTGAGAGGCCAGAGGCCACGACCGCGGCTTTCGCAGGACCGCCGCGCATATGGCCTAATAGTGAGAAGGCCACTTTAATAAAATAGCCACCGGCGCCGGCACGGTCGAGGAGTGCGCCAAAGAGCACAAACAGAAAGACGAAAGAGGTAGATACCCCCAGTGCTACGCCAAAGACGCCTTCAGTCGTCAGCCACAAGTGTGACATGGCTTTGTTCAAGCTTGCCCCTTTGTGAGCGATGACATCCGGCATGTAGGGGCCGGCAAAGGTGTAGAGTAAGAAGACACCAGCCACCACCATCAATGGAGGGCCAAGGGCGCGGCGTGTTGCTTCCAACATCAGAATCATGCCGATGGCGGCAACCGTGATATCAAACGAGGTGTAAGCACCAGCGCGATCAGCAAGCTGATTGTAAAAAAGGAAGAGATAACCTGCGGCTAAACTACCTACGAGCGCAAAAACCCAATCGAGCAAGGGAACGCGATCACGGGGTGAGGTTTTACGCGCGGGATAAGCGGTATAAGCCAAAAACATTGCGAACGCTAAATGGAGCGAACGTGCTTCGGTATTATTGAGTACGCCAAAGTCGAGCGCAAAAGGTAGCGGTGACGCATACCAAAGCTGAAAAAGGGACCAGCAAAGTGGTACCAGCCAAAGAATACGTCCTGATAGTCCATGCGGTGATCGTGCGCCTGTGTCTGCTTGCGCCACCATGTCTTGCACATCAGGAGACGATTGATGTGTCTTCGTCATGCAGTTTGTCCTTATTATCATATGCACCGCTGATGCGGCTACAGTGTCCCGAGAAATGCATACCCGGTTGCGTCACTCTCCATGAGCGACTCGCCTGTCTGCAGCCCACTGCTACGTTCGCAGTATAATTGACGTTTAACGAAAGCGTGAACAGTGTGTGGCAGCTAAAAGCAGATAGTAACAGAGGGGTATCAAAAAATTAAAACGATGTTATCGCTTTTGCTTTCGTTGTGGCGACTCAAAAGTAAGACAGGGCAGGTAGGCAGCGGCTTCACGCTGCCTGATAAAGGAATCAATAATGATATTCAAAGAGATCACACACGGCCTCAAATAAGGCTTCTGTGCTGGTACCGCGGGTGGGTGTGATAAAGATGGTGTCGTCTCCAGCCACTGCTCCTAGGATACCTTCAGCCTTGCCCAGAGAGTCAAGTAGGCGAGCGATGAGTTGCGCCGCCCCTGGCCCCGTATGGATCACCACCACAGCCTCATTATAGTCAATTTCCATCACGAGCTCGCGCAAGGCGCTGCCAGTGGTTGGGACACCGAGTTCAATCGGTAAGCAATAGACCATTTCCATTTTGGCGTTGCGGGTACGCACAGCGCCGAACTTGGTCAACATGCGTGATACTTTCGACTGGTTGATGCCCTCAAATCCTTGAGCACGTAGGGCTTCGACAATCTCACCCTGAGAACTGAACTTTTCTTCTTTGAGGATCGCTTTAAACGCTCGAACCAATTGGTCTTGTTTTTCTGAGTTACGCATGACGGCAGACTCGCAATGACAAACGAGTGGCTATTTTGCATATACATGCAACGAGGGGCAATCACTGAGGGTGTAAAATGGCGACAATATCACTGTTGCTGACCAGACACCCCGCGACAACGAAAGGGTGGGATAAAGGGAGAGCGAAAAAATGAGAGCTTAGGCTGATCATCACCGCCTGAGGCTTGAGTGGGGGTAGGGGCGGGCATATGATGAAGCAACAGTTCGCACCATTGATGGGCGATTTGTGCCCGAACAGAAGCCGGACCGGATCCGGACTATAAGAAATATCGAAAGGAGAACGACATGAAAGTTGCTGTGATTGGCGCCGCGGGAGGCATTGGTCAGGCTCTAGCCCTACTGCTAAAAAACAATTTACCAGCCGGTTCCGACCTGGCTTTGTATGATATCGCTCCTGTTACGCCAGGTGTGGCGGTTGACCTCAGTCATATCCCCACGCCGGTCACCATCAAAGGCTACAGCGGCGAAGACCCAACGCCAGCACTTGATGGGGCTGATGTGGTATTAATCTCTGCGGGGGTGGCCCGTAAGCCGGGTATGGATCGCTCTGACTTGTTCAATGTAAATGCTGGGATTGTTAAGTCATTGGCGGAAAAAATCGCCGATGTCTGTCCAAAAGCCTGCGTAGGCATTATCACTAACCCAGTGAACACCACGGTGGCGATTGCCGCGGATGTACTGAAAGCCAAGGGCGTGTATGACAAAAACAAACTGT
The DNA here is from genome assembly GCF_001996005.1 of Salinivibrio siamensis. GTDB lineage: Bacteria > Pseudomonadota > Gammaproteobacteria > Enterobacterales > Vibrionaceae > Salinivibrio > Salinivibrio siamensis. The sequence goes on along the minus strand of NZ_MUFB01000005.1, from coordinate 37,401 downwards.
TTGGCGTGACCACGCTGGATGTGATCCGCTCTGAAGCCTTTATCGGTGAGCTGAAAGGCATGGATCCACGTGAAGTGTCTATTCCTGTTATCGGTGGCCACTCGGGCGTGACCATTCTGCCGCTATTGTCACAAGTAAAAGGGGTGACGTTTAGCCAAGAAGAGGTTGAAGCCTTGACTCCACGCATTCAAAACGCTGGCACCGAAGTGGTGGAAGCCAAAGCCGGTGGTGGTTCTGCGACCTTGTCGATGGGTCAGGCTGCATGCCGTTTTGGTCTATCGCTGGTCCGTGCCCTGCAAGGCGAACAAAACGTGGTGGAATGCGCGTACGTTGAAGGCAGTGGCGAGCATGCCCGTTTCTTTGCTCAACCCGTACGTCTAGGCAAAGAAGGGGTCGACGAGATCCTAAGCATCGGTGAGCTCAGTGCCTATGAGCAACAAGCGATGGACAAGATGCTAGAAACGTTGCGTAAAGATATTAAAATGGGCGAAGAGTTCGCGGCAAAATAGTGGGCAATTCGACATTGGTGAGAGAAGCGGCGCAACAGCGCCGCTTTTTATTTTGGCTAGGGGCTTATATTGAGCTAGGTGTTGCGGTCAACTGCTAAATGCGCCAACGCCACTAAGGCGTGTTTATACGGGGTATCTGGCAGCGTATCGAGCGCACGGATCGCTTTTTCTGATTCCTGCTCGGCACGTTTTCGCGTATAGGCGAGAGAGCCGCAGGCGTCCATACAGGCCAGAATCGCCTCGAGTTTATCGCGGCCATTGCCTTTTTCGATGGCGGCACGAATCATCGCCGACTCTGCCTCAGACCCATGTTGCATGGCGTACAACAAAGGCAATGTCGGTTTGCCTTCGGCGAGATCATCGCCCGTTTGCTTACCCATTTCATCGTCAGCGCTGGTGTAGTCAATCACATCATCAATTAACTGGAACGCCGTCCCGAGGTAACGGCCATAGTCTTGAAGGGCTTTCTCCGTCTCCGCGTCCGCCTCGTTAAGAATCGCGCCAATCTGGGTGGCTGATTCAAACAAGCGCGCCGTTTTAGAGTAGATCACCTGCATGTAACTGGTTTCTGTGGTATCAGGGTCGTTACAATTCATCAATTGCAGCACTTCCCCCTCAGCAATCACATTGGTAGCCTCACTCATTAAATCCAGAATGCGTAACGAGCGCAGGCTGGTCATCATTTGAAACGAGCGGGTATAAATGTAGTCACCGACTAACACACTGGCCGCATTACCAAACAAGGCATTGGCCGTTGCGTTACCGCGACGCAAATCGGATTCATCGACCACGTCATCATGGAGCAAGGTGGCGGTGTGAATAAACTCAATAAACGCGGCGGCGGTGGTATGTTTGTCACCGTGATAACCAAGCGCACGCGCCGCTAATACAGCGAGCATCGGGCGCAGTCGTTTACCACCGCTATTGACGATGTAAAAGCCGAGCTGATTGATTAGCGCGACATCAGAGTTTAGCTGGGCGAGGATCTTTTGATCGACCTGCGCCATGTCGTCACTAATTAAGGCTTGGATTGATTTGAAATCCATGAATATATCCGGGCGTTGTCCTAGTTACTTGCCTGCCGAGCTAACGAAATAAATCACAACTCACTAGCAGCAAGAGGCGAAATATTGCATGTTAATACGTTCAGAATGGCGTGAAACCTTCGTCAGTATCGGCACCAGAGCGGGTATTTAGCTTCGCATAGTACACCAGATAACAGGCGACGAGATAGCGCTCACACAGGGAAAATGTGCGGGAATTAATGCTGAGCACCTTTTCACCAATTTTCTTGCTTTCCCCTCTTGCCTCAAATCAATTTCTGCCGTAGAATTCGCGCCCTATTGATGAATTATATGCGCACCCCTTGTTGCTCAATAATGCAGCAGGCCGTGCGGAAATGCGGAGTAAAACATGTACGCAGTTTTCCAAAGTGGTGGTAAGCAACACCGAGTAAGCGAAGGCCAGACTATTCGCTTGGAAAAGCTAGACGTTGAAACTGGCGCAAGTGTAGAACTTGACAAAGTATTGCTAGTGGCAAACGGCGAAGACGTTAAAGTTGGCGCGCCTTTTGTTAGCGGTGCAAAAGTAACAGCAGAAGTTGTTACTCACGGTCGCGGCGATAAAGTGAATATCGTTAAGTTCCGTCGTCGTAAACATTCTCGCAAGCACATGGGCCACCGTCAGTGGTTCACTGAAGTCAAAATCACTGGCATCAGCGCTTAAGAGTAGGAGAGAGAAGAGATGGCACACAAAAAAGCTGGCGGTTCTACTAAAAACGGCCGCGATTCAGAAAGTAAACGCCTAGGTGTTAAACGCTTCGGTGGTGAGTCTGTACTAGCAGGTAACATCATCGTTCGTCAACGTGGTACTAAATTCCACGCAGGCAATAACGTAGGTTGCGGTAAAGACCACACTCTATTCGCTCTGTCTGATGGCAAAGTGAAATTTGAGACCAAAGGTCGTCATAACCGTAAATTCGTTACTATCGAAGCTGAATAAGCTTCAACGCCAAGCGAATTTTTGAAGCCCTGCCTTTTGGCGGGGCTTTTTATTGTGTCTGGTGATCACCGGTCAGTGAGCGTCTGATCAGAGCAGCACAGAAAAGCGGTCAAAACAGAAAAATGATCCTAAGATCGATAAGATCGCCATTCACTAATCTGGGATAAAACTAATTGCAATAAACGTGCGTTTTAGCGATTGGTGCGGAGAAGTTAGCATGAAGTTTGTAGATGAAGCGATTATTCGCGTCGATGCCGGAGACGGGGGCAATGGCACCGTTAGCTTCCGGCGGGAAAAATATGTCCCTAAAGGGGGCCCAGATGGCGGTGATGGCGGCGATGGTGGTGACGTCTATCTGCTGGCCGACGAAAACCTGAATACCCTGATCGATTACCAGTTTGAGCGCTTTCATTCTGCGGCTCGTGGCGAAAACGGTCGCGGTGGCAACTGTACCGGTAAACGGGGCGACGACTTGGTGCTGAATGTTCCGGTGGGCACGCGCGCCATCGATGAAGATACCGGTGAAGTGATTGCCGATTTAACCGAGCATGGCATGCAGGTAATGGTGGCCAAAGGCGGGTTTCACGGCTTAGGCAATACCCGATTTAAGTCGTCCATCAACCGCGCCCCACGACAAAAAACCATGGGAACCAAAGGCGAAGTTCGTCAGCTGCGTTTGGAGTTGTTGCTGTTGGCTGATGTGGGGATGTTGGGCTTGCCGAATGCGGGTAAATCCACCTTTATTCGTGCGGTATCCGCGGCGAAACCGAAAGTGGCTGATTATCCTTTTACCACCTTGGTGCCAAGCTTAGGCGTGGTCCGTGTAGCGGCTGACAAGAGCTTTGTGGTGGCCGATATTCCAGGCCTGATTGAAGGTGCGGCGGATGGCGCTGGGTTGGGTATCCGCTTCTTGAAGCACCTAGAGCGTTGCCGCGTCTTATTGCACATGATTGACTTGCTGCCCGTGGATGGTACCGATCCGGTCGATAACGCGTTCACCATTATTGATGAGCTGAACCAATACAGCGAAAAGCTGGCGGATAAACCGCGTTGGTTGGTGTTTAATAAAGTGGATTTGATGCCGGAAGACGAGGCGCAGGCGCAGATTGACCGCGTGCTTGAGGCATTGGCGTGGGATGACAAATACTATGCGATATCTGCGATTAATAAAGCGAACGTCCAACCGCTTATTTACGATCTGATGGCGTCGATTGAAGCGCTACCCGCGCCGAAACCTGAAGTTGAGCCGGAAGATGAGACAGTGGCGTTTAAGTGGGATGATCACCACGAACAGCAGCTCAATCAAAGTGATGACGACGATGATTGGGACGACTGGAACGAAGACGACTACGATGTCGAGATCATCTACAAGCCTTAATCTTATAAAGCCGTTACTGTTGTAGCGGCTTTTTTTATCTCCGACGTGGCGATAATCTGAGCACAACTTTATTTGCATCAAAGACCGAGATGACGCTGTGGTGAATACTGCGAGTAGATAAGCGCAACGAAGAGGGATTTTTGAGGTGGGAAAGCGGTTAACCGAACCAGAGCAACGGGTCATATCGCGTCTGGTGATTGAAGTCGGCCAGCGGCTATTACAGCATGGTGCGGAAAGTAAACTCGTCAGTGATGTGAGCATCCGTTTAGGGCGGGCGCTAGGGCTCGATAGCGTTGAACTGGCGTTATCGGCGAGCTCCTTAGTGGTCACCACACTCAGTCAAGGTCACTGCATTACCACCGCCAGGCGTTGTCCCGATCGCGGGATTAATATGAAAGTGGTGACCGATATCCAGCGCACGGTCATTTTGGCCGAGAAAGGGATCCTCGACGCCTTGGCGGTACGTAAGCGCTTGAGCCGGATTGAGCCCTTTCGTTACCCACCTTGGCTCGTGGTGGGGATGATAGGGTTATCGTGTGCGGCCTTTAGTCGTTTAGCGGGCGGTGATGCGGTGGTGTTTGCACTCACGTTTATCGCCTCTGCCACCGGTATGCGGGTACGCCAGTTGATAGCTCACCGTCAATTTAATCCGCTTCTCACCTTCGCGGTCACCGCCATGGTCACCACCTTGATATCCAGTGTGGGGACCATAATGCATTGGGGCAATGAACCCTTCCTCATCATGGCCTCATCAGTCTTAATGTTGGTACCTGGCTACCCGTTGATAAATGCGGTATCAGACATGGTCAAAGGCTTTGTCGATATGGGTATCGCACGCTGGACGATGGCATCCTTGCTCACCTTGGCAACAGCATTAGGCATTGTCGGTGCTATGAGTCTCGTGGGGGCGTGGGGATGGTTATGAGTTTATTGCTCGCCTTACTGGAAGATATGTTTTTTGCCATGATCCCTGCGGTGGGGTTTGCATTAGTGTTCAATGTACCGGTTAAGGCGCTCAAATACTGTGCTTATGGCGGTGCCGTGGGGCATGGCTTACGCTTTTTACTGATGGAGTCTGGTGTCGCCATTGAATGGGCCACGCTGGCAGGGGCGACCACGATTGGCTTTTTAGGTGTGTACTGGTCGCAGCGCTTTTTGGCGCATCCCAAGGTGTTTACCGTGGCAGCGATCATCCCGATGATCCCCGGCGTTTACGCGTTTAAAGCGATGATTGCGTTGGTAACCATCAACAATCAAGGCTATAGCCCTGCTTTATGGGCGAGCCTTATCGAAAACCTCACCACAGCCGGCTTTATTCTCTCGGCATTGGCCATTGGTCTTGCGATGCCCGGGTTATTGTTTTATCGTCGCCGACCAGTGATTTAAGGAAAAAGGCACCTAGAATGCGCATCAGTTTAGTTGCTGCGATGGCAAACGATCGAGTGATTGGCAAGAATAACCAAATGCCGTGGCATTTGCCGGCGGATTTAGCGTGGTTTAAACGCACCACCCTTGGTCACCCTGTGGTGATGGGGCGTAAAACCTTTGAGTCGATTGGTCGTCCGCTGCCCAAACGACCGAACATTGTGATCAGCCGCGACCCTGATTTTCAGCCAGAGGGCGTCACAGTGGTGAGCTCGCCAGAGCAAGCGCTTGAAACCGTGGTCGAGTATGAGGAGGTCATGGTGATTGGTGGCGGTACCATTTATCAGGCGTTTTTGCCCCGAGCTGACCGTTTGTACCTGACCTTTATCGATCTCGACGTCGACGGCGACACCCGCTTCCCGCAGTGGGGAGAAGGATGGGTGAAAACAGAGGTCGGCGCCCATCCTGTGGATGAAAAAAACGCCTACCCCGTCACTTTTACTGTCTGGGATCGTGCCTAAGTGGCGCTATTATCTGCCGCTAACGTAAAGCAGGCTTTATCTTCCCAACGAAGGAGCGTGAGCTTACCGCCCCAGACGCACCCAGTATCTAGCCCATAAAGCTTGGGCTGGATGGTGCCATTTAACGCCGCCCAATGGCCAAACACCACCGACTGATCAAGCGGCTGGCGCGCCGGTACCTCAAACCAAGGTAACAAACCACTGTCTTCGGCCTGGTTGGGCGGCAATTTGCATTGCATATCAAGGCGGCCATCTGGGAAACAAAAACGCATGCGGGTAAAGCTATTGATGATATAGCGATAGCGGTCAAGCCCGGTGAGTGTTGGATCCCACTGATCGGGGCTGTCGGCATACATGTTTTCTAGCAACCAGCGCTGATCATCACTGCGCAATATCGCTTCTACCTCGCGAGCACAGGCGATCGCTGTCTTTTTATCCCATTGCGGGCTAACCCCGGCATGGGTGAGTAAAAAGCCACCGTCTGGCGCGGAGACATCCATCAGAAGCGGTTGCTGAGAAAGCCAGCCGAGGAGATGCTCCCTATCTGGCGCATCGAGAATGGGCTGGGTGTTGTCTTTGGCTTTGACCGGTTTTATGCCATGGGCAACGGCCAGCAAATGTAAGTCATGGTTACCCAAGACAACCTGAGCTGCGTCACCGAGCTGATAAAAGTAACGTAATACGCCAAGGGAATCTGGCCCACGTGCGACCAAATCCCCAACTGAGTATAAAGTGTCTTTATCTGGGGCAAACCCGACTTGGGTGAGAAGCGCATCTAATGTGCGCTCACAGCCATGGATATCCCCGACAAGATAGGTCGCCATATGCCTCCCTGTTGGGGTTAGTGGAGAATGTTTGGCAGCGCGAGACGAAACGGTGCGATGTCGACTTTAAATGACTGATCGTCTTGACCTTGCATGGTATAAAAACCTTGCATCACACCCACAGGGGTCTCGATGATGGTGCCACTGGTGTAGGTGTATTTTTCCCCCGCGGCAATCTTGGGTTGCTCGCCGACAACGCCTTCTCCTTCTATTTCTAGCTCTTTACCATTGGCATCGGTAATGAGCCATTTTCTGCGCATAAGTTGCGCAGGGGCATCGCCGCGGTTTTCAATGGTGACGGTATAAGAGAAGACAAAACGCTCATTGTCAGGCTCTGATTGGTCTTCCACGTATTGGGTCGCGACGTGAATCTCGAATTGCGATTGTTCAGTGGCTTGCAAATCAAGGCTCCTGTTTATGATGAGTGATTGGCGTCTAACCAGTTAGCTAAGCGGGAGAACTGCGCCAAAGTCATGTGCTCAGGACGTAAGCTGGGGTCGATACCGAGCTCGGTCAAGGTGTCCGTGCTGACTAATGATTTAAAACAGTTACGTATGGTTTTGCGACGCTGATTAAAACCTTCACGACACACGCGCTCCAACCATGACAAATTGGTGACTGGATGTGGCAGGGTTTTGTGTGGCACCAGACGGACAACGGCAGAGTCCACTTTCGGTGCGGGTTTAAAGGCACTCGGTGGCACTTCCAATACAGGGATGACTTGGCAGTAGTATTGTGCCATCACAGTGAGACGCCCATATGCTTTGGTGCCCGGGCCTGCAGCCAGACGGTTAACCACCTCTTTTTGCAACATAAAGTGCATATCTTGCACTTGATCGGCAAACGAGAACAGATGGAACATTAACGGTGTAGAGACATTGTATGGCAGGTTACCAAAAATCCGCAGTGGACCTTGCTTGGCAAGCTCGGCAAAATCAAACGCCATGGCATCGGCCTCATGGACCGTGAGTTTGCGCCCCATAAATGGATGACTGCGTAGGCGTGCGGCAAGATCACGGTCAAGCTCAACCACGTTTAAGTGATCAACTTGCTCAGTGACGGGCTCGGTGAGCGCGCCGAGGCCTGGACCAATCTCAACCAGATTCTCGCCGGATTGGGGATTAATGGCTGACACTATCCCATCGATGACATATGGGTCGTTTAGGAAGTTTTGTCCGAAACGTTTTCTGGCACGGTGGCCTTGATGGACTTTATCGCTCATGCTTGCTATCTACTAATTCAATGGCGTGGGAGATGGCCGTCCGCAGGCTTCCTGTATCCGCCGTACCGGTACCCGCTAAATCCAGTGCGGTACCATGATCTACTGATGTTCTGACAAAAGGCAGACCCAGGGTAATATTCACTGAGCGGCCAAATCCTTTGAATTTTAACACAGGTAAGCCCTGGTCGTGATACATCGCCAGCACGGCGTCTGCATCTTGCAGGTATTTTTCCTGGAAAAGCGTGTCTGCAGGTAAAGGACCGACTAAATCCATCCCTTGTTGGCGCAGATCATCCAGCGCCGGCTCAATGGTGTCGATTTCTTCTGTTCCTAAACAGCCCCCTTCACCAGCATGCGGATTCAGGCCGCACACATAAATACGAGGATGTGTGATGGCAAACTTTTCGCGTAAGTCTTGATGCAAAATGCCGATAACGTCGTGCAAGCGCTCACGGGTGATGGCCTTGGAGACATAGGCCAATGGAATATGGGTGGTGACCAAGGCGACGCGTAACCCCTCAGTGGCGAGCATCATCACGACTTGATTGACATTGGCGTGCTGGGCGAAAAACTCGGTGTGGCCACTAAAAGAGACCCCAGCACGGTTGATGATCCCTTTATGAACCGGACCGGTGACAATCGCAGCAAACTCGCCGCTCATGTTTCCTTCCGCGGCGCGGGTGAGGGTATCAAGTACATAGCGGCCGTTGGCCTCATCCAGTTGCCCGGGCGTCACCGGCGCGCCAGTCGGCGTCTCTGCGACAATGAGCTCGCCCGCCTTGTGTGCTTGCGGCTCAGTGCGGGGATCGTAGTCGCGTAAGCTGATGGCTAGCCCTAACTGCTTGGCGCGCTCAGCCAGCATCTGCTTATTGGCGACGGCGACAAGCTGATGAGGCCAGGCATGAAGCGCCATGGCCAAGACAAGATCAGGCCCGATGCCTGCAGGCTCTCCGGGCGTAATCGCGATACGCTCAGCTGTCATCGGTGAGCACCTCGACGTAAGCCCCTGCGCGTAGCTCTTGCAGCCAGGCCTGCGCTTCTTCGTTGAATTTTCTATTGAACAGCATGCGGTAAGCGCGATTTTTCACTGCCGCATCGGTTTTATCCACTTCACGACGATCGGTGACTTCGACAATATGCCAGCCATGTACGGTTTTAAACGGCTCGCTGACTTGTCCTTCTGGCAGGGCATCGACTTTGGCTTTGAAGGCAGGCACATAGGCATCTGTGGTTGACCAACCTAGATCCCCCCCATTGACTGCCGAGCCTGGATCGTCGCTGTACTGCTTGGCGAGATCGGCAAAACTTTGCTCACCACGTCGGATTTGGTTCGTCAGTTGGTTGAGCTCTTTCTCCGCGCCTTTATCACTCAGTACGATCGATGGTTTGATCAGGATATGACGCGCTTTCACTTCGGTGACCGCGACCGTTTCTAGCCCTTGTACATCGTCAATTTTGAGAATATGGAAGCCAACCCCGCTTCTAAACGGCCCGATGATCGCCCCTTTACCTTGGTTGGTGATCTGGTCGGCGAAAATGGTGGGCATTTCTTCTCGTCGCAACCAGCCCCAATCACCGCCGTCGAGCGCTTTGGGCCCTTTGGAATATTCCATCGCCAGTTCAGCGACATTCCCGTCATGGCGTAGAGTATCGACTAAGCGATGAGCTTGCTGTTTCACGCTTTCACGCTCAGCCTTGCTAGCATCGTCGTCTAACTTGAGCTGAATATGCGAAAGTTTGTATTTCACTTTTTGCATTTTTTGCTCGTTTAGTTGGCTAGCGAGCGTCTCGACTTCTTGCGGTAAAATACTAATACGGCGACGTACTTGCGCATTACGTGCTTCGGAAATGGTGAGCTCACGACGCACTTGTTCACGGTATTGTGCCCACGCGACACCTTGCTCAGCCATTTTTTCACGCAGGGCTTGTACGCTAACCGATTGCTCCTTAGCAATGTTTTCAATTGCTTGTTGCAATTGGCTGTCGTCTATCTGGATCCCTAAACGTTTAGCCTCTTGCAGCTGTAGCTCCTCAATAATCAGCCGCTCACGCATCTGCTCTTCAAGCACCTCTTGCGGCGGCAATTCGCGATCGCTGTTGGCGGCATTAAGGGTAACGGTACGACGCATCGCCGTCATATCACTTTTTAATACCACGCCGTCATTGACGACCGCAATCACGCGATCGAGTGCTTTCGGCGCGGCTTGTGTTAAAGGGGTCAGCAACACTAAAACGCCAGTGATGAGGGCGTGACTCCATTTGTTCATGCTTTGTCCACTTCTTTTCATAGGTTCAACAGTCCAGACCACAATATGGCGGGTTAGTTCTTCAGGGCAAAAGGATTACGATAACCCAACGCATTACCTGAGTCTGTGTTGAAGTTAAAGCCACTGTCAGCTCCCAGTCCCAATAGGCTAAACGAGAGGGTCACGTTGTTGTCGTATTCTGGGTCTGCATTAATATCAGAGCGCGAGAGTAAGTACTCGTTATAGCTCAGGCCGACCACCCAACAATCCGAGCGATAGGTCAGGCTAAACTGATTTTCTAGCATCACGTCTTGAGTCAGATCGCGCCAGTATTGGCCTTTAAAACTGAGGCCTCCCCACAATGGGAAGCCTGTGACCACACCGGCTTGGGATAGGCCGTCATCGGTGAGTGCGCTGATATCGCGGTTAGGCAAGGTAGACTCAATGTATTCTTGGGCCACATAGCGATAACTGGTTTGCGCGTAGAATTGTTGGTGGCGATACTCGGCAATCACGTTACCAAATTGCATTTCACTGAGGTTGCTGTCGTACTGCATTGATGCCCGTAAAAACAGGTAGTCATCAATATTCGCTTCCCCTTCGAGCGCCCACGATGAATAGTCAAAGGTTTCTGCGTCTTGGTTTGACGGCTGATCAAAGTAATAAATTTGCCCGAACGACAGGTTGAGTCGCTCTTTATAGCCACCGTCGTAAAAACGAGTGGTCGCCCCGTAAGTCAGCTGGTTAGCCGGGTTAACATAATCAATGCTGCTAAATTGATTGCCGCGGAACAAACCATAGTAGTCGGTTTGTAAGCGTGCGGTATCGTAGCCACCACCACTGAAGTTGACGGGGTTATAAATATCCCCTTGTTCTACGTCTTTGATGTACAAGTATTGCACTTGAGGTTCGATCGTTTGGCTAAAGTGCCCCCCCATCGCCCAAAAGTTACGCTCTAGAACCACGCCGGAATGCAAGCGCACGGTTGGGATTTTACGCTCCACCGACTTACTCAAGGTCGCCGTCGACTCGGCATCTGGCATGGCATTGTCAAAGCGCTGATCGTAATGGGTGTAGAGCATGCTGGCTTCGGCCGTGGCATTAAACCAAGGGCGTGTGAAGGGCATGGTCAAGGTCGGGGCGAGATGTGTGCGCGTTGCTTCTGGTTTATTCGGGTCGTCGTTAGCAAACACACTAAATTGTGCCGGTACGCTGATATCCAACCATGGCACCACTTGCGGCGCGTAGTAGTTAAAATCGACTTGCGGCATCAAACGATACACGCTGGTATTTTCTGTGAGCGGTTGGAAATCTCTCACGCGCACGGTGCTGTTCCAATCTAAGCCGCGGTAGCTGATTTCACCGGTTTGCAGCAAGGTATTGTCTTCCCGTTTACCCACGTCCGAGTCAATGTTTTGGAAGTAGGTGATGTCACTGACCTTGCTGTAATCGGCTTGGTAGCGCCAGTGACCCTGTACGCCGCTGTGTGTCCAGTTAAAGCCCCAGCGTGCGTCAAGATCTGGGTTACGCTGATCATCAGGCAGATATTCTGAGTACAAGGCGCCTGAGCCGAGTGGGGTTAAATAACGCACCTTAGTATTGAGCTGCACACCCCGTTCCGACATGTATTTGGGCGTGATCGTGGCGTCAAGTTGCGGATGGATGTTCCAATAAAATGGCGTTTCCATCTCGATACCATCGCGATCACTCCAAGAGACTGATGGGTATAAAAAGCCCGTTAGCCGGCCATCTTCAACGGGTACCCGCAGGTATGGCAGATAAAAGATCGGCACATTCATCACCTCAAACCGAGGGTGATAAAGATCAGCAAATAAGCTACTGTCTTCTTTTTCTATTTTCGAGGCAGAAAAGCGCCAGCTTTTGTCTTCGTCCGGACAGGTGGTATAGGTGCCATCTTCCAGCTCATAGAAGGTGGTACCGTTTTTAAATACCCGCTTGGCTTCCCCTCGCCCTGGCGTACACAGCATCTTGTACTGCGCATTATTGAGTGTGGTGTCTTCGTTTTCTAAATTGGCTTGTAAATAGTCCGATGTCACCATCATCTGGCCGTCATTGAACACCACATCACCTTGAGCGGTGACGATCCGTTCTGGATCGCGCAAGGTCGCGGTATCTGCCGTCATTTTACGATGACCTTGGGTCACCTCGACATTACCGTTGTAGATGGCTTTTTCATTGGTTTGCGCTTCCGCGCGATCGGCCACCACGCGAATAGGCGCATTGTTCACATCTTGGGTTTGCTCACTTGCTGGAATACAGCGCGCCTCGCTATCAGGACAAGGTTCGTTGGATGATTCCGCATTAGCAAAAACAAGGGCTGGGCCATAAAGCGCCAGGCTAATCATGGTGGCTAAAAAGCTACGTGCAGTCGGTGACATTGAAGAAGACATTCCTGTTTTATCTGATTGCGTGGTGTACACGAAGGCAACGCATCAGTATGCTTTGGCTGCAAAATGCGATTATCATAAATCAATTTACGCCCGGCATCACCTGTAAATGTTCAGGGTGTGAAACTAGCAATGAGACCATGGCATGCGACTAAATGGCAAGGTAATTGGTGCAATTCTCGGCACATTGTTGGGAGGCCCAATCGGTTTTCTTCTTGGCCTTTTCTTGGGTCATCAGTTTGATAAAGCGAAACAGCGCGCGCGTTTCGGCGGTTTTGGTGCCCAAGGCCCACAAGCACAACGTGTTTTTTTTCACGGTACCTTTGCCGTGATGGGACATATCGCCAAAGCCAAAGGGCAGGTGACACAGGATGAAATTCGTCTCGCCAGCTTATTTATGGACAGAATGCAGCTGCAAGGTGAAGCCAGGCAGTTGGCTCAGCAGGCATTCCGTGAGGGGAAAGACAGTGATTTTCCGCTGGATGAAACCCTCAACGGCATTCGTGCTTTGAGCCAAGGGCAGCGTGATTTGTCGCGTGTCTTTCTGGAAATGCAAATACAAGCGGCGTTTGCTGACGGCGAGCTACATCCTAAAGAGCGCGAACTACTCTATGTGATTGCTGAGAAACTGGGTTTTTCGCCGCAGCAACTGGAGCAACGGTTACGGATGCAAGAAGCCGCGTTTCGCTTTAGCCAAGGTTATCAAGGCGGCTGGCAGCATCAAACCGATGGGCCGGGCGCACCACCACGGCAAAGTGAGATTGATGATGCCTATGATGTGCTGGGTGTTGATGCGTCGGCTTCCTCTCAGGAGGTGAAAAAAGCCTACCGTAAGCTGATGAATGAGCATCATCCCGATAAATTGATGGCAAAAGGCTTGCCGCCAGAAATGATGGAGCTTGCCAAAGAAAAGGCGCAAGAGATCCAAAAAGCCTACGATGTGGTGAAAAAAGCCCGCGATATGTAGCGGGCTTGTGCGTTAGTCAACCAGTGTATGTTGCGGCGATCCGCTTAAAAAGCCATCAATGTTATCCACCAGTTGGTTGGCGAGACGGTTAACCGCTTCATCTGCGCCCCATGCGATATGAGGGGTGACCAGCAGGTTAGGCAATGATGCGGCGATCAGCGGGTGAGTGTTAGGTGCCGGCTCTTCACTCAGCACATCCAATCCAGCACCGCCAATTTGACCCGTTTCTAGCGCGTGTAGCAGCGCGGTCTCGTTGACTAAGCCGCCACGTCCGGTGTTGATCAATATGGCATGCTCTGGCATCAACGCCAGCGTGTCTTGGTCGATAAGATGATGGGTGTTATCGGTGAGTGGGCAATGTAAGGAGAGCACATCTGATTGGCATAGCACGTGTTCAAAAGGCAGATAACCAGGTCGGCATGCCTGTGCACCACGGTGCTCGGCGAAAACCACCTTCATTCCTACTGCGCGCGCAAGTTGTGCGACGGCCTCGCCCAATGCACCTTTTCCAATGATCCCCAATGTACTGCCGGCCACACTGCCAATAGGGTGGGTGAAAAAGCAGAACTGTCCTTGCTTTTGCCATTCGCCATTTTGGACATCTTGGTGATAGCCGAGGAGCTGGCGCTTGAGGGCAAAAATCATGGCAATGACATGCTCAGGCACCGACTGAGTGGCATAGCCTTGCACATTGCATACTTGTACACCATGCGCTTGGCAGGCCGCCAAGTCGACATTGTTTACCCCTGTTGCGGCCACCGCAATCAGTTTGAGTTTCGGGCAGGCGGTAAGCACCGTCTCATCGATCACCACCTTGTTGGTAATGGCGATATCAGCGTCTTGTAAGCGCGCGATCACATCGCTGGGTTGCGTTTCACCGTAGGCTTGCCAGTGATGTGGATACTGGGGCGTGGGCAGGACAATATGCGCTGGGATAGTGTTGCGGTCGAGAAAGACGATATTGACGGGGTCGTGCTGAGCCATGTTGATCTCCGAGTCTCAATCCATGGCTCTAGGGTGCGAGATATCGCGATGTTGTGCAATGGTTTCAGCTAGCTGGCCTGTGAATCCGTCGTTGTGCTCGCAAGTGGTACGGCCAATTGATACTCATTGGCCAAGCGGTTGTCGGGCATCGTGGGGTAAAAATCACAGGGAGCCTGAAAATGGATCGTTTCACCGGTGGCCGGATGCAGCAGGCTGAGCTCGGCAGCATGGAGGTGCAGTCGATGGGTATAGGCGAGCGCATCCGGGCAGGCATAAAATTCATCGCCGACAATGCTGTGCCCTATAGACTGCATATGCACACGCAGTTGGTGCGAGCGTCCCGTCAACGGGTACAGGGCCATCAAGCAGGTAGATGGTGAGGCTTGCAAGCAACGGTAGTGGGTTTGTGATGGCTTGCCATGTTCAAAGCACACTTTCTGACGCGGGCGGTTGGGCCAGTCACAAATCAGCGGCAAGTCAATGATGCCGTCATGGCTGTCGGGTTGTCCCCACACTTCCGCATAATAGAGTTTGGTGGGGACGCGGTCGCGAAACTGCGCTTTAAGGTTGCGCTCTGCTTCTTTATGGGCGGCAAAGGCCATCACCCCTGAGGTGGACATGTCTAAGCGGTGAACCAGCTCGGCGGAGGGAAACGCGGCTTTCACGCGCGACCATGCGCTGTCGTAATGCTCGGGATTGCGACCAGGGTTGGCCAGCAAACCACTGGGTTTGTTGATCACCACCAGATCCGCATCTTGATAGAGGATGTCTAACCAAGGGTCTGTCGGTGGATGGTATTCAGTCATTGCCATAGGGTTTATCGGGGCCGCCGGGCCCCGTCTCACTTTGGTTTATTGGTGGCTAACCACAACAAGGCGCAGCGCATCGAGTTCAATTTGTGCGTGCTGAATATGGTGCGACAAGGTGCTTATCTGCTCGCGTAATGCGTCTAGCTCATCATCACGAATATTCGGATTGACCGTTTTCAGCGCCTCTAAACGCGCTAAGGCTTGTTGGAGCTCGGTTTCCATTTCTTGGAGCGCCCGGGTTTGGATCTCACCGAGGGCTTTTTCTGCCAGTGGCTCGCTTTTTTCAATCAGATTGTGGATCTGGCTTTGTACTGAGTTGACCATTTTACTGCCAAGGTGGCGGTTTACCGGACTTAGCTGGCGATGAAAGCTTTCAAACTCGACATTGTCGGACAGATCATTGCCATTGGTATCAAGCAACAGTCGCACGGGTGTTTGCGGTAAAAAGCGGTGGATACCGCTCGATTTCGGAGCTTGGGCGTCAATGGTGTAGATAAGCTCGACAAACAGCGTGCCGACCGGCAGTGACTTGTTTTTAAGCAGTGATACCGCGGTGGTGCCGATGTTTTCGCTCAGCAGCAAATCAATGCCGCCGCGAACAATGGGGTGCTCCCAAGACACAAACTGGACATCTTCGCGACTCAATGCAGTATCGCGGTCAAAGGTGATGGTACAGCCGTCGGCAGGTAGCCCTGGGTAGCTGGGCACCATCATGTGTTCAGACGGTTTGACCACCAAGGCATTTTCCCCTTTGTCATCTTGATTGACACCGATAGTATCAAACAGCCCCAAGGTAAAGGTGACTAAGTTGGTATCACCATCCTGCTCAGCAATGGTGTTTGCCAGTTGGTTGGCGGCTTCCCCACCGTGAGAGTGCATTTCTAGCAGTTTATCGCGGCCTTGCTCCATTTCCGCTTTTAGCCGTTGGTTCATGGTGGCACTGTCGTGAATAAGGGTCGTCAGCGCATCATCTTGTTGGTTGGCGGCCAACAAGGCCAGGAGGGTCTCGCCGTATTGTTCAAACACCGCTCGGCCCGTGGGGCAAGTATCTTCAAACGCGTCCAAGCCTTCGTGATACCAGCGTGCCAAAATGGTTTGCGCGGTGCCTTCAAGGTACGGGACATGAATGGCAATATCTTGCGTCTGGCCAATACGGTCAAGGCGGCCAATACGCTGCTCGAGTAAGTCGGGATTCATCGGTAAGTCGAACATTACCAGCTGATGGGCAAATTGGAAGTTGCGCCCCTCAGAGCCAATTTCCGAGCAGATCAAGACCTGAGCGCCCCCTTCTTCTTGGGCAAAGTAAGCCGCGGCTTTGTCACGCTCGACAATCGACATGCCTTCATGGAATACGGTACCGCGAATGCCTTCGCGCTCACGCAGTGCTTGCTCCAGAGTCAGTGCGGTTTGCGCCCGCGAGCAAATAATCAGCACCTTCTCGCTGCGATGGGCCTTTAAGTAATCCAGCAGCCAGTCAATACGTGGATCAAAGCCCCACCAGCTCGCGCTATCCCCTTCAAACTGTTGATAGATATCTTCTGGGTATAGGTTTTGCACGGCCTTTTGTTCGCTTGAGCCGGTGCTACCCATCATGCCAGCGACTCGCATGGCAGTTTGATATTGACTGGGTAGCGCGAGTGGGTGCATACGCAGTTGGCGGCTGGGGAAGCCACTGATTGCCGCTCGGGTATTGCGAAATAACACACGCCCGGTGCCGTGACGGTCCATAAGATCATCAATCAATTGTTGGCGCGCCTGAGCGTTCTCTTCTGCGTTATCACTGTGCACTTGGGCTAAACGTGCTGACAGATCTTCGTGTTGCAATAGCTGACGTATCCCAGCTTGTGCCGCGTCGGTCAGTGGGGTATCACTCAGCAGCGCCTCAACGGCCTCAGCCACGGGCGCGTATTGTTGTGCTTCTTCGACAAAGACGTCGTAATCATAGAAACGGTCGGGGTCGAGCAGGCGCAAGCGAGCAAAATGGCTTTGTTGGCCCAGTTGCTCTGGCGTGGCGGTAAGTAGCAACACGCCCGGCGTATGTTCGGCAATGCTCTCAACGATTTGATATTCTCGACTCGGTGCCTCCGGCGTCCAAGTTAAGTGATGGGCTTCGTCAACCACCAGTAGATCCCAGTGGGTATCACAGACTTGTTCCACCCGGCGGCGGTTTTTGCGCAGAAACTCGAGTGAGCACAATACCAACTGTTGGGTATCAAAGGGGTTGGGGGCGTCGGCAAAAGCCTCGACACAGCGCTCTTCATCGAAAATGGAGAAATGCAGATTAAAGCGGCGCATCATCTCCACCAGCCACTGGTGCTGCAGGGTTTCGGGTACCACAATCAGCACACGTTCCGCACGGCCAGCCAGCACCTGCTGGTGGATAATCATTCCTGCCTCAATGGTTTTCCCCAACCCCACTTCGTCGGCGAGCAGCACGCGTGGAGCATGACGACGACCGACTTCATGGGCAATATAAAGCTGATGGGGGATCAGGCCAGCACGCATACCAGTTAAGCCGCGTAGCGGGCTGCGCAATTGCTGATATTGGTTGGTCAGAGCGCGATAACGCAGGGCAAAACGGTCCATACGATCGAGTTGGCCTGCAAACAGTTTGTCTTGCGGCTTGTTAAAGCGAATTTGGTGGCTGAGTAAGATCTCACGCAGTGCGACCTCATCTTCCCCTGTGTCGGAACGCTGGCCGTAATAGGTCAATACCCCATCGTTTTCCTCAACGCGTGAGACGGTCATGGTCCAGCCTTCGTGACTTTCCACCTCATCGCCGGGATTGAACATCACCCGAGTCACGGGCGCATCATGGCTGGCGTACAGCCGTGTTTCATCACTAGCAGGAAACATTAGGGTCACGGTACGGCCATCAACGGACACCACAGTGCCGAGTCCAAGATCATGTTCCGTATCACTGATCCAACGTTGTCCAAGCGCAAATGACATAGGGGAAAACCTCTGAATTAACTCGATTGTCGAAAGACGCGACGCCATTCAATACAGCGTCGTTTAAATACTCTGCTATTCAGTGTGGCACTGAAAAAATTGGCCGCCAATAGTACTCGAACTTGTGAGGAGGGTCACGATGAAACTCAACGAATCGCATCAAAGGTCACGCTGACATACAAACGTCATTAATGGGCGGCAAAGATAAAAGCGTGAGCTGGCGCAGTAAAACAAGTTGGGCGCATCCCAACGGCCAGGTCTACGCTTATTTTAAGCGCTGTCACCGACAGTGAACTGCCGACACAGGAGGTGCCTATGGGCGACGCCGACCGGAAGCTGTTTGTACTTGATACTAATATTCTCCTCCACGAGCCTTTCTCGATTTACTCTTTCCAAGAACACGATGTCGTGATCCCCATGACTGTCCTCGAAGAACTTGACCGCATCAAAGACAGCAAGCGTGATGTCTCACGGGATGCGCGTGTGGCGATCCGCGCCTTGGAAGATATTTTTAAAGAGGCTACTCCTGACGAAATTGGCGAGGGTATTGCCGTTGGCAAAGGGGATGCCACTGGCACGGTATCGATTCTCGCTGATTTTGAGATCAAAGAAACGGTCCATGCCTTCGCGGATAAAGCGGGTGATAACCGAATACTCAATGCGGTGTTATATCTACAAACCAAACGCTCGCCACGTAAAGTGGTGTTGGTGACCAAAGACATCAATATGCGTCTGCGCGCTAAAGGGGCGGGGGTGATGCATGTGGAGGATTATCGCACCGACCAGTTGATTGATGATGTACGATTGTTGACCAAGGGTTTCCACCAATTTGAAGGTAGCTTTTGGGATAAAGTGGGGGAGTGCAATAGTCAAGCCTATGGCACAGAGACCTTACATACGTTGCCCTCCGAGCTCCTCGATACCCCGTTTGTTAATCAATACCTGTTGGATGACAGTGACGATTTTGCTGCGCGAGTGCAAGCCATTGATGGCGATAAAGCGGTGATTAAAGATCTGAGCCGAGAGCGATTAATGCATCGCGCCGCGTGGGATGTGAAACCGAAAAATATCTACCAAGGCATGGCAATGGATGCGTTGCTGGATCCGAGCATTGACTTGGCGATCCTCACCGGTCCGGCGGGCTGTGGTAAAACCATTCTGGCGATGGCAGCGGCCCTTGAACAAGTGGTCGAAAAAGGGATGTATGACAAGATTATCGTGACCCGCAATACCCCAGATATTGGCGAGTCGATCGGCTTTTTACCGGGCACTGAAGAAGAGAAAATGTTGCCTTGGCTTGGGGCCGTCACCGACACGCTAGAAGCRTTGCACATGCATGACGAGTGCACTGATGGCTCGATGCGGTACATCATGGAGAAAGCCAATCTACAGTTTAAATCGATTAACTTTATGCGTGGTCGTTCGATTCAAAACGCGTTTGTCATTTTGGATGAGTGCCAAAACCTGACTGCCTCTCAGCTTAAAACCATTATCACCCGATGTGGGGAGGGAACCAAGCTGGTGTGCTCGGGGAACTTAGCGCAAATTGATTCTTCGTATTTAACCCCAGTGACATCAGGGCTAACTTACATTGTCGAGCGGTTTAAAAACTTTGAGGGCAGTGCGTGCGTATACCTCAATGGCGTGGTGCGTAGTCGGTTGGCTGAATTTGCCGAAGAGAATTTGTAGTGGATATCAGGTGGTGGTCATCAAGCCGCCACCTTTCTCCATGAGCTAAAACAATTCAACATCGTCCTCGGCGACAAAGGTTTTTATCACCCCAGATTGCAGTAAGTCATCATAAAAAGCGACTTGGTTACGGCCGTTTTGTTTGGCGTGATAGAGCGCTTGATCCGCATTGCCTAAGATGGTGCTGGTACTGAGTTGTCCACGTTCAATTCGTGTCGCGCCCATGGAAATAGTCACGGTCTGAGCGGCACCAAAATCTCGAGCGTTGACATTAGCAATAAAGGTGTTGGCTTTTTGCTCTGCCATCGCCCGCGAGCAGGGCTGAAACAGCACCACAAATTCATCGCCGCCATACCGGAACAAGGTGTCTTGTGACGAGAAGGTCTGGCGCATCAATGAAGCCAGTAACAAGATGACCTCGTCACCAAATACATGACCAAAGTTATCATTGATTTGCTTAAAGTGATCAACATCGAAAATACACACCCAAGGTGAGAGCGAGCTGTCGGAGTCACTATCTGATGTCGCCTCGCTTTGTGCTAGGCGATCACAAATAAGATCCAGCTTTTTAGAGAGGACTTTGCGATTAAATAAGCTGGTGAAACTGTCACGCTCGCTGGCCATGATAATCTGCTGATAGTTCTCGTAAATACGCGTCAATCCTGCCACTAGAGCACGTTGTTCCTGGCTGAGATCTGTGGCGCGGCCGCATAAAACACCGTTCACACCTTCTTCTTTTTCGTAATAAATGGGGACAGCAATCAATACATGATCATTGGTATGGTGTTGAGTCACCGCTTGTGTCGCCAGGCACTCTGCAAGCAGCGCGTCAATTTGATGGATGTTCTCTTGCTGAAAAGCGCTGTTGTCATTTGTGCCTAATACCGTGAAGGCAGGCTGCATATCGGCGCAGTAATCAAGCAGCACCACTTCACTCACTGGGGTAAGCTCGGTAATTGAGGTCAGCAAGCTTTTAGTAATCGCATCGACTTCCGTTTTAGCGGTAAAGTCGACAATCGAGTCGAGGATCTGGATGCTGCTGGCGGCCACAAGGCGCCTCCTTGGATTCTTCCGTGTTTTCCTTAGTATAGAAGTCTATCAGGGGGATGCCACCCGGAACGAATCGTCAGCGGTGCCCATGTAACTTTGCATCATCGCGGGTGGATGGTTGAGCGCCTCAACCGGACGGTGAAGACAGACTTTTCCCTCATCTAGATAAAGAAACTGAGAGGCAATGGCTTGAGCATCTTCAGGGTGGTGGGTGACCATCACCACGGTAGTGCCTTGCGCTTGGGCGGTACGCTTAACTAGCATCAGCATGTCTTTTTTTAGCGCGGGATCGAGTGCGGAGAAGGGCTCATCGAGCAGCAATAAAGGTTGGTTGCGTGCGATGCTTCTACCCAGTGCGATACGTTGTCGTTGCCCGCCTGACAATTGGCCGGGTAGGCGAGAGAGATAGTCGCTTAAGCCGACCGATTGCGCTGCCTGTTCAATGTTTTCCCGCTGGGTAGCGGTGAGTTTCAGTGATGGTGATAAGCCAATCGCCATATTGTCGAACACCGACAAATGGGTAAAGACATTATGCTCTTGGAACAAGATAGACAGTGGCCGCTGGTGGGCGGGGGTTGTTGTCACTGGCTTACCATCAATAGCAATCTCGCCACTATCAGGGGCAATCAACCCGGCAATCAGTGATAGTAAGGTGCTTTTGCCTGCCCCGCTGGGCCCGAGCACGGCCACAATCTCTCCAGGGGCGATATGGGCATCAAAGGTCATCCAATCTTGTTGGTAACTATACTGAACATCGGAAATCGTTAACATGCGTGTCTCCATTGGATAAGGCGCGTCAGTAGGGCATAACACCCCAAGCTGGTGAGCAGTAACAGCATCGCCGCGGCGGCGCCCGCTTCCATTTGGTAACTGCCCATTAAGCGAAACAAATACAGGGGCAGGGTTTGAAAGTTTTGACTACCAAATAAGGAGATGGCACTGAGATCGCCCATGGATAACACAAAACTCACCGCGACACCGCGCGCAATAGGTGCACGTAAACAGTCCCACTCAATCAGACGTAAACGCGTGATGCCTCTGACGCCTAAGGTGGCGCACAAGTTATGGTATGACTGAGCGAGCTGGAAGGCGGGGGCACTCAAGACCTTGATAAGATAAGGCAGCGCCATTAGGGCGTTCACGGTCATTACCAGCCACAGCGCTAAGCTGAATACGTTACTAAACTGGCGAAACAGCAAAAAAAGCCCGGTACTGAGCACGATACTTGGCACTACCAGGATGATGGCACCTAGCGTTTCTATCCCATCCGCCTGTTTTTTTCGTCCATGTAAGCGCCAGTGCCGACTGGCTAAGATCACCGCCACGGCTAACACAAAAGCAAAGGTGGTAGCGCCCGTGGCAATGAACAGCGAGTGCAGAGTTGCTTGCCACAATGCGCTATCGCCGAGCACCGCTAATGCGCTGGGGTTCAACCCGCGTGCAATCACCACGCCGAGAGGCGGTAACACCAGTAGCAAAACGAGGCCAATCCAAAGGCCATCCCAACACTTGGCCGCACGGCTATCCAAAGACGCAGGCAGCGGCAGCACTTCACTGGGTGTGCTCGGCAGCGGGCGCGTCAAGGTTTGCACGGTAAATGCGATGGCCCCGCATAGCAGCATTTGCCACAGCGCGAGGACAGCACCCGTTTGTAAATCGAAATCAAAATGAATGGCTTGGTAAATGGCCAGCTCGATGGTCGTCGCTTTCGGCCCGCCGCCCAGTGCCATGACAGTCGCGAAGCTGGTAAAGCACAACATAAATACTAGCCCCACGATATGAGGCAAGCTTTGGCGTAGATACGGCCATTCTAGGTGCTTAAAACGTTGCCAGCCTTTGAGCCCTAGCTGGGTAGCAAGACGGCGTTGATCGGCTGGGATCCCCTCTAAGGCTTGCACCATTAATTGGGCGGAAAAAGGGAGATTAAAAAACACATGGGCGAGTAAAATGCCACTTAAGCCATAAATAGAAAACGGCATAGCCGCATCGAAGTGCGCGAAAGCTTGTGCAATCCAGCCACTACGGCCATAGATAGCAACCAGTCCAAATACTCCCACCAAGACCGGCAGCACCAAGGTCATGGCGAATAACTTCAGCAGCCATGCCTTTGCTGGAAATTGTCGGCGAGACAGCGCATGAGCGACTGGCACTGCTAGCCCAACGCTAAGTACGACGGATAAAGCGGCCTGTTTAAAACTAAAGTAGGTGACATGACGCAAGTAGGTATCTTGCCATAAGGAGGCAAGTGACAAATCGTGGCTGTGAGAGAATAACGCCCAGAGTGCGCTGCCAATCAAAGCCACGACCAAGCTGGCCGCAATACTGCCCGGCCAGGTTCGAGAAGGGTTGAGCATCTTGGCTATTCAACCAGCGCGGTTTGCCAGTCACGCACCCATTGCTGGCGATTGCCCATCACTTCATCAGGCTGATACAGCAAGCTCTCTTGCGGTTTGTCCAAGGTGTAGAAGACATCAGGCAAGTTGACATCGGTGACCGGATACATCCACTGAGTGGTTGGGATCACCGACTGTGCCGCATCACTGAGCATAAATTGTAAAAACGCATCCGCACGTTCCGGCTGATCGGTATAGGCTGATTTAGCGGCGACTTCGATTTGCATATAGTGCCCCTCTTCAAACATAGCGGCGGCAAAGCGATCGTCTTCATCGGCCACTAAGTGGTAAGCCGGCGAGGTGGTGTAAGAGAGCACCATGTCCGCTTCTTTATTGAGGAACATGTTGTAAGCTTCGGTCCAGCCTTTGGTCACAGTGATCGTGTTATCGGCAAGATCGCGCCATGCTTGTTGATTATTATCGCCGTACACTTTTTGGATCCAAAGCATTAGCCCCTGGCCGACCGTTGATACGCGCGGATCTTGGTAAATCACACTGATGTCATCGCGCTCCTCAATCAAGGCTTTGAGGCTTTTGGGTGGGTCGAGCAAACGAGTAGTGTCATACACAAAGGCAAAATAGCCGTAATCGTAAGGGATAAAGTATTTGTTATCCCACCCGCCAGGCACTTGCAGGCGCTCGGTATTGACCGCGTGCTCGGCAACAATCCCACTGCGCTCGGCTTCTTTCATTAAGTTGGTATCCATACCGAGTACGATATCGGCTTGGGTGGTTTCTCCTTCAATGCGCAGGCGATTAAGTAAGGCGGCCCCATCGTCGAGAGACACAAACTCAAGTTGGCAATCGCATTGCTGTTCAAATTTCGCTTTAATTTTAGGCCCCGGCCCCCATTCAGCAATAAAGGAGTCATAGGTATAGACAGTAAGCGGGTCCGCGGCGCGGGCGCCGAGTGATAATAGCGATAAAGAAACCAGAGTGAGAACAGAGGTAAAAACTTTCACAGCACGCTCCTAAGTTGGGCGTGGGTGTTGAGGCAAGTTGATGGCAACATCAAGTCTCAATCCCTACGCCAGTGTTAGCTGGATCAGGTTCGATGGGTCTAGCGCAGTGCGCAATCTCAGCCGTGAGGCTCCCCAATGAGTACGGTGGTATTGTACTGATTGGCTTAGGGTTAACCAAGCCTTTTAGTTGCCGAGTTGGTTAAGGTCCCAGTTGTAGTTGTATTCCAGTGTTGCCTCTTGTGGCAATGGAATATCGCGATACTGGTTTATGTGAGCGATCACGCCTTGCTTATCGCCACCAAAGTCAGCTTCAAACCACTCATAAATTGAGGAAACTCGCCATTTTTCCCCTTGCTGACTCACGCCTTTATCACTGTTAATGAAGGTATAGGCGGCGTGCTCGAGCTGTGCATCAAGTGCACTTGCTTGAAAGGCTTGTGGCTGAAGGTTAGGACAGCCAAGGCTGGCACAGTTAACCGCATAGTGGGTACGCGGATCTTGCCAAAGCGGGCGTAAAATCCGGTGTTCGATATCGTTTAAAGTGAGCGGCTCGCCAGCGACGGTAACCACTTCATCATCCCAAGGGCCAAAGCTAAATAGCCCACCGAGTTTGGTGATGGAACGGACCGGGTAGTCGGCGATAATCAGTTTTACCGTGACCGCATTATAGAGGTTAACCCAATACGCGTATTGCTCGTCTTTGGTCAGGGTACGTGGGTCGCGCGCGGTGAGCATGTCAATGTAATGGTCGAGGGTTGCTTTGTCGTTATCCGTGACCGCGGCATAGTTAAATAAGGTGTGCTGCCCCTGAGATTGCAAATACTTATCGAGTAACACTTGCCAGCTGTGATGGGTAAACGTGGCTTGGCTGTCAGGGTTATGGGCATCCCACATTGCCCAGTAATCCGCTTTGGGCGCGGCTTGGCTGATGATCGGAAACACTAACCAGAGCAGAATTACCAAATGTTTTTGCATTGCCAGTCCTTAATGCGATCAAACCTTCTTTGAGACTAGACCAAGCGAGTCAGCGGTTGGTTTCATTGAGGATGGAAAAAATGGGTTGAAGCGCCAATAAGTACGGGTAACACCGCGCTTATTGGCGTTCTTGGAGGGCGTATTACACCAAAAAGTCTGGTATTTGTTTTTCAAAGCGTGAGATATCGGCTTCGTGCTGCAACGTCAGACCGATGCTATCTAACCCTTCCAACAGGCAATGACGGCGAAAATCATCCATCTGGAAGGCAAAGCAGTGTTCACCGGCACGGATGGTTTGGGCGGGCAAATCTAGCGTTACAGTCGCGCCTTCATTTTCTGCCACATACGTAAATAAAGCATCGATTTGGCCTTCTTCAAGGGTCACCGGCACCATTTGGTTATTAATGCAGTTGCCATAGAAAATATCGGCAAAACTGGGGGCGATAATCACTTTAAACCCGTAATCATCCAGCGCCCAAGGCGCATGCTCGCGGGATGAGCCACAGCCAAAATTCTCGCGGGTGAGCAAGACGCTAGCGCCTTGGTAACGTGCTTGGTTAAGCACGAACTCGGGGTTCGGTTGCTGGCCCGCATCGTCTAAAAAGCGCCAATCGTGAAACAGGTGCTGCCCAAAGCCGGTGCGGGTGACTTTTTGCAAAAACTGCTTAGGAATGATCGCATCGGTATCGACGTTCGCCGCATCCAACGGGGCAACAATGCCGGTATGAGTGTGTATGCCTGACATAAGGCCTCCTTATAATTGGTTAACGTCGACAAAATGGCCCGCAATCGCCGCCGCTGCGGCCATGGCTGGGCTGACCAAGTGGGTGCGGCCTTCACGGCCTTGACGCCCTTCAAAGTTGCGGTTACTGGTGGAGGCGCAGCGCTCTTTGGGGCCTAAGCGATCATTATTCATCGCCAAACACATTGAGCAGCCGGGCAAGCGCCATTCAAAGCCAGCGTCACGGAAAATGACATCCAGCCCTTCTTGCTCCGCCTGTGCCCGCACTTGCTCGGAGCCTGGCACCACCATGGCATGCACGCCCTCTGCCACACGTCGCCCTTTGGCGACTGCGGCGGCCGCACGCATGTCTTCAATCCGTGAGTTGGTGCAAGAGCCAATAAAGACTTTATCGATACGGATTTGGTTGATGGCTTGGCCGGGTGTCAGCCCCATATATTTTAATGCGCGTTCTGCCGAGTGACGTTCAATCGGATCGTTCATTGTCTCTGGGGCAGGCACGGTATCATGCACACTGACCACTTGGCCGGGGTTGGTGCCCCAGGTCACTTGATGGTGAATTTGACTGCCATCGAGGGTGACCACGCGATCAAACTGCGCATCGGCGTCCGAATGCAAGGTTTGCCAATAGGCGATTGCTTGCTGCCATTGCTCGCCTTTCGGGGCAAATTTCTTGTCTTTTAAATAGGCAAAGGTGGTGTCATCCGGGGCGATCAGGCCAGCTTTGGCGCCTAATTCGATTGCCATGTTGCACACCGTCATTCTCCCTTCCATCGACAAGTCGGTGATTGCGTCCCCGCAAAACTCCACCACATGCCCGGTGCCGCCGGCATGACCGACCTTGCCAATAATGGCTAGGACAATATCTTTGGCAGTGATCCCGGGGGCGGTTTTGCCCGTGACTTCAATTTTCATCGTGCGGGCGCGGGATTGCTTGAGCGTTTGGGTGGCCAGCACGTGCTCGACTTCTGAGGTACCAATGCCAAAGGCCAGTGCACCAAAAGCGCCGTGGGTTGCGGTGTGGGAGTCACCACAGACGATGGTGGTGCCGGGCAGGGTAATACCAAGTTCGGGGCCCATCACATGCACAATGCCTTGGTAAGGGTGATTCAAGTCATACAGGGTGACACCGAACTCTTCGCAGTTTTTGGCCAGTGTTTCCATTTGGATACGCGCCATTTCCCCTGACGCGTTAATGTCTTTGGTTTCGGTGGAGACATTGTGATCCATGGTGGCGAAGGTTTTACTCACTTGGCGCACCGGACGCCCTTTTTCCCGCAGACCATCAAAGGCTTGTGGTGAGGTCACTTCGTGCACCAAATGGCGGTCGATATACAGCAGCGGCGCTTCGCCGGGCTGCTCGGTGACAATATGGGCTTGATGAATTTTTTCGTACAAGGTCTTGGCGCCTTGCTGGGTGTTTGCATTCGACATAGCTCGTATCCTTACGGGTAATTATTCTGCGCCTTGGCGGATATAGGCGGCGATACGATCGCCCATTTGTTCGGTACTGAGGGCAGGATG
This sequence comes from Salinivibrio siamensis, assembly GCF_001996005.1. Classification (GTDB taxonomy): domain Bacteria; phylum Pseudomonadota; class Gammaproteobacteria; order Enterobacterales; family Vibrionaceae; genus Salinivibrio; species Salinivibrio siamensis. The sequence continues at coordinate 9,880 of NZ_MUFB01000005.1, read as the reverse complement.
GTTGCCCGCCAGATCAGCGGTCAGCTCACCGGCCGCCAGTGCTTGGCTGACCGCATGCTCAATCGCACAGGCCGCGTCTTCTTCGCCTAACGAGTAGCGTAACATTAGCGCGGCGGAGAGAATTTGCGCCACTGGGTTGGCGATATTTTTACCCGCAATATCGGGGGCAGAGCCGCCGGCGGGCTCATACAAACCAAATTTACTCGCGTTCAAGCTCGCAGATGGCAGCATGCCCATTGAGCCGGTGATCATTGCGCACTCATCGGAGATGATGTCGCCGAAAATGTTCGAGCACAGCATCACATCAAATTGTGACGGGTCTTTAATCAGCTGCATGGTGGCGTTGTCGATATACATATGGCTCAAGTGGACATCCGGATAGTCCTTGGCCACCTCTTCCACCACTTCACGCCATAGCATTGAGCTTTGCAGTACATTGGCTTTATCGATTGAGCACACTTGCTTATTACGCAACTGAGCCGATTGGAAGGCAATGCGGGCGATACGCTCAATTTCATAGCGATGATAAACTTCCGTATCAAACGCTTTTTCCTCGCGGCCTTCACCTTCACGTCCTTTGGGCTCACCAAAGTAAATCCCACCGGTTAGCTCTCGCACCACCACGATGTTAAAGCCTTTGTCGGCAATGTCGGCGCGCAGCGGGCAAAAGCCTTCGAGACCAGTGTGGATTTGTGCCGGACGCAAGTTACAAAACAGCCCAAAGTGTTTGCGTAATGGCAGCAAGGCACCGCGCTCAGGTTGCTCGGTTGGCGGTAAATGCTCCCACTTTGGGCCGCCCACTGAACCAAATAAAATTGCATCGGCTTTTTCACACCCAGCCAAGGTTTGTGCGGGCAGCGGCGAGCCATGGGCATCAATCGCGGCACCGCCCACAGGATAGTGGTGACGTTCCAAAGTGAGTGAGAATCGCTCGCTAACCGCATCAAGCACCTTCTCGGCTTGCGTCATGACTTCGGGGCCGATACCGTCACCGGGCAAAATAGCAATCTGATGTGCGCTGGCCATGGTTATACTGTCTCCTGTTTTAAGTGGGATTGTTCCTTAATCTGGGCGATTTTGTCGGCGCGATAAATGGCATTGATCACATGCAGTAGCGCTTCACCTGAGGCTTCGATAATGTCGGTCGACACCCCGGTGCCGTGATATTTACGGCCCTTGTAGTTAGCAATGATGTCGGCTTGGCCGAGACCATCTTCTCCTTCCCCTTTGGCGGTCAGATCGAATTTATCCAGTTCAATGTCATAGCCGGTAATGCGGTAGATGCACTGATAAAGGGCATCGACGGGGCCGTTACCAATCGCCGCCTCGCGTTTCTCTTCGTCGCCACATTGCAACTTGATGCTGGTGGTCGCCATTAGGCTGCCCGATTGCACGCCTAAATAGTTCAGCTTGTAGAAGTCGTCCTCTTCTTTGAGGTTGTTGAAGAACATCAAGGCTTCTAAGTCATAATCGAACACCTGACCTTTACGATCTGCCAGCTGCAAGAAAGATTGATACAAGGTGTCTAAATCGTAATCTTGTTGGTCGTAGCCAAGGTTATCCATGTGGCTTTTCACTGCGGCACGGCCGGAACGGCTGGTCAGATTAAGCGCCTTTTTGCCCAAACCAATCGACTCTGGGGTCATGATTTCGTAGGTGTTTTTGTTTTTCAGCATGCCATCTTGGTGGATGCCGGAGGAGTGGCTAAAGGCATTGGCACCGACCACGGCTTTATTGGGTTGGATTGGCATGTTGCAAAGCTGACTAACTAACTTGCTGGTGCGGGCAATTTCGGTGTGGTTCAATCCTGTTTCTACGCCTAACAAGTCAGCGCGGGTTTTCAAGATCATCGCAATCTCTTCCAGCGCGCAGTTCCCCGCACGTTCACCGATGCCATTGATAGTGCCTTCCACTTGGCGAGCGCCGGCTTGAACCGCGGCAATAGAGTTGGCGACCGACATCCCTAAGTCATCATGACAATGGACAGAGATCACGGCTTTGTCGATATTCGGTACGCGGTTAAACAAGGTCGCAATGATATCGCCGAATTCACTCGGCACTGTGTAACCCACCGTATCTGGGATATTGACGGTGGTCGCACCGGCATCAATCGCCGCTTCGACCATACGGCACAGATTATCTATCGGGGTGCGCCCGGCATCTTCGCAGGAAAACTCCACATCGTCCGTGTATTGGCGTGCATGCTTAACGGCGCGCACCCCCATCTCGACCACGTCATCGTAGCTGCGGCGAAGCTTATCTTTGACATGGATGGTTGAGGTGGACAAAAAAGTGTGGATACGAAAGGCGTCAGCGGCTTTGAGGGATTCGGCGGCCACATCTATGTCTTTAGGAACCGCGCGAGACAAGGCACAGACACGTGCATGTTGCATGTGCTCGGCAATGGTGCGCACGGATTCAAAATCGCCCGGTGAGGAGACCGGAAAACCGGCTTCAATAATGTCTATCTTCAAGCGGTCCAAGGCTTGGGCGATCTGCAATTTCTCTTTGACGGTTAAACTTGCTGACAGCGCCTGCTCGCCGTCGCGTAAGGTGGTATCAAACAGAATGACTTGGCTGTTCTCGCTCATGGGTGACTCCCTGTTGTGTTTGCTTGGCCGCTTTGAAGGGCTCTTTAATTGGCGCTTGATGTTATTTTGGCGACGTTAGATACAAAAAAACCCGCGTCTGGCGCGGGTTTTTGAGATTTGGCATTCACTGTTTTCTGCCCAAAACCTACCCGCGCGACTGGGTCACGATAAGGAGGAGGATGAGGCGTAGGTGAAACAGTGTCATGCTGATGTCCGTCAGTAAATATTCTGTTACCAGAAATAACAGAGCGATGGGGAAAGCGTCAATCTGAAAAAAACAAAACCCGTTTTCTGCGCAATATAATGGTAAAAAACTGGTTAATTAAACTGGTTTTAAAACTAAAAGTTAGATTTTTGTACTGTGCTCTGGCGCGGCTTTGTCCAGTCTTCATTATTTTTACTTGTCCCAACGTGCCTGAGCTCAAGCGGCGACGTAAATTCATCGAGATGACCCAATAACGTCACCGACCTGTCATACCGGCTGACTAGAGTTTAACCATCAGCTCGCCGCATTGGGAGGCAGGATGAGAAGCTTTACCGCGATTCAACGCTTCGACCACACGGTGTCGACACTGTGTTTATCTCACCGCTTTAGCGCTGGCACAGCGAAAATAGCCCGTGCCGTTTCCCGTTCAGGTGACGGGCCACTCTATCTGGTGATTGGCTTTACTGCATGGTGGCTTCATGAGGCGGTCGGGCTCTGGTTTTTGCTCACAGGATTGACGGCTTTTGCCATCGAACTCCCGATCTATTGGGTACTTAAACGCAGCTTTCGGCGCGCACGTCCTTCGCAGTTACCTGCCTTTATCACGCCTTCCGATCTTTACAGTATGCCATCAGGCCACACGGCCGCGGCTTTTCTCATGGCCTCATTGCTGAGCACCTTTTTTCCTTCGTTAACCCTTTTGGTGTTCATCTGGGCCAGCCTAATCGGTATTTCGCGCGTGTTACTGGGCGTGCACTTTGTGAGCGATATCGTGGTTGGCGCTGGGTTAGGGCTGCTGTGCGCGACGTTGGCACACAGTATCACTTTCGATCTTTACGGAATAACAGGTATTTAATGAAGCTTTTATACGGTGTTCAGGGAACCGGTAACGGGCATATATCGCGAGCCCGCGCCATGGCTCGTGCCTTGGCCGGATACGATGTCGAGGTCGATTTTGTTTTTTCTGGGCGGCCAGCCGAGCGTTATTTTGATATGGCGCCATTTGGTGACTTTCGCACGTTCACCGGCATGAGCTTTGTCAGCCGTGATGGCAAAATTGATATGTTAGCCACCGCGCGACACAATCGTTTTACACAGCTACGACGCGATATTCGCCAGCTTGATGTATCAGGCTACGATAAGGTTATCTCTGATTTTGAACCCATCAGTGCGTGGGCGTCGCGCCGGCAAGGGGTGCCATCGGTGGCCATCAGCCACCAAGCGGCGTTTTCTCACGCGGTGCCCAAACATGGGGAAACGCTGATCAATCGCATGATCATGCGTTATTTTGCGCCAACCGACTATGCCATTGGCTTGCATTGGTATCACTTTAACCAACCGATTTTACCCCCAATTATTGATACCACTCCGGTAGATAAAGCGGTGACATCGTCCACTGCGGAGAGGGCGGTGCTGGTGTATCTCCCCTTTGAATCTTTATCTGCAGTCAGTGAGCTTCTGTTGCGCTTTAGCCAACCTTTTATCTGCTTTCACCCCGAGGTTAATGCCCCCTACCAACGTGAAAACCTTACGCTAATGCCCTTAGGCAAAGAAAGCTTTCACACGGCGCTGCATCAGTGCCAGGGCGTGATCGCAAATGGGGGATTTGAGCTTCCATCGGAGGCATTAAGTTTAGGGAAAAAGCTCCTTTTAAAGCCATTGTCTGGTCAGTTTGAACAGTTGAGTAATGTCGCAACACTTTCTCAGCTTGGGCTAGCACACAGTATGGATAGCTTGAATGCGAGCGCGGTACGTGAATGGCTGCAGGCACCGGCGGTGGGCGCGATTGGGTACCCAGATGTTGCTCAAGCATTGGCGGAGTGGCTGGTAAAAGGAGAGTTAAATCAGACACGTAGCCTGTTTCACCATCTATGGGATCAGGTTGACTATCCAGAAACGGTTGAGGAGTCGATTTTGGACTTTAATCGCTCATCAATGCGCATGGATCCACACCCACTCAGGTTGCAACGCTTGATTCGGTAGTGCGATGTGCGGCGCGCGCCGATAAGCTGCTTCCACAAGGCTGAATCACGTTTTTACATTTTTGCTAGAGCATTCACTCAATTTCTCTTGAGTTTGATGGTGCGCTCGGTAAACTCGCTGTCATTATTGAGCGTACATGTGTTCGCCAAACGGCGAGCCAAGAGAGACTCCGTGAACACCCAAAACCATATCGTCACGCGCATTCGCGATCAGATTGCCGCCCAAAATGAACGCGAAGCAATCCGCTTCCAACAAGACACGCAATGGATAAGCATTAGTTGGCGCCAGCTAGGCGAACGCATCGATCAGCTGTCACGCTGCTTACTCAACGCTGGCTGTCAGGTGCAGCAAACCGTCGCCATTTTTGCGCCGAACAGCGAAAAATGGGCAATGTTGGACTATGCCGCGTTGCAAATTCGCGCCGTACCTGTGCCGATTTACGCAACTAGCACCGCCCAGCAAGCCGCACACATTATCAATGATGCAGACGTACAGTGGATTTTTGCCGGTGACGAACAACTGGAGAGCGCGGTTACTGCCCTTGAACACTGCCCCAACGTCAAAGGGGTGGTTGCCCTAAGTCAAGAGACGGCGGTTCCCGCGCATCCCAAGGTGTGGGATTGGGCCAGCTGGCTATTGCAAGACGATCGCGGCTATCAAGCCGAGTTAGACGCGCGCATTGACGGACGATGCATGGACGATCTGACCACCTTGATTTATACCTCCGGCACTACGGGCGATCCGAAAGGGGTGATGCTGGATTATGCCAATGTGGCGGCGCAGTTGGATGTGCACGATCAAGTATTGGCACTAAGCCCCGATGATGTCTCTTTGGCCTTTTTGCCGCTTTCTCATGTGTTTGAGCGCGCATGGAGCTATTACGTCCTTCACCGCGGGGCGGTCAATTGCTATCTCTCCAACCCGCTTCAGGTGCGTGATGCATTGGCCGAGGTCAAACCGACGGTAATGTGTGCGGTACCGCGTTTTTATGAAAAAATCCATGGCGCTATCCACGACAAACTCAGTCGGGCCACCGGCGTTAAACCGCATTTATTCCGATGGGCACTGCGCCAAGGTGAGCGTCATGCTGCGCAATTACGCACCGGCCAGTCTCCGTCTTGGTGTCAGCAATGGCAATTGGCGTTGGCCGACAAGCTGGTGCTCAGTAAGTTACGTGCGCTATAGGTGGCAAGATGCGTTTGATGCCATGCGGTGGGGCGCGTCTTGACCCCGAAATCGGCGCGTTTTTCCACGCGATAGGCATTAACGTCAAGCTCGGTTATGGCATGACCGAAACCACCGCCACGGTTTCTTGCTGGGACGATACCCGCTTTGATCCCCAATCGATTGGCCATCCGATGCCAGGGGCAGAGGTGCGAATTGGGACGGACGATGAAATTCAAGTCCGTGGGCCGATGGTAATGCGGGGTTACTTTAATCAGCCTGATGCGACTGCCGCCACCTTTACCGAGGATGGCTTTTTGAAAACCGGCGATGCGGGGTATCTTGATGCCAAGGGCAACGTATTTATCACTGACCGAATCAAAGAGTTGATGAAAACCTCAGGCGGTAAGTACATCGCACCACAGCGGGTGGAAGGCGCTTTGGTGCGCGATCATTTTATCGATCAGATTGCGGTGGTGGCCGAGGCGCGTCATTTTGTATCGGCCTTGATTGTGCCTTGCTTCGATGCCTTAGAAGAGTGGGCGCGGGCGGCCAATATCGAATATCAAAATCGCAAAGAGCTGCTAAAACACGCCGATGTCGTGGCCTTGTTTGAAAAGCGTTTGCAGAGCTTACAACATGAATTGGCCAAATTTGAGCAAGTCAAACGCTTTACCTTGTTGCCACAGGGCTTTTGCATGCACAGTGGCGAGCTCACGCCGACCATGAAACTGCGCCGCAAAGTGATCCTTTCACGTTACCAACATCACATTGACACCATGTATCAACGTTAGTCCTGATGCATCAAAGCGGGGGAAGGTTTCTCATGGCTGAGAATCTTCCTTTGTTTTCGTTATTTGTATGCCTTTTCCCCCTTTTTCCTCCCCACGCCTGAATAGCAAATCTGGCAAAGTGTCGATTTTATAGTGGATGTTTCCAATTTATTCCCCCGTGGTCAGCGTAAACCAGCAACATTCACTCAACATTTAGATTAAAAATGTAAATACTGATTAGCTAATAGACAGTTTTGCAAATAAAACGTTACATTGATTGCAGCTTCATCCGAAGCAGGCCAAGTGACAATCTAACGCCGCCTTACCGCCAGTATTTGGTTCAGATGTCCGCGTGGTGAGTGACCACCAGTACATCCAAGAGTAAGGGGCAGGATTAGGCTAAAAGTAAGTCCTAACTATGCAAACAGGGAGGCGTAGAGTGGAAATGTTATCCGGTGCCGAGATGATCGTGCGCTCCATGATCGATCAAGGTGTAAAACATATTTTTGGCTATCCAGGCGGGTCGGTACTGGATATTTACGACGCATTACACGAAAAAAGTGATATCGACCATGTGTTGGTGCGCCACGAACAAGCCGCGGTACACATGGCCGATGGTTATGCGCGCGCCACGGGGGAAGTGGGCGTGGTTCTGGTCACGTCAGGCCCAGGGGCAACCAATGCCATTACCGGCATTGCCACCGCGTATATGGACTCGATCCCCATGGTGGTGTTTTCTGGCCAAGTCATGAGCGGCCTGATTGGTAATGATGCCTTCCAAGAGTGTGACATGGTGGGGATCTCCCGCCCGGTGGTCAAACACAGCTTTTTAGTCCAGCGCGCCGAAGATATTCCCAATATTGTAAAAAAAGCTTTTTATCTTGCCGCGACAGGACGTCCTGGCCCTGTGGTGGTGGACATCCCCAAAGACATGCTGAATCCGGCGCAAAAGCATCCGTATCAGTATCCTGACAGTGTGCGTATGCGCTCTTACAACCCGACCACGTCAGGGCACAAAGGTCAGATCAAACGTGGCTTAAAAGCGCTACTGGCAGCGAAAAAGCCGGTGCTATACGTCGGTGGTGGGGCCATCATGGCCGACTGCGGCGAGCAAATTCGCCAGTTGTCAGAAAGTCTAAACATCCCCGTCGTTAGCACCTTGATGGGGCTGGGGGCGTTTCCCGGCACCCATGATCACGCGCTAGGGATGCTGGGCATGCATGGCACCTACGAAGCGAACATGGCTATGCACCAAGCCGATCTGATTTTTGGTATTGGTGTTCGTTTTGACGATCGTACCACCAACAATCTAGAAAAATACTGCCCCGATGCCACCATCATGCACATTGATGTGGATCCTTCCAGCATTTCTAAAACCGTGGCCGCAGATATTCCCATCGTCGGCTCGGCGGATGCGGTATTAAATAGCATGCTCAAATTGCTGGTGGAGCAAGGCGGCAATAACGACAGCGATGCGATCAGCACCTGGTGGCACAATATTCAGATTTGGCGTGAGCGCCAATGTTTGCAATATGTCGCTGATCCTGAGCGGATTAAACCCCAGCAAGTGATTGAAACCTTGTATCGCCTCACCCATGGCGAGGCGTATGTGACCTCAGACGTCGGCCAGCATCAAATGTTTGCGGCACTCTATTATCCGTTTGATAAACCACGTCGTTGGATTAACTCCGGCGGCTTGGGCACCATGGGCTTTGGGCTACCCGCCGCCATGGGGGTGAAGTTTGCGCTGCCGGACGCGCAGGTGGTGTGTGTCACCGGTGATGGCAGTATTCAAATGAACATTCAGGAGCTGTCGACGGCATTGCAATACGACATTCCGGTGGTGATCGTCAACCTCAACAACCGTTTCCTCGGGATGGTCAAACAATGGCAGGACATGATTTATCAAGGCCGCCACTCGCACTCTTATATGGACTCGGTGCCGGACTTCGCTGCGATCACTGAGGCCTATGGTCATGTGGGGATGCGCATCAATCATCCGTCCGAGCTGGAAGCGGGCTTAGAGGCAGCCCTGGCGATGAAAGATCGCTTGGTCTTTGTCGATATCAATGTTGATGAAACCGAGCACGTTTATCCGATGCAGGTACGCGGTGGGGCGATGAATGAAATGTGGTTGAGCAAAACGGAGAGAACCTAATGCGCAGTATTGTATCGGTTTTAATGGAAAACGAGCCAGGTGCCTTGTCGCGCGTGGTGGGCTTATTCTCTCAGCGTGGCTACAACATTGAATCACTCACGGTGTCACCGACGGATGACGCAACCTTATCGCGCTTGAATATCACCACCTCGGTGGTGAGCGACGCGGACCGCGAGCAAATCGAAAAGCACCTGCACAAGCTGATTGATGTGCTGAAAGTAAGCAATGTGACTGAAAGCGATCATATTGAGCGCGAGCTGGCGTTGGTGAAGGTGAAAGCCAGCGGCTTTGCCCGCGCGGAGGTAAAACGCACCGCCGATATTTTCCGCGGTCAGATTGTGGATGTGACGCACTCGCTCTACACCGTGCAGTTGACGGGTGACAGTGACAAGTTAGATGCCTTTATTCGCGCGGTCGGTGAGATTACCGAGATCATTGAGGTGGCACGCAGCGGTGTGGTTGGCATCGCACGCGGCGAGCGAGCGTTGCGTCAGTAACCAAAGCCACTGATCGTTGTGAGAGAAATGGCATGATATACCATGAAAGCAAGGCATCCATGATGGTATTGGGTTCGTAGCCACAACCTGATTTCCCTACTACAAGAAAACTTACTCACATGCAACAAACCACACTTTGCGGCTCCCCCACTGCTAAAGTGTGGTTTGTGTCTTTTCAGGTGTTTAGACTAACAAGCTGGCTAAAAACGTAGGTAAGCATCATGAGTAACACCCCAATTGTCGTATCTGTTCTCGCATTAGTGTTGGTCGGGATGCTGTTTGGCTTAAATTTCCAAGTCAGTGAATCCGCCGTTACATTTTTCAATACCATGGGTACCACGCTGTCTGGTGTTGGTGCCGCGGCAGCAGCATATATTTCATATTTGTCTATTGGAGAATGGAGGCAACAAACAAAACATTCCTTATTGTATGGTTACCTATCTGAACTTGAAGACCTATTATTAGATTTACGAAGAGACTTTGAAAAAGAGGCCTTCCCTGATTCATCT
>NZ_MUFB01000049.1 GCF_001996005.1 Salinivibrio siamensis | reverse complement strand
GCTGGCCCCGAGATGAGTCATCCCTAGAGCTTCGAGCTCTCTAAAGGGTTGTTCTAGACTAGAACGTTGATAGGCAGGGTGTGTAAGCGCTGTGAGGCGTTGAGCTAACCTGTACTAATTGCCCGTGAGGCTTAACCATACAACACCCAAGAGGTTTTGGGTTGGACTTGAAATAAGCCAGTTGATTGTGGCGAGAACGAACAGCTTTCTAGATTAMGTGTTTTGACTGAAAAGTGAAGACACACCAAATTTTGCTTGGCGACCATAGCGCTTTGGACCCACCTGACTCCATGCCGAACTCAGTAGTGAAACGAAGCAGCGCCGATGGTAGTGTGGGGTCTCCCCATGTGAGAGTAGGACATCGCCAGGTTTTGATTGCTTATCTTGTTGATAGCTCGATGCTTTTGATATCTGCGATGCTCATGTATTGGCATACACTGCGCGTCTCGATTCAAAATCCTCATCGCATCAAACAAGATAACCTAATTAAAGCAGCTACATGTAAGACTTTAATTAGCAGAAACACCAAGCCCTGACCTCACGGTCGGGGCTTTTTTGTATCTATAGCAAGATATCACGCGTCTTGATTCAATAACTTACCGCTTCAAACTCTATAAACCGTTATACCTCAATAATGTATATCTGTGCCCACTCAACGCGGAAGCCGAGAGTCGATTCCAATATTACTCGGTAAAGCGCGCTTTTCACCGGTAATCTATAGACATAAAAAAACCTCCTTTGCGGAGGTTTTGATTATCAAGCTTGTTGACTCGCTATTACGCTGGATTCTTGGCGATCAGTTTTCTTGTTCGCTCTGCGGGTTCATCGAGTCCAAGCTTTTCATAGGCTTTAAGCATTAAAGGGAGTGACGCTCTGGCCGCTTCTGTATCAGGGAAGTCACGCTGCAACGCTTGGCAACGATTAACCGCGGCAACCCAAGCTTCTCGACGAATGTAGTAATCTGCTGCGGCGAGCTCATAGTTAGCAAGGCGGTTTTTTAATGCGGTCATCCGCGCTTTGGCATCTGCGGCATACTCACTGTTTGGATAGCGCTCAAGCAGGCGACGAAAATCGGCAAATGCTTTGCGTGCTGGCTGAGGATCTCTGTCGTCCCGCTCCATACGAAGAATATCGTGAATGAGGCTACGATCTTGCGCCATATGGGTAAGGCCACGCATATAAACCACCCAGTCACTTTCTGGGTGCGCAGGGTGCATACGCATAAAACGATCAATGGTTGCCTCGGCTAAAGCCAAGTCATCATTTTTGTAATATGCATAAATCAGATCCAGCTGCACTTGATCAGAATAAGCACCAAAGGGATAGCGTGAATCCAGTGCTTCCAGCTTTTCAATAGCGGTTATCCAAGCCCCTTGATTTAACTGCGCTTCAGCATCCTGATACAGTTTGGATGGCGGATCGTCTTGGACGACTTGGTCGTTACTTGAACAACCGGCGAGTAGAGAGGCTGCGAATAGTGCAGTCAGGGTTAGGCGTTTCATGGGTTATCGCACTTCCTTGAAAAGTTTTTATGCCATCTGGATTACGGTCGCAGCGGCAAACAGATACAATGTCATTATTCCGGCTATTTTATCCAGTGACAGGCGACTATAGCAAAAGGCGTTGATAGGCGATATGCCGAGCGCCACTATAACGACTGTCGCGAGGGTTTAGTCATAGAAATCATAGAAAAGTTCGATATGGCACAACAGATAGAATTATCCCACCAGATCCAAGACCATCAACTAGGTCAACGGCTTGACCAAGCCATTGCTGAGTTGTTTCCTGACTACTCACGCTCTCGGATCAAGACTTGGATCCAAGCCGGCCAGGTATCACTCGATGGTGTGACCATTGATAAGCCGCGCCAAAAAGTGATGGGCGGAGAAAACGTTGAGATCACTGCGGAAATTGAAGATGACGATCGCTGGATAGCGCAAGATATTCCGCTAGATATTGTCTATGAAGATGATGACTTGTTGGTGATTAATAAACCTGCGGGGCTGGTTGTTCACCCAGGCGCAGGTTGCCCTGATGGCACTTTACTGAACGGTCTGTTGTATCGTTATCCGGAAATTGGAGACGTACCTCGGGCAGGGATAGTGCATCGTTTGGATAAAGACACCACGGGATTAATGGTGGTCGCTAAAACTATTCCGGCACAAACCCGTTTGGTGCGTGCGCTACAAAAGCGGAAAATTACCCGTGAATATGAAGCCATTGCGATTGGTAATATGACCGGTGGGGGGATGGTGGATAAGCCGATTGGCCGCCATTCGACCAAGCGTACCCATATGGCCGTGCATGAGCTAGGTAAACCCGCGATCACTCATTATCGCGTCGCAGAACATTTTCGTGGTCACACACGATTACGGTTGCGGTTGGAAACGGGCCGTACCCACCAGATCCGTGTCCATATGGCCTACTTAAATCATCCTCTAGTGGGTGATCCCTTATATGGCGGGAAGGCCAAACCGCCTCGTCACGCTGACGATGAGCTTGTACAAAGTCTGCGCCAATTCCGACGCCAGGCATTGCATGCGGCCATGCTACGCTTAGATCACCCTGTTAGCGGTGAGTTGATGGAATGGCATGCACCGATCCCCGACGATATGGTGGCCTTGACTGAACGGTTAAGAGACGATCAAACCCAATATGGAGAAGAGGACTACTGATGTATTGCCTTCAGCCTGATTGGCCCGCTCCGAGTAACATACGAGCGCTGACCACCACGCGTATTGGTGGTGCCAGTCAAGGGAGCTTTTCGGGTTGGAATCTTGGCATGCATGTTGGCGACGCCCCTGAAGCTGTGGATCAAAATCGCGCACTGCTTGCACAGCAGGTGAGTGGGGATATCACTTGGCTTGAACAAGTCCATGGTACACATGTTGTCCACTTGCCGACTCGCTCGCCTCATCCACAGGCAGATGCGGCCTTCACCGATACGACGGGTCAAGTGTGTACCATCATGACGGCTGATTGTTTGCCTGTGCTCGTTTGCAGTGACGATGGTCAGCAAGTCGCGGCTGCCCACGCAGGTTGGCGAGGTTTATCGTCTGGCGTGTTAGAAGCGACGCTATCTCAGTTTTCCGATCCCAATCGATGTCTTGCCTGGTTAGGGCCAGCCATTGGGCCACAGGCTTTTGAAGTTGGGGAGGAGGTGATCGAGGCGTTCGTAACGCACTCACCGCAGGCGATGTCGGCATTTACCGCAAAAGGAAACGGTAAGTATTTTGCTGATCTTTATCACCTTGCGAAGCAACGACTCCAACAGGCTGGCGTTACTGCTGTTTATGGTGGGGAGTTTTGTACCTACCAGCAGGCGGATCAGTTTTATTCGTATCGACGAGATGGGCAAACAGGCCGGATGGCAACCTGCATCTGGCGGGTGAAATAAAATCGACAAAGGTGCTTGAAAAGCGCCGCAACCGTGCCCATTTATTCATCAACTAGAGGTGTTAAGTGGGAGGAACTATGCGCCTTGACCGATTTACGAGTAAATTCCAAATTGCGATTTCTGATGCGCAATCACTGGCATTAGGGCGAGATCACCAGTACATCGAGCCTGTTCACTTGATGACCGCACTCCTGAACCAAGACAGCAGTGCCATCCGCCCGTTATTGACCATGCTGAATGTGGATGTGAGCCAGCTGCGTTCCAGCCTTTCTGAGTTATTAGACCGCTTACCACAAGTAACGGGTACCGGTGGCGAGGTTCAGCTTTCAAACCACCTGGGTACGTTATTTAACCTGTGCGACAAAATCTCGCAAAAGCGTAAAGATAAATATATCTCGTCAGAGCTTTTTGTTTTGGCTGCGGTGGAAGATAAAGGTCAGTTGGGCGAGCTGTTACGTAGTCACGGTTTAACATCGCAAAAGGTTGAAGAAGCGATAGAGAAAGTCCGTGGTGGGCAGCAAGTGGATGATCCTAACGCGGAAGAGAACCGCCAAGCCCTCGAAAAATTCACCATTGATCTTACTGAGCGTGCAGAGCAAGGCAAGCTCGACCCTGTCATTGGCCGTGATGATGAAATCCGTCGTACGGTGCAAGTGTTACAACGCCGTACCAAAAATAACCCAGTGCTGATTGGTGAGCCTGGCGTGGGTAAAACGGCCATCGTGGAAGGCCTGGCTCAACGCATTGTGAATGGTGAAGTGCCAGAAGGACTTCGTAGCAAACGCGTACTCTCTCTTGATATGGGCTCACTGGTCGCAGGCGCGAAATACCGTGGTGAATTTGAAGAACGTTTAAAAGCGGTGCTGAATGAACTGGCCAAAGAAGAAGGCAATGTCATTCTCTTTATCGACGAACTTCACACCATGGTGGGCGCAGGTAAAGCTGAAGGGGCCATGGACGCGGGCAACATGCTTAAGCCTGCCTTGGCACGTGGTGAACTCCATTGTGTGGGGGCAACTACGCTGGATGAATACCGACAGTATGTGGAAAAAGATGCGGCACTAGAACGCCGTTTCCAAAAAGTGTTGGTGAGTGAGCCGAATGTCGAAGACACGGTGGCCATTTTGCGAGGCCTCAAAGAGCGTTATGAGTTGCATCATGCGGTAGAAATTACCGATCCGGCTATCGTAGCTGCTGCGAGTTTGTCACACCGCTATATTGCTGATCGGCAGCTGCCAGATAAAGCCATCGATCTGATTGACGAGGCTGCGTCTAGTATTCGGATGCAAATAGACTCTAAGCCAGACTCACTCGACAGGCTTGAGCGTCGCATTGTGCAACTGAAGATAGAGCAGCAAGCGCTGGAAAAAGAAGAAGACAGTGCGAGCCAAAAGCGCTTAGAAACGCTTCGCGACGAGCTAGAAGCAAAAGAGCGCGAGTATGCAGAATTAGAAGAGGTCTGGAATACTGAAAAAGCCGCTGTATCTGGTGCTCAACACATCAAAGCAGCGTTAGAGCAAGCGCGTACTGACATGGAAATCGCACGTCGAGCCGGCGACTTGAGTCGGATGTCAGAGCTGCAATACGGCAAGATCCCTGAGCTAGAGAAGCAATTGGATCTTGCCAGCCAAGCAGAGATGCAGGAAATGACGCTGCTTAAAAACCGTGTCACGGATGCAGAGATTGCTGATGTTATCGCACGGCAAACAGGCATCCCAGTGTCGCGTATGCTTGAAAGCGAAAAAGAAAAGCTGCTCAAGATGGAGTCAGCATTGCATGAACGCGTGATAGGGCAAGATGAAGCGGTGAGCGCTGTTGGTAATGCTATTCGCCGTAGCCGTGCCGGTTTGGCGGATCCGAATCGCCCAATTGGTTCATTTCTCTTCTTGGGCCCAACGGGGGTAGGTAAAACCGAACTTTGTAAATCACTGGCTGAATTCATGTTTGACAGCCGTGATGCCATGGTACGGATTGATATGTCCGAATTTATGGAGAAGCATTCCGTGGCTCGCCTTGTGGGTGCACCCCCAGGTTATGTGGGTTATGAAGAAGGGGGGTATCTGACCGAAGCGGTACGTCGTCGCCCTTACTCTGTCATTCTGCTCGACGAGATAGAGAAAGCTCACTCGGATGTGTTTAACATCTTGCTACAGGTGCTGGATGATGGGCGCCTGACGGATGGTCAAGGCCGCACTGTCGACTTTCGCAATGCGGTGGTGATCATGACGTCAAACCTTGGCTCAGAGCAGATTCAGGCGCATTTCGGTGAACTGGACTATGCGGGTATAAAACGCACCGTGATGGAAGTGGCTGCAAATCATTTCCGTCCAGAATTCATCAACCGAATCGATGAAGCGGTGGTGTTCCACCCATTAGCCGAAGACCACATCAAAGAGATTGCAGGTCTACAGATGCAAGAGCTGGCTCATCGTATGGCCGAAAGAGACTTTAAGCTTGAGGTCTCAGACGCAGCCTTGGCAAAAGTGGCTAAAGGTGGCTTTGACCCCGTCTATGGTGCGCGTCCACTCAAACGTGCTATCCAGCAGACAATTGAAAACCCGCTTGCTCAGCAAATTCTAAGTGGCGAGCTGATACCAGGGCGGCCTGTTTTCCTCGATGTTGAAAACGATCAAATCATCGCAAAACAGGACTGATAGATACTTATTGAGCGAAAGCCACCGACTTTAGGTGGCTTTCTGCTTAGTTTTCGCATGGAAATGCTCAGTAATAATGCACCTTGTTGGCTTTTTGCTCGCTTAACATGTTTTTATCAAAAACTCCTTGCGTCAAAAAATCACCTCTCTATAATGCGCTCTCGTTGGCACGGCAAGTCGCGCTAACAACGGCAAAACAAACAAGCAAAACAAAATGCTTGACTTGTTGCCAAAGTGGCGTAAGATGCCACTCCCGCTCAAGATTGAGCGGCGCTCTTTAACAATTTGACCTATGCAATCTGTGTGGGCACTCGTTGAGAATAGACAAAAAGATTTATTCGATGAACTGAGTGACCAAACGACAACTTTTAYAGTTGTTCGGCACAGTCAATTCGTTTGTCTCGTAAGAGACGAACAAAACAGTATTTATCGAGCCGTTTGTCTTTCCTTTTGGGAAAGCAAACACCAAAAMTTAAATTGAAGAGTTTGATCATGGCTCAGATTGAACGCTGGCGGCAGGCCTAACACATGCAAGTCGAGCGGAAACGGCAGTATTGAAGCTTCGGTGGA
>NZ_MUFB01000048.1 GCF_001996005.1 Salinivibrio siamensis | reverse complement strand
GTCCTTCTTACCACGTTTTTTCTTGCTTACACCATATAATCATCGTCGCCGGAGAGTAGTCACCAATCTCTACATCACTAAGTCAGTAAAGATTTTATGCGGAATGGCTACCTCTATGCAGACAGCACTCTTGGTTTCATATGCGGTTTGGTTTTTACTCATAATCGATTGGTCCCCAGTTCAAGTCTGGGAGGGGCCACCAGTCATAGAAAGGCGTAGCAGGTTAGTACCTACTACGCCTTTTTTGTACCTGGCGATTTTTAGTCAAACACTTCGTCAAACAAGGAACGGGTACAACTCCCGTTTTCGCATTAGAAATAATCAGCGGGGTAACACTGAGAGGTGTTCAACACTCCGAACCTGTTAGCAGTCATCTTTTCCCTTGCTTATGCAAGCGCCCACTAAAACGACTCATTCGTTGTGTCCTAGGTAACTTCTTGCACCCATCTCACAAAATATGGCTTATCTAACACTTTGGACAATAGCGCACGAAAACCAAAACAGCCCTTGATACACTAATGGCAAATTTGCCAACTCGATGGCGTGTTAGGTGCCGACAACTGATCGGCGGTAGCATGGCTAAACACTGGATACCTAACCAGCTTATCGGGCAGAGATACCCAATAGTGTGCGCGTTTATCCGTGACCGATTCACACTATCCCAGAATGGATGAAAAAAAGAGCCTATTAGTCATGCGTTTACAGACTCACGCTTGGGGATAGTGTGAATACCAGAATAGAGATAGGCGGCATGCACACTTTCGCGGAAGAGCAGTATCCATTAGAGGTAAGAAATTCTTTTGGTAACAGTAAGTTAGATAGAAAAGAGTGCGGGTAATGGTTTTGGGAAATCGTGCATGCGCACTAATACAATGTTAGGCAACTATAAAAGGAGTTCTGTGTAAGAATGAAGTCTGCATTGCATCCAACGGTAAATAAAAGTATTACTGTTGTAGATTATATAAATGAATTTGGGGTAAAACTTGATGGCAATGGACACCTGAGAGTTAGGCCATTTGCTAGATGTCCTGCCTGCGGTAGCGAAATGCATACTAAGGGAGAGGCAAATCCAACTGTTGATGGTGTGTTTAGCCATCAGCCAAATGTTAATCAATTTTGTCCATTAAAAGCTTCAGCAGGGCAGTCATATATAAATCTTCCACCGGTTGATGAAGATCCAAATAGAGCCAAAGCACTTCGAGATTCTTTTATAAATAACTGGAAGTTTCACTACGGATTGATGAAAGGTCACTTGACGGTACTTAGTATTTTTGACTTCATTAATTTAATAAAATTTGCAGACAACAAAAGAATATGGAGTTACCGGCATGTCGAAGAAGCGCAGCTTCCATATATATTTTTGGCGTTAAAAGAGTTTCCGCCAGTAAAGTCTAAGGGTAAATACATCCGCCGAGATTGGGTAAGATTTTGGTTCGATTCAAGGGTACGAAGCCTTGACGACTTATGGATCGAAACAAATGGAGATTGGTTGATGATAAAGGCTACCTATGCAAACCCGAGAAGTGGCGGCTTGCCAACGCATAAACAGCTTAAAGATATAGAGATCATTCAACCTGATCTAGGTTTCTTAAACACAGAAGAACCGAAATTAGCTGACTTTGTTCTCAAAGAAATGGAGAAAGCATTTGGAGTTTAGTTGCCTAACAAGCGCRGGCACGGCGACGGCTTTTTCGCTGCGGCTTCGCTTCCACTACAAAGCCGCGCGTGCTGCAAGCGTTAGCAAACAAGTTTGAACTATGGAGTAAAATGACGGAATTAGAAATATCGTATTGGTCAATGATTGGAACTTGGTTTGCAGGTATTGCTACATTTTTAGCTGTTGTAGTTTCACTTTATCTTGCTAGTTCATCCCGGAAAACTAAGCTACAGCTTAGGTTAGTACGTCATGATCATGGAAACATAAAACTTTCAATTTTAAATCGTGGTCAAGTCTATGCGGAAATCGAAAGGGTTACATTGGCTATAAAGCCGAGTTTATTTTCAGGCTTTATTGCCAATGGAAGTGAATACCTTGATTTGATTCAAGATGTTTTTAATCCTGACGCCGTATGCCGTAGTTTGTTGCCTAATAGCCTATCTCTTACGTTTGACCTAGAGCAAGAATCGTTACATTCGCATTATCGTTTCTTTATACCATACGAAAATGGTATCTTGGAAAAGCCATTCAAAATGCCTAAGTGCTATTTATGTTTACAGCTTAAGTCTGGTGAGAGTTACTACAGCAAAGTGCCAAAAGCATTCAATATAGGCTACAAGGAGACAGTTGGCGGACAGTTTGACCCTCAAATGTTTGCTATGTGTACTGAACCTGATAAATATTTCGTGTATGAAACCTCAGCAGAATTATATAAAAAGCAGCAAGATATTCTAAATCAGTACTCTAAAGCTAGAAAAAACTACCACATGTTGTTGTGCTAACAAACAATTTAAGAGGGATTCTGGACTTGATCCGTTTTACTGGACACGCATCGACGACCTGAGGAGGTCAGTATGCCAGCCTATAAAACGGGTAAAAAGACAGCGCAATATTCACTAGACTTCAAACTAAAAGCGGTTGAATGGAGCTATGAGACGCATCGAACAGTGAGGTCGGTTGCAGAGGCGCTTGATATCCATCCATTCATGCTATCGAAATGGCGTAAAGCGTATCGAGATGGAGAGTTTGGTATGGTCAAGTCCCTAAAAAATAAAGTGAAGCCAGACAAGGCGAAGGATGAGTTATCGGCACTCAAGCGACGGATCACGGAGCTTGAAGAGGAGAACGATATCTTAAAAAAGTGGCAACGCTTTCAAGCAGAACAAAGGCGCAAGCCTACCGATTCGTAAAGCAATATAGTGATGTTTACTCAGTAAAGAAGCTGTGTAGGCACCTTTCTGTGTCTCGTAGTGGCTATTATGATTGGCTAAGCCGCGGACAGTCAGGACACTCACGCGCAGATAGTGAGCTAGGCGCAGAGATAGCGTTCATCTACCGTAAAAGCGAAGGCAGATATGGGAGTCCTAAAATCCATGCGGCGTTGAAGGCAAAAGGTCTCGCAGTGAGTCGTAAGCGTGTGGCACGCTTGATGCGAGAAGCCGGTTTAAAGGCGAGAGTGGACCGCGTTTACCGTCGTCGGCAAAAGAGTCGGACGTTCTTTAAAGGACTCGTCAATCGACGCTTAGAACAAGAAAAAGCGTGCCAAATCAATCAACAATGGACTGCGGATGTTACCTACATAAAAGTAGGAAACCGATGGGGCTACTTAGCGGTAGTGATTGATGTTTACTCAAAAAAAGTACTTAGCCGGGCGCTCAGCGACAAACTTGATTCAAACTTGACGATGTTCACCATTGTTAAAGTACTCGCTAGCCGAAAGCCTAAACGGGGGCTGCTATTTCATACCGACAGAGGGCGCGAGTATTGTGCGGATAGGGTGCGACATTTACTGGCGGAACACGGTGTTGAGCAAAGCATGAATCGGCCAGGGAAATGCACGGATAATGCAGAAGTCGAGTCGTTCTTTAAATCGCTTAAGGGCGAGTTAATCAAAGATGCACCGATTGCTAACTTAAGGCACTTACGAGAGAAGCTCAGAAAATATATTCAGTACTTTTATAATCGAACACGGTTACACAGTAGCATTGGCTATATGTCGCCGATTGCTTTTGAAAAACAATGTGCTTAACGAAAGACGTGTCCGTTAAAGTGGATCAACATCACTAACAAACGTTCGGCATTTTTAATTTGATTGAGTTAAGTGTTTATGGCGTTTAATTTAGGTTTTTGCCATGTTTGTTAGCCACTTAGCTTAGCGTTAGGTTTAGGAAAAGTAAATGAGTATACATCATATATCCGAATCAGAATTTAGATCTTTAAACGTAGACAGCCTCGGGATGTTTCCTGAGAAAGCATGGTTAAAAAGTTCTAAGTTAGATTTGGCTGGTACAATTATTCGAGACCCAATTGATAAAGATTGGTCTTATGTTGTTTTGGCAAAAGACGAAGATGGTATATATAGATGTATAAAAGGTGATGTAAGCCTTCCGACTATAGATAATGCCGAAGAAAATATTATCTCCTTAATGAGTGAAATGGAGATATCTGAGACATTTAAAGAAGAATTATATTTACCTCCAACTGAACTTATTGAAGTCGAAGAAAAAGAAATTGTCACTTCAATTGATGATCAGATTAAAATTTACCTACGAAGAAACCCTGAAAAACTATACGATTTATCCTCCAGAAAATTTGAAGAATTAGTAGCAAGTATATTGAAGGATATGGGATTCGACGTTGAGTTAACTAAAGCTACTCGTGATGGCGGTCGAGATATAATTGCTTACGTCAAAAATGAAGTATGTAGTTATTTAACTCATGTAGAATGTAAAAAATATGCAGCCGATAATAAAATTGGTGTGGGTATTATTAGAGAAGTAATGGGTGTTCATAACTTACGTCAAGCGACAAAAAGTATTATTGTTACTACTAGTTATTTTTCTCGTGATGCCATACGAGAAGCTCAAATGGTAAAAAATCAATTAGACTTAAAAGATTTTAATGATCTTAAAAGTTGGCTTAGAAAATATTAGCTCTAGAGTGCGTAATAAACTTAACAAGTCGAAGCAATTGACAAAATAATTGTCACGCATTTTGCAGAGCAAAATGACGTGCCAAATATTTTGAAACTGTTCTCAGCGTTATGTGTTACTCAGGATATTTTGAATGGGTGAATCCAAAACTATAAGAAAACTAAAAAATGAGTTAATTAAAACAATGCCTTACTTTCCAAATACGAAAGAAGTAAAGGAAGAGCTTGAAAGTCAAAGCTGGGGCTCAGTATTGTTTCATTACTTGAATTGGTCGGCTCGACTAATACCTACTAGAAAACGAAAAGTAGCTATAAAACCTTATCTAACCATGGATTCAAGGTGGGCGGAATGTGAAGCCGATGTATTTCATATCTTAACGAAAGCTTCTTTAGGGCAAGATCTGACAGACCATTTGTCTAATAGTGTGCTTTCAAAAGGGTATACCCCAAAAGAAAATACCCTACGCCAAAATGACTCATGGCTGGATAAAGACCAAATACTAAATACAAAAGGTTTTTATCATTTGCACTTGAAATCCGGTAAGTCGAACAAGGGCAATATCGTACTATTTGTGCAAGTTACTCGTGAAGAACTAACGGCTGTAGCATTATTTGATCATTCAGTATTTGAGTCTGGTTCACCGGTGTTGTCTCGCGAAAGAGAAAGGATGTGGCGTATATATGACGACATCATATCGGAAGATTTACCTCCCGGCTCTGTGTACATGTCACATCCTATAACAACCTCTGGGCATCCGATATTTTTGCACTCAATGACACAGCAGTACATACATGTTATTGAACAAGTTGACAGCAAATTGAACGACCCAACGTTTCATAGCGAGTTGTATGAGGGAAATGAGCACCCAATTCCTAAAAAGCCAAAGTTTTGCTGGCATCTTGAAGGGCTAGATCTTGGTGTCTATGAATCAAAGACTCACCATTTTTTCATTTACAGATATGGTCACATTTAACACATAACAAACGAGTATGTCGTCAATCCTAAATTTAAGCGAGATTTTTATCCCACATCACGCCGTCTCTAAGCACCGAATTTAAGATCACCACTATGTTGCCCGCTGAGCTGCAGGGAGTGTGGATAGGCGCAAACAGAACTCGCCTTATCTGCAACTGCGCACTTTTTGTAACCCTCCCTGTTTTAGTGGCACTCCAAATTAGATTTTTCCTACTTTCATGCCTTTCTAAATAATCTTGTAGTGGCCAACTAACATTGGCTACGATGTTAGAGCGTATGAGAACAGAGGATCCGTTCAGCAAAATCAGAGTAACCAAATTCGACTTGATGATTTTGTCAAGAGCTTTGGTCATGGCTTAAGTTCCATATGCATTCCCACGCGGGAGCATGGGAACGAGTAACATCGTGGATAAAATTGGCGCCAAACGTGACAGGCGCCCAGGTGGCATAATGCATCATAGTTGGCATCTTGCAGGGGCTTGTGTCACCTACGCCAATGGCACCATCGATGTATAGATTTTGTCATTGTTTTAGCTGCCCCAAATTGGCCACGGTGTTAGAGCGTGTAAGAACAGAGATCCGTGCAGCAGAATCAGAGCAACCAAATTCGATAATTGCGGCCTGATGGCTTTGTCACGACTACTGTTCAGGTTTCGAGTTTCGTATGCATTTCCACGCAGGAGCGTGGGAACTAGTAATGCGGTTACTTGTATAAATGATTTTTAGTGTCCATATAATAAGGAAGTGAGATATGAAGAAGTTAGTATTATCAGCTGTGCTGATGGCCACGCCTGTGGCGGCAACAGAGATTAGCGTATTAGATGACTTGAAGTCCACACCTCTAACCGCTTATCAGGCGGGCAGGAATCAATTAGCAACGCTGACTGGAGCAATAAACCTTTTTACTAAACTTGAAGGTAAGCAAGAACTTGCGTTTAAACTCCTAGAAGATAAATCAACTCTTGGCCTTGAGGTTTCAGGTATTCGGCCTGTCAAAAAAGTAACTAAGGATGAATGTGAATCATTGTTTACTAAACTAGGTGCTTTGAACGTGGTCCCCGTTTTACCTACGCTTATCTGGCCAGATTTATCTCCAGATCAGGCTAAAGCAGTTCAGAATGAGTTATTCATCCAAGCTAAACTTATCGCTAAAGAAAATCATGAATTTTCAATTACTTGTAAAAGATCACTGGCGGAAATTTAGTTTCTCATTGATTGGTAAGAGATTTTCTCGTTCCCACGCAGGAGCTTGGGAACGAGCAAAATAAAAAAACAGACACAAAAACGCAGCCCTATGGCTGCGTTCAGACTGCTGACAAAGGTCTAGCTTTCGAGCTAGACCTTTGATCTAATAGGAGTGTCGCAATAGGGATGCTCCGGTATGCTTCAAGAACCTTCTCCACACTGTCGCAATAGGGATGCTCCGGTATGCTTCAAGAACCTTCTCCACACCAATATGAACTTGAAATGGTGACGATGGAACAACTTGTTCCCAAAGACCATCTTGTTCGTAAAATCGACCGTGCCATCGACTTCGAGTTTATTCGA
>NZ_MUFB01000047.1 GCF_001996005.1 Salinivibrio siamensis | reverse complement strand
ATTAATTAACAACCATTCAACTCATGTAAAAAATAATCATGCATATCCTCGATATTTTAATAATGTGCTCAATACTTATTTTTGGAGGATACGCCTTTTTGTGGGCTGTACCAGCCGTCTTTATACTCGCAATCTTGGCGCTTAATGACATCAAACGCATTGAATTTATAGACCAACAACTTGCTAGAGATGTAAAACAACTTCACAGCAGGCTTGATTATCAATTATCTTATAAGATCGTAAACCGCTTTACTCTTTACTGCGTTTCCTATCCGCTTATTCGATATCGCCAAACGACCAATTCCTGGAAGTTCAAATCCTTTATGTGGTTAAACTTTTTAGGGTTTTGGAGCTTGATTTTAGCGATTATATTTTCCTACCTATCCGAGTGTTTAAATATAACATTCTAATCGTCATATCTTTGCGAGGAGTTTTATGCCAGAAAGTGAATGGTGGGAGATTTTACTTATTATTCCGGGGTTGGTTTTCGGAGGATATCTTGTTTTATGGTCAATACCTGCCGTCTTTATACTCGCAATCTTGGCGCTTAATGACATTACACGCATTGAATTTATAGACCAACAGCTTGAAAAAGATGTAAAAAAACTTCACAGCAACCTTGATTATCAATTATCTTATAAAATCGTCAATCGCTTTACTCTTTACTGTTTTTCCTACCCGCTTATTCGACATCGCCAAACGACCAACTCATGGAAGTTCAGAGCCTTTATGTGGTACAACTTTTTAGGATTTTGGAGTCTTATTCTCTCGGGCATCATTGTCTATCTGGCTAGGTTGTCCGGTGTGATAGACTGAAAAAACTGATCTTATCTAACTTGGTGGCTGAGTTTCTGAATGATTGAGTATGTTAAATTATTCATAGCATGGTACGCGCTTATTTGGGCTTTACCRGGTTCTATTACTGGTATTCTATTAGCGTTCGGTAGCGAAGAAAGAATATCTTGGCTAGATCTTCAGCTAGCAAAAAACGCCAAAGATTTACATTCGAATCAGCAATGTATGACATCATATAGTATTTTTTCTAGATATATTGACTATTGTGTCATGTATCCTGTTATTCGTCATCGCGCAAATGAGAAGTCCTTAAAGTTTGAGCTATTTATGTGGATGAACGCGATTGGTATTTGGTCTTGGATGATTGCATTCATCTTTGCAGTGATTACAAAGCTTCTATGAACTATGTAGGTGTCAGGCTCGCACACCACTCCCCCTCACACCTATTGATTTCACACATAGTTACACAACGATGCGCTTTTACGCTTTACATCGATCGCGGGTCGATGAACACTGCTTGGCAGAGTATAATGACACCGATATCACGTAGAGTTAGTCACACATTATGAGCAATACCACCGCGAAAAAGCCGAGTCCCCTGTTTGAAATCCTGTTCAACGTTTTCATCCCTTCGATCATCCTGATGAAGTTGAGCGGCGATGAATACCTAGGTACAGCCATGGCACTGGTCGTCGCTTTGGCCTTCCCTCTCGCTTACGGCGGGATGGATCTGGTCCGTAACCAGAAATTCAATTTTATCTCAGCACTGGGTTTTATCAGCGTGCTACTGACAGGCGGGATTGGCCTACTCGAGCTCGATACCCGTTGGTTAGCCTTGAAAGAGGCGTTGATCCCCGGCCTTATCGGCTTGGCGGTATTAGGGTCAACCTTTACCCGCTACCCACTGATGCAGAAGTTAATATTGAATGACACCGTGCTTAACCTCTCGTTGATCAAGCAGCGTTTAAAAGAGCATGGACAATCCGCCGCCTTTGAGCGTTGTCTAATGTGGTCAAACTACCTGTTCGCCAGCACCTTTGTGTTCTCATCGGCGATGAACTATTTCCTCGCCACGTGGATTGTCACCAGCCCCGCCGGTACGCCCGCCTTTAACGAGGAGCTAGGCAAGATGACGCTGTACAGCTACCCGATGATTGCTATCCCTAGCATGCTGATGATGTTCGGCATCTTTTACTACATTTGGCGTCAGATACGCGCGATGACGTCGCTAGAAACAGAGCAAATCTTCCACCTGAAATAACAAACGCCACGCGCGACATTTAAAAAAAGATCAAAAAAGGGAGGATAGCCTCCTCCCTTGCGTTATCACTTCCACCCTTGACGCCACTTCTCGTCACTTTTGAGCTCACGCCAGTCAATTGGATACTCTTTTTTCGACATCACCGACTCGAGCACGCATAACACCACCACACCGTCTTCATCATACTCAACGTCAGAGACTACAAAGTGCTTCTCGCGATTAATGGGTTTGACCGCCGTCCACTTGCTATTGCGTAACTTGGCTGGATTGATCTGGTTCACGACTGCCCCTTAACAAACACCGGATGAGGCTGACAAGGAATGCATTCGTTTCGACCTATCAGCCCTTTCAAGAATAGCAATACAAGGTAAACGAACGCTACCATTGACTAATTTGGGTTAGACGGTCAGCCCGTTCGAGTGAATCAGCACTCATTGCTTTGAGTTCAGATGCCCCTTCAGCGTTCTGCTCCGACAACGTCCTGATTCGATCCGCCAGTTGACTGATCTCTTCTGTTACATGCGCTTGCTGCTCCRATGCCGTGGCAATGCTTACGGTGCGCTCTTTGATGTTATCAAATGCTGTGACAATCTCTTCAAAGTGCTCACGCACCACACTCGCTCGCTCAACCGAAGATTGAGACAACTGATAACTCGATTCAATCACGTCCACGCCCTGGCTAGCCGCCGAATGAAGCTGATGAATCATGCCATCAATTTCTTCCGCTGATTCCTGCGTTTTGGCGGCCAATGAGCGCACCTCATCGGCAACCACTGCAAACCCACGTCCTTGCTCTCCCGCACGCGCCGCCTCGATAGCCGCATTCAGTGCTAGTAGATTGGTTTGCTCTGAAATCTTTTTGATGACCTCAAGGACCGTTCCCACCTGCTGTGAATCTGAGGCCAGTTTATCAATCACAGAGGAGGCTTCTTTCAGTGTGGTAGCAAGCTTGGCAATCGCGTCACTGTTCTCATCGACGGCTTGCTGTCCTTTTGCCACCACGTGCGATGCATCCTCGGCAGTATCTGCGGCAGTGGCAGTATTGCTCGACACCTCGGTGGCACTTGCGGACATTTGGTTAATCGATGAGGCGAGCGTGATATTCTCATTCGTCTGCGCCGACGTTCGGTCGCTCAAATCTTGGCTCAGTGCCTGTAAGTCGTTTGCACTGCTTTTAACGCCAATCGCTTCTCTCGCTACGTCTTCGAGAATTTTTTCAAGATGGGCGCCATAATCGTTGACAGCGCGCCGTAGCTCGCCCATCTCATCAGCACGAACAATCTCTAACTTACCGCCTTTCTCACCTTTCGATAGGCTGCTAACCTGCTGAGTCGTCTCTTTGATACTGCGAATGAGCCTCTGGCCGAGCCATACCACGACTAACGCGAAGACAATCACCAGCGGTAACAGTGTTATATACAGGCCAGAACTTACTCGATTCAGCGCCGCCAAGGCCGTTGCCTCAGGCAACAACATGCCCACTGTCCAACCCTGTTCCGACAGAGGAACCTGCACGAGGAGCGACCGGCTATCGCCTACCACACCTTCCGGCAGATAAACCGGCTCCTCAGCGTCCAAGGCCGAGACAAGCGGGGATAAACGAGGATACTGTCTACTGGCGTCGCTCAGGCTTTGCATACTAAGGCTTGAAGAACGCACATCTGGAAACGAGAGAATGCGATCGGTTTGATCGAGCACAAAGGCATAGCCTCCGGTTGCCTCATTTTGATCAGTTAATAAGTTTGACAGACCGGAGAGCATCAAATCGATTGTCGCAACGCCCCAAAACTGGCCATCTCGGCGAATTGCGACCGTGCAAGTGACCATGGGCGTGCCAGAAATCGCATCCTCATAAGCGGCAGACCACGCGCATTGCCCCGCCGGTAAGCCTCGCCCTGCTTGATACCAACTTTCGTTGTGATAACCACTGCCAGCGGGATCATTGTAATCATCTAATAGATCCAGCGAGCCTTGTGCATTACGCGCCCAAAATAGAGAATCACGTGTTTTTTCCGGTGTTAACTCACCGGGTTCAGGCCAAACACCACCGCCCGCAATCGCGGCGTTACCGTAGTGATCGACCACGGGCTCAAGACGTTCAATAAACTGCGCGCGATCTAACGGCAATGTTTCCGATAGTGCTGCGAGTGTATCGGTCAACACTGCCCCTTCATTCAGTACCGTGGCAATACGCCCTTCAATCTTTGTGACGGTTTGCCGAGCGCCCGCCTCTGCCTGCTCTTGCAAAACGGGCTTCGCTACCCACTCCATAACCAGGTAAATGGTAAGAAATGACCCCAACAAAAGGGCAAGCGCCATGGCTTTAATCTTACGGCTGATTGTCATGGCAAAATCCTCTGCACTGCTATTTGCTATAAGCGTAGCAGCGAGTCGTCTAATTACCATGAAGGTGTGTTTTCTCGCGCAAAACGTGCTGATCGCGATGGAGGGGTTTGACCGCCGTACACCTACTATTGCATCACTTGGCTGGATTGATTGGGTTCACGCGAACCCCGTTAGATACTGCATCGGTTAAACATAACGGTACCTAGTACGAACGGGGTTCGGTTTAGTTCAGTGGTTGGGGTTGGTGTAACTCGTTCACACGCTCCTGCGTGGGAACGAGAAAAACGCCGGTCCGCTTTGGTCGGCCGACGGGCTGCACCGCGAAAACATTGTGCGAGCTATGCTGACCGGACGCAAGCGCCTGAAGGACTGATCGTTTTCGCCGGCCTTCTGCAAGGCCGGGCCAGCACCCAATCCGCTCGGCCATTTCTTCTTGACATAATTAATTAAACGATTTATTAATTAATTCTATGAACAGAAAAACATCAGGAACCAGGCAGGGCGAGCGGACACCGGGCCGCCCCTGCGGCGACTCGAACATCCGCGA
This sequence comes from Salinivibrio siamensis, assembly GCF_001996005.1. Taxonomy (GTDB): domain Bacteria; phylum Pseudomonadota; class Gammaproteobacteria; order Enterobacterales; family Vibrionaceae; genus Salinivibrio; species Salinivibrio siamensis. The sequence goes on along the minus strand of NZ_MUFB01000047.1, from coordinate 5,263 downwards.
GCGGTTGCTTGAAGTAGCGCTGCGCGAGTTTTCCACGCACGGTTTTCGCGGCGTCTCGGTAACCGTCATCGCGAAGGAAGCCGGTGCGACGCCGGCGATGATCCACTACTACTTTGGCAACAAACAGGATCTCTACGAAGCGGTGCTGCAGCACGCGCTCGGGCCCATCCTCGCCCAGCTCGAAGCCGCACGCTCAGATCCGCCCGTGGATGAGGACTTACTGCCGCGCTTCATTCAAGGCTATATGCGGCTGCTTGCCGAGAATCCGGCCGTGCCATCGCTGATCGTGCGCGACGTGCTCTCGCCCGGCGGTCAGATGCGCGAGACATTTCTGAAGGGATTCGCCAGCCGCGGCGGTAGCGGCGTGCGCGACTTAGTCAAGCGAGCCCAGAAGCTGGGAAAGCTCAGGGCCGACCTCGATCCCGACCTGGCCACGCTGTCGCTGTTAAGTATGGCCGTCTTCCCTTTTGTCGGCCAACCGATAGCGGGACAAGTGCTCGACTACAGCCTAGCGCCGGAGCGGATCGAAGTGCTGGCCGAACACACCCTTAACCTCTTCTACAAGGGAGCAAGCACATGACTCTGATATCCAAGACTTGTGCTCAGGCCATGCTGCTGGTGCTGCTGGTGTTGACCAGCTGCAATGGCGATCCTGCCTACCCTGTGGTCGGCACGCTCGAGCGCGACCGCATCGCCCTCGCCGCGGAGATGGCCGAGCCCGTGGTAAAGATTCACGTGCGCGAAGGCCAGCAGGTGAACGCCGGGACGGTTCTGGTCGAACTCGATCCGCATCGGGCCCGAGCCGAACTAGCGCAACTAGAGGCCGCTGCTGACCGAAGCCGCCGCCGGCTCGACGAACTGCTGCGCGGCCCGCGACAGGAAACCATTGAAGAGGCTCGGGCGCGCCTCACCGCCGCCGAGTCCGGCCTGGCCACGGCCCGACAGGAATTGCAGCGTGTCCAGCGCCTAGCGGAGCAAAACCTGGCCAGCGGGAGCCAGCTCGACAGCGCGACAAACGCCCGCGACCAGGCCCAGGGAGAATACGATGCCACACGAGCCGCGCTGGCGACCCTGGTCGAAGGCACCACGATAGAGGAACTCGATCAGGCCCGCGCCGCGGTGCGCGAGGCCGAAGCCGCGGTACAGCGCCAGCATCTCAACCTCGAACGACTCTCCGTAACCGCGCCGCGCAAGGCGCGCGTGGAGGCCCTGCCTTTCGAACTGGGGGAAACGCCGCGCGTGGGTGAATCCCTGGCCCTGCTTCGCGCCATCGACCAGCCGCCCTACGCACGTGTTTATGTCCCCGCCGAACTGCATGGCCGGTTCAGCCCAGGCGAGACGGTGCGGGTGCGAATCGACGGCCACGGTGAGCGGACCGGAAAAGTCCGCTATCTGGCCACGGATGCGGCCTATACGCCTTACTACGCCTTGACCGAACACGATGCCGGCCGCCTGAGCTACCTGGCCGAAATCGACCTGGAGAACGCAGCAGAGCTTCCTAGCGGAATTCCGGTGCGCGCCGTCGCGCCCGATCCAAGCGGAGTCGGCGATGAATGATGTCATCGCCATCGATGCCAAGGGGCTGACTAAGCGCTTCGGCGCGCTGACAGCGGTCGACGACGTCAACCTGCAGATCCCCGAGGCGGCAATCTATGGCTTCCTCGGGCCCAACGGGTCGGGCAAGTCGACCATTATTCGCATGCTTTGCGGGTTATTGACACCCACATCGGGGGAAGTAGAAGTGCTCGGTTTTCGTGTCCCCGGGCAGGCCGAGGAGGTGAAGCTGCACATCGGCTACATGACGCAGACGTTTTCGCTCTACGAAGACCTGACCGTGGAAGAGAACCTACGCTTCCTGGCCGCCATCTACAACCTGCCGCGCCGCGATCTCAAGCAACGCATTGACAGTGCGCTAGAACGGTATTGGCTGAGCGACCGACGCAAGCAGTTCGCCGGCACCATGAGCGGCGGGCAGAAGCAGCGTCTGGCGCTGGCCGGCGCGACACTGCATCGACCGCGTCTGCTGATCCTCGACGAACCGACCTCAGCGGTGGATCCGCAAAGCCGTCGCGATTTCTGGGACATCCTGTTCGACCTGGTCGACCAAGGCACGACCGTACTGGTGTCCACGCACTATATGGACGAGGCCGAGCGCTGCCACAATCTCGCCATCCTCGATCAGGGCCGTCTCGTCGCCCAAGGCCGGCCGCGCGACCTGATCCGCGACATCGCCGCCGGTGTCGTCGAAATCGAGACCGATACACCCCAGCGCGTCCGCGAGTGCCTGGAAGGCACCGACGGTGTCCAAAGTGTCGCCCAGCTCGGGACGCGGCTGCACGCGCTGACCGACATGCGAATCGTCGATCCGGCCGGGCTGATCCGGGATACGCTCGCCAATGCGGAGATCGCCGGAGACGTCGAGAACGTCGTCGCCAACCTGGAGGACGTCTTCGTCGCCTCCACGGGTTTGAACGGCCACAAGCGGGGCAAGACCGATGCTGAATAGACTTTTCGCCATCGCCAGCAAGGAAGTGCGCCAGCTCAGGCGCGACCGCCTGACCTTCGGCATGATCATCGGCGTGCCGTTGCTGCAGATCCTGTTGTTCGGCTTTGCGATCGACCTCGACGTGCGCAACGTCAATGCTGCCGTGTCCGATCACGCCAACACAAGTCTGTCGAGGCAAGTCATTGCCGCCACCGAGGCCAGCCAGATCGTGAAAATCACGCAATCGGCCGCCGGTCCGGAGGAACTCGAAGCGCTGCTGGATGCCGGCGAGATCGATGTCGGGATCTATATTCCACACGATTTCGAGCGACGACTGATCGATGACAATCGCCCGGCCGGGCAGCTTTTAATCAATGGCTCGGACCCGACCGTAGAGGGCATCGTCCGAAGGTTGGGCAGCATGCCCCCGCCGGGGCAGCGACAACCGCCCAACCTATTCGAGTCGCGTACCTACTACAACCCCGAGGGCCGCTCACCGGTCAATATCGTGCCGGCGCTGATCGGTGTGATCCTGCACCTGACCATGGTGCTCTTCACCGCCATCGCTATCGTGCGAGAACGCGAACGCGGCAACCTCGAGTTGCTGATCACCACGCCGGTGAAGTCCGCAGAACTGATGCTCGGAAAGATCGTTCCCTACGTGCTGATCGGGCTCATCCAGGTCACGCTGATCCTCTGGGTCAGCCAGTACCTCTTCGATGTTCCCGTACGCGGGCGCGTCATCGATCTCTACCTAGCTTCAGTCATTTTCATCCTGGCCACGCTGGCGCTCGGTCTTTTTGTCTCCACCCTCGCGAAGACGCAATTCCAGGCGACCCAGCTGACGATCTTCACCTTCCTGCCGTCCATATTGCTGTCGGGCTTCATGTTCCCGTTCGACGGTATGCCGAGGCTGGCGCAGTGGATCGGCGAAGTGATTCCACTGACCCATTACATACGACTGTCGCGCGGAATTCTGCTTCGTGGCGCCGACTTGTCCCAACTGCATTCCGCAATCTGGCCGCTGCTAGCCTTCTTCGGGGTATTCCTGGTGCTGGCGACACTGCGCTTCAATAAGCAGCTTGACTAGTAGGCATGCGGCTGAGCGTGACCTAATCAGCCGTACAGCCCACGGGAAACGCATGAACATCCGCGTTTATGAAAGAGTTCCCAGCCCGGTCGCGAGATACTCTTTAAATCGTTCCCTCGCGCCTGCGTGGGAATGAGAAAATAATCGTCATCCAAAGCTCGCCAAAGCTGACTTATAGGCCTTTCTAGCCTCATCGCTTAAAAAGCTGTCCATGCTCTGAAACAACGCCCAAAGCTCAGCGCCGTGCTGAAGTTTAAAGTCGTTGCTGCTATATACTAGCTCTAGTTCGTTAGCCGCAGTTAACTCACAGAACAGCCTCGTCATCTCGCTTTCGAGTTTGAAACATGATCCGCTAAACCTGTCTTTAAACTCTATCTCAGCCCTTTTAGCGAATTGAGGAAAAACATAGTCTCGATCACATGAACAATATAAATAAACTAATGCCTCTACTTCCCGCCCAATCACCTGTGCGATTTCTTGGCGCTGTTCCAGTGAAACCATTTTCTCATCGAAACCCGCCGTACCATACGCTGCATGAAAAAGGCCTGCCGTTTGAAGCAACTCGCCTCTACCCCAACTGGCTAAAAGGCTCGCCGTTCCTTTTAAATGCGATTCAAATGACCCATTGAGATGTTGAAAGTCTCCTGCAACAAGTTGTTGAAGTGCAATAAATTTGTCCATAAAACGAGTTTCCTGTACTAGGTCATAGTTGACAGTCCACTTAACACAGCGTTTTTCCTGTTGGTTGATTTATTAGCACTCATTTCGGAAGGACTTACTACGATAAAAATCAGAGAGACCATGTTTTAACGAGTAAGTCTGATCAGGTATTAATCTTGAGTATTTCAATGCGGTATCAAACACACTACCTAGTTCGTTTGGTAAAACGCCTTGATGGGTTTTAGAAAGGACATTACGAAAGTTACCCCAATATATGTTCATGTTACCCGAAACTTTGTTTACGTCTTCGCTCAAATGAGGCACATAAAGATCAACTAACACTTGTAGTCGCGAACACTTATCCAAAAGAGCTTTGTACTTTAGATCGTACTCATTTAGGCTCATACCTGCTTCCCAGTCGATATTAAGCACTGTTGGGGAAAATTCCCAACCTAATTCTGATGCGATAGCATGCGCTTCTTCAATTTTTTCTTCGAGCTTGCCGAGCTCTAATTTGCATGCTTCTTCAAAACGCTCAGCTTGCTTTACATTAAACTCAAGACTTACACGCTGCTCTAGTAACTTTCTCTGTCCCCAAAAAGTAAAGGCAGCACCAAAAAAAGCACTAAGTAAGGGTATCAATGCGCTAGAAATGTCCATTTTTTCACCTTTGAGTGCCAACGCCTGAATCGGTGCGACGCAGGCGTCACCTGGATTTACTTGTTAGCAGAAGCTAGCCGTACGCTCTTACCCTGCATTTTTAGAATTTCTTGTTTGCATAAACTAGGTATTTGTAGATTTCTTACATCCATTACCTTGATTTTGTTAAAGTATTCATCAATATCTAAAGCTTCAGAAGTAGCATCGGACGCGTTTGAAAGGTGGAGCGCAGTAAATCGGGAAAGGCCCATAGCCATAATATTTAGAACGTATTCATCAATATCTAAAGCTTCAGAAGTAGCATCGGACGCGTTTGAAAGGTGGAGCGCAGTAAATCGGGAAAGGCCCATAGCCATAATATTTAGAAC
>NZ_MUFB01000046.1 GCF_001996005.1 Salinivibrio siamensis | reverse complement strand
GGAAAGACAAACGGCTCGATAAATACTGTTTTGTTCGTCTCTTACGAGACAAACGAATTGACTGTGCCGAACAACTGTAAAAGTTGTCGTTTGGTCACTCAGTTCATCGAATAAATCTTTTTGTCTATTCTCAACGAGTGCCCACACAGATTGCATAGGTCAAATTGTTAAAGAGCGCCGCTCAATCTTGAGCGGGAGTGGCATTTTACGCCACCTCGGCAATGAGTCAAGCGTTTTGTTTTGCTTGTTTGTTTTGCCGTTGTTAGCGCGGTTTGCCGTGCCAACGAGAAGCGAATTATAGAGGGTAGATTTTTGGATGCAAGCGTTTTTGTTCAAAAAAATCTAACCGAGCAAATAATCGCCAACTCACTCTATAAAGACAGCTTTTTAGCGGCGAGAGAGTAACGTGGGTATATCCGCGATCGAATTAACCACCTCAGTGGCTAATGCGACGCCCTGCTCGGTGATAGGTTTACCAGAGCGAACAAGAAAACGCGTAGTAATGCCCGCAGCCTCTGCCGCTATCATGTCATCCGCTTTATCTCCCACCATGACAGAGTGGACGAGGTCGATATTGAGCTCTTTCGCTGCATCTAGAAGCATTCCAGGCTTAGGCTTGCGACACTCACACTCGATGCGGTATTCCCCGCTTCCTTCGCTGGGATGATGGGGGCAGTAGTATATCCCATCAAAATCGACACCTTTGTCAGCAAAGTTCCAGTCCATCCATTCAGTCAATTGCAAAAAATCTTGCTCAGTGTAGTAACCTCTCGCGATACCGGCTTGGTTGGTCACGAGGACGAGTAAATAGCCTCTTTCTTTCAGCGCCCTACATGCGTCGAACACGCCCTCAATATATTCAAAGCTATCGATACTAGACACATAACCGTGATCGACATTAACAACACCATCACGATCGATAAAAACGGCTGGAAGACTCACGCGTTGTTCCCCTCGGTAAATAATGTTGGGATTATGTCACGCCCAAGACTGACTTGCATCCATACTCCCCTCTTCTATCACATGCTAAAGTATACCCACTTTGTTTTCGGTTTATTTGGTTATGTGTTCCCAGTTTTCTATCACGCCGATTGGCACACTTCATTCTCCTTTTAAAGAGAAATTTGCGGTACCTCGTCAACCTGGGTTAGCGCCTAACGCACTCGCTTATCTTTACTTGCAGGGGGATGCCAATCAGATCGACGCCGTGCGAGGCATTGAACAATACTCCCACCTTTGGTTACTTTTTCTTTTTGATCAGAACCTAGATAGGGGATGGCGCCCTACCGTCCGTCCACCTCGACTGGGGGGGAATGAGAGAATGGGTGTGTTTGCTAGCCGAGCTACATTTCGTCCTAATGGCATTGGTATGTCAGCCGTAGAGCTGGTTGATGTCACTCAAGATAGCGGGCAAGTCATCTTGGTATTACGAGGGTGTGATCTTGTTGACCAAACTCCAATTGTCGATATTAAGCCATATATTCCTTACTCTGACAGTATTGCCGACGCCCAAGGCGGATTTGCTCAAACCAAACCTACTCCGCTCGATGTTCATTTCTCTGACCGCGCCTTATTGGCATTATCTCCATATCCTCAGCAAGCATACTATCAAAGCGTGATTGCTGAAGTCTTAGCGCAAGATCCACGCCCGGCTTACAGAAAAGGTCAACCGGATAATCGCCGCTATGCGGTTCACCTGTTCGACTTTAACGTCACGTTTTACGTTCAAAGCGAGCAAATCGAAGTGGCTTCCATAGAAGCTTTTGTCGAAACTCCCCCACGCTGTTAATATGCTTGGACTTATTGATCGCCAATATCAACGGATAACTTTACATGCGTACCAGTCAATATCTGCTTTCTACTTTGAAAGAAACCCCTAGCGACGCAGAAATTGTCAGCCATCAGCTGATGCTGCGCGCGGGTATGATTCGAAAACTCGCTTCAGGCCTTTATACTTGGCTCCCCACAGGTGTTCGCGTCCTTCAACATGTTGAGCGTATTGTCCGCGAAGAGATGAACCGTGCCGGTGCCGTCGAAACCATGATGCCTGTCGTGCAACCAGCAGATTTATGGCAAGAAACGGGACGTTGGGAAAAATTTGGCCCTGAGTTACTGCGTATCGCTGACCGCCATCAACGCGATTTTGTCTTGGGTCCTACGCATGAAGAAGTGATTACGCACTTGGCGCGTAACGAAATTAATTCTTACAAGCAACTGCCGCTCAACCTGTATCAAATCCAAACCAAATTCCGTGACGAAGTACGCCCACGTTTTGGCGTCATGCGCTCTCGCGAATTTACCATGAAGGATGCCTACAGTTTCGATATTGATAAAGCAGGCATGGAGCAGAGCTACGAAAAGATGCGTGCCGCTTACTGCGCCATCTTTGACCGTATGGGATTAGACTATCGCGCGGTGCTGGCTGATACCGGCGCAATTGGTGGTTCCGCCTCACACGAGTTCCATGTTTTGGCAGACAGTGGTGAAGACCTGATTGCTTTCTCGACTGAGTCTGAATACGCAGCGAATCTCGAAAAAGCTGAAGCGCTCGCGCCCAAAGATCAGGCTGATGCGCCAACCCAAGCGATGGAATTGGTCGATACGCCAAATGCAAAAACCATCGCTGAACTGGTTGAGCAGTTTGATCTTCCCATTGAAAAAACGGTGAAGACGCTTTTCGTCAAAGCGTCTGAACAGGTCGAGTCTGATCTTATCGCGCTAATCATCCGTGGTGATCATGAACTCAACGAAGTGAAAGCAGAAAACCTACCAGAGGTTGCCGCCCCGCTGACTTTCGCCACCGAAGAAGAGATACGTGCACTTGTCGGTGCCGGTCCTGGCTCTTTGGGCCCGGTAAACCTACCCGCACCTTTCATCGTTGATCGCAGTGTTGCAGTGATGAGTGACTTTGGTGCCGGTGCAAATACCGACGACAAACACTACTTCGGAATAAATTGGGAACGCGATGTACAGCTGGGTCAAGTCGCCGACCTGCGCAATGTCATTGAAGGCGATCCTAGCCCTTGTGGTAACGGCACATTGATGTTTAAGCGTGGCATCGAAGTGGGCCATATCTTCCAGCTGGGCAATAATTACTCACAAAAGATGAATGCAGGCGTGCTAGGCCAAGATGGTAAGAACGCCTTGTTAGAAATGGGCTGTTACGGTATTGGTATTACGCGTGTTGTGGCTGCAGCCATTGAGCAAAACCATGACCAAAACGGAATTATATGGCCTGACGCTATCGCGCCTTTCAAGGTGGCCATTGTCCCCATGAACATGCACAAATCTGAACGTGTGCGTGAAGCGGCTGAAAAGCTATACGCCGATCTCTCAGCGGCAGGTATCGATGTACTCTTTGACGACCGTAAAGAGCGTCCAGGTGTAATGTTCTCTGATATTGAGCTTGTCGGCGTGCCTCACACTATCGTCATTGGTGAGCGTAGTATGGATAACGGCGTGTTCGAGTATAAGCATCGTCGAGACGGCGAGAAAGTGCCTTTCTCCATTGACGATGCACTGACGTTTATTCAGTCAAAGCTTGACTAAATAGCGCCAAAAGCAAGCATGTCATGCCCCGCTCTGCGGGGCATTTTTGTATCAGCTCATCGTCTCGCGTGCTTTTTGGTATGCCTTTTCAGCAAAGTCCCAATTGACCACTTGCCACCAAGCATTGACATAATCTGGGCGCTTATTCTGATAACTAAGATAATAAGCATGCTCCCACACATCGCAACCTAGCAGAGGCACCCCTTTCACCTCAGCAACATCCATCAATGGATTGTCTTGATTAGGTGTCGATGTAATCGCAAGCTGTCCATCTTCTTTCACTACCAGCCACGCAAAGCCTGAACCAAACTGACCAATGGCCGCCTGACTAAAGGCCTCTTTAAACGCATCAAGTGAGCCGTACGTCGCTACAATGGCATCGTAGAGCGGCCCTTCTGGTGCCCCCTTAGGGTTAGGTGTCATTGATTGCCAGTACACCAAATGATTGTAATAACCACCGCCATTATTACGGATGGCAGCAGGCAGCGTTGAAATCTCAGCAAACAAAGCCTCAAGCGATTCACCATTACGCGCCGTCTCTTCGATCGCCGCAACAAATTTATCGTAATAGGTTTTGTGGTGACGCTGATGATGAATGCGCATCGTCGCCTCATCAATGTGGGGCGCTAGCGCATCGTAGGCATAAGGAAGATCCGGAAAAGGATAAGTCATAGTGTCACTCCATTGATGATTAAGACACCACCAGCCTAGATCGAATTGATAACAATTTTCAACCTCATTATCATTAATGATATTTAGGGTCTGTGATATACCGCCGCGCGTGAGATAAAAGAGCATCTATAATCAAACTGTTAGCGCGGTAATAATGGTAGCCCTATGTCAAAAAACAAACCTAAAATTGCCTTGGTACTCACCGGCGGCGGCGCACGAGCGGCTTATCAAGTGGGTGTCTTATCGGCCATCGCTCACTGGTATCCGCGTGTGCACACGAGTCCATTTACCATTTATTGCGGCACATCCGCCGGTGCTATCAACGCGGTATCTTTGGCAAGCTATGCGTCATGTTTTCGACTAGGCGTCAAAAAATTGTCTTGGCTATGGCATCGGTTGAACACCTCTCGGGTGCTCGCCAGTCAGCCCAGTGCACTTATCGGCCATCTTTTGTCGCAAACCGGGCAACGCTTTCAATCTCACTACCAGCCCACTCAGCCTTTCGGGTTGCTCAATAACCGGCCATTAAGAGAGTTACTGAATCAAACGATCAGCTTTAACAAGCTTAACTATCAATTACTGGCTGGGCATTTGAATGGCTTGTCTGTCACGGCCTCAAACTACCAAACGGGGCAATCGGTGAGCTTCTTTCAAGGCGCATCACATATCAAACCATGGGAAAGAGCCCGTGCAGTGGGAAAACGAAGTCAAATTTCCRCCGAACACTTACTGGCCTCTTCTGCCATTCCTTTCATTTTTCCCGCCTCCAGGATTGGTCACGAATTTTATGGTGATGGCGCCATTCACCAAATTTCCCCGTTGCGTCCCGCTGTCAAAATGGACGCGGAGCGGATTTTAATTCTGGATCTGACCACAGGGATACGGCGGCCTGAACAAATTAAACACACCGCGCCAGGTTTAGCGATGCTCGGCGGTCATTTAATGAATGCGATCTTTGCCGATACGCTCTCGGCAGACTTAGAGCATTTACAACGGCTTAATCATGTTGCCAGCGCTTTATCTCCCGACCAAAAAGAGCGTCTAGGGCTGCGCCACATTGATGTTCTCCACCTTCGGCCTTCAGAGCCATTTGAACCCATGGCGAACCGCTACTACAGCCATATGCCACTCGCATTGCGCAGCTTGCTTAAACTTTTGGGGATTAATGCCAGTCAAGATGCCACCTTTGCCAGTTATCTATTATTTGAGCCGGCATACCTTCGCCAGTTGATTGACATTGGTTACCGTGATGCACACAATCATCAGTCTGAGATCCTTTCTTTATTGACAGATTAGTTACTTTAAAACAGTATCCTCACTCGCATCCGCCCATCGCCATTCGCAAAAATATATAGACTGGCACGATACCTGCTTCATAGATTGAAACCGACGTTGTTACTAAGTAGTTGATCACGCATGAATGCCTCGCACATCAAACAATATACAAACTCTGATCGCGCCCCGCGGATTGTCCCGCTCGGTGCCGATCAACGTTTGTTGTTGTTACAAAAGCTGCAAGGCCACCTTGATATCAAAGTGTTGTTTGAAGTGTATGCGCGTGAACTAGAAAAGCAGATCGATATTGGGCGAATTATTTGGGAGCATGATGATATCTCCAACATCATTCGTCGTGGCGCACAACACACATTTCGTCAGACGTTTTCCATCAAGTTCAATAAGCAGCCATTGGGTGTGTTGCAATACTCTACCCCTTACAAGCTCGACCCAGATGAAATCAGCTTGCTCCATACCTATCACAAGCTGCTCGCCGGCCCGCTGAATAATGCCGTTGAATATACGCGAGTGAAAAACATGGCATTGCTCGATGGCCTCACTGGCCTACATAACCGCACCAGCTTTGAACAAGACCTTCAGCATGCCGTCGCAGTCTGTGAACGGGAAAATATTGGTCTGGTCATGGTGATGTTCGATATGGACAACTTCAAACAAGTTAATGATACCTATGGCCACTTGGATGGTGATAAGGTACTACGCCGTTTTTCATTGCTGGTCAAAGAGGCTGTGCGTGGCAGCGATCGTTGTTATCGACTCGGTGGCGATGAGTTTGCCGTTATCTTGCAACCTGCCAGTAAGAGCTCAGTGAAACACGTGACCTCACGAGTGAAGAGCTTAGTTAGCCAAGATCATTTGTTATCAAGTCACCAGATCAGCGCGTCAGTGGGTTTCTCTGTCTATCGACAAGGTGATAATAACTTGTCGCTCTATGAGCGCGCCGACCAAAGTATGTACCGGCAAAAACGCGCACGTTAGCGCTTTCCTCTCCCCAACGAGATTGGGTATAGTGATCCTCATCATTACTTGAGGAGAACACCATGAAAATAGCAGACTGCTGTGACTTAATTCGCCAACGCTATGCAGAAATTGGCAGTGGCGAACAAGGCTATATACCGGCGGCGATCCATTGCGCATTAAAAGCCCTCAACGATATTGCACAAGACACTGAGATCCAGCAAGCGCGTCGAGAGCAAGCCGCATTTGCCGCAGCCAACTTGTTGATCAGCGATCACGAGGACTAAGATGGATTTAAACAATTACGCCACCATGGACCCTGTCATGCTGATGAGCATCGTCAATATGAAGCTACGTGACGAGTTTGACAGCTTAGAGGATCTGGTTCGTTATTATGATATCGACAAAGCCGTGTTGTGCACGCGGCTCGAAGAAGCAGGCTTTACGTATATCGAAGACGCCAACCAATTTCGCTAAGCCCATACCTACGGAAAAAGCGGACACATGGTCCGCTTTTTGTCTGCGTTGACTTTCCCAGTACGCTTGTTAACCCAACGAAACCCAAAGGACGGTTGCCACTAAGACAGGACAAACGAACTTGACGTAGACAGGCCATACTTTCCAAAACATCCCCTGCTCAATATCCTCGTATCCTTCACGCAAGGCTGACAGTTTGCGGTCACGCGACCAAATCCACCCACCAAACAAGCAAAATAGCAAGGCAGCAAAAGGCTGGAAGTACTGTGTTGCCACTTTCGCTACAAGTCCAAATAAAGTGCCAAAATGAAACACGATAACGGCACTGAATGCAGCAATCAGTCCACCCAGTACCCAACTGGTGATTTTACGGCTTGAGCCTAACCGTTCACTGGCGAGCGCGACCGGGCACTCGAGCATCGAGATAGAAGAAGTCAGCGCCGCAATGGTCATCAACAAGAAAAAGACCAAAGAGACATAAGGCCCTGCAGCGCCCAAGCTTTCAAACAACAAAGGTAACACGGTAAATACCAGTGTATCGGCACTCAGCAAGCTGCCATCTTGAGCATAGATTTCGACGCCCTGATTCATCGCCACGAACATCGCGGGCAGAACCACTAGACCGGCAATGACTGCCACCGCGGTATCTACCAGCGTGACACTCAATGCCATCTTAGGCAGGTTTTCTTTCTGACTCAGGTAAGAGCCGTAGATCAGCATCGAACATCCACCAATGGTCAACGAGAAGAAGCCTTGCCCCATCGCTGCCAAGAGCAGATCTCTGTCCATGATCTTGGAGAAGTCAGGAATAAGGTAGTGCTTTAAACCCTCTGTCGCCCCAGGTAACGTCATGATGTAGAGGAACATCGCGGCAAACAGCACGAATAACGCTGGCATCAAACGGGTTGACCAACGCTCAATACCTTGTTTCACACCTGCTTGCACAATAAAGATAGTCAACACATAAAAGAGGATGGCGCCAAACAAGTTACGTGAAGCCGAGAAGCCTTTTAACCATGCTGCCACGTCGGTAAAGTGCAAGATCTCTGCAACCGCCGCGAGGAGGAATGACACTAACCAGCCTCCAACAATGCTATAGAACGCTAGCACCATACAAGGAACGGCCAGTCCTACTAAACCCACACCGCTTCCCAAGCGCTTCATCAAAGGATTATCACTCAGTGCACGCATGCTATCCAGTGGATTCGCACGCCCATGACGGCCAATCGCCATTTCCACCACCAGCATGGGAAATGCAACCAGCAAAATCATCAACAAGTAGACGAGTAAAAAGGCGCCTCCGCCATTACTGGCCGCTTGAGTGGGAAATCCCCAAATATTACCCAGTCCAACTGCAGCACCTGCTGCAGCAAGAACAAAGCCAATCCTAGTACCGAATAATTCGCGACTTGATGCCATTACTGCTTACCTTATGTATCATTAGACTAGTACATTAAGTAATTCGTCACGATTAAGCAAGACAAGATAGCCTAACTGCTCAATTAATCATCACCAGTTCAGTGTTCTGATCTCATCCAGCTCGCCCGACGTTTGCTCTGGCACCTTGTGAGCGAGCGAAATTAAGTGAGCAAATCGCGCAGGTGACAAGGAGACTAAGACTCATGCTGCCAAACAAGCCGCCATTGTTTACCGCTCGCGGTCTGGCTAACATACCTATCGGCAATGGCCACCACTGTCTCGCCATCGCAAATAATCGGTTGGCGTCGGCGCAACCAGCTGGGGATCCCCGCTTCTTGGTAAAGTTTTTTCAGCTTTCGACGCCCTTGTCGGCCAGCAGGATGAATCGATAAGCCACGAGGGTTAAAGTGTACATGCAGTGCCCGCGACGCGAGATCTCCCAGCGCGAGTCCTTTCGCTGTCGACGAATAAGGCAGTAAGTATAAGGTACCCAGTCCATCTGGCAGCGCTAACGGCGATTCTGACGTCAATGTGCCCTGCCATTGAGATAAATCTGCATAAGGCATCACGATATAAAGCTGTTGCTGGAAGCGGCGAATGCTCACCGTCCCCACGCTCAAGCTTGGGTTGGCATCCGGTTTAGCGTTGATGACATCTGAGAGCAATGCCTGTAACTGTGCTTGCGTTAAGGTAATACTGTGACGCTTTAGCCAATGGCGCAGCATGGCCTGCGTGAGTGCTAAATCGTCTTGTGGTAATGCGGTAATAGGCAGGCTACCTGCTTCTGTCTCCGCCTGTGTCACCATAGGCTCAATCAAACGTGCCAATAACGAAGCTTGTTCGGCACACAGAAGTTGGGTCCGTTGTACCGCTTTACGAAACCCTGGCCAGCGCGTATCCGCTTGCGGTAACCAGTGCTGACGCAAAAAATTGCGATCAAATCGCGTGTCTTGGTTGCTCGGATCGTCTACCCAATCGAGTTGATGTTGGCGCGCATACGCCTCGAGGCTCGCCCGTGATTGCGTCAAAAAAGGACGCACCAGATAGCCTTGCCCCAAAGCTCGCACCGCTGGCATTCCTGCTAATCCTTCCAAACCACTGCCGCGTTTTAGCGCGAGGAAAAAGGTTTCAACCTGATCATCGCTATGCTGAGCGGTTAACACCAGTCCATTGGGCTCAAGCAGGTGCGCGATGGCCTGATACCTTGCTTGTCTTGCCGCATGTTCCACACTGAGCGACGTATCCAATCTTACCCTTTCCACGCAACAGCGAAATCCGGTGTTGTCCGCCCACATTTGGCACTGTTCCGCCCATCTATCTGCGTCGGGATGCAAACCGTGATGAACATGAACCACAAGGTAATCATGTTGGGGGTGCTGGTCGCGATACTGCGTCAATAATTCAAGTAACACGCGAGAGTCTAACCCGCCACTGAGCGCCAGCACCACCTGTCGCGGTGCCGATGTCAGCGGGGCTAATGTGTCACTCAGTTGATGGTAAAGCATAGCCATTCATCATTGATATAATGTGTCATTGTTACTGCCCTTTACGTAAAAGAAAAGGGCCCGCAGGCCCTTTATCGCAGTTCATTCCATCACGATTAGCAGTAACCGTAATTGAGCAAGCGCTGATAGCGGCGATCCCGCAAGCTTTCGGTATCAAGACTGTCTAAATCGCTTAGCTGGGTAAGCAGCGTTTGCTTAATGCTCTCAGCCATCGCGTTAATGTCGCGGTGTGCGCCCCCCAGTGGCTCAGTGATCACACTGTCAATCAAGCCAAGCTCTTTGAGGCGTGGGGCGGTTATCCCCATCGCATCAGCCGCTTGCGGCGCTTTTGCAGCATCACGCCACAAAATAGATGCACAACCCTCGGGGGAGATCACCGAGTAGGTGGAGTACTGCAGCATATTGACATAGTCACCCACGCCAATCGCCAACGCGCCACCTGAACCACCTTCACCGACCACATTACAAATTACCGGCACGGTTAGGCCCGCCATTTCTTTGAGGTTACGTGCAATCGCCTCTGATTGGCCTCGCTCCTCGGCACCGACACCTGGGTAAGCGCCTGCGGTATCGATAAAGGTAATCACCGGCATATTAAAACGCTCGGCCATTTTCATCAGACGCAGCGCTTTTCGATAGCCCTCAGGCTTGGGCATACCAAAGTTACGCTTAACCTTTTCATTGGTGTCTCGTCCTTTTTGATGACCAATCACCATCACTGGACGCCCTTCTAATCGCGCCATTCCTCCCACCAATGCTTTATCGTCAGCATAGGCGCGGTCGCCAGCCAATTCATCAAATTCATGGAAAATGCGATCCAGATAGTCGTAGGTATAAGGACGATAGTCGTAGGTATAAGGACG
>NZ_MUFB01000045.1 GCF_001996005.1 Salinivibrio siamensis | reverse complement strand
GTCGATGGCACGGTCGATTTTACGAACAAGATGGTCTTTGGGAACAAGTTGTTCCATCGTCACCATTTCAAGTTCATATTGGTGTGGAGAAGGTTCTTGAAGCATACCGGAGCATCCCTATTGCGACACTCCTATTAGATCAAAGGTCTAGCTCGAAAGCTAGACCTTTGTCAGCAGTCTGACCGCACTACGTWGTGCGGTTTTTTTATCAGTGTAGAGAGGAAGGGGCTTCAAAGCGGAAAACCGGTAACGACCAGCTAAAGCGAACAGCCGCCATTCGGAATCCAAAACCAATCACTAAACTGGCGACGGTCGCAATCAGTTCACCGACATCAAGTCGAATCAAACTAAAGTAGAGCGCACCGGTGACAAAGGCGACCAAGGCATACAGCTCTTTGTGCAATACCATAGGCGATTGACGACAGATCAAGTCGCGCAATAGCCCACCAAAAATACCGGTAATCAAGGATGAAACCATGCAAATTAACGGGTGTAACCCCATATCCATCGCCACACGGCAACCGATAATACTAAAAGCGGCAAGGCCCAGTGCATCTAGGGTAACAAAGAGTTTATAATTGCGAGCAACCCAACTGGCAATCCATGGCGTGATCAAGCCGGCGAGGCAGGTGATCACGAGAAAGTGTGGGTTAGCGACCCAGGTTAGAGGGTAGTGGCCAAAAAGAATATCGCGGACTGTCCCGCCTCCGATAGCGGTGGCACTAGCGACAAACATCACCCCAAACCAGTCCATGTGTTTTCGCCCGGCACTGAGCGCGCCTGTCATGGCTTCCGCGGTAATGCCTATGACATAAAGCGTCAATAACAACATACAACCCGACACCTTACATTGAGATTAGAAATTGACGCGCATTGTAGTGGCCTTATTTGCCTTTCACAATCAAATTTGTAGTAAAAAATACATTAAAAAGAATGTGTATATTGAAAGGTTTAGCCGAGGTATGTGCGGCTTTTTATCGCTAAGAGCGTGTTTTTGTTTTCTTATTGATATTTGATCTTATTAAAGAGCAGTATGACCCACGATTATCACGACTTGATCCAACTTTTTAACCAAACCTTTCTTGCCTCTTTCAATACTGAGCTGGTGCGTGGCGGGGATGAACCTATTTACCTACCTGCGGATGCGGCGCACCCGCATCACCGCGTGATCTTTGCCCGCGGATTTTTTGCCTCTGCCTTACACGAAATTGCACACTGGACCATTGCCGGTGAGCAGCGCCGTCAATGGGAAGACTATGGCTATTGGTATCATCCGGATGGCCGTGACGCTGACACGCAAGCGGCCTTCGAGGCGGTCGAAGTGAAGCCGCAAGCGATTGAATGGATCCTCTCTGCAAGCTGTGGGTTTCGCTTTCAAGTGAGCTGCGACAATTTAAGTGGTGTTGAGCCCGAACGCCACGCGTTTACTGATAAAGTTCGGCAACAAGTCGTACAATATGTCTCGGATGCATCGACAAGCGCCGCTTTGCCCGTGCGCGCCAAGCAGTTTTCTGATACCTTGCGAGACTTTTATGGTGTTGCACCGTTGACGCCAGATACCTTTACGTTGCCAAGCCAAGGTTAAAAAGATGAAAGTTCAAGACTACGAAGCACGCATTCTAGCGTTAATCGATGAGATGGTAGAAACCGCCTCAGACGATGAATTGTTTGCCAGTGGCTATTTACGTGGCCACGTTTCTTTAGCGGCAGCGGACTGTGAGTTGGAAGGCGTTGATGAGGTGCCAGCATTGAAAGCGCGCGTCGATGCCAGTCTCAATGACAATGCCAGTGAGCTGTCACCCGGCGACCAACGTCTCGTCGGAGCGCTGTGGGATCTATTGCAGCAGCAAGTGGAAAAAGACGCGTAACGTGCTGTTTTAAATGGAACATTAAGCGGTATCACAAACGATACGTCTTGAAAAAAGAAAGCCATCGCCTCGACGATGGCTTTTTTGTTGACCTTATCCGAGGGGGCTATAGTGCTTTACCTTTTAGCAGCTTACGAACCCACATCCGCCCTGGGTGCAGAGTGTCTAGAACCGACTGAGGTAAAGGTAAAGGCTCGTCACACAGCTGAGCTGCTAGCACTTCTGCCGCCAATGGCGCTGAGGTGAGGCCGCGAGAGCCGAGCCCCAGTAAGCAAAATAGTCCTGGGTAAACGGGAACGGCGTCCGCCTTTTCTTTGTCTTTTTGCAAGGTTTGGTAGGTGGAAACCAAGGCGTTGTAATCACAGACGTTGCCCACAAAGGGTAAATGGTCGCGACTGGCGCAGCGCACCCCAACGCGTCCTTCTTCCGCCAGTGGCACCGCGCGTGCCCACTCAGTGTCGATACAATCGGTTAAGCGTTGTTGATTTTCTAGCTGATCGGCAGCTTGGCACGCTAAGTCAGCATTATTGCGACGATAGCTGGCGCCTAGACAATGTTCCTCCCCCTGATTAGCCGGTGTTAAATAGCCCTCGAAACACAATACAGTGTTGAGCTTACTGAGTTCGGTATTGGTGGGCACATGGCTGACTTGACCGCGCACGGGGTAAACCGGAATAGGCTGTGTTTGGCTGAAGCTATCTGCTTGGTGGCCATTGGCGATCACCACATTTTGATGACAAACCTCACCCATGCTGGTATCGAGTGTCCAACCATTGTCCGATTGCGTCAGCGCATTCACATGACAACCAAAATAAGCATCAAGCTGCCCGCTGGCTATCGCTGCATCAATCACGCCCGCGGTAAACTGTTGCGGGCTCATCCAGCCGCCAAGCGGATAAAACACGCCGGCATGTCCGGTTTCTAAACCGACTTTCTCGCTCACGCCATCGACATTTAACGGTGTGACCAATGCTTCAGGAAAGGCACCATCGACCATCTTAGCGAGCTTAGCGGCACTTTTTTCGTCGTAGCCGAGTTGCGTGACGCCACACCAGTCGTGTTCAAATGGGATACCTCGCGTGCGTTGCTGATCGATAAATTGGCGAGAAAACAAAAAGGCGGGGGCAAAAAACTGGCTTAAATTATCGTTATTGCCATTTAAAAGCGGATAAATGGCGCCTTGATGGTTCCCAGATGCGCCAGCCGCAGGGCGCGGGTCTTGGCAATACAGCGTGACTTGCTTGCCCCGTTGAAGCAATGCGGTGATTAAGGCGGCACTGGCAATGCCACCGCCAATAATGGCGATGTCGTCCGCTGTTGAGGCGGGGGAGCGTGCATACCAAGGAGAGTAGCTTGCAGCGGCTTGGCGAGCAGGTAATGTGCCGGACAACATGTCGCGTTTGAAGCCGAAGCCTTTTACTTTTTTCATCTCAAAACCGGCCTCGATAAGGCCACGGCGCACAAATCCCGCCGCTGTGAAGGTGGCGCAGGTACATTGCTCGCGCGCAAGTCGTGCCATGCCATTAAACAAGGCTTGATTCCACATCTCTGGGTTTTTGCTTGGGGCAAAGCCGTCTAAATACCAAGCATCCACGATCCCTTCAGGGCCCGTTGGCACTTGTGGTAACCAATCTTTAATATCACCAAACCACAAATCGAGTGTAATCTGACCTTGAGCCAAGACGATACGTTGACAACCCGCGAGCGGGACGGGGTAATAGGCACGTAATTGCTCAGCATAGCTTGCCAGCTCTGGCCAAGCTTGATGTGCACGGGCGAGATCCTCTACTGTCAGGGGGTACTTCTCAAAACTGATAAAGTGAAGCTGGGTCACAGGTGCATTTGGATGGGTTTGACGGAACTGCTCGAAAGCTGCCCAAGTAGCCAGAAAGTTGAGCCCAGTGCCAAAGCCGGTTTCCGCAATCACAAACCGGGACGATGTGGCGGTTTGCCAACGTGCGGGAAGTTGGTTTTGTTCGATGAACACATAGCGGGTCTCGGCCAAACCGTCGTGATTGGAAAAGTAGACGTCATCAAACTGTTCCGCGACGGGGGTGCCCGTATCATTCCAGCTGATTTTTGCGTGGTCGATCGAGGGAGTGCTCACAAATGCCTCTTACACAGGAAAGGAAAAAGCAAATTGTACTGGCTCTAAGGAAAGCTGACCACTTATCAGCTTTAAAAACGCTATCATCCACTGCGAAATTAACGTCTAGGAAAGAATCATGAAACGAGCTGTCATTACAGGCATGGGGATTGTTTCCAGTATTGGTAACAACGTCAAAGAAGTGCTGGAGTCGCTCAAAGCGGGAAAATCTGGCATTAACTTTTCTCAGCAGTTTGCAGATATGAAGCTGCGCAGCAATGTTTGGGGTGATCTCAAACTCAACCCCGCCGACCATATTGATCGCAAAAGAATGCGCTTTATGGGTGACGCGGCGGGTTTTGCCTACCTAGCGATGGAACAGGCAATCGAAGACTCGGGCTTAGCCCCTGAGCAGGTTTCTAACCCACGAACTGGTTTAGTTGCCGGGTCGGGGGGCGCGTCATCCGTTAACCAAGTTACCGCCGTTGATACATTGCGCGAGAAAGGGGTTAAACGTGTTGGCCCTTACATGGTGCCGCGCACCATGTCATCAACTGTTTCAGCGTGTTTGGCGACTCCGTTCCAAATCAAAGGGCTGAACTACACTATGAGCTCTGCATGTGCGACTTCGGCACATTGTATTGGCCATGCCCTAGAGCTGATTCAACTGGGTAAACAAGATGTGGTGTTTGCCGGTGGCGGTGAAGAGCTGGATTGGTCGCTTACCATGATGTTTGACGCGATGGGAGCCCTTTCAACCAAATACAATGATGATCCGCAAAAGGCATCACGCACCTATGACGCGGACCGGGACGGTTTCGTCATTTCAGGTGGCGGCGGCATGCTGGTCGTGGAAGAGCTGGAGCATGCGTTGGCGCGTGGTGCGACCATCTACGGTGAAATTGTCGGGTACGGTGCAACGTCTGATGGGTATGACATGGTGGCACCGTCGGGTGAAGGCGCTGTGCGCTGTATGAATATGGCGATGCAAGATGTGGATGGCGAGGTTGATTACATCAATACGCATGGTACATCAACGCCTGTGGGTGATGTGAAAGAGCTAGGCGCAATTCAAGAAGTGTTTGGCGGTAAGAGCCCAGCCATTTCTGCGACTAAGTCAATGACAGGTCACGCGCTCGGTGCTGCTGGTGTGCACGAAGCCATCTATTCAACCTTGATGCTTGAACAAGGCTTTGTCGCGCCAAGTATCAATGTGGAGAACTTGGATCCCGCGGCTGAAGGGTTAGATATTGTGACCCAACCGCGAGAGCAAGCACTGACGCGCGTGATGTCGAACAGTTTTGGGTTCGGTGGTACCAACGCCACCTTGGTGATTGAAAAGTATCGCGGCTGATCCCGCGCCTGTTTCCAGGTTTGCAGAGAGACTCTGCCATCAGACACGGATCATTATCGTTGAGAGCCGTTAATGGTCTTTTCAGGTCCTGGATTTACCCGGCTTCGGCCGGGTTTTTTTATGCCTGAGGCCACCCGGTAAGCGGGGTAACCCGCTCAGCTGAAGGGTGTTTTCTTACCGTGAGACAGATACAATAACCTTCTCGCATTTAGCATCCGATAAGCGATGCACCGACTCACATAGGACGTTGAACGTGAAAATTGTCGTAGACGAAAACATGCCTTATGCCCAAACCTTGTTTAGTCAATTGGGTGAGGTGGTTGCATTACCCGGGCGCGCAATCCGTGCCGCGGATTTAATCGATGCTGATGCATTAATGGTGAGAAGCGTCACGCAAGTGAACCATGCGCTGATTGACGGTGCCACCCGTCTTCGTTTTGTCGGTTCAGCCACTGCTGGTGAAGATCATCTTGATTTTAACGCCTTGCACGCACAAGGCATCCATGGCACGGCAGCGCCAGGTTGTAATAAGGTTGGTGTCGCGGAATATGTGATCAGTGCTTTATTGGTATTGGCACAACAGCAAGGCTTTAAATTGACCGACCGCACAGTCGGTATTGTTGGCGTGGGTCATGTGGGAGACTACTTGGCTGCGCGGCTTGCGGCTCTTGGGATTACAACTTTGCTTTGCGACCCACCTCGTCAGGCTCGAGAGAACCTTGCTGACATGGTGGACATTGATACTCTGATCGCAAAATCGGACGTGGTCACTTTCCATACACCTTTGACCACGACTGGTGAGCACCCCACTTACCACCTCATGAATCAAGCTCGGTTAGAGGCGCTTGCGTCAGGCAGCATTTTGATAAATGCTGCGCGTGGCCCGATTGTTGACAACCATGCACTTAAAGCGCGGTTAGCACGAGGCGACATTGATGCGGTGTTGGATGTTTATGAACATGAGCCTGAGGTCGACCTTGCCCTTATGGACCAGCTCACGTTTGCCACACCTCATATTGCAGGCTATGGTCTGGAAGGAAAAGCCCGCGGTACCACCATGGTCTTTAACGCACTGTGTGAACACCTTGACCTGCCTCATCGTGTGCATGCCAGTGAGCTGCTGCCCACGGCGCCGATTCCACAGGTTGCCTTGGCACAGCCGTGGCAACAAAGCGATCTGATGGCACTGACCCAATTGGTCTACGATATTCGCCGAGATGACAGTGATTTTCGTCGTGCCATGCATACCGCAGGTGATGACAAACAGGCTCAGCGTACAGCCTTTGACCAATTGCGAAAAAATTACTGGGATCGACGCGAGTACAGTGCGATCACGGTAGCCGGACAGGCTGATTTCGGGTTACAGTCGCTGGCTAAGCTGGGCTTTAGTATTGAGGAGCATGCATGACACAAGCATTTGACGTTGCCATTTTGGGCGCAACCGGTGCGGTAGGGCGCACCATGATCGAGATTTTAGAAGAGCGCGATTTTCCCATTGGCACGCTACACCTCCTCGCCAGTGAGCGAAGTGCAGGTGAAACCATTAGCTTCAAAGGTGAGAGCTTGCGTGTGCAAAATGTCGACAAGTTTGATTGGACACAGGTTCAGCTTGGCTTGTTCTCGGCGGGCGCACAGGCTTCTGCGCACTGGGCGCCGATTGCAGCAGATGCGGGCGTCGTCGTTATCGATAACACGTCGCAGTTCCGCTATGACTTCGACGTACCCTTGGTGGTGCCTGAGGTGAACGCCGCCGCGATTGGTGACTTTCGTAACCGTAATATTATTGCTAACCCAAATTGCTCGACGATTCAGATGCTGGTGGCATTAAAACCTATTTACGATGCCGTCGGTATCGAACGCTTAAATGTGTCTACCTACCAATCGGTCTCTGGATCAGGGAAAGCAGGCGTCGATGAGCTTGCCGGACAGACGGTTAAATTGCTTAATAGCCAAGATGCGGAGCCTGCGTTATACAGCAAGCAAATTGCCTTTAATTGTTTGCCCCAGATTGATCAGTTTATGGAAAATGGCTACACCAAAGAAGAAATGAAAATGGTGTGGGAAACCCAGAAAATTCTTGCCGATGAGATGATAGGGGTTAACCCTACTTGTGTGAGAGTGCCCGTGTTTTACGGTCATGCTGAAGCTGTGCACCTTGAGTGCCGTCAACCGATTGACGCGACGGAAGCGGTGGCAATCTTGAGTCAGCATGAACATATCGAGGTCTTTGAAGGGGAAGACTATCCCACCCAGGTGAAAGAAGGCACTGGCTCAGATAAAGTGCTCGTCGGGCGTATTCGCAATGATATCAGCCACCCTAATGGACTCAACCTCTGGGTGGTGGCAGACAATGTGCGTAAAGGCGCAGCGACGAACTCAGTGCAAATTGCTGAAGTACTGGTTCGCGATTACCTTTAATCAACAAGCCTATGATCCGTAAAAGAGCGTGATAGCCCGCCCATCACCACACTAGGTTGATTGATACCCCATCCGTTGATGGGGTATTTTTTTAGGCATTAAATTTGCAACGATGGACGATACGCGACGTGTGACGATGCTATCATCGAGTCAAAACTGAGGCAGAGCGCCCACAGTTTGATCGCGCAACACACTTTTATATCACCAAACTACAGTTTTTAGCATGGCTTCCGATATAGTTAGATATTTAGTGAGGCCATTTTTGCCATAAGGGAGTGCGGGTGTGTCCAACGCACAGCAAAGTGAACAGTCTTCTTCTCAAACTCGATTGACCAAAACCCCGCATCGCGTTAAGCGGCATCTCATTGCCGTCGCAGGGGTATTGGCGGTTGCGCTTGTCAGTGTTTCAACGGTGCCGGTCGAAGCGGCAATACGCATTCTTGGTCCGCAAGATGAAATGGCGGCCGAAACCGCCTCGCCCCAACCGACGCCAGCGGTTGCATCGGCACAACAATATGGCCCAACTGGGGCCAACGAAACCTTGTGGTCGATTGCGACTCAAATGCGTCCTAATACGCAAGTAAGTGTGTATCAGACGCTCGGTGCGATTTTTCGTCTTAATACCGACGCATTCACCAACAACAATATTCATAGCTTGCAGCCGGGTAGCACCTTAGTGATGCCGACGCTGACGCAAATTGAGCGAGAAAGCACCCAGGACGTGATCAATCGGCTTGAAATTGATGAAGCGCGTAAGCAAGCCCAAAATACCACGCCCCTGAGCGAACAGGTTGAGCAACCGAGTCCACAACCACAGTCAGCACAAGCCGATAATAACCAAGCTGCGCAGACCCAACCAGCGCCAAATAGCGAAGACGCGTCAGACGCCCAACCTAGTGGTGAGAGCTCGACAGCGAGCGCCCCAGAGCCACAAGTGGTACAAAACTTACAGTCTCAGCTGCAAGCCTCTGATCAAGAGATGACTCGCCTGGTTGAGAGCAATCATGTGCTCAAGGTCCGTCTGTCTGAAGTGCAGCACGAGTTGAGCGCGTTAAAAGAACAGGTAAGTGGTGATGCCGAGCTTAATAAAGAGATCCGAGCATTTTTAGAAACCCAACGTCAGCAACAGGTGGCAAAGGATACCCAACCCCCATCCGCGGTTGAATCTTTACTTGATAGCCCATTATTGCTTGCCATGTTGGCCATCATTCCTGGGGCCTTGATTGCAGGCGCGATATTCTTCTTCCTCGCACGTCGTAGAAAGCAAGAGGAAGACGCGGAAGAGCCTGCGGCGCTGGATCATGATGATATGGACGATATGCCTGTGGTCATGGTGCCCGATCCGGATGACGATGAAAGCGATGTTGACGATCCGCAAGATGACGATGAGCTAGAGATCACCGATGACGGTAAGGGATACGAGGATGTCGCGTTTGGCGATGATACCGACCTGGACGATCTGGATCTTGATGACGAACTCGATGACATGGCTGGCAATGAATCGAGTGTCGCGCCCACCAGCGATGATGCTATCGGTCTTGAAGACATGGAGCGCGCGCTGGATGAACTGGCAGATGCGCCGCCGGCTGATACGGAAAGCGCCGCCGATGACACATCATCCGACGATGACAGCGAATTAGAAACGGGCGAGGCAGAGCAACCTGAAGAGGAAATGAGTGCTGATGAAGCACTTGCCGCAGAGTGGGCCAAAGCGCTCGAAGAAGGCAATGACAGTGATGTCGACGATATCGATGCCTTGTTGGCAGGCGAAACGGGTGAAGACACGACTGCCGATGAGGTCTCCGCTGCTGATGAGCCTGAGGACGAAAATACCGAGACCAAAGAACAGGCTTCACAAGAGAACGAAGACAATGACGAGCAAGCGCCTAATGACGCCTTGTTTGACTCGGTGCTGGACGATGAGCCTGAGCTGGATTTAAGCCAAGATATTGACTTATCAGATGATGATAACGATGACGATGCCGTTTCTCTTGATAACACGACAGAGTTGCTTGATGAACTTGTCGGTGATGAAGAAGACGAGGACAGCTGGCTAAATGAAGGGGATGATACCGAGGACGAATTCGATGAAAGTAGTGATGCATTACTGGATGAAGTCTTAGACAAAGATGATGATCCTCATCTAGAAGATTCTGACGCTTTACTAGAAGAAGTGTTGGGGGATGACGATGAACCAGACCCACTCGCTGACGAGGACGATCCGGCACTGTGGGGAGAAGAAGATGACAGTGATCCGAACGAAGCGGAGCTCGAGCAACTTCTTTATGCGTCGGATGAGCAAGCAGAAGAAACACCTACAAGTGATCAAGGCTCAGAGACGCGCGTCGAGCAAGACAACGATGCCGACGACGAGCCGCAAGCAGAGTTAAATGAAGATGACGCACCGGCGGACGAGCCAGCTGAGCCAGAGGCTACTCGCGAGGCAGATGAAACGGCTGACGAGGACGCTGATGACGAGCCGCAAGCAGAGCTAAACGAAGACGACGCAGTGGCGGACGAGCCAGCTGCACCAGAAGCGACTAGCGAGGCAGATGAAACGGCTGACGAGGACGCTGACGACGAACCGCAAGCCGAGTTAAACGAAGACGACGCACCGGCGGACGAATCGGGCACGCCAGAAGTTAGCGGCGAGGAAGATGAAACGACTGACGAGGACGCTGACGACGAGCCGCTAGCCGATTTAAACGAAGACGATGCTCTAACGGACGAGCCAGCTGAGCCAGAAGCTACCGGCGAGGTAGATGAAACGGCTGACGAGGACGCTGATGACGAGCCGCAAGCCGAGTTAAACGAAGACGACGCACCGGCGGACGAGCCAGCTGCACCAGAAGCGACTAGCGAGGCAGATGAAGCGGCTGACGAGGACACTGACGACGAGCTGCAAGCCGAGTTAAATGAGCACGATGCACCGGCGGACGAGCCAGCTGAGCCAGAGGCTACTCGCGAGGCAGATGAAACGGCTGACGAGGACGCTGATGACGAGCCGCAAGCAGAGCTAAACGAAGACGAAGCTCCAGCGGACGAATCGTCTGAGCCAGAAGCTACCGGCGAGGTAGATGAAGCGGCCGACGAGGACACTGACGACGAGCTGCAAGCCGAGTTAAACGAAGACGACGCACCGGCGGACGAATCGGCCGCGCCAGAAGCTACCGGCGAGGCAGATGAAACGGCTGACGATGACGCTGATGACGAACCGCAAGCAGAGTTAAACGAAGACGATGCTCTAGCGGACGAGCCAGCTGAGCCAGAGGCTACTCGCGAGGCAGATGAAACGGCTGACGAGGACGCTGATGACGAGCCGCAAGCCGAGTTAAACGAAGACGACGCACCGGCGGACGAATCGGCCGCGCCAGAAGCGACTAGCGAGGCAGATGAAGCGGCTGACGAAGACGCTGATGACGAGCTGCAAGCCGAGTTAAACGAAGACGACGCACCGGCGGAGGAATCGGATGAGCCAGAAGCTACCGGCGAGGCAGATGAATCGTCAGCGCCTGACGGCGTTGACAACAATGATGCCTCTACGGATGACGGCGACAATCTCGATGACATTAGCGAAGAAGACTTACTTGATTTAACCAGCCTACCTGAGTACGACGAAGAAGCGGCATTGGCAGACGCTGAACCGGTTGACGAGCAAGAGCAAGCGGATTTAGATAGCGTGCCAGAGCCAGAGCCAGAGCCAGAGCCAGAGCCAGAGCCAGAGCCAGAGCCGCCAGAGCCAGAGCC
>NZ_MUFB01000044.1 GCF_001996005.1 Salinivibrio siamensis | reverse complement strand
ATTAAATAATATTTACCACAAGGTCAGTTTGGATAACGAATTTGTTTTATCTACTTGTGTCTTTCTCTGCCACAGGGCAGAGTGTGGTTAACAGGTCGCCACCCGTGGTCTTTTATCGCAGATATGCCATGGCGAAAACACCGTATAACACAAACAGAGAGGAAGATTATGTGTTCAATTTTTGGAGCGCTTGACATTAAAACCGACTCGCAACAATTGCGGGAAATCGCGTTAAAAATGTCGAAGACCATGCGTCACCGAGGCCCTGACTGGTCAGGGATTTATTCGTCTGAAAAAGCCATTCTCGTTCATGAGCGCCTTGCGATTGTCGATCTTAATAGTGGGGCACAGCCACTTTATAACCATAACCAAACTCAAGCCCTCGCAGTCAACGGTGAGATCTACAATCACAAAGAGCTCCGCGCTGAATTCGCCGCCGATTATCCGTTCCAAACAGAGTCAGACTGCGAAATCATTCTCGCCCTATATCAAGAGAAAGGGCCAGAATTGCTCGATTATCTCAACGGTATCTTTGCCTTTATTTTGTATGATGAGGAGCAGGATGCGTATTTAATTGGTCGCGATCATATCGGCATTATCCCGCTTTATCATGGGCACGATGAACATGGCAACTACTACGTTGCTTCGGAAATGAAAGCACTGACGCCTATTTGTAAAACCATCAGTGAGTTTCCTCCGGGTCACTTTTTATGGAGTAAACAAGGTGAGCCAGTTCGTTATTACAAACGCGCATGGATGGAATATGACGGGGTAAAAGACAGCACCACGGATAAAGCGGCACTCAAAGAAGCCCTAGAGAAAGCAGTTCACCGTCAACTGATGACCGATGTGCCGTATGGCGTTTTGCTATCTGGCGGGTTGGATTCATCGGTGATTTCCGCAGTGACCAAACAATATGCCGCCAACCGTATCGAGGATGACGATCAAAGCCAAGCTTGGTGGCCACGTTTGCACTCGTTTGCTATCGGCCTGGAAGGCGCGCCGGATTTGAAAGCCGCCAAAGAAGTCGCCGACCACCTTGGCACCGTGCACCACGAGTTTACCTATAGTATTCAAGAAGGCTTGGATGCCATCCGCGACGTGGTGTATCACATCGAGACCTATGATGTGACCACTATCCGAGCATCAACCCCCATGTATTTGATGTCACGTAAAATCCGTGCGATGGGGATCAAAATGGTGCTATCGGGGGAAGGCGCCGATGAGGTATTTGGCGGCTATCTGTATTTCCACAAAGCGCCCAACGCTCAAGAGTTCCACGAGGAAACCGTTCGCAAACTGCTCGCGCTCAACATGTTTGATTGCGCCCGCGCGAACAAATCGATGGCCGCCTGGGGCGTTGAAGCGCGTGTCCCCTTCTTGGATAAAGAATTTTTGGAAGTGGCGATGCAAATCAAACCGGATGATAAAATGTGCGGCGATGGCAAAATGGAAAAACACATTATTCGTGAGTGCTTTGGGGAGCTGTTGCCAGAGTCGGTGGCATGGCGTCAGAAAGAGCAGTTTAGCGATGGCGTCGGTTACGGCTGGATTGACACCTTGAAAGCCATTGCCGATGAAAAAGTCAGCGACCAACAACTGGCAACCGCCGCGTTCCGTTTCCCATACAACACGCCGACCACCAAAGAAGCGTATATGTATCGTGAGATTTTCGCCGAACTCTTCCCTCTGGAAGATGCCGCTAAGTGTGTCCCTGGTGGCCCATCAATTGCTTGCTCCAGTGCCAAAGCAATTGAGTGGGATGAATCGTTCAAAAACCAAGCCGACCCATCAGGTCGCGCGGTCCGCAACGTACACGAAAAAGCGTATCAGTAAGCCCATGCCCTGCTGCCAATAATAAAAAACCGCCAACATCAATTGGCGGTTTTTTATCTTTTATGGCAATGAGATTAACGTTCCCAGTAAGCCTCTTCCAAACTATCTTCGCGCTCCGGCAATCCACGAGACAAACGCGGAGAGTGCTGCGCCAGCACCTCATAGCTAACACGGTTAGCGTATTTACACACCTGAGAAAACGATGAGTAAGTCAAAAATGGGTACTGATGTTTGCTTGAGTTTGGCACGTTATCACGGTGATAGCGGTTAGCTGACATATCGTGCAGCAACGCAGACAGGGCACCGTCACCCGCACCATTGGTGTTTTTGATCCGTTCTGGTCCACCCATGTAAGGCGCAATGTGCGAATAAATCTTAATCGGGTTTTCGCAATCGGCTTTGATCATTGGGCGGCTGAACTCATACATATTGAATTCGGGAATGGCCCCGGGTAATAAAGGCAGTGAGGTTTCGCGTTTGGCTTTATCTTCACTATACCCCGCCATGTATAGGCCAATCGGGCCAGCGGTGCAAAGCACCATATCCACCCATTGCAACGCAGCGTCAGCCGCGAGCAGCGGGTCACTTTCACCCGTGAGCGCTTCGCCCTCATCTTCGTTCATCGCCACCACACTGACGTGCTCAGCAAGAAAATCACGCCACCATTGTGGATTTTGTTCAATCACATACTTGGTGCCCAACGTCATCACCACAGGGACGTTATGCTTTTTGGCATGTTCGATGGCACGCATGGTCGCTTCCGGCATCGGATCACCGTCTTTGCAACGAACGAGATAGGCCGTCAGTACTAAGGCAGATGCGTGTTCAAAGATATGTTCAGGGATCGACTCAGGACGCAGCTGATTCATCAAGCCTTCGTTGATGGCAAAAGTACGCTCACCGCAATCACCAATCAGTGCGTAGCAACGGCCAATCGGACCTTCGACAGGTTGCAGATAGTTGAGATCCATGCGGCTAGAGGTGTTGCATAAGTAGCGATAAGAGTAGCTACCAATGCGGATATCCTGACTCATCACGCCAAGTAGAATCGACTGGTCATCCGCTAAGGCGGAGTAGTTGTGCAAGGTGTTGCCAATGGTGCCGCCAGCAAATTCATGCGTCACCAAATTGTTGTCCTTAAGCTCTTGATACAAGGCTTCAGCACGCTCATCGTCAATCACTAACGAGTGGCCTTTGCTCAAACCATAGCGCTCCAGGAAGTCATCACTCACTTTTGCTTCTATATCCACCAAAGTTTGGTCAATACCAATCACATGGGGGCGCTTAAAACCACGCTCACTGGCAGGGTTAAGCAGAGGGTCCCGGGCGTGAACCGGAAAGTAGTGTTTAGACTTACGTTGTCCTGGAAATTTCATGGTTCGTGTAACTAGCTAATGGAAGGGAGGCGCGAATTCTACCACAGAATTTGCGCCTGCATAGCGTCTGGTGGACGAATTTTATCGCCCTACCACCCTTGCGTATGCTCTGCCACCAGCGTCGCCATTAACTCAATGTGCGCCTCGTCATCGTTTAAGCATGGGATAAAACGAAAGGCTTCGCCACCTGCTTCTAAAAAGATATCCCGACACTCACCGGCAATTTCTTCCAAGGTTTCCAAGCAGTCTGATGAAAAGGCTGGCGTCATAATATCAAGAGTCTTTACCCCTTTCGCGGGCAGCGATTCTAATGTTTTATCTGTGTAAGGCTTAAGCCACTCTTCACGTCCAAACCGCGATTGGTAGCTCATCATGATCGCTTGATCGGGGAGCCCGAGTTCCGCCTGCAACAACGCCGTGGTTTGTTCGCAATGTTGCGGATACGGGTCGCCATTATCGGCAAAGCGTTGCGGGATCCCATGGTATGAACACAGTAAGAGATCGCCCTTGCCGTGTTTATCCCAGTGGCGTCTAACGGAGTCAGCCAATGCCGATTGATACGCCGGATGATCGTGATAGTGGTGCACAAAGCGAAGCTCAGGAAGCAAAGGGCGTCCTTTGAGGGATTTGGCGACTTTATCAAATACTGCAGCAGTGGTGGTCGCAGAGTATTGCGGGTACAAGGGCAAAACCATGACCTTTTCGCAGCCTTGTTGCTGCAGTTGCTCAATACCATCCGTCATCGACGGTGAACCATAAGTCATTCCTAGGGCAACGGGTAGCCCCGACTTGTTGGCTAAGGCATCACGCTGGCGTGTGGCATACACCATCAGCGGTGAACCCTCATCCATCCAAACACTTTGATAGAGCTTCGCCACCTTGGGAGAGCGTACCGGGAGAATCACACCATGAAGCAGTGGGCACCACAACCAACGCGTTAAATCGACCACCCGATGATCATGAAGAAACTCAGATAAAAAGCGCTTTACAGCAGAAGAGGTAGGCGCATCTGGGGTTCCCAGGTTGACCAGAAGTACGCCAACTTGGTTATGCTTTTCGGTCATGTTTGTTGTCCTTGGCTTTGGCTCGGCCACGAGCCCAGTATTTTTGTTGTACCTTTCCAATTTAACGTATCTGATTAAATTGTTTGGAGAATGGCGCTTAGCTTGCCATAAAAAAACCGGAGCGACTAATCGTCAGCTCCGGTTTCTACTATCAGCAATACCGATGACAACCTGTGTCAGCACGTAAACGCGCGACACATTGAGCCTGGTTTAGCCGAGTACCTTTTGGATCTCTGCGCTCACCTGCTCAACCGCTTGTGTACCATCGAAGGTCACAAACTGGGTGTTGCCAGCATCTGCTTCTTTTTTGTAGTAAGCAATCAGTGGTGCGGTTTGGTTATGATACACATTCAACCGTGCGCGTACTGTCTCTTCTTTATCGTCATCACGTACCACTAGCTCCTCGCCAGTCACATCGTCTTTTCCTTCCACTTTCGGTGGGTTGTAAACAACGTGATAAGTACGGCCTGAAGCAAGGTGAGCACGGCGACCACTCATACGCTCAACAATTACGTCATCCGGAACGTCGAATTCGAGTACGTAATCGATCGCAACACCGATCTCTTTCAGTCCATCAGCTTGAGGAATGGTGCGTGGGAACCCATCTAGCAAGAAGCCGTTGGCACAATCATCTTGCGAGATACGCTCTTTAACCAAGCCAAGAATGATGTCATCAGACACCAATTCGCCAGCATCAATAACCGCTTTGGCTTGTTTGCCAAGCTCAGTGCCCGCTTTAATCGCGGCGCGCAGCATGTCACCGGTAGAAATCTGCGGAATCCCGTATTTTTCCATGATGAACTGCGCTTGCGT
Source organism: Salinivibrio siamensis (assembly GCF_001996005.1). Lineage (GTDB taxonomy): Bacteria > Pseudomonadota > Gammaproteobacteria > Enterobacterales > Vibrionaceae > Salinivibrio > Salinivibrio siamensis. The sequence goes on along the minus strand of NZ_MUFB01000044.1, from coordinate 9,592 downwards.
CCCTTTACCTGCGCCCGGTGCACCCAACAGAATGATGCGCATAGTGATCCCCTTTATGATTATTTAGGTTTCGTTAAACTGCGTCTATATTCGCAAAGACACGAAACATACACGCTTAACTAAACGCTATCAAGCCCGGCAATCCGGCCGGGCTTGTTCGATAGTCATTCAGTATGTGGTCTCGACAATCGCCTGTCGATTATACCTTAGTCAGAAGCTGGTTGACCGAGGCCAAGAAGTCTGACGGATCGTCCATACTGCCTTTCTCTGCCAGCATCGCTTGACCCAGCAGCATTTCTACCCAGGTACCGAATTTCTGCTCATCGCTTTCATCTGCCATGCGCTTAACCAGAGCGTGCTCTGGGTTCAGTTCAAAGATGTACTTCACATCAGGCGCTTGCTGGCCAGCGGCTTCTAAAAGCTTCGCCATTTGCGTGCCCATTTCAAACTGATCGGTCACCACCACCGCCGGCGTGCCAGAGAGTTTAAAGGTGGTACGTACATCTTTAACGCGATCACCCAAGTGTGATTTCACTCGCTCAATCACAGACTCAAAGGCTTTTTCGGTTTCTTCACGCTCTGCTTTTGCCTCTTCATCGTCGAATTGGCTCAGGTCGAGATCCGCCTTGGTGATTGCCTGGAACTGCTTGCCATCAAACTCGGTCAGGTAGCTCATCAACCACTCATCAATGCGGTCATACATCAAGATAACTTCGATGCCTTTGGCTTTAAACTGCTCCAAGTGCGGGCTGTGTTTCGCCGCATTATAGCTATCCGCGGTGATGTAGTAGATTTTGTCTTGCTCTTCTTTCATGCGCGACACGTAGTCGGCCAAGGAGACGGTTTGTTCAGCGCTGTCTTCATGCGTTGATGCAAAGCGCAGCAAGCCAGCAATTTTTTCTTTATTGCTGAAATCTTCCGCCGGCCCTTCTTTCATCACCAAGCCAAATTCACGCCAAAACGTCTGATACTTCTCCGCATCGTTTTTAGCCAGCTTTTCTAACATCGACAGCACACGCTTGGTGCACGCACCGCGCAGTGACTGCGTGATCTTGTTGTCTTGCAGAATTTCACGCGAAACGTTAAGCGGTAAATCGTTAGAGTCAATCAAACCACGGACAAAGCGCAAGTAGCTTGGCATGAACTGTGACGCATCATCCATGATAAAGACGCGTTGTACATAGAGTTTCAGCCCATGTTTGTGCTCGCGGTTGTAAAGGTCCCATGGGGCTTTTGACGGGATATACAGCAAGCTGGTGTAGTCGTTTTTACCTTCAACGCGGTTGTGGCTCCACGTCAGCGGTTCGGCAAAGTCATGCGACACATGCTTATAGAACTCTTTGTATTCGTCTGCCGAGATATCTGACTTAGCGCGGGTCCAAAGCGCTTGCGCTTTGTTAACTTGTTCCCACTTACCTTCGCCAGTCTCATTACCTTCCTCGTCTTTCTCTTGCGTCCACATTTCTACCGGAATACCGATATGGTCGGAGTATTTACCGATCACCTCACGTAGGCGCCAATCATTGAGGAATTCTTTCTCGTCGTCTTTAAGGTGCAGCGTAATCTCAGTGCCACGGTCAGCTTTGCTGATAGGCTCTAGGGTATACTCACCTTCACCGGTTGACTCCCACTGCACTGCCTCGTTGGCAGCAAGACCCGCCGCACGAGTGCGTACAGTTACCTTGTCAGCCACAATAAAGGCAGAGTAAAAGCCGACCCCGAACTGACCAATCAGGTTCGAGTCTTTGCTTTGATCTTCGTTAAGCTGTTTAAGAAACTCTTCTGTGCCCGATTTGGCAATGGTACCGAGGTTGGCGATGACATCATCACGGCTCATACCAATACCATTGTCTGAGACAGTCAACGTACCGGCGTCACTATCAAAGGAAAGGCGAACGCGCAGGTCACCGTCATTTTCATAAAGCTCAGGGGCTGACAATGCTTTAAAGCGCAGCTTATCAGCGGCATCTGACGCGTTTGACACTAGCTCTCGCAGGAAAATCTCTTTGTTTGAGTAGAGAGAGTGGATCATCAACTGCAGTAACTTGGACGTATCTGAACCAAACTGATGTTTTTCTGGGGTTTTCACGCTCATGTCAATCTACCTAACACTATGAGGATTAATGGCGACGTGGGCTCGATGCCCACGTTACAATGAATTCGTATTCAGTTCTCTTGGATATAGGGATCCTGTTACACGCTTTCAAGGCCTAGGTGGTCAAATAAAAGCCAGTTAGTATTAAAGCGATAGGCAATAGAAAAAGAAAAGCCTAACCAGAGGCTAGGCTTTTGAGGATCAATCACGCTGTTGGCGCTGTATCGCCGAGTAAGTAGGTTCACCCACCGTTGAGGGCTCGTCAAACAATTTAGCGATACTTTAACTGCTGGCGGCCGATAATTGAGTGAGACAGCGTGGTGCCATCGACCAGTTCAAGCTCGCCTCCCATTGGCACGCCATGCGCAATTCGGCTGGCACCCACTTGGTGCTCTTGGCAAAGTTCAGCGATGTATTGCGCCGTGGCCTCGCCTTCCACCGTCGGGTTAGTCGCTAAGATAAGCTCTTGAATCGGTTCGTGTTGCAAACGCTTTTCCAACACATCAAGGCCAATGTCTGCCGGGCCAATGCCATCAAGGGGGGACAAATGCCCCATCAAGACAAAGTACCGCCCAGAGTACTGGCCGGTAGCCTCGACGGCCGCAATATCTGCTGGGCTTTCAACCACACAAATCAACCCGGTTTCTTGGCGTTTCGGGTTATCGCAAATCGCGCACACGTCTTGCTCGGTAAAGGTTCGACATTGGCTGCAGTGGCCAATGTCTGTCATTGCCGTGCTCAACGCTTGCGCGAGAGCCAGTCCACCTTGGCGGTTTCTCTGCAATAGGTGGTAGGCCATCCGCTGCGCTGATTTAGGGCCAACGCCTGGCAAGCAACGCAGCGAGTCCATCAGTTGTTCAAGTAACTGGCTGGTGCGCATAGATTAAAATGGCATTTTCATGCCTGGTGGTAACTGCATACCACCTGTCACTTCTGCCATTTTCTCTTTTTGTTGCTCCTCAACACGACGGGCAGCATCGTTGAATGCAGCCGCAATCAAGTCTTCCAGCATGTCTTTATCATCTTCCATCAGGCTATCGTCGATGTCGACACGACGGATGCTGTGGCTGCCTGTCATGGTGACTTTCACCATGCCTGCGCCCGCTTCGCCCGTCACTTCCATGCTGGCAATTTCTTCTTGTACTTTCTGCATGCGCTCCTGCATTTGCTGCGCCTGCTTCATCATGTTACCCATGCCGCCTTTACCAAACATAATTCTCTCTCTTGGTTAGGTGTCTTAAATTGGTCGAATGCTGTCTTCTTCTAACTCCGCCGCAAAGCGTTGAAGAATAAAAGTCACATTCGGATCATTATGCAGGCTGTGTGTCGCCTGCGCTAATTTTTGTTGATAGAGCTGCTCGCGCCGCTCTAAAGGTGTGATTCCCGCTTCCCCGAGCTGCACCTCCAAGGTTATGGGGGCGCCTAGCGCTGTCGTCAAGGCCTGAGTCAATTGCTGCTGGGCTTTTTCGGTATTAAGGTGCGATTGATCCGGGCGCAATGTGAGCTGTACGCGCTCGCCTTGCTGGGACATCGCCGCATTCAGTGCCATTTGTTTAACCAGGCGCTCTACCTCTAAACTGTCTGCCAAGGCACACCAAGGATCTTGTGCGTTGGTTTCCTGTACCAGTTTGTCGCGCATGGCGGGCGTTTTTTCATGTTCTAACGCCTGTTTTAACGACTTAGGTGTCAGTGAAGGCACCGTCTCGGGCTCCGGTGACACAGGTTGCGTAGAGCGCCACTGGTAAGGCTCTGACGATCCGTTAGCAGGTTCAGCCACGGGTGACAACGACACACTCGGTGTCTTTTGTTCAGGCGCGGACACAGGCGATGCACTCTCTGCCGCTGTCGCTACGCGATCGAGCACAGATAACGCATCAGTCTTGGCCGGTGTCCGTTCCGTCTTTTTTGCCCCACTCCCCGATTGTTCAGATTGACGTTTCATACGACTACGCAACTGATTACGAGCCTGAATAAGGCTAGAGGCAGGCGAAGAGGCAGACGGCTGATTCGCAAGTGATGACGCGGCATCTGGCGCCGAGTCATCGACTGCTGGTTGGTTCAGCTCAGAAACACTCGCTTCATGTGCCCCTCTGCCAGATGCACCTGCGCTAGGCACCTCCGCGCTAGTCTTTGCCATCGCCTGCTGAGGCGCTGGCGCGCGTGTGTCATTGATATCTTGGGGACTTTCCGGCGTGTCTCGGTCATTGCTCTCCGGGGTATCGCCCATGGGCCGGTTCTGTTGTGCTTCATGCGCATGGCTTGGTGGCAACTGGCTTGGCGACGCCACACTGGCCGATGAGACCTGCGCTTTCAACGCGTTCAGTGCTTGCGAGGGATCTTTTTTTACCGGCTGCTTTGACTCAGAAGCGGGATCGCTTGCCGGCACTGATATAGTAGCCGGTTCATACGGCACGGTTTTGACCGGCTGAAACGCCAACATACGCAGCAAGACCATTTCTAGACCGGCCCGCCCATCAGGGGCATAAGGCAGGTCTTGCCGTCCTTGCAGTGCCATTTGGTAACACAACTGCACATCTTGTGGCGCAAGCCGCGAGGCCAAGGCGTGAATCCGTGCTTGCTCCCCGCTGTCATCATCATGGGTCTGAGGCAGTGCTTGGGCAAGCGCTACATGGTGAAGCTGGCTAGCTAACTCTTTGAGTAAACCATCCCACTCCACCCCGACGTGCGCAATCTGCGCCAGCATGTTCATCAATTCAACCGCATCATGATTCGCCAAGGCTTCAAGGAGCAAGAGTGCGTTATCGGTACTCAAGGTCCCCAGCATGTCAGCGACAGCTTGGGTGCTGATGTGGCCATTTCCGAGCGCGATGGCCTGGTCGGTTAAGCTCAAGGCATCACGCATACTGCCTTCTGCTGCACGCGACAGCAGCATCAAGGCACGTGACTCTGCCTCGACACCTTCTTGACCAAGGATATGCTCTAGCTGCGTCTGAATCTGGCTCGCATCAAAGTGTTTTAGGTGAAATTGCAAGCAACGCGATAAAATGGTGACCGGCAGCTTTTGTGGATCCGTGGTCGCCAGCAAAAACTTCACGTATTCGGGCGGCTCTTCTAACGTTTTTAACAAGGCATTAAAGCTGTGGCGCGACAGCATGTGTACCTCATCAATCAGGTACACCTTATAACGGCCACGTGCAGGCTTGTACTGGACGTTATCGAGCAGCTCTCGCGTGTCTTCTACCTTGGTACGAGAAGCGGCATCAATCTCCAGCAAGTCAACGTACCGGCCCTCGTCGATCTCACGGCAGGTTGCGCACTGTCCACATGGCGATGACGACACGCCCTGCTCACAATTAAGCCCTTTGGCAAAAATACGCGCAATAGTGGTTTTACCCACACCGCGAGTACCACTAAACAAGTATGCGTGATGCAAGCGGTCATGATCCAACGCATTGGCCAAGGCCGTGAGCACATGACTTTGACCAGCCACAGACTCAAAATTATGGGGTCGCCACTTACGTGCGAGAACTTGGTAGCTCATGTCAATTCGCTTCCTGTATGCTTATGGCTAACGCGATACCCTGCACATAGCCTGTCATTAATGACCGGCAAATTCGCACAAGCTATAAACGTTGATCCCAAGCGCGGCCAGTTTTTCTTCCCCGCCGATATCCGGCAAGCTTATCACAAAGCCGGCGTGTTCTACGGTACCACCTAAACGGCGCACCAACTTCACGGTGGCTTCTATAGTGCCGCCTGTCGCCAGTAGATCATCAATCACCAGTACTTTATCCCCCTCATCAATCGCATCACGATGGATTTCCAGGGTATCTTCACCGTATTCCAGCTGATAGTTCTCGCTGATCACCGCGCGTGGCAATTTGCCAGGTTTACGAACCGGCACAAACGGGAGCCCTAGCGCAAGCGCCAGAGGCGCACCGAATAAAAACCCACGTGACTCGGTACCAATCACCTTGGTAAACCCATGATCACGGTATTGTGCGACCAAGGCGTCAATCGTCGCTTGGTAGGCAACAGGGTCTTCCATCAAGCTGGTGACATCGCGAAATAAGATGCCAGGTTTGGGGTAATCTGGGATGGTTTGAATACTTTGTTTGATGACATTCAAGCTGTCGGTGCTCATGGCCAATTCTCGCCGGTAAAAAACGCAAACCGTCATGTTATGAATTTTCGGCCGAACCAGCAACAGATTCCGTTTCAGGTAGGCGGAGAAACCAGCATAAGAGCACAATTAGGCAGGTAACCAGTAACGCTTTCAGCCACATCGCCCCGACGATATAAATGGAGAAGCTAAAACTTGCCACTATCATGACGGTCGCGCGTCGTTTTACTTTGCGACTAATCGCGCGCTTTTGGTACCAGTCCGTCAATATCGGCCCGAACGTAGGATGAGCGTGGAGCCAGTTAGCGATACGAGGAGAGCCTCGCATAAAGCAACCACTGGCGAGCAGCAAAAACGGCGTGGTCGGGAGTACCGGCAAAAAGGCGCCTGCCGCACCCAGCGCGACCCATAACCAACCTAACCCGTTCCATAACCAACGCCATGCGGCTGTCGGTGCTTGTTGCATAGTCTCTATTACCCTTCGATTCGAGATGGTCGCGCTTGTTCACTCACGCTAAGTGTAGTGGCAGAGACGATGGAGGTACAGGGTGGCGAATAAGGAATGCCGCACGGCGAGTGAATAAGGCGGTGATTAGCCGCCAAAAATAATGCCAAGCCAAGTGAGACTAGCAGGTAAGGTTGGGATCAGTAATACCAGCAGGAAGCCGATGAAGTACTTGACGTTATAAGGCTCTTTAAAATCATGTTCCATTTTGTTACTTCACTCACAACAGCATAACAACAGTGAGCGGCTACTATAGCTCAGGTCAACACCGCTAAAAACGGACTCTTTGTAAGGTTTTAGCCGGTTCATTGATTTACATCAGGGTAACAACTTGTGTGACTGCGTCATGATAAAAGTCATTTTAGCCAATCAAGCGAACTGACCATGGATAAAACAACCCTTGCTCAGCTGGGGCGTGAACTTAACCGCGAACGCACTGAGCTAGTAGCAACATTAACCACGCGATTGCGTGAAGACTGGGACAAGCATTGCGAGAACCTCACCATTTCGGATCTGATTAAAGAAAGCCAAGGCGTACCTGGCGCCATCCGATGCCTCGGTGAGCGTTTAGAAAAAGTCGATGCGGCTTTATGTGCCATGGATTTGGAGATTTATGGCTTGTGTGCCGATTGTGAAAGTGAAATCCCACTGGATGATTTAATTAAAGACGCCGCCGAGCAGCGCTGCCCACAGTGCCGTGCGTCAAATTATTATCATCACGATCCAGCCACTCGCCGAGCCACAGCAGGAGCACGTAAAACCGTGTGATCGCGAGGTTGACTTTCGCTTGTCTCATCGTGGCTTAAACGGAACGCGCCCAGCATCAGCTGGGCGCGTTTTTTATTGACTATTTAAAGACCAACGATCACACATCATCCTGAGGCGCTTAATCTTGGTCAATAATCCAACGACGGAACGACTTACGCTCTTGGTCACTGGCTTTGGTATACCAAAGCTTTAACTGCGACAAGGCATCACCTTTAATAGAGGCTTTACCTTGATCGTCCACCTCGACCAATACATCGTTGAGGTTTTTGCTTTCACCTTGGTCGATAATGATACCATTCTCACGGTTATACTCCGCCACCAGCGCTTCCATGTCGGCATAGGCGGCAAAGCCATCCCCTTTTAACTCGACGGCATCTAAAGGCATCACATCACCGTTATCGAACTCGGCTTGCCATTGCGGGTTGCCGTCAAAGTAGCTGGTCGCTTGGCTTTTTACCCGCAATTTCGAGTCAATATTGATGGTGGCATTGCGGTCATCGACCTCAAGCTCAAACAGATACGGGCGGGAGGTAAAGATCACCTCTTTACTGCCCCGCTTTACTTCGCCGTCAAAGCGCATCACTAATTGATGGGTACCGTTATCTAGCTCAATCGTCTGCTGCGGCGCCCAGTTTTCAAAACTAATTTCCTTGCCATCAACCACCGCAAACTCAATATTACGTGCTGAAGTAATTTCTGCCGCATTAACCACACTCGATGCCATGAGAGTGCTGAGCACCAAGCCCATACCTACTACTTTTTTCATCTCTACTCCAAACCGTGATAATAAAAAAGCCGCCCTAAGGCGGCTTTTGTAACCAATGCTACATTTAGCAAGAATGGTGTAAGTTCAATTAGAACTTAACTTCCATACCTGCTACGTAACCAAAGTCTTGGTCATCACCGTCACTGTCGCCAACTTCTGCGTACACGTGCGCGTTGCTGTGCAGTGCATAAGTCACGTTAGCGTAGTAACCGTTAAGATCTGAGCTCTCACCGTCAATATCTTTGTTGTCGTAACCAACAGCAAAGGTCGTTTTGCCCATGGTGTAGTCAGCAGCGATAGACATGTAGTCGGTTTCAGTATCTACTACCTTATTAGCCTTGTTTAGCCCGTCGACAGACGTACGACCAATTGATGCAGCGATTCCTACGTTTTCGATGCCCGCATATTCGATTTCGAAGTTGTAAGCATCTTGGTTAAGCTCATCGCTGATGATGTTACCGGCAGTGTCAGTGTTACGACCAATGTTATCTACACGCTGATAGTAAACACGTGCGTCAACGTCCGCGAAACGATAACCCAAACGTGCTTCATAGATACGTAGATCATCGCCAGCACCGTAACCATCTGCAACTGCCTCTGCAGAATCGTCGTCAAAACCGTCGCTGAAGTCAGTGTAGGTTGCAGCACCGTAAACAGTACCATTATCGTAAACATACTTACCAACTTGAGTAGCTTGTTCGATATCAACACCGAAGCTGTTTACTGATAGCTCGTAATCTTTAGTGATACCAGAATCATCCATCAGCAAATATTGACGACCGGCAGTAAACTGACCCCAGTCACCTTTAAAGCCAACATATAGCTCATCGTTTTCTACGTTTGAACGATATTCGCCAGTATCAGCACCGTCAGCGCCACCAGCCATTTCAAACTCAAATGCCATCGCAGCAATTGCTGTCAGTTTGTCTGAAACAGCAACTTCGGTATTGATAGCAAAATCACCATCGTCAAGACGCCATTTGCCGTCTTGGTTGTTACCGATGTCTTGGATGTACTGAACTTCAGCGGCACCAGACGCGTCTACTTTAACGCCTTCTGCGTCATACAGGTTGATGCTTGCTGATGCTGAGCCAGCAGCCAGCAGAGCTGGTACTGCCATTGCTAGAATAGTCTTTTTCATGGTTAATCCACTGCCTTTTCTATTTAGTCATTATGAGTTCCTTCTTGGAACTCTGTTTTATGGTGACTGTCACTCTATTACCAGCAGCAAAAACGCTGCGAAGAACAAAATGCCAGTTCACTGAAACTTCGTGGCTAATCGTGCAGAACATTTGTAGTTCTGTCAACTGGCTGGAAGCGCATTACAAAATAGACAAAAAACACTTAAAAACAAACAGATAGTAAACATTAATG
>NZ_MUFB01000043.1 GCF_001996005.1 Salinivibrio siamensis | reverse complement strand
CCCAAAAGGAAAGACAAACGGCTCGATAAATACTGTTTTGTTCGTCTCTTACGAGACAAACGAATTGACTGTGCCGAACAACTGTAAAAGTTGTCGTTTGGTCACTCAGTTCATCGAATAAATCTTTTTGTCTATTCTCAACGAGTGCCCACACAGATTGCATAGGTCAAATTGTTAAAGAGCGTTGACGATGCGAAGCTGCGCTTCGCTTGGTCAGGGCTGCGTATCTTACGCGCCTTTCCGTTAAAGTCAAGAAGAAATTTTATCTTTTATTTTCAACCCGCCGGGTGAAATAAAACCTCTTTTTGACTCCCCTAACGCGCTATCTGCGTTAAGTAGGGCGGCATTCTAAAGCGTTTGTGACATCCGTCAATCATTAATTGTTTGTTTTTTACTAAGCGGTCTATTTTTGTCCGATATCGCCTTTTTTGGTCAACTAAACCTCGTTTTGCTTCCTAAGCATTAAAAATTGTCATTTATGCTGCAAATTTTATTCTCTGTACCCCGACCTCTTGTATGAAAGGAGACAAACATTGAAAACCTATCAGGGATTTTGCTCTATACAAGCCTAGGCTAGATAAAGAAAAAGCCAGGCGAGTTGCCTGGCTTTTCTGGGTGCTGCTTATAAGTAATAAAACTTATTCTGCAGCTTGCTCAGCGTCTTGCTCTGGGCGATCAACAAGCTCGATGTAAGCCATTGGGGCTTTATCACCAGAGCGAACACCGCATTTCAGAATGCGAGTGTAACCGCCAGCACGTGAAGCAAAACGTGGGCCGAGTTCATTAAACAGTTTCGCTACGACTTCGTCGTTACGAGTACGAGCGAATGCTACACGACGGTTAGCAACACTGTCGTTTTTAGCTAAGGTAATCAACGGTTCAATGACGCGACGCAGCTCTTTTGCCTTCGGCAAAGTTGTTTTGATAACTTCGTGAGTTACCAGCGAGCTAGCCATGTTGCTGAACATCGCTTTACGATGGCTGCTGTTGCGATTGAGTTGACGACCACTCTTACGATGGCGCATGACCTAATCCTTCTAACTAAATAATCAGTCTCTGATTAATCTTCAGCAATGGATGCTGGCGGCCAGTTTTCTAGGCGCATACCTAGAGACAGACCACGTGATGCCAGCACGTCTTTAATTTCAGTCAAAGACTTCTTACCAAGGTTTGGCGTTTTCAGAAGCTCAACCTCGGTACGCTGTACCAGATCACCGATATAGTGAATCGCTTCTGCTTTCAAACAGTTAGCAGAGCGAACAGTTAGTTCAAGATCGTCTACAGGACGCAGTAGGATCGGATCGAACTCTGGCTTCTCTTCTTTCTCCTCAGGGACACGTACATCGCGCAGGTCAACAAACGCATCTAGCTGTTCTGCTAGGATGGTTGCCGCACGGCGAATCGCTTCCTCAGGATCCAGTGTACCGTTAGTTTCCATATCGATGACCAGCTTGTCGAGGTCAGTACGCTGTTCGACACGCGCTGCTTCCACTTTGTAAGCAATGCGATCTACTGGGCTGAACGTTGCGTCAACAAGTAGGCGACCGATTGGACGCTCGTCGTCTTCGCTATCGATACGCGCAGACGCTGGTACATAGCCACGACCACGCTCTACCTTGATACGCATGCTAATTTCAGCGCTTGCATCAGTCAGGTGGCAGATAACGTGTTCTGGGTTCGCAATCTCAACACCACCATCATGGGTGATGTCGCCTGCAACAACAGGGCCTGCACCAGACTTGGTCAGAGTAAGGATAACTTCATCTTTACCCTCAACCTTAACGGCTAGGCCTTTAAGGTTAAGTAGGATTTCCAGGATATCTTCCTGAACCCCTTCTTTGGTGCTGTACTCGTGCAATACGCCGTCAATTTCAACTTCCGTCACCGCACAGCCTGGCATAGATGAAAGTAGGATACGACGTAGCGCATTCCCCAGAGTATGGCCAAAACCACGCTCTAGGGGTTCAAGAGTTACTTTTGCGTGCGTCGAGCTAACTTGTTCAATATCAACTAGACGCGGCTTAAGAAATTCTGTTACAGAACCCTGCATTATGTCCTCTCTTTAGTTCAGCTTTACTTAGAGTAAAGCTCGACGATCAGGTGTTCGTTGATGTCAGCAGACAAATCAGAACGCTCTGGTAGGCGCTTGAATGTGCCTTCCATCTTCTTGCTGTCTACTTCGATCCAAGTTGGCAGTTCGCGTTGAGCGGCAACTTCTAGAGCTGCTTTGATACGCGCCTGGTTCTTAGCTTTCTCGCGAATGCTAATCACGTCGTTTGCCGAAACCTTGAAAGAAGGTACGTTAACTACTTTGCCGTTAACTAGGATCGCTTTGTGGCTTACCAGCTGACGTGATTCAGCGCGAGTTGCGCCAAAGCCCATGCGGTAAACTACGTTGTCTAGGCGACCTTCAAGAAGCTGAAGCAGGTTCTCACCTGTATTACCCTTGATGCGGGCAGCGTCTTTGTAGTAGTTACGGAACTGCTTTTCCATTACGCCGTACATACGACGTACTTTTTGCTTCTCGCGAAGCTGAACGCCATAGTCAGACAGACGGCCGCGACGCTGACCGTGAACGCCTGGGACGTTATCGATTTTACACTTGGTATCAATCGCGCGTACGCCTGACTTAAGGAATAAGTCAGTGCCTTCGCGACGGCTAAGCTTCAGCTTAGGACCCAAATATCTTGCCATGATCTTTCTCCAATATTCTAAGAAACAGCGCTAGTGCGTATTAAACGCGGCGTTTCTTAGGTGGACGACAACCGTTATGCGGGATTGGCGTCGCATCAACAATGTTAGTGATGCGGAAGCCCGCTGCGTTCAAGGCACGAATAGTAGACTCGCGACCTGGACCTGGACCTTTAACCATCACTTCGAGGTTTTTCAGGCCGTACTCTTTTGCCATTTCACCACAACGCTCTGCAGCAACCTGCGCAGCGTATGGAGTTGACTTACGAGAGCCACGGAAACCTGAACCACCGGCGGTCGCCCATGCCAGAGCGTTGCCTTGACGGTCAGAAATCGTCACGATTGTGTTATTGAAAGACGCATGAATGTGCGCGACGCCATCAGCGACTTGCTTGCGTACGCGTTTGCGTGCACGAGTTGCTTGTTTAGCCATAGTACTTATCTACCCCGATTATTTCTTGATCGGCTTGCGCGGACCCTTACGGGTACGAGCATTGGTCTTCGTACGCTGACCACGTAGTGGCAAGCTGCGACGATGACGAATACCGCGGTTACAACCAAGGTCCATAAGACGCTTGATGTTCATGGAAATTTCACGACGTAGATCGCCTTCTACGGTGTACTTAGCGACACCGTCACGCAATTGGTCGATCTGTTCTTCTGATAGTTCACTGATCTTAGTGCTTTCAGCAATACCTGCATCAGCTAAAATAGCTTGAGAGGTGGTTTTGCCGACGCCGTAAATCGCAGTCAATGCGATAACAGCATGCTTTTGATCAGGAATGTTAATGCCTGCTATACGGGCCACTATTCACTCCTAGTACTTTTCAAGTAGAACCGCTGCAGAGCCCGTCGAGGATACGCAGCGGCATAACCACTTCTTTTGCACATACAAAAGGTGGGCTGGCTAATGTAGCCAGCCTGACCTCATTTTGCAAGAAAAATATTCTGCTATTAGCCTTGGCGCTGCTTGTGCTTTGGCTCACTGCAGATCACACGAACGGTACCGTTACGCTTGATCACTTTACAGTTACGGCAGATTTTCTTAACGGAAGCACGAACTTTCATTGCTAAACTCCGTAAATAGACAACCTATTAGCGGCCGTAGCCTTTGAGGTTGGCTTTTTTCAACACGGACTCATATTGTTGAGACATCAAATGAGTCTGAACTTGAGCCATAAAGTCCATGATTACGACTACTACGATGAGTAGTGATGTACCACCAAAGTAGAAGTGGACATCCCACGCAATCATCATGAACTCGGGGATCAGACAGATAAAGGTAATATACATGGCACCTGCGAGGGTTAACCGTGTCATTACTTTATCAATGTATTTAGCAGTCTGCTCACCCGGGCGAATACCAGGTACGAACGCTCCTGACTTCTTCAAATTATCTGCTGTTTCTCGCGGGTTAAACACCAACGCTGTATAGAAAAAGCAGAAGAAGATAATCGCTGCCGCATAAAGTATTACGTACGCTGGTTGCCCCGGACTCAGTGCCAATGACACATCGGTTAGCCAGCTTGTTTGATCACCCTTACCAAACCAGTTAGCAAGCGTGCCAGGGAACAAAATAATACTTGATGCAAAAATCGCAGGAATAACGCCTGCCATGTTGATCTTAAGTGGCAGGTGCGTGCTTTGCGCTGCAAAGACACGGCGACCTTGTTGCCGCTTGGCGTAGTTAACGACGATACGACGTTGACCACGTTCCATAAAGACCACAAAGTAGACGACCGCCAATACGATCACTGCGATACCTAGCAAGAGAAGCGGAGACATGTCGCCTTGACGCGCTTGCTCTATTGTCTGTCCAATTGCGGGTGGCAGACCCGCGACAATCCCGGTGAAAATGATCAGCGAGATACCGTTACCTATACCACGTTCCGTAATTTGCTCACCTAACCACATTAAGAACATGGTACCTGTGACCAAACTGACAACCGCAGTAAAGTAAAACGCAGGACCTGGATTAATCACCAGACCTGGCATCATACTCGGTAACCCAGTCGCGATTCCAATTGCTTGGAAAGTTGCCAACACCAGCGTGCCGTAGCGGGTATACTGACTGATCTTACGACGGCCAGATTCGCCCTCTTTTTTCAACTCCGCTAATGCGGGGTGAACCACTGACAATAACTGAACAATAATCGACGCCGAAATATACGGCATAATGCCCAGTGCCAGTATCGAAGCACGCTCAAGGGCACCACCAGAGAACATGTTAACCAAGTCAATGATGGTCCCTTGTTGCTGTTCGAACAGATCGGCAAGTACAGCAGCGTCAATACCAGGAATTGGCACAAAAGAGCCGGCACGGAATACCAATAATGCCATTGCTACAAAAAGTAGGCGGCTTTTTAGCTCCGCGACTCCGCCTTTTGCACTACTGAAGTTTTGTCCTGGTTGTTTTGCCATCTGTACCTCGTCCTCGAGCTAAATTATTCCTCGATTTTACCGCCTGCAGCTTCGATTGCCGCTTTAGCGCCTTTAGTGACACGAACACCTTTCACGGTCACTGAGCGAGCGATTTCGCCAGACAGTACGATTTTCGCTGTACGAGTGTCTTGTGCGATAACATTCGCTGCTTTCAGTGTTTCAAGGCTTACCACGTCACCTTCAACTTTTGCCAGCTCGCCGAGACGAACTTCAGCAGAAGTGAGGCCTTTACGCGAAGTAAAACCGAATTTTGGCAGACGCTGTTTCAAAGGCATTTGACCGCCTTCGAAACCTGGGCGTACTGAACCACCTGAACGTGATTTCTGACCTTTGTGACCACGGCCACCGGTTTTACCCAGGCCTGAACCAATACCACGGCCTACACGCTTCGCAGAAGGCTTTGAGCCTGCAGCCGGAGATAGAGTATTCAAACGCATGTGATTACTCCTCCACTTTAACCATGTAGTTGACTTTGTTGATCATACCGCGCACGCACGGTGTGTCTTCAAGTTCAACAGTGTGGTTGATGCGACGTAGGCCCAAGCCACGCAGGGTCGCTTTGTGCTTCGGCAAGCGGCCGATAGCGCTACGAGTCTGAGTTACTTTAATTGTCTTAGCCATGTCGTATTACCCCAGAATTTCGTTGACAGGCATGCCACGTTTCGCAGCTACCATCTCTGGAGACTTCGTACCACCCAGACCATCAATCGTTGCACGAACGATGTTGATTGGGTTGGTCGAACCGTATGCTTTCGCCAGAACGTCTTGAACGCCTGCTACTTCAAGCACGGCACGCATCGCACCACCGGCGATGATACCTGTACCTTCTGATGCTGGCTGCATGTACACTTTTGAACCAGTGTGGCGGCCTTTAACAGCGTGGTGCAGAGTACCGTCTTTCAGCGCGATAGTAATCATGTTACGACGCGCCTTTTCCATTGATTTTTGGATCGCAGCAGGTACTTCACGGGCTTTACCGTAACCGAAACCTACGCGACCGTTACCATCACCTACCACAGTCAGGGCAGTGAAGGTAAAGATGCGACCACCTTTAACCGTTTTAGATACACGGTTTACAGCGATCAGCTTCTCATGCAAATCACTTTGTTGTTTATCGTTAGCCATCTTCCACCTACCTTAGAATTTCAGACCAGCTTCACGGGCAGCATCTGCCAGTGCAGCCACACGGCCGTGGTATTGGAAACCGGAACGGTCAAAAGCAACGGCTTCGATGCCTTTTTCCTTCGCTCGCTCAGCAATGATCTTACCCACGGCTGCAGCGGCGTCTTTGTTACCGGTGCTCTTCACTTGCTCACGGATCGCTTTTTCTACGGTAGAAGCGGCGGCGATAACTTCCGCGCCGTTACCAGCGATAACCTGTGCGTACACATGACGTGGAGTACGGTGTACCACCAGGCGAGTCGCACCCATTTCCGCGATCTTGCGTCGTGCTTTGGTCGCACGACGGATACGAGATGCTTTCTTATCCATAGTGTTACCTTACTTCTTCTTAGCTTCTTTGGTACGCACAGCTTCGTCAGAGTAACGAACGCCTTTGCCTTTGTAAGGCTCTGGCTTGCGGTATGCGCGGATATCGGCAGCCACCTGGCCAACTGCTTGTTTATCAGCACCGCTGATAACAATTTCAGTTTGGCTTGGACATTCTGCCTTAACACCCTCTGGCAGAGCGTGCTCAACCGGGTGAGAGAAACCAAGTGTCAGGTTAAGTTTATTACCTGCAACGTTTGCACGGTAACCAACACCTTTCAGGACCAGTTTCTTGGTAAAGCCTTCTGTAACACCAACAACCATGCTGTTGACCAGTGCACGCGCTGTACCAGCATGAGCCCATGCTTTAGCGTGTTCCACACTTGGTGCGAAGGTAATGGTGTTCTTTTCTTGGTTTACTGCCACCATATCGTGAAGCGTGCGGCTTAGTTCGCCTTTGCTTCCTTTTACAGTGATTTCCTGACCGTTAAGTTTCACCTCTACGCCGGCAGGAACTACGACAGGTGCTTTTGCAACACGAGACATTTCCTACTCCTTATTAAGCTACGTAGCAGATGATTTCACCGCCCAGACCCGCTTTGCGAGCTGCGCGATCGGTCATCAAACCTTTCGAAGTTGATACAACAGCAATACCAAGGCCACCCATCACTGAAGGCAACTCATCTTTCTTTTTGTAGATGCGCAGGCCTGGACGGCTAACACGTTGGATTTGCTCGATAACTGGTTTAGATTCGAAGTATTTCAACGTCACTTCCAGTTCAGGCTTCGCGTCGCTATTTACTGCGACGTCAGCCACGTAACCTTCTGCTTTTAGTAGCTCAGCAATTGCCACTTTTAGCTTTGACGAAGGCATTTTAACAGCAACTTTCTTTGCTGCCTGACCGTTGCGTAGGCGGGTCAGCATATCCGAGATCGGATCTTGCATGCTCATAAGTCTTTACTCCCGTGATTCAATTACCAGCTTGCCTTACGCAGACCCGGAATCTCGCCTTTCATGCAAGCTTCACGAACCTTGATTCGGCTTAGRCCGAATTTGCGTAGGTAGCCATGTGGACGACCAGTCTGGTTACAGCGGTTACGCTGACGAGACTTCGCAGAATCACGTGGTAGCGACTGAAGCTTCAGGACTGCGTCCCAACGCTCTTCGTCTGACGTGTTGACATTCTTAATGGTCGCACGCAGGTTGTCACGCTTTTCAGCATAACGGGCTGCGAGCTTCGCACGTTTTACGTCACGTGCTTTCATCGATTTTTTAGCCATAACAGTAACCCTTCACCTTACTTACGGAATGGGAAGTTAAAGGCAGCCAGCAGAGCTCGACCTTCCTCATCTGTACCTGCGGTGGTAGTGATAGTAATATCAAGACCACGGATACGATCGACTTTGTCGTAGTCAATCTCAGGGAAGATGATTTGCTCGCGAACGCCCATGCTGTAGTTACCGCGACCGTCGAACGCTTTCGGGTTCAGACCACGGAAGTCACGGATACGAGGAACTGCGATAGCGATCAAACGCTCAAAGAAGTCCCACATACGCTCGCCACGTAGGGTTACTTTACAACCAATTGGGTAGCCCTCACGGATCTTGAAGCCTGCGACTGATTTACGTGCTTTAGTGATCAGCGGCTTTTGACCAGAAATTGCGGTCATATCAGCAGCTGCGTTTTCAAGCAGTTTTTTGTCGTTCAGAGCTTCGCCCACACCCATGTTTAGGGTGATCTTTTCGATCCCTGGGACTTGCATGATGCTTTTGTAACCAAATTGCTTAGATAGCTCAGCTACAACTGTCTCTTTGTAGTAATCATGCAGTTTCGCCATTGTACTACTCCAGAATTACTTAATAGTTTCGCCATTCGACTTGAAGAAACGCACTTTTTTGCCGTCTTCAAATCGGAAGCCTACACGGTCACCTTTACCAGCAGCTGCGTTAAAGATAGCCACGTTTGAAACGTCAATAGCGGCTTCTTGTTCAACGATGCCACCTTGAGTGCCCAGAGCCGGAACCGGCTTCTGGTGTTTCTTCACGAGGTTAATACCTTCAACGATAACTTTACCGGTCGGTAGAACCTTAGATACTTTACCTTTCTTGCCTTTGTCTTTACCGGCAAGAACGATAACTTCGTCGTTACGACGGATTTTAGCTGCCATGAGATCGCTCCTTACAGAACTTCAGGCGCCAGAGACACAATTTTCATGAACTTCTCAGTACGAAGTTCGCGTGTCACAGGGCCAAAGATACGTGTGCCGACTAGTTGCTCGTTCGTGTTGTTCAACAACACGCAAGCATTGCGGTCGAAGCGAATGACAGAGCCGTCTGGACGACGTACGCCTTTACGGGTGCGAACTACCACCGCCTTAAGCACATCACCTTTTTTCACTTTACCGCGTGGGATTGAATCCTTAACGGTAACTTTGATGATGTCGCCAACGTGGGCGTAACGACGGTGAGAGCCACCCAGAACCTTAATACACATTACACTGCGAGCGCCGGAGTTGTCGGCTGCGTCCAGCATACTTTGCATTTGGATCATTGTTAGTGCTCCGCTGTTATTACATCTAGACCCATCTCGGGTCGGGCTGCCTTTTTACAAGGGCGGCGAATAATAACACTATTTTGACCAGATGGGTAGATAAAAAATAAACGGCCCCCCAAATGAGAGCCGTTTGACTTATTATTGTATGAAAAATCGCTTAGATGCGTGATTTTTCAACAACGCGAACCAATGTCCAAGACTTTTGCTTAGAGATTGGACGACACTCACGAACCTCGACAGTGTCACCTTGGTTACACTGGTTTGATTCATCGTGTACATGTAGCTTACTCGTGCGCTTAATGTACTTACCGTAGATTGGGTGTTTCACAAAACGCTCGATAGCAACGACGATAGTTTTATCGCCTTTGTCGCTGATAACGCGACCTTGCTGAGTGCGGATGTTCTCGCTCATTATGCGTTAGCCTTCTCAGTCAGTACGGTTTTTACACGTGCGATATCGCGACGAACAGCTTTAAGAGTGTGAGTTTGCTGAAGTTGGCCAGTAGCCGCTTGCATGCGCAGATTAAACTGCTCACGTAGCAGACCCATTAGCTCTTCGTTCAGCTGCTCAGCAGTCTTTTCACGTAGTTCTTGTGCTTTCATCACATCACCGCCTTAGTTACGAAAGTGGTTTTGATCGGTAGCTTACGTGAAGCTAATTCAAACGCTTCGCGAGCCAGTGATTCAGGAACACCATCCATTTCGTACAGGACCTTGCCTGGTTGGATTTGGGCAACCCAGTAATCTACTGAACCTTTACCCTTACCCATACGAACTTCCAACGGCTTACCAGTAATTGGTTTGTCAGGGAAGACACGAATCCAGATTTGGCCTTGACGTTTAATGTGACGAGTCATCGCACGACGAGCCGCCTCAATTTGACGCGCAGTGATACGACCGCGACCAACAGCTTTCAGGCCATAGGTACCGAAGCTTACGTCAGTACCGTGCGCCAGACCGCGGTTACGACCTTTAAAAGTCTTGCGGAACTTAGTACGTTTTGGTTGAAGCATCGATAGACTCCTTACTTACGGCCTTTACGCTGCTTCTTCGGCTTGTCAGCCTTTTGCTCAACTTCAGCCATTCCACCTAGGATCTCACCTTTGAAGATCCAGGTTTTAATGCCGATTACACCGTACTGGGTGTGAGCAGAAGAAGTTGCGTAATCAATGTCAGCACGAAGGGTGTGCAGTGGCACACGGCCTTCACGGTACCACTCGGTACGAGCGATTTCAGCGCCGCCAAGACGGCCGCTTACTTCTACTTTGATACCTTTGGCACCTAGGCGCATAGCGTTTTGTACCGCGCGCTTCATCGCACGACGGAACATAACACGGCGCTCTAGCTGTGATGCGATGCTGTCGCCAACAAGTTGCGCATCTAGCTCAGGCTTACGTACTTCAGCGATGTTGATTTGCGCTGGTACACCGGCTAGTTTTGCAACGTGAGCGCGCAGCTTCTCAACATCTTCACCTTTCTTACCGATAACCACACCAGGACGTGCAGTGTGAATAGTCACACGAACACTCTTAGCAGGACGCTCGATAACGATGCGAGAGACTGACGCTTTTTTCAGTTCATTGTTCAAGAACTGACGTACCTTAAAGTCGCCGTCTAGGTTGTCAGCGAAATCTTGGTTATTAGCAAACCAAGTGGAATTCCAAGGCTTAACAATGCCAAGACGAATACCATTAGGATGTACTTTTTGACCCATTGCTTTATCTCCTCGTCTCTTAGCGGTCTGCTACAACAACAGTGATGTGGCTAGAACGCTTCAAGATGCGATCGGCACGGCCTTTTGCACGAGGCATAATACGCTTCATGATTGGGCCTTCATCAACGAAGACTTTGGCGACGCTTAGATCGTCGATATCCGCACCTTCGTTATGCTCGGCGTTTGCAATAGCAGATTCCAACACTTTCTTAACCAGGTCAGCAGCTTTTTTGTTGCTGAAAGTCAGTAGTTCCAGTGCTTGTGCTACGTCTTTACCGCGCACTTGATCCGCAACCAAACGTGCTTTTTGAGGCGAGATACGAGCAAAGCGATGTTTAGCAATAGCTTCCATTTCTTACCCCTTAACGCTTCTTAGCTTTCTTATCAGCAGCATGGCCGCGATAAGTACGTGTTGGTGCAAACTCGCCCAGCTTGTGACCGATCATTTCTTCAGAAACGAAAACGGGTACGTGCTGACGACCATTATGGACAGCGATGGTCAATCCGATCATCTGTGGGATGATCATTGAACGACGGGACCAAGTCTTTAAAGGCTTCTTGTCACCGCTTTCCACCGCTTTCTCTACCTTCTTCAGCAAGTGCAGGTCAATAAAAGGACCTTTCTTGAGAGAACGTGGCATGGCTTATCCTCTGATAATAATTACTTGTTACGACGACGTACGATGTACTTGTCGGTACGTTTGTTCTTACGGGTCTTGAAGCCTTTAGTTGGCATACCCCAAGGTGATACTGGATGACGACCACCTGAGGTACGGCCTTCACCACCACCGTGTGGGTGGTCAATCGGGTTCATTGCAACACCACGTACGCTTGGACGTGCGCCTTTCCAGCGCGCGGCACCGGCTTTACCCAGTTCGCGTAGCATGTGCTCAGAGTTACCCACTTCACCAAGAGTCGCACGACCTTCAGCAAGAACCTTACGCATTTCACCGCTGCGTAGGCGGAGTGTGACGTACGCGCCGTCACGAGCTACGATTTGCGCATATGCACCCGCAGAACGAGCTAACTGACCACCTTTACCAGGCTTAAGCTCGATATTGTGGATAGTAGAACCCACTGGGATGTTACGCATTGGCAGGGTGTTACCTACCTTGATAGCTGAATCTGCACCAGATTGGATCTGATCACCGGCTTTTAGGCCTTTTGGTGCGATGATGTAACGACGTTCACCGTCCGCATACAGTACAAGCGCGATGTTTGCACTACGGTTCGGATCGTACTCGAGACGCTCAACTTTCGCTGGGATACCGTCTTTAGTACGTTTGAAGTCAATTACACGGTAATGATGCTTGTGACCACCACCGATGTGACGCACTGTGATTCGACCGTTGTTATTGCGACCACCAGACTTAGAGTTTTTCTCTAGCAGTGGTGCATATGGTTTACCTTTGTACAGATCATGGTTAACCACTTTAACAAGGTGACGACGACCCGGTGAAGTCGGCTTACATTTGATAATAGCCATTTGCTTTTACTCCTCCGTCTTACTCAGCGCCGCCAACGAAGTCGATGTCCTGACCTTCTTTCAAGGCAACATACGCTTTTTTCCAGTCGCTACGACGGCCTTCACGCATACCTTGACGTTTGGTCTTACCCTTCACAAGAAGAGTACGAACAGACTTCACTTCAACTTCGAACAGTTTTTCAACTGCCGCTTTGATCTCTTTTTTAGTTGCTTCTTTGGCGACTTTGAATACAACGGTGTTGTTGTTTTCAGCGGCCATCGTCGCTTTTTCAGAGATGTGCGGAGCACGCAGAACTTTTAGGATACGCTCTTCAGTGATCATGCCAGCATCTCCTCAACTTGTTTAACTGCATCAGCAGTCATCACGACTTTGTCGAAAGCGATCAAGCTAACTGGGTCGATGGTATCTGTATCGCGTACGTCAACCTTATAAAGGTTACGTGCCGCAAGGAACAGGTTCTCATCAA
The DNA here is from genome assembly GCF_001996005.1 of Salinivibrio siamensis. Lineage (GTDB taxonomy): Bacteria > Pseudomonadota > Gammaproteobacteria > Enterobacterales > Vibrionaceae > Salinivibrio > Salinivibrio siamensis. Next base: position 3,213 of record NZ_MUFB01000043.1, on the reverse strand, counting down.
CTTCGGCAGTGACGATCAGAGCATCGTTCAGCTCAAGCTCTTTCAGCTTAGCGACAAGCTCTTTAGTTTTTGGTGCTTCAACAGAGAAGTTATCAACAACGATCAAACGCTCTTGACGAACCAGCTCTGACAGGATGCTCTTAAGAGCACCACGGTACATCTTTTTGTTTACTTTCTGAGCGTGGTCCTGAGGACGTGCTGCGAAAGTGACACCACCGCTGCGCCAGATTGGGCTGCGGATTGTACCTGCACGGGCGCGACCAGTACCCTTCTGACGCCATGGCTTAGCACCGCCACCAGACACGTCTGAACGAGTTTTCTGAGCGCGAGTACCTTGACGGGCACCAGCTGCGTATGCAACGACTACCTGGTGAACCAGGGACTCGTTGAATTCACGCCCGAAGGTAGTTTCGGAAACAGTTAGCGCGTCGGCGCCTTTGACTACCAATTCCATTACTATCTCCTCGACGTTACGCTTTAACGGCTGGTTTAACGATCACGTTGCCACCTGTCGCACCTGGGACTGCACCTTTAATAAGAAGCAGATTGCGCTCAGCGTCAACACGTACGATCTCTAGGTTTTGAGTCGTTACACGCTCAGCACCCATGTGACCTGCCATTTTTTTGCCTTTGAATACGCGACCTGGGCTCTGACATTGTCCGATAGAACCAGGTGCACGGTGAGACAAAGAGTTACCGTGGCTCATGTCTTGAGTACGGAAGTTCCAACGCTTAACGCCGCCTTGGAAGCCCTTACCTTTTGACGTGCCAGTAACGTCTACTTTTTTGATTTCAGAGAAAAGATCGACGTTTAGCTCAGCGCCAACTTCGAACTCTTCACCATTTTCCAGACGGAATTCCCACAAACCGCGGCCTGCTTCAACACCTGCTTTCGCAAAGTGACCAGCTTGTGCCTTGTTAACACGGCTTGCTTTCTTCTCGCCTGTAGTGATTTGAATTGCGGCATAACCGTCAACGTCAGGCTTACGCACCTGCGCAACACGGTTAGCTTCAACTTCAACTACGGTTACCGGGATAGAAACGCCATCTTCGTTGAAGATACGAGTCATACCGACTTTACGACCGACTAGACCAATCATTATCTACTCCCCCTTAACCCAGGCTGATTTGAACATCAACGCCCGCAGCAAGGTCAAGACGCATCAGAGCGTCAACAGTTTTATCTGTTGGCTCAACGATGTCGATCAGACGTTTGTGAGTACGAATTTCGTACTGGTCACGTGCGTCTTTGTTTACGTGCGGAGAAATAAGAACGGTGAAGCGCTCTTTACGAGTAGGTAGAGGGATTGGCCCCTTAACCTGTGCGCCAGTGCGCTTAGCGGTTTCAACGATTTCCGCGGTAGACTGATCGATCAAACGATGATCGAACGCCTTAAGGCGGATACGGATACGTTGGTTCTGCATGAGACAGAGCTCCAAATTCTAAAATATTTACACAAACAATATCGCCATTCCACCTCATTAAGACGAGGGAATGCCGATTAATTTATGTGAAACCGTAGTGCCAAAATTAGGCACATTGTCAGCCATTATTCTATGACTGCGAACATAAGCGGAGTATACATTAAACGAACAGTTTACTGTTCCATTCCTCGATGCTCATTGGTTCACAACTGCGTCGGAAGTCGCAATGACTTAAGCAGTGCCGGGCATTATACCGATGCGCGATAGCTTTGCAAGCCTTGGTTAAAAAATAAGCCCAAACAAAAACGCACCCGACTGGGTGCGTTTATCTACCTCGAGACGTTGAGCGCCGTTTTAAGCTTTATCGCTGGCGTCTTCGATTATCTGTGCTTGGTTGTAGTTGGCGATACCCACTTTATCAATCAGACCCAACTGGGTTTCGAGCCAATCAATATGCTCTTCTTCATCATCGAGGATATACTGGAACAGATCGCGCGACACGAAATCACGGATGCTTTCGGTGTAGGCAATCGCTTCTTTCAAGTCTTCGTGCGCTTGCATCTCTAGCGCCAAATCACACTCGAAAATTTCTTGTGTATCTTCACCAATGCGTAACTTGCCTAAATCTTGCAAATTGGGCGTCCCTTCTAAAAACAAGATACGCTCAATGAGCTTGTCCGCATGTTTCATCTCATCAATGGACTCTTCATATTCTTTGTCCGCGATGACTTTTAAGCCCCAGTCTTTAAGCATGCGCGCATGCAAAAAGTACTGATTAATCGCAATCAGTTCATTGCCGAGTACCGTGTTGAGAAACGCTATCGATTTTGGATCGCCTTTCATGGCAAAAGCCTCCTTATGGGTTCTACTTAACAAATGTAGAACCCATAAGGAGGCTGTCAAATATTGACTGCAGGTTAACTCGCTTTTTGTAGCGTGATCAGTTGGCTCTCGTCATATATTACCTCTTTGGCTTGACGGACACATTTACCACATTGCGAACCCAGAGGGCTCAGCTGGCGTAACTCACGGATACTGGTGACGCCTTGCTGACGCACCCAATGCTTAATGGTCTTATCCGACACGCTGTGGCAAATACAAACTAACATCTCTGTCATCTCAAAACATTAACTATAACGAGAATAGTTCGCATTGCTTTCAAGGTAAAGGTTTTTTATATAACGCTTGGTTATTGATGACTAACTCATTTATATCAAGTTGTCGCGAAAGAAAGCGCAAACAAAAAGGGAGCGCAAATGCGCTCCCTTTGATTGATAAGACAAGACAAGATGTCTATCAAATTAAGCGATGATGTTAGCAACAACACCCGCGCCTACAGTACGGCCACCTTCACGGATAGCGAAACGTAGGCCTTCGTCCATCGCGATAGGTGCAATCAGCTCAACAACCATCTTGATGTTGTCACCAGGCATTACCATCTCAACGCCTTCTGGCAGCTCGATAGTACCGGTTACGTCAGTTGTACGGAAGTAGAACTGTGGACGATAGCCTTTGAAGAACGGCGTATGACGGCCACCTTCGTCTTTGCCCAGTACGTATACTTCTGACTCGAACTTGGTGTGCGGAGTGATTGAACCAGGCTTCGCCAGTACTTGACCACGCTCTACTTCGTCACGCTTAGTACCACGCAGAAGAACACCAACGTTCTCACCCGCACGGCCTTCGTCTAGAAGCTTACGGAACATCTCAACACCAGTACACGTGGTCTTCGCGGTGTCTTTCATGCCCACGATTTCAACGTCGTCACCTACAGGTCGTCACCTACAG
>NZ_MUFB01000042.1 GCF_001996005.1 Salinivibrio siamensis | reverse complement strand
TAGCGTTAGTGGTGAGCTATCTAAGAAAATGCGGCTTTAACATGGCGGATATAAGGCAAATTGGCTTCTATCCGCCAATTTGGGCGTTGGTCGGTAGCGACCACTCTCTAACAAAAAATATCGCGATCGCGGCCTACGGCCGCTTATCAAAAAGAACCCCGCCTAAAAAGGCGGGGTTCGTCAGCAATCTGAGCCAGTCGAAACTGGCTCTTTTCGGCAACGCCACCAATCAATAGACGTCATTATAATGCTTTAAAGATCGCTTCAACGCTTTGTTTCGCGTCCCCAAATAGCATACTGCTATTGTCTTTGAAGAACAGCGGGTTTTGCACCCCGGCATAACCTGTGTTCATTGAGCGCTTAAATACCACCACATTTTTGGCGTTCCAAACCTCAAGGACCGGCATGCCAGCGATGGGACTCGATGGATCGTCCGTCGCCGCAGGGTTTACCGTATCGTTGGCACCAATGACCAAAACCGTATCTGTGTCAGGGAAGTCATCATTGATTTCATCCATCTCCAGTACAATGTCATAAGGCACTTTGGCCTCAGCCAACAAGACGTTCATGTGGCCTGGTAAACGACCCGCAACAGGGTGAATCGCAAAGCGCACCTCAATCCCCATACTCCGGAGTTTTTCTGTCACCTCGTAAACAGGGTATTGGGCTTGCGCAACCGCCATGCCATAACCCGGGGCGATGACGACGCTGTTAGACTCTTTCAGCATTTCGGCAACTTCTTCGGCTGTGCTTTCTCGATACTCACCGACTTCGTCATCACCAGAAGACGCAGTGCCATCAGAGCCAAAGCCACCGGCGATCACACTAATGAAAGAGCGGTTCATCGCTTTACACATGATGTAAGACAGAATCGCCCCCGATGAGCCCACTAGCGCGCCTGTCACAATCAAGAGATCATTTGCCAACATAAAGCCAGCTGCAGCGGCGGCCCAACCTGAATAGGAGTTCAGCATCGATACCACCACGGGCATGTCTGCACCACCGATCGAGGCCACTAGGTGATAACCAAACGCTAACGCAATCACGGTCACTATCAGCAGTGCCGCTGTTGAACCTTCTGCGTTAACAAAGCTGATTAGCAACAGGAACGAGACAACGACAGCAGCCAAGTTAAGCTTGTGGCGATGTGGCAACATCAACGCCTTGGAAGAAATCACGCCACGTAGCTTACCAAAGGCGACAATCGAGCCGGTGAAAGTGATCGCACCGATAAAGACACCGAGGAAAATCTCGACCAAGTGGATATTAAGCATCGCGCCCGTCAGCGGCGGGTGATCGATGTAGGTATTAAAACCCACCAATACCGCAGCCAAACCCACGAAACTGTGTAGCATCGCCACCAGCTCAGGCATTTCTGTCATTTCTACGCGCTTAGCGTAATAAATACCGATCGCGCCACCAATGACCATGGCCAGAATAATCCAGCCCACACCTTGCACTTCCGGCCCCCAAATAGTGGCAACCAGAGCGATCGCCATCCCGGTAATCCCGTAATAGTTGCCTGCGCGCGCTGACTCTTGCTTTGATAGCCCAGCCAAACTGAGAATAAAACAAAGCGCAGCGACAATATACGCAGCTTGTACCAATCCTTCAGACATTCTTTCTCCTTACCCTTTACGGAACATTTCAAGCATGCGCTTTGTAACAGTAAAGCCGCCAAATATATTGATGCTGGCGATCAACACGGCAATGAAAGCAAGGAAGGTTACAAAGCCAATGCCTTGTCCTACCTGCAATAACGCCCCAACGATGATGATGCCTGAGATCGCATTGGTCACGGACATCAGCGGGGTATGCAGCGCGTGAGTAACATTCCATACCACGTAGTAGCCCACCACACAGGCCAGTACGAAAACGGTAAAGTGTGAGAGGAATTCACTGGGGGCATAATTGGCAATCCACCCGAACGCCCCTGCGGCAGCGGCCATCAGGCCATACTTGGTCGCACGAGAGGTTTTTTTGGGTGCCGGCTTAGGAGCGGGTTCTGCTTTAGGCTCTGCTTTGGGTTGCGCAGAGACTTGAATCGGTGGCGCAGGCCAGGTGACCTCGCCTTCTTTGATCACGGTAACCCCGCGCACGACCACATCATCAAAATCAATCTGGATGTTGCCGTCTTTCTCTTTGCAAAGCAGTTTGGTGAGGTTGACTAAGTTAGTCGCATAAAGCTGTGACGATTGGGTGGGCAAACGGCCGACCATATCGGTGTAACCAATCACTTTTACACCATTGGGCGTGGTGATCACTTGGTCTTTTTCCGTGTACTCACAGTTGCCACCATTGGCTGCGGCGAGATCGACGATCACACTGCCCGGCTTCATGCTGTCAACCATCTCTTTGGTGATCAGCGTGGGCGCTGGCTTACCAGGGATCAGTGCGGTCGTGACGATAATGTCGACATCTTCTGCTTGCTGCGCATAAAGCTTTTCCGCCGCCTGATTAAACTCGTCAGACATTTCTTTGGCATAACCATCGCCACTGTCTGAGTTGTCTTGTTTAAAGTCGACTTCTAGAAACTCCGCGCCCATGCTCTCGACTTGTTCTTTCACTTCAGGACGAACATCAAAAGCACGGACAATCGCCCCCAAGCTACCGGCTGCGCCAATCGCCGCTAGCCCAGCAACGCCAGCCCCCGCGACAAACACTTTCGCAGGCGGTACTTTACCCGCCGCCGTGATTTGTCCGGTAAAGAAGCGACCAAACTCATGCGCTGCTTCAACCACCGCACGATAACCGGCGATGTTCGCCATCGAACTTAGCGCATCCAATGACTGCGCACGCGAAATACGTGGGACCGCATCCATGGCCATCACATTCACGTTCTGCGCTGACAGACGTTCGAGTAATTCTTCGTTTTGAGCGGGCCAAATAAAGCTCACCAAGGTGGTGCCTGCTTGCAGCAATGCCACTTCATCTTGGCCTGTCTCTTCAATCACGCCTGGTGCATTAACTTTAAAGATGATGTCAGACTGCCAGGCAGCATCTGTATCAACAATGTTCGCCCCAGCTTGTTCGTACGCAGTGTCTTCAAAGCTTGCTTTTTCACCTGCACCCTTCTCTACTACGACGTCAAAACCGAGCTTGATAAGCTGCTCAACCGACTTAGGTGTCGCAGCTACCCTCGTTTCATTAACGAGCCTCTCTTTTGGAACACCAATCTGCATAGCTATTCCCTGAATGTTGGCTTATAAGAAATTTTTTTGGTTATCACAGGCGCTAAAAACGCGGCCTGAAATAGGTTCACTGACAAAAATAAGCATTCCAAGCGGTTTTATTCGCTTATCACGCTGTTGCGGTCTGTTGTCAGTATTTCGTGCTTAGCAACGCAACAGTGTTAACTTAACGAGTTTATTCCTTAATCACCACAGGGCGGGGATCGCCATTGGGGCATAAATGTGATCTGGGCTACACTTTATCCGAATTAATTGCTCATATTTATGCATTATTTTTGCTATCGCGCGATTCGTTGACGCCCCTCAATCAAATAGCCGATCACCGTTTTGATCAATCATCATTTTTGCTTTTGTGACCATCAAGCTGTTGGCATCTTCCTGACTTCCCAGCAAATCTGAGCGAATAAACGTATGAGTAAGTACCTTGTCATCAAGCGGTTTGCAAATGCGGCCACTGACACGATATTGACCGTTTTCGGCGGTCGATTCAGGGTATATTAAATAGCCTTGGTATTCTGTGGGGGTGACTGACACCTGTGGTTGTTTGTCGCTTCCCTTGGAAAACAGTGCAGAGAACCATCCCATCTTTTGTACTCCTCAATTGATCGCATTCGTCGGCTTAGCAAGCCACTCATTTTACGTAAACATTCGAGAACGATTAAACCATAAAAAAACGCCACATCTCGATGATGTGGCGTTTCGCGTTTTATCCGTTTTAAGTCGTCTTATCGGTTTATACCAATATCACGCTGCAAATGTGCCGGTAAGCGACTGGCATCATAAGCGGGAGCGTGTGTGCTGCTAGTGAACAGCACATCCATGGCGTGAGCGATCAGTCCTTTGATTGTTACCGCGTAAGATCGACGAGAACGGGGCATATTAACCGTTGCAGTCGTCATAAGATCCTCGCTTTGTTGTCTTAATCACTCGCCGCAAATTATAAGGTGCTGCCCCGAGATTTAAACTGATGAAAATTAAACCAATGGATTAGTTTTTCTAATCTAAAGTGCTTGCCGGTTAGCACGTATTCATTATGTTAAGTTGCAGTAAAATAAGCTAATCACTTACCTGACATACAAACCATCAATGAATTCAGTTTGTCTGTTTGAATTCACTGCTCGCTCCCTTATCCTGTCTGACTTTTTGTACGATAAGGCGTATTAATCATTGAAAAAGACTATTTTTCACTCGATTAGTTGTGTAAACCTGATAACATCGTGATTACACATGTGACCAAGGTGTTGACCATGCTCGCGTTTCTCGCCAAACATTCAGCGTTGTGTCTTTTTATTGCCGCATTGATTGGCTTTGCCTTTCCGAGCGTCTCGTTAGCCTTATTTCCGTTTTTACCTTATGTGCTATTCGCCTTGATGCTGTTTACCCTACTTGGCATTCATCAAGGCCTATTAGTGAAAGCGTTAGCTCAGTGGCAGGTCTGGGTGTACGCATTAGTTCACTCAGTGCTACTTACCATACTCACTTGTTCTCTCGCGTGGCTACTCGGCGCGTCTGCACCTTTGTTACTTGCCATCAGTGGTATTTGCGCTACTGGATCTTTGTTTGCAACACCAGCCATCATTCGTTCTTTGGGGATGGATGCGCTCATCGCCATGGCATATACCATTGCTTCAACGTTGCTGATGCCCGTGGTCTTGTTTATTAATCTCACGGTGCTATCCGGTGACTCATTTTCACTGGACCTGCAAAGCTATGCCGTGCGATTGGTGATCTTCATTTTTGGACCCATGCTGTTTGCCGCGCTTTTTCACGCGCTGATCAAACCAGAAAAGCTCAAACGCATTCACAGCAAACTGGCACAGTTTACGATTGTGCTAGTGTTCAGTTTTCCATTAGGGCTAGTAGGGCCATTCGGGGCAATGTGGCAAAACGACTCTGGGTATGCGTTAGAACTTTTAGCCATTTCAGTTGCAATTTGCATACTTTTTTTCATCATTGCGTATGGGCTATATCGCAAACGGGGGCGGGAGGCGAGTATGATCGCCGCCGTTTCGGCGGTCAATCGGAATGTACTGCTAACGTACACCGTTGCCGGTGCCGCGCTCGGGCCAGCATTTCTGCCATTAATCGGCGCGATACAGCTGCCAATCTATTTACAACCATTGTTAGTGCGTTGGGGAACCCGGCTCAAACAGGTTCCCCCGCAATCCGCGGATCAGTAAATGGGTTAAATGACCGGCACAAAGTAGACAATCGATGCCCAAGCCACCAACCAAAAACTGATCAAGCCGATATCAAACCAATCACGTTTTTCCATAACCCCTCACCTTTCGATAGTGTGTCGATCAATTCAGGTTCACTCTATGTATCGACAATCTTGTCAAAAACTTAAACGGCAATTGTCTGCCGTAAACACCAAGCTGACTATCAATAAGCAAGGGGCAGGCCAAGTTATTCACCCCAGCAGGTTTTTCTCTCACTAGACGTTCGGAGGTAACACACTAAAGGCTCAGTAGGTAGCGCTAACACTGGCTGCTGACGCGCATAGTCAATAAAGCACTCCGCCATGGATAAACCAATCGAGCGACGGTGGCCGGTTTGAATCGCATCGTATCCTTCTTTTCCTTGGGCGGTATAAGATGACGACACACCTGTGTATTGTCGCTCATTATCTATGGCTATCCAGTGATTACCGCGCTTTATCTCGAGTTGTGTTACCCGCGCACCCATCGGCTGCCACGCTTCGTAGCGATAGCGTATATCGGCGCAATACGGAAAACTGCCTGACCCGAGGCCCGTCATGCCATTGTCTGTGGCATTGTTGATTGCGCCTTCAATCGCACGACGGATCTGTGCCCCGGTTACCTGGTAGGCGATCACGTCGATAGCAAACGGTAACAACGCGCCTGCAATTAAAGCGGCCGAGAGCGGCCCGGCGTTTAAACTGACTCTCACGCCACCCGCATTATGAATAGCAAAATCGGCTTCAATACCTTGCTCACGAGCCGCCCATAAAAAGCTTTCTGTCACCAGCGGCGCCACTTCGCTGCCGCCCTCGCTGTCAGGCACACGCACATGACGGAGTCGTTGCGGCACATGTGTGACAACGTCACTTTCTAGTTGCGCCACATGGGGACGGTAGGTGCGCTGTAGATACTGTTTCAACGCGAGATCACTGGGTAACATCAGTACATTGTCTTGTCGGTTAAGATAGCTTCTTACTGCTTGATATGAGCCTTCAGTCAATTGCTGTTCCCGCGAGGCATCCATCGCGAGACTGCGCCCGAGCAACAAGTAATTTTGACCATCAAAGGCAACTGGCCGACCGTTTTCATCGATAGATAACGTAAAGCGACCGATGGCTTGCGCATGGCAACCCGCTTGCACAATCCAGGTATCATTGACTTTATAGCCGTAGGGATCTTCTTTCGCCAAACCAAGGTTTTGAAAGTCTCCCTGCAGCACATGGGTATGTCCTCCCACAATCACATTAATCCCATTAACCGCAGCCGCTAATTCCTTGTCTTTGTCATAACCCAAGTGGCTCAATAGAATAATGGTGTTCACGCCTTGTTGACGCAAAAAAGCCACGGTGTTTTCAGCGATGCGTGTTGCAGGCAAGAAAGGAGTATCATGATCAGGGTGTGCCAATGCCGCCATTTGCTCAACCGCTAAACTGAAGATACCCACTTTGTGTCCGGCATAGGTTTTAATGAGTGTACTCGCGCGCTCCTCCGGGGCGATGTATGGCAGTAAAGCGGGTTTCTCACTGACGCGCTTGTCCTTGTCTTTTGACTCATCCGCCACATGCCAATTCCCCGCAAGCAATGGGAATTGAATATCATCAAGAAAGTCAGCCACGGGGCCATTCCCTTGGTCAAGCTCGTGATTACCAATCGCCATCGCATCAATACCGAGTCGATTCAGCAAATCTGCATTCGCCTTACCTTTGAACAAGGAGTAATACAGAGTCCCTTGAAAGCAATCACCTGCGTGCAGAAAAAGGAATGCATGGTCACCTTGCTTAGCCTGCTCACGAAAATGTGCCACGGCTGAAGCAATACGTGCGAACCCGCCGCTATTGGCATAAACCGGTGTCGCATTATCATCCAAGTTCAGCGAGACAGGCGTGGACTCAAAGTGAGAGTGGGTGTCGTTAATATGGGCAATCGTTAACGAGAAAGGTTGTCGTGCTGTCATAATTATCCGTGTTACAACACAAAAAAGGATGATACAAGCTTAACATTGACACATGCAAGAAAGGTTAAGTTTCTGATAAATTAACGACAACGAAACGACAAGGAAGCAAGATGACCATGCAAGTTAACGATATCAAGGTGGCCTTTATTGGCCTAGGCGTGATGGGCTTTCCRATGGCTGGGCACCTTCAGCGCCACGGCTACCCAACTTGCGTCTATAACCGCACCACCGGCAAAGCCGAAGCTTGGTGCGACACCTATTCAGGCACATATGGAATAACGCCAGCCGAAGCCGTGGCTGATGCTGACATCGTCTTTATGTGCGTGGGAAACGATGATGACGTACGCAGTGTGGTGTATGGCGATATTGGTGTGTTAGCCAATATGAAAAAAGGCAGTACGCTGGTCGATCACACCACCACCTCTGCCGAGCTAGCCCTTGAGTTGGCACAAGTATGCGAGCGTCAAGGCCTGAGCTTTCTCGATGCCCCCGTCTCAGGCGGCCAAGCCGGTGCGGAAAAAGGCGCACTCACTATCATGGTCGGTGGCACCCCTAATGTGTTCAGTAACGTTGGACCGGTCATGAACGTCTATGCCAGCGCAATCCAGCATATTGGCCCGCATGGCAGCGGCCAGCGCTGCAAGATGGCTAACCAAATATGTATTGCCGGCGTCTTACAAGGCTTATCCGAGGCACTCACCTTCGCGCAATCCGCTGATCTCGATATCGAAAAGATGATCAATGCCATTAAGCACGGGGCCGCAGGCTCTTGGCAAATGGAAAATCGTGCTTTGACCATGGCAGAAGACAGTTTTGATTTTGGCTTTGCGATTGATTGGATGCGTAAAGATCTGGGCTTTTGTTTAGAAGAAGCCGCCAAGTTAGGCGTGGGACTTCCCTTAACCGAGCAGGTGGATCAACAGTATAACAAGTTACAAGCGCGCGGCTATGGCCGTTGCGACACCTCGGTCCTGATCAAGCAGTTTGATACAGATACCAAACCATCTTCATCGACCTGATCCAAACACGCGCCTTTCCTCGGCACCTGAGGCCGAGGAAAGGYGAAACAAGGTGTATACTAAAGTTAACCAATAAGGAGGGTTGCAATGACAGCTATCTATGTAATCTGCGCCATCGCCATGATGATTGGCCTGTTCACCTTATACGCCCCCTCTATTGAAAAATGGTGTGATAAGCAATTAAGCCCGAGAAAGAAAGATACGTAGTTAGTCACACCTGCCCCAGCTTTTCTCATCCCTTTGATTAAGTGGTATGATGCGCGCCATTCTTGCGCCACTGACTGATATCGTGTTGGCGCACTGGCATCAGCAAGGTTGTACAAACATGGTTAACAACAAAATCCAGTTGTTCTCGAACCAAGGATATTAAAACCCTATAACTTGCCAAAAAAACCTTGCTTAATGTTAACAATAAAGTCAATAGATAAATACCGGAACGTCTCACTAAATACAGCTACAAACCAGCTTTTTGGTCATCCTCCCCAAGTCAATGTTCTTCACAATGACTAAATCCCTAATCACATTATTTATCCGATCTAATATAAGCCGACTAGAATCTTAGGTATAGTTTCTTCAGTGCGTTAAACAAAGAGGAACTATTATGGCTATCAACTTCAAAGAAAAAGTTCGAGGAACAAGGGTATATCATAACGGARAAGCCATTAAACCTCGTCCACTTACTGAATCCAGTAAAATTGCAGCACAAGAAAGCTTCGAAAGTGATCGAGGCAGGATCCTCAACTCAGCTGCAATCAGAAGGCTTCAACAAAAAACTCAAGTCTTTCCCCTCGAACGTAATGCTGCAGTTCGCAGTCGTCTCACTCATTCTCTGGAAGTTCAACAAGTTGGTCGATACATCACTCAATTAATCTTTAAAGAGCTTTCTGAAGAGTCTAAGCAAGAGTACGAACTAACCGGATTAGAACGTCAATTTGAGTCGATAGTCGAAATGTCATGTTTAATGCATGACATTGGCAATCCACCTTTTGGACACTTTGGAGAGCGGGCTATAAACGATTGGTTTTCTAAAAATTTACTATCTCTAGTAATGGATAAGAAAGGTGAGCCCAAAATCGACTTGCCAAAGCCTATCCAACAAGATCTTACCAATTTCGAAGGTAACGCACAGGCTATCCGCCTAGTTCACACTCTACTCGAACTTAATCTAACCTATTCTCAAGTATCTAGTGTATTCAAGTATACTCGCCGTGGGGATCAGCCATCGCCTAAAACACATAACAATCCGGAGTTAGACGGCTATAACTATTTGATGAAAAAAGTGGGTTATTACTTAAGTGAATACCGCTACATAGAGTCACTAAAAACGGTGCTATCAATGGACTCTCATTGCCGCTCTCCATTTTCATACATAATGGAAGCTGCAGATGATATTTCCTACGGCATTGCAGACATTGAGGATGCTGTTGAAAAAGGCATTCTCACAGTAGATCAACTAAAAGAAGCTTTAGACGACGAATATCAATCTCTTGCAAAAGAGTACGATTTGCAAAACAATGACGAGATGAAAAAGATCGTTGATGTCGCCAGTGAAAGCGCTTCAAAAGCTGATAACTATGCGAACAGCCACTTCTTCATTACTCTTCGCGTGGAAATAAACAAACGCCTACCACAACATGCATGCAAACAGTTTATAGATAACATAGAGAAGGTATTTCATGGGAGCTTCAATAGAGCGCTAATTGAAGATAATAGTGATAATCATGCGTTAGTAAAAGCTCTTAAGAATGTGGCCATGAACTATGCTTTCTGCGATTCAGAAGTAGAAAAAAGTGAGCTACAAGGATATAGAATCATCACGGGGTTGCTTGAAGCGTACAGGCCATTATTACTACTAAACAAAGAGACGTTTATCAACATTAAAGGAGCCCCTCTATACGAGAGAAGGCTCTACAAAAAACTACCGAACAAGCATCTACGAGCATACGAAATAGCTATACAAAGATTAGAGCAAGAAAAAAACAAACCGTCTGACTCTCCGTACTTACCCTACGACTTTGATAGCGATGTTTGGGAGTTTTATTTTCGAGTCCGCCTCATCCAAGACTATATTAGCGGCATGACCGATCAGTACGCTTATGACGAGTATCGTAATCTACATGTGTTGGACTAAGTAAAAGCAGACAACCTGAATTTTAATTAAAATAAAAGGGAAGTCACCTTCCCTTTTAATCACTCTTAATTTACCTATTCACGAACATTCATTTTGAATTATCATCAATCCACTGATGTCTACCTGTAAATATAAGATGAAATCACAGATATTAGCCATTCAACCAAATCACCTCTTGCTCTAAAGCTAGGCCATGCTTCTTCATTTCCGTTACCAACTCTCGTAACTCTGATGACTGTGCTAAAAGTCTTTGGCTGTTACGTTCGAAAGAGGCAAAGTCCCGGGCGGTGTCAACCCAAAGCTGGTTTTGTCCATAACGCAACAAAAACGCCTTCCAATTCGGCATCATCCAAAACTCTGCTCTTTCTGTAAGCTTCTCTTTGAGGCGGCGGTAGTTATTCAGCCCTACTCCATCATAGTCAGCAAAAAAGTACACTATCGGTGCCCTTTCAGGCGCCGATAACCAATCAATCAGTTTGTTGTGTAGCTGCCCGCGGTACCAAATAACGGTAGTAGGGTCGTTATTGGGCAACCAATCTAGTCTGTCAAATAGCGCTTGGTTCTCCACCAACCAAATGGAATGTTCTGTGTGAAGATGGCTATTTCGCTCTCCGCCAACTTCAAGCGAGAATACACCAAACGCTTCTGTGGCTGCATTTAAGTACTCGGTTGGCACTCCGGAAACATCCCACAAAGGGTTCGCAACCGTTTTAGCCAGCACGTAACTGACATCGAGACCTGCGTATCCTTGTTTGCTGCTGCGTGTCGAGGCTATGTTTACCGTTCGTTGCGGTACACTGGAAGATACATGTTGATCGGGGGCTAATCGTTCAAGTTCAACGGCGGCTACATCCATGTCTTGAATTCGATAAACAACACCACGGCCTTTAGGCGTAATTTGCACACACCGCGTTTTGTGATTGAACGCTTCAAGCTGCTTCTTTTGAGACGGTGTCATTGTACTCCCGGCAACGGAATCAGGGTAAACCTCAACGAGTCTCGAGAGTGCTTTCACCAACGCCTGGCTCATAGCGATGGCTCTGCATATGATTGGGGCAGCTCTTGACTCTCTAGTGGTTCGAAAATCTGCCAGCTATTACGACTAATATGATTTTTGCCATTGGCTTGGTGAATTGGCACACAATAACGCGCGGTGGTTAAGGGGGCTGGTGAGGCAAATATCAAGGCAAAACCGAATTGATCCGCAATCTCTATCAAGCTCGTTTGGTTCTGGGTATCCAAAGCTGACGCTTCATCCAAATAACAGACTGCTTTCATTTGGTGGCGTTTATCTTGCATGAGGTACAACATCGCCAGGCCCGTCACAAGCTTCGCCATCAATACGGTTCCGTTAGAGGCGGCACTATCAATTTCTTCAAATGACTCTTGCTGCTGGCCGTGCTTGGCAACGACAAATTCAAGCCGGAATAAATCTGCCACTCTTAAACCTTGGCGAGCATTGCCCTCATCAATCAGCAGGCTCTTCGCGCGCTCTAAATCAGCATCATCGAGAATACTGCCCTGATCAAATAGCTCAAAACTTTGACCACTTTCAGTTTGCTCTGCTTGTTGGATCAGCACATTCATCGCATCAACAAGCAGACTTTGTTCGACTGGCTCAATTTTGAAAACTTTAAGATCTGACAGCTGCCTTTGGCTGATCAGGCGGTTGAATTCCTTCATCTTACTTTGCAATGCATATAACCCACTGCGCAGCTCTCTTAAACTGGCAGTGACGTTGACGACGGCCGATCGGGCCCGCCTTTCCAGTGCTTTTTTCTCATCGTCCAAACAATGATTGAATTGAATAATGCCCTCTAATTCTTCATCTTGTGTTTGCGCCATCTGAAACTTAGTCAGCCCTTTTTGACCCAATTCATTTTTCATTTGGCGCAATTCTTTTGATAGCTGATCAAGGGCTTTGCAATCTTCAATGTAGTCCTGAAGACGATCCGGAAGTGACGCCAAAGACCAATCATCCCCCGCTATCCAGGGCGAATGTGGTTGGTCAGAAAGTCCGCTAAATAGCGCTTGGTCATCTATTCTTTGTTTTTTTAGTTTTTCAACACTGCTCTCGTCTGAAGCCAGCTTATTAAGCTTATCCGCCACCTCACTTAATTGCGTTGAAAGATCGGCTTGCTTCTTTCCTGAGTTGTTAAGCGCATCGTTAATCGCTACTCGCTGTTTCTCAACAGCCTGTCTTTGCTCGATTCGCTGTGCTTGATTGTGTGTTAAATCCTGTAATTTTTGGAAGTCTTTTAGCTCTTGTTCATACTGCCTAACGGCACTATTTAATTCGGCCTTTTTCCTCTCAGCCGCTTCTTGCTCTCTACTCGCTTGAAGTAATTCTTTGAGCTCGTTTATTTGCTCATTAACGCTATCAATTTCCTCCGATATCTCTGACTCTGTTTTTTGCACATGCTGAGGCAATAGCTCATGAAGCGACAATGTTAAACCGGGGAGCAAGCATTGCTGTGAGGACTCGCGATTGAAAACGCTTCGCAACTGCTCAGCATTAAGCGAGTACTGCGAAGCGGGCAGTAGCAGGACTTGTTGGCTGAGCACTTTGTTTAGATTATCTAACTCGTGTGTATTGAGCGTCTTAGAAAGGTGAAGGTATAAATTGTCATTTAGGGTTCGCTGTTGAGACTGCAACCGCTGGCGCTGCTGTTCTTTTTCTTGCAATTGTTTGCTAAGCATCTCGGAAGAGAAGCGCTGGGACTGAACACATAATGTGGCCTGCGCTTCATACTCTTTCTCGGCGGATCGTAACTGACTCTCTAGGAACTCTTGATTCGGAATCAGGGCAAAGCGCGCTTTAAGCTCTTGATAATGCTGCTCCGTGCGATCTAGCTTTGCCAACTCATTAACTAAGTCTTGGCGTTTACCTGCTTGAGCGATATCTTGGTCTCTAAGTTCACGTGAGGCTTGTTCAAGCTTAGCCTTTTGTTTAACTAGCAGTTCCCGCGTCGTTTGAACGTGACCATGCCAGTCTTTTAGCAACTCATCCACTTTCGGTTGGCATACGGCGATCTTTCCTCGTAAAGATAAAGTTCGCTCAAACTTTTGCTCGAGTTGGTAAATCGTCTCTCGATTATTGAAAGCGGCTAGGTACTGCTCGCGCTCTATGTTAATGTCTTGAAACGCCTTTTCCCATTCCTGCTTAAAATCGATGCTAGCGTTGGGTAGCTCTCGACTAAATATCGTCAACAAATATTCTTTCACATCACTAGAATTTAGTTTGTCGAGTCGCAGCGTCTTGGTGAGTACCTGCTGGAAGGAACGGGCATCGCTAATATGCTCAAGCTTGAATACGGTAAAATCAATATCGCTCGTCTTCTTGCTTTTTGCACCGCCATAAATCAAGTGGCGAAAGTCCCTCTCGTTATATCGGGAGACGCTATATTTCTTTTTTGCTAAGTGACTGACAAGCTTTGGTTGGCTGACGATATTACCATCATCTAAGCGATAATCGTTTAAATTCAACTCTCCCTTGTAGGCAAAGTACTCATAGTCATGACCCACCCCTTTACCTACACACCCAAACACCACTGTGCCCGTTTGCGGTAGAATTACTTCTAGTAAGATGTAGGCGCTGTTATTTGGGAAGTAAAAGCGACGCGTTTGATCTCGCGTGTGTGAGCCAAAATCCATTTTTCTCTGATCGATGATAAGCAGAAATTGAAGCGCATTGATAAGGCTTGTTTTGCCATGGTTATTGGGTGCGATTAATGACACAGAATCGTCGAGAGGAAGTTCAGCACGCTGGTATCCCGCACTGCCGATTAACGCTACACGTTGAAAGCCATAACTTAACATGATTCACCTTCCTCATAAGCCGTAGCCGCTATATCACTCTCAGATGCGTGCTCTGTAATTGCTTGGAAGTGATCAAGGTAGCGATATACCGACGGCAGCAAACGCCAGTGATTGTTCTCTTGAACGGCAAAACCTTTTCGCACAGCGTTGTCGAGTATCTTTACGAGTGCATCTCGGTCTAGCTCTTCTGTATCCAAAAGTCCTTGGTGCTTTTCGTAAATGTCATCAAGTAAAGGATTATCAATTGTCCATTGGTAAAACTGGCCAAGGGAGCGACCGCTATCCGCTTGATGATCAAATAGCACCATCAGCAATAATGCTAACTGACGCGATTGTTTATTGATGTTCTGATTACCTTCTTCATCATGAAACCAAGCAAAGCCGCGTCCATCAATGCGCAAATCAAAACCTAGGTTTGCAAATAGATACTGATACTGTTCTGCTTGCAATTCAAGCTCATGCCATAGCGCGGCATCCGCCGAGCGGTTAAGGTGTCGTCCAGAACTAAAAAGGTGAAATAACTCGGTCAAATGTGCCAGTTCATTTAAATCGATTTTACTATTTTGCATGATCTATACCCTTTGCAGGAGTTGGATCAGTTAATGCTCTGATTTTATGAGGGTAATAAGTAACGGCGACGGTGTTTAAAACTGTGGTATTCGAATGTGGCCCTAACGTGCTTTCCCATTGAGGCTCTTGTACAAGTTCGTGGTAAAGTCTTAATAACGCTGCGTCCGGTAAATGCGGATAGTGCTCCCTCAGCCATATCATAAGATTGTCAACCGGCAACGAATCGCTCAACTGTTCTCTCAACCGCGCTTCATCCACCCAGCTGACCGTTGAACTCGTCGGTCCATCCTCTTCATCAGGGAAAACAACAGCAATAGGCTCAAAATTCATGAATTCAGCCATCAACTCGCGCACCTCATTGCCCAATTGAATTTTGGTGACACGGCTACTTGTCCACAAAGGTAATCCCTTGGCGTTGAGTCCTCGCACTAATCCCTTTTTACGAACTTGACTGAGCTGCTTACTAATCACCGCTGAAAGCTGGTTATGCTGTCTTGCTTCCTCTCGTAATGGCAGCAAAGTGTCGGCACATTGTTGAGCAATGACGCGTCCTTGATAACGAAGCTCTTTAACTTGATAAGCTATCTGGCGCATTGCCAGCCTTTGTTGATATAAAGCGCCACGTATCGAGAGTAGATCGACCGCATAATCCAGCGCTTCTTCTGCTTTTTCCAACAAAGGATAGAAGCTACCACCAAGGCCGCTATCCATCATTTCGTTCATCGGCTCGACATATTGATCGTACACCTCTAGGACTTCACGGTAACGACGTTCAATTGGCACACTGGTATCCGCCGATTTCGCTAATTCTGCTATTTCAAAAATTGCTTGTTTGTCTTGGATTAGCTGTTGAATGATCTTTCTGACAAGCTCTGAGAGTCTGTTCGAGCCGGTACGTAGCAGATCATTGTCCGACCCATCTAGCCCTTCTAACACCTGGCTGGTGGCGTCTTTAATCGCGTCCACTCGCGCTCTAAGTACTGCTGATAGGCCAAGCTCATGCTCTTGCGTCAAGCCTCTCACAAAATCCACGACTAATGTATTTAGCTGATAGTCACTACTTCGATTGATAGGTTGCAATATATCTGCATTAATAAGGCTAGTGAGCACAGTATTACTGTCTGTTTGCTTATTTTTGAATTGATTGATCACCTGCTCAAGTACTCTCAGCTCAAACGCTGGAAACTCCCGCGAAAGCCGCGTTAACTGCTCAACAACCTCCCAATGTTGATGTAACTGAAAAATGAGACTTTTAGGTGCGACCATTTCACTCCCTTACCCAACAACTTATCGACTTTGATTCAACCGATTCTGTATCAAGATCGGACAGCTTTTATAATGTCCTCTTAATAACAGCATACCAGCAGGTAAACACTGAACGTATAAACGTGTCGAATAACTAGACTAGGATCTAAATTGCGTACATAGTCTATTAGGTGAGAGTGGCTATTCCGATACCGCGCGTTCTCATCGATAATCCAGAGCACCCCAGCTTTTCTCATCCCTCTGATTAAGTGGTATGATGCGCGCCATTATCGCGCCACTGACTGATATCGTGTTGGCGCACTGGCATCAGCAAGGTTGTACAAACATGGTTAACAACAAAATCCAGTGGTTTCCTGGGCATATGCATAAAGCTCGCAAGGAGATCGAAGAGGTCGTCCCCAAGATCGACGTGATCATCGAGGTGCTCGATGCGCGCATTCCGTTTAGTAGCGAAAACCCGCTCATCGGCACGCTGCGTGGTGAAAAGCCGGTGATCAAGGTACTGAATAAGCGCGATCTGGCCGATCCGACGATGACCGAAATGTGGATGGCTCACCTAGAAAAAGAGCAAGGCGTGTCGGCGATGGCAATCACTACCTCGCACCCGCATGAAGTCAATCAAATCATGGATCGCTGCCGCTCACTCGCCCCACACCGTGAAACCATGGGAAAAAACATTCGCTCGATGATCATGGGGATCCCCAACGTCGGCAAGTCCACGATTATTAATAGCCTTGCTGGCCGAGTGATAGCCAAAACCGGCAACCAACCCGCGGTGACGCGCCAACAGCAGCGGATCAACCTGCAAAACGGCGTGGTGCTATCCGATACACCCGGGATTTTATGGCCAAAGGTTGAGAACCCACACAGCGGTTTTCGTCTCGCGGCAACCGGCGCCGTTAAAGACACGGCAATGGATTATGACGAAGTCGCCTTTTATACCGTGGAATACTTGGCGAGCGCCTATCCCGAGCGGCTTAAAGAACGCTATCAGCTTGATGCATTACCCGAAACAGACATTGAGTTAATGGAAGCGATTGGTGCCAAACGCGGTTGTTTGCGCGCAGGTGGACGGGTCGACTTGCATAAAGCCTCAGAAGTGCTGTTGCACGACTTACGCGCTGGTGCGCTGGGTGGCCTCACTTTAGAAAAACCGGATATGATTGAAACCGAGCTGGTACAGGTTGAAGAAGACAACGCCCGCCGAGAGCAAGAAAAAGCCGCTAAAAAAGAGGCCCGTCGTAAGCGTTACCTCAAAAATAAGCGATGATTTAGATAAAGACGAACAAAGGGGCTTAAAGCCCCTTTCAGACTGCTGACAAAGGTCTAGCTTTCGAGCTAGACCTTTGATCTAATAGGAGTGTCGCAATAGGGATGCTCCGGTATGCTTCAAGAACCTTCTCCTCTCCACACCAATATGAACTTGAAATGGTGACGATGGAACAACTTGTTCCCAAAGACCATCTTGTTCGTAAAATCGACCGTGCCATCGACTTCGAGTTTATTCGA
>NZ_MUFB01000041.1 GCF_001996005.1 Salinivibrio siamensis | reverse complement strand
TCACAGGCCTTGGCCGGCGTGAGAGGCTTGCGTCATGTCAGTAGAAAAGGTGTAATAGCTGCTTCACCTTACTCATTGTCACTATTGTAACGAGTCATCAAATTATTATGTCGACGCAAACCCCCCCGTTAAAGATCTACAACTCACTGACGCGAGATAAAGCTGTCTTTCAACCCATCACGCCGGGAAAAATTGGCATGTATGTGTGTGGGGTGACGATTTACGATCTCTGTCATATTGGTCACGGGCGTACTTTTGTTTCGTTTGACATGATTGCGCGCTATTTGCGCTACTTGGGCTTTGATTTGACCTTTGTCCGTAATATCACGGATATCGATGACAAAATCATTAAGCGTGCGGCGGAAAATGGCGAGAGCTGTGACGCATTGACCGAGCGCTTGATCGGTGAAATGTACCAAGACTTTGATGCTTTAAACATGGCGCGTCCTGATATCGAGCCACGTGCGACGGACTACATCGATGAAATCATCGCACTGGTAGAAAAGCTGATTGAGCGTGGCTTCGCCTATGTCGCAGATAATGGCGACGTGATGTTTGAAGTGGCCAAGTTTGATGCTTACGGCAAGCTGTCAAAGCAAGACCTCGATCAGCTGCAAGCGGGCGCCCGTGTGGATGTTGAAACAGCCAAGCGCAGTCCTCTCGATTTTGTGGTGTGGAAAATGTCCAAACCTGGCGAGCCAACATGGGAATCCCCGTGGGGGCCAGGTCGCCCTGGCTGGCACATCGAGTGCTCGGCAATGAATTCTGCGATCTTGGGCGAACATTTTGATATTCATGGTGGCGGCTCTGATTTGCAGTTCCCGCACCATGAGAACGAAATTGCCCAATCTTGCTGCGCCCATGACACCCCATATGTCAACACCTGGATGCACAGCGGCATGGTGATGGTTGATCGTGAAAAGATGTCCAAATCCTTGGGGAATTTTTTCACCATCCGTGATGTATTGGCTCATTATGATGCCGAAACCGTGCGTTATTTCTTGCTGTCGGGTCATTATCGCAGCCAGTTGAACTACAGCGATGAAAACCTCAATCAAGCCCGTTCAGCACTTGAGCGTCTGTACACCTCGCTTCGCGGTTTAGACACACAGGCCGTACCTGCCGGTGGCGATGAATACGTGGCACGCTTTGAAGCGGCGATGAACGATGACTTCAATACCCCAGAGGCCTATTCGGTGCTATTTGATATGGCTCGAGAGGTTAATCGACTGCGCGGCGATGATCAGGCGGCGGCATCCGCGCTGGGCGCGCAAATGCGCAAGTTAGCGTCGATTCTTGGTTTGCTCGAGCAAGATGCCGATAGCTTCTTGCAAGGCGATGCAGGGGCTGATGATGAAGTGGCTGAAATCGAGGCGCTTATTCAAAAACGGAACGATGCCCGTAAAGCCAAAGACTTTGCCAGCGCCGATGCCGCGCGTGATGCGCTCACCGCGATGGGTATTGTGCTGGAAGACGGCCCACAAGGCACCACTTGGCGTCGTAAGTAAGCGACTGTTACTTGCCATTGAGCCACTAAAAACGGAGCCGACCTGCTCCGTTTTTTTATTATCGATATCTCGTGCTTTTACTCGCAGCGACTGCCGTACCAATCAACGTGAAGCCAGTGTTACAGCCCAGGTGTGACCACGCGTTTATCGGCTTCCGGCAGTTCACTGCCACAATGCTTACAAAAAGAGGCGTCGGACTCATGGCCGCTTTTTGAGCAGTTAGGGCATTTTACCAAGTTGCGATGCAGTGACATCTGCTGACCGATTTCGGCGGTGATGATCCCTGTAGGCACGGCAATAATCGAATAGCCCATCAACATGGTGAAAGACGCGAGTGCCTTGCCAATATCGGTTTGCGGCACAATATCGCCATAGCCGACGGTGGTGAGGGTGACGATCGCCCAATAGATGGCATAGGGAATACTGGTAAAGCCATTCTCTGGCCCTTCAATCACGTACATGAGTGCGCCGAAGACGGTGACCAGGATCGCCACGGAGAAGAAGAAAATCATCACCTTGCGTGATGACAGCATCATCGAGCGTAACAAGATGTTGGAGTCTTCCAAAAAACGCATCAGCCTCAAAACACGGAAAATACGCAATACCCGCAACAAGCGTACCACCATCAGGTAAGTAGTCCCTGGGACAAAAATCGCGATATAGGTGGGCAGAATCGCCAGTAAATCCACCACGCCGTAAAAGCTTCGCGCATAAGCAGACGGGCGCGGAGAGCAATAAAGGCGCAGTAAATACTCGATGGTAAAGATGCCGGTAAAGCCCCATTCAATCCAATAGAGCCATTGCGACCATTGAGCGTGAAAGCTAGCGATGGATTCCAGCATCAACACCACCATCGAGGCCAAGATCATCACAATTAGCACCAAATCAAATGCTTTCCCGTGCTTCGTCTCGGTGCCAAAGATGGTGGTGTAGAGATAATGTTGAAGACGGCTTTGTGACTTATTCATTCGCTTACCTTGCTATAAACCTTCCATGATTGAGCCGCAAAAAACCGGCACGGCAACTGCCTGCGTGCCGGTTTGCTAGTACTACGCGCTGCACGGGATGACCGCGCGTTTAGTTAAGGCCAGGAAACAAAGCGCGCATGCCAGAGGCGATAAACTCGATGCCTAATGAGCCCAGAATAAGACCCATGATCCGCGTAATAACGTTGATACCCGTTTGGCCTAAAAATTTCACTACTGCAGGGCCGACTTTAAATAATCCCCAGATTCCTGCAGAGAACAGCACGAGGGTGGTGATTAATGTAATCGTACTCCAGGTATCGGGGTATTGAGAGCCATACACAATGGTTGAGCTGATCGCACCTGGCCCGGCGAGCAGCGGCATTGCCAGCGGCACGACGCCCACTTGTTCACGACTAATGGTTTCGGATTGCTCCTGCTTGTTTTGCTTACCCTCACCCAACTTACCGTTCATCATGGTAAAAGCGATACTGAGCAGCAACATGCCACCGGCCACCCGGAATGAGTCGAGGGAGATACTGAATAAATCCAGCAACATCTGACCGGCAAGCAGAGAAACAATCAAGATGATCGCGACCGCGATGGCTGCGGTGTATGCCGTGCGGTTTCGTTCTTGTTTATCAAGATGTACGGTGAGGGTGACAAAAACGGGCATGATACCGATAGGGTTAACGGCGGCAAAAAGCCCGACAAAAAACTGCACAAAAATCATGGTGTCGAAAGCGGCCATGGTGACTCTCGTAATGCTGTGAGGAAGTCCAGTTTCTCTCGGGTTTAATCAATGGCGCCAGTATAGCGATATCAGTTTAAAAACCAACCACTCAGCCATGTATTTTCTGCATGCAGTGGTTGCACGTTTTGAACCAACTTAAGATGGCTCACTCAAACGATTTGTCGTCATGCAACTTTCGCACGGCAAACTATACTGAGGGTCGGTGTCGTGGATATAAACAACCGTCTTCAGGCGTTTTGTTGAAATTTACATACAGTATCGACATATAGACTTGTCTCATCATGTAAAAAACATGTTACTGTGATGAAAATTTTAGACACATACATTCTGTGCTACAAAAATATTAAACCCAGTAACTGTGGGGGTTAAGCGTAAAGTTTATTGCGGTTGATTTGATAACAACTGATCGAGATCAAGTTACTCACGCTGTGAAAACTTATACTCAGTTTTGAAAGTTATTTACTAAATGCCACGCACCGAATGGCGACACTAACCAAAGATAAACATGGCTTAGTAAGCAAAGACGCGGCGTTAAGCAATTACTAAATGATTTTCAAATATGAACCAGGAGACGACTATGCCTGTCACTAATATTGCTGAACTCAACGCGATGGTTGAGCGTGTCAAAAAGGCACAACAAGAATTTGCGACCTATTCACAGGAGCAAGTAGATAAGATCTTCCGTGCCGCATCTCTGGCTGCAAACAACGCGCGTATCCCACTGGCGAAACAAGCGGTTGAAGAGTCAGGCATGGGTATCCTCGAAGACAAGGTTATCAAAAACCACTTCGCCTCTGAGTTCATCTACAACAAATACAAAGACGACAAAACCTGCGGGATTCTCGAAGAGAATGACGAATTCGGCACCATGACAATCGCCGAGCCCGTTGGCCTTATCTGCGGTATCGTGCCAACCACTAACCCAACCTCTACTGCGATCTTCAAATCACTGATCTCACTGAAAACGCGTAACGGCATCATCTTCTCGCCACACCCACGTGCGAAAAACTCGACCAATGATGCCGCGAAACTGGTTCTCGATGCAGCAGTGGCTGCGGGCGCACCGAAAGACATCATCGGCTGGATTGACCAACCTTCAGTTGAGCTTTCTAACGCACTGATGAAGCACGACGACATTAACCTGATTCTGGCGACCGGTGGCCCAGGCATGGTGAAAGCGGCATACTCATCAGGTAAACCTGCGATTGGTGTGGGTGCGGGTAACGTGCCTGTGGTTATCGATGAAACCGCTGACATTAAACGTGCTGTCGCGTCTGTACTGATGTCAAAAACCTTCGATAACGGCGTGGTGTGTGCGTCAGAGCAAGCGGTTATCGTGATGGACGAAGTGTACGATGAAGTGAAAGAACGCTTTGCGTCGCACAAAGGCCATGTATTGAGCAAAGCAGACGCCGATAAAGTGCGTAAGGTACTACTTATCAACGGTAACCTTAACGCTGATATCGTGGGCCAACCTGCCACTAAGATTGCAGACATGGCCGGTGTAAGCGTGCCATCAGACACTAAAATCTTGATTGGTGAAGGGCTGGAAATCAGCATCGAAGAAGAGTTTGCTCACGAGAAACTGTCGCCAACCTTGGGTATGTTCCGTGCCAAGAGCTTTGAGCACGCGGTCGATATGGCGTGCAAAATGGTAGAAATGGGCGGTATCGGCCACACCTCTGGCCTATATACTAACCAAGACGTGAACCAAGACCGCATCAAATACTTTGGTGACCGCCTGAAAACGGCTCGTATCCTAGTCAATATTCCAACCACGCACGGTGGTATCGGTGACTTGTACAACTTTAACGTTGCACCGTCACTGACATTGGGCTGTGGCTCATGGGGTGGTAACTCAATTTCTGAGAACGTTGGGCCTAAACACCTGATGAACAAGAAAACCGTAGCGAAGCGAGCTGAGAATATGCTGTGGCACAAACTACCAAAATCTATCTACTTCCGTCGCGGCAGCTTGCCAATCGCACTGAGTGACCTAGAAGACAAGAAACGCGCGATGATCGTGACTGACCGCTTCCTGTTTAACAACGGTTATTCAGAGCAAATCGAGTCAATGCTTAAAGCGCAAGGCATGGACGTGAGTACTTTCTTCGAAGTAGAAGCGGATCCAACCTTAAGCGTGGTGCGCAAAGGTGCGGAAGCAATGAAGAGCTTCCAG
The DNA here is from genome assembly GCF_001996005.1 of Salinivibrio siamensis. Lineage (GTDB taxonomy): Bacteria > Pseudomonadota > Gammaproteobacteria > Enterobacterales > Vibrionaceae > Salinivibrio > Salinivibrio siamensis. The sequence goes on along the minus strand of NZ_MUFB01000041.1, from coordinate 14,919 downwards.
CCAGACGTGATTATTGCCCTAGGTGGTGGTTCACCGATGGACGCGGCGAAAATCATGTGGGTTATGTATGAGCACCCACAGACAGCCTTTGAAGAGCTAGCGATGCGCTTTATGGATATCCGTAAACGTATCTACAAATTCCCGAAAATGGGTAAAAAAGCCGAGCTGGTTTGTGTGACAACCACATCGGGCACCGGTTCAGAAGTGACTCCGTTTGCGGTAGTAACGGACGATGAAACTGGGGCGAAATACCCACTGGCCGACTACGAGCTGACACCACAAATGGCGATTGTTGATGCTAACCTGGTGATGAACATGCCGAAGTCACTGACAGCCTTTGGTGGTTACGATGCGATTACTCACGCACTGGAAGCCTATGTGTCTATCCTTTCTAACGAATATTCAGAAGGGCAAGCACTGCAAGCGCTGAAATTGCTGAAAGACTATCTGCCAGCGAGCTATGCGCACGGCGCAAACGACCCAATTGCACGTGAGAAAGTGCACAATGGTGCCACCATTGCCGGTGTCGCATTTGCTAACGCCTTCTTGGGTGTGTGTCACTCAATGGCGCACAAAATCGGTGCTGAGTTCCACTTGCCACACGGTTTGGCGAACGCGCTGCTGATTTCCAACGTGGTACGTTTCAACGCCAATGACAACCCAACCAAGCAAACGGCATTCTCGCAGTACGACCGTCCACAAGCACGTCGTCGTTATGCAGAAATCGCTAACCACCTTGGCCTAGCACAAGACGGCGACCGTACCGCACAGAAAATCGAGCGCCTGCTAGCATGGCTTGAAGAAATGAAGCTGAAACTGGATATCCCAGTCTCAATTCAGGCAGCCGGTGTACCAGAAGCGGACTTTATGGCCAAACTGGATGAGCTAGCGGAAGAAGCGTTTGATGACCAATGTACAGGCGCTAACCCACGCTACCCACTCATCAAAGAGCTGAAAGAAGTGTTGGTTGCGTCATACTACGGTAAGCCTTACGTGGAAGGTGAAACCTTTGAAGGCACGACGGTTATCAAGAAAAAAGATGACCAACCAGCCGCCGCACCGACTAAAGCCGCGAAAGCAGCGAAAAAAGACGAAAAAGCAGACGCCTAATTAACCTAGGTAACCGCTTAACGACAAAGACCCGCTTCGGCGGGTCTTTTTGTATTTGAGAGAGCGATCTTTTACCCACTTGCCTCTAACAACCGGCCGTTAAAAGAATCGTTGGAGACGATGTACTCGGCATTGCGGATAAACTCATCATCGACACCGCGACTCGGCTGGCTTCGGTGACGCGGGACAATACCGCCGACACGAATTTTCAGCGCGGAAAGCTCTTTGGCCCACCGCTGGGTCAAACCGCCAATCATGGCGTTGGCAACCGTATCGGGCGTGAGATGAGTGCCCGCGACATTAATGATCACGCCTGGCCGACCGCGTTGCTGCATGCATTCTGCTGCACGTTGGACGACCAAAAAGTATTGTGACGTGGTATCACTGAGTGTTTTGGGTGTGTCCCATTGATTGTCACTGTCAAAAAGCTTAGGCAGGATATCCCCTTGCCAATGATTAATGAGCACATCAATGCCACCAAAAAGCCGAGTAACTTGGCTGAACGCATCGTGAATAGATTCAGGCTCATGGTCAGCTAAACAAATAGGCTGAACGCGCCCCGGATAGTTGCGGCATTGATCGGCACTTAAGCGCAGCGCTGGCCACTCGGTATCGAGCAGCACCACGTTGGCGCCAAGCGAGCAAAAATGCTCAGCCATGGCGCGTCCAGACGGTGAACCACCTGCGGTAATGACGACCACTGCGCTATCGATCTTCATGAGAGTTTCCTCATAATTATCAGTCTATTAAAACAACCTGATGCATTTATTTACCCAAGCAAGTCACGAGAAAGTGACAGCTTACTCACACCTTATTCAAGCATGGGAGTGTAATACTGGACCATAAATACGAGGACTGCGAAAAAAAGACTAAAAACGTCAGGTGGAATGGCAAAAAGAATATCGGGAATCTATAGAGGATCACAATTTGATAAAGGATCCACCAATGTCATCAAGATCGACTTGCGATCTGACGCATTATGCGCTCACACGCATTTTATCAAAGCAATGTGAGGTGGTGAGCTTTTCATACAAAGTGGCGGGGTTATACGCAGGGCGCTTGGGCTCGGTATCGGTCAAGTGACGGCGTTCGTGGCCAGATAAATTATGATAGACCGCTTCGTCAAAACCGTGTGTACCTTGAGGGGGATAATGCATGGCCGCGGGAGCAAGCTGAAAGCGCAGGTTGGCGCTAGCAATGCCGCCTCGATGAAAGGCATCGGCTTGCGCACTGGCGCGTTGATAGTCTTCTTCATTGCTGGCGGCAAGAGGTTGTGGGTTGGGCAGTTGGAACTGCTGACGGAGCACCTGATCATTGCTGACGGGCGCATCAATCGGCGTCAGCGGGGTCGACTCGTTGGCATCACCAGACAATAGCGCCATCATCAGGGCAAAGTCGGAACGACGCCCTTGTACCACCGCATGGTTTAGGTTGTCCCCAAACTGAACGTCGCTAATCAGCTGCGCTTTGTCGATGGTATGGATAGTCACTGTGGTTACCCTAGTTATGACGTGGTCGATATGGTAATAACTAGGCTATCGGCAGCAGACGAGAAACTTTAACGCTTTTCTTTGGTTTGGCTTAAATATCTTTGGCTGGTGACCATGTCTCCTATAACGTCGAGTGAACGCTGTACGAACTCATCCTGCCTCCGCAAGCCTGGGTTGCAAGGGCTGCGTACTCTGACCAGCAAAATGTTGCATTGAAAACGCCACTCGGTCTTCCGGTAGAGGCGGATAGCGACAAGGCGGCAGAGATTCAATCAGAGCAAGGCGCGGAAGCAGGCCACATCCATTCGCAATTTGAATGGCGAGGCCTGGTCGTGCATTGAGCTCCAATACCATCGGACCTTTTTCTTTGTCCAGCACCATGTCGGTGCCCATGTAACCCAAGTCCGTCATTTCCCATGCACTGGCGGCGAGGGTAAGAAGCTGCTGCCAGTGAGGCACTTGCAGGGTATAGAGATCTTGATGGGTATCTGGATGATGCGTGATAGGGCGATTAAACTGCACCGCTTTTAGTGCTTTGCCCGTCGCCATATCTAAGCCGACGCCAACGGCACCTTGGTGTAAGTTAGCTTTGCCATCAGACGCCGAGGTCGATAGACGCATCATTGCCATCACTGGGTAGCCTTGAAAAACAATCACGCGGATATCGGGCACACCCTCATAGCTAAATCCTTGAAAGCTATCATCAAACGCAATTAAATTTTCGACCACGGCGACATCGGCTTTGCCTCCCAGCGAGAAAAGGCCTGCCAAGGTATTGGTGATATGGCGCTCCACATCATTATGGCTGACCGCTTTCCCCGAGGCTTTGGTATAGACACCTTGGTGGTTTTTTGTCACCACTAAGATGCCTTTTCCGCCAGAGCCCTGTGCAGGCTTAATCACAAAGCCGGGCCAATTGGCGACCATGGCGTGGATGCGTTTGACATCCGCTTGGCTGTCAATCACCCCAATCAGTTCAGGCACCGTGGCCCCCGCTTGTTGGGCGATGAGTTTGGTTTGTAGCTTGTCATCAACCAATGGATACAAACGCCTGTCATTGTAGCGACCAATATAGCGAATGTTGCGCTGGTTCATGCCCATGATCCCTGCGTGGTTAAGGCGAAACGGAGAGGCTAGCTTATCGAGGAGTTTGCGCATCATCGCCTCCTGTGGTGGTAGCTAACCCAAGTGGCTTATTACTCGGTTCCGCTAAGGGGCGGAAGCGCTTGAGTTCAGACAAGCGATAGCCCGTGTAATTACCCAGTAGCAAGATAAGTGCAAGGATAACCAGCTGCAGGCCAATAAAGTTAAAGGTGAGATGGCGAATCAAATCATTGGTCATCGCTAAATATACCAGTACGGCAGTGAGCAGTGAGCCGCCACCTTGAATCACCACTTCTTTGGCGCCTTCTTCTTCCCACAAAATCGACATCCGTTCAATCGTCCATGACAGAATGATCATCGGGAAGAAGGTAATGGTGAGCCCCTCCATTAAACCAATGTGGAAGGCAATCACGCTAAAGACGGAAATAATCAGGATCACGGTAATAATCACGGCCGATATTCGTGCTACCAAGAGTAAATTGAGCCGCGATAAGTAGCTTCTGATCACCAGCCCCGTGCCCACAATCAACACAAAGCCCACGATACCGGTGATGAGCTGGGTTTGGACAAAGGCGACGGCAATGAGCACTGGCATAAAAGTACCAGAGGTTTTGAGCCCCACAATCACCCGCAAGAACACCACAATGAGCGCACCGATTGGGATCAGCATGATGGTTTTGAACATTGCCTGCTCTTCAATGGGCAAACTATGGATGGAGAAGTTGAGCAAATCGTCGGCCGACACCTTGGCCGAGGTGGCCTGCTGCGGACTGATGTCTTGCGAAATAATGGAGAAGTGCACCTGGCTGTGCTCACCGCCCATCACTTCTAGCAGCGGCCCGCCATGCTGGTTCCATAACAGCGTGTTATCGTGATGGCCATTTTGTCCGCTGACTAAATCAAACAAGTGCCAGCGACTGTCTTGCCACACTTGCAACATGGGGGAAATACTTTGGCGGCGCCGGCCATCTTCAAGCTCTAAACCGCCCACCACGCGCGCATGAATGCCTTCAAGAGCCAAGGTTTTGCGCAGCGCATCGGGTTTATCAAGCGTGTTGAGTAGCAGCGCCGCGTTTTGGCTATCAGGACTATTTAGCTGTTTGATGAGCTCACGGGTCAGGGTGATGTTATCAGCAGAGCGGGCACGAGCACGGTCAAGCAGCGCGAGTGCGGCGTTTTTCGCAGCATTATCCATGACAGGCGTGGCGACCACGTCATCCTCGGGCGGGGTCATGGTGTAGCGCGCGCTGTCGTCAACCAGCATCTGGTTCTTAAAATAAAGCGTTTGCTCACCGCTCGCTTGTCGAGCCGACCACTGTGCTTGGCGGCCATGCTCGGTATCGAGCAAGGAAAAACCGTACCCCGCCGATGAGGTGCTTTCATCAATCAGGGTCAAACCCGGCTGGCTGTCTGGTGCCGCCAAACTGATTTTGACCGGCCCGTCGTTGGCATCGAAATTGATTCTCGCCTCGATTTGCCACACTTGGCGCGTTTCGTCAGCCAACCATGGCACGCCATAGACAAAATGACGGTACGCGCTGAGTGCAATACCTGCGACAACTAAAAAGCCAATTAAAAAATAAAAAGGAACCCGTGAAACCATATCGATTACCTACTTGTTTTTGGGGGTGTCATCGCCTGGTTCCGATGGCGTGTCCGGCTGATATTGCGGATGAATATGGACTTGGCTGACATCAACCACCGCCAAGTCTTTAAAAAATTCGCGGCCGAGCAGCACTGGGTATTCCATGTTGGTGCGATCGGCGAGGGTGAATTCGGTTTTCTCATGGATGTTACCGACACGAATCCAGGCTTCGACCACTGGGCGGCGCTCAGTGCTATCGCTAGACGATTGACGGATACGCACCCAGCGTTTCACCGGCATTTCCATGATCACTGGCTGATCGCTATTTTCACTATGATTGACGTTGAACTTGACCCAGGTATCGCCGTCACGCTCAAATTCTTGGATATCCACAGCATTCAATGAAGATGTTTCGGCACCGGTATCCACACGGGATTGGAAGGTGTTTTCGACCGCATCAAACCAGACAAATTCGCGTCCACCGAGAATAATCTTGCCGTCGTTAACCGGCACCCGCACCACCTTTTCTTTCACTTTGACGTCAGCGGTGTCGGTCGCCACATTGGCGTAAAGCTTGGCCTGGGTACGCTGAATCACGGTCAGTTGGCTTTCGAGCGCACTCACTTTGTCGGCCAACTGATTTAACGCTGTGCCATGTTGAGCGAATGTCTCGGTGAAAGTTTGTTGTTGCTGCTGGTGTTGGGCAGCCAGGTTATCAAATTTACTGAGCGTTTCCTGGTGTTGGTGCTGCGAGGTTAATGTGCAGCCGGACACCGTAAGTAAAAGCGCACTGATCAGTGAGCAACGAAATAGCATCTAAATCTCCACAGCGTAAGAAGGGTTGCGGCTAGCCATGTCACAGGCAGTAAAGCGCTGATCGCGACGGCGAGAGCAAATTCTAAAGGATGCGACAAAGATGGGTAGGGGGATTCTGTCAAATGTTAGTCAGAATTGACTAAACGCTGATTTAATCGACGGTAATAAAGCAAAGTCATTAGCAAACAAGCACTCAGGCGGTGAAATAAAACACAGCCGTCAATACATGCGTCGCGATTGCGAGCGTGGTGTCAGCGTCAGGTGTGAGGTCGGTAAGCGGCGTTCACCGCCATGTTCACCCTTATCACCGCCCAGTGAGGCGGCGAGTAAGGGCGGTGGTATGGGGGAGCGGTGTCCGGGCTGTTGTTTAATCCGGGTTGCGAGCCACTAAGATCGCGCGTTTGGGGGCCGGATACCCTTCGATGGTTTGCGCCGGATCATCTGGGTTGAGGTACTCAGGCAGCGAGTTATGGGTCATCCACTCGGTACTGCGCTGCTCATCAGTGGTGGTGACGCACTCGTCGACAATACGCACATCGACAAATCCGACTTTCTCCAGCCACACTTTTAACGCACGGGCAGACGGGAAAAAGTAGACGTTGCGCATTTGTGCATAACGACCGGTAGGCACCAATACCGCGTTTTCATCGCCATCGATAACCAAGGTTTCCAGCACCAGCTCGCCATCTTTACGCAATTGATCTTTGAGTTGCATCAGATGATCGAGAGGGGAGCGGCGGTGATACAACACACCCATACTGAACACGGTGTCGAACGCGCGTAGCGCAGGCAGTTTTTCAATCCCTAAAGGCAGCAGGTGCGCACGCTGATCGTTACCCATCAAGCGATGAATGGCGTCGAATTGCATCAAAAAGAGCTCGGAGGGGTCGATGCCCACTGTCAATGCGGCCTCTTCGCCCAACATGCGCCACATGTGGTAGCCATTGCCGCAACCGACATCAAGCACATACCGCCCTTTTAGCGGCGAGATATGCGGGAGTACGCGATCCCATTTCCAATCTGAGCGCCACTCTGTATCAATATCAATGCCGTGTACCTGGTACGGGCCTTTGCGCCAAGGGTGCAAGGTACGCAATAAGTTTTCTAATTTTTTGCGCTCGCCATTAGGTAAGCTACTGTCATCACCAATACGCACTGCGTCTTTCAGCTCAACCGTCTCGGGCGCGGTGGTTGGTATCTTGTTGAGCACTTTTATCCACTTGGGCATATCGCCATGCGGCTGGTTTTGCCACTCGGCTAATTGTGCTGGCAACACCTCGAGCCAATGGCTTAGACGGTTTTTGGCGATCAGCTGATAAAAATCGGAAAAATCAAACATCAGATTACTCGTACTGTCAGGCTCGTCTTACTTAATCGCGAGCATCGAACCAAAGTTAAAACACTGGAACCACATGGCGACGCTGCTAAAGCCAATGGCATGGAGCCGCGCTTGGTGGGTGGCAATACTGTCCGGGCGCATCACATTCTCCAGTGCACTGCGCTTTTGGCTGATCTCAAGCTCGCTATAGCCATTGGCACGCTTGAAATCGTGGTGTAAATCGATCAGCAATTCATTGGCGGTTTCGTCTTCAAATCGGTACTTTTCGGACAGAATCAGGATCCCACCTGGCTTCAAGCCTTGATAAATGCGAGTAAGTAGGGCTTGGCGATCGTCAGGGCTTAAAAATTGTAGGGTAAAATTGAGCACCACCATCGAGGCATTGGTTATCTCGACATCGCGAATATCGGCTTCGCGAACCTCAACATCGGCGGCGCCGCGATACGCGTTAACATGCAAGCGACAACGCTCAACCATGGCTTGTGAGTTATCCACCGCGATGATTTTGCAGCTGTCATGAGGAATATGGCGACGCATCGATAAAGTGGCAGCACCCAGCGAACAGCCAAGATCGTAAATATGACTATCAGGCGCAGCAAAACGCTTGGCCAGCATGCCGATGGCCGAAATAATATTGCTGTAACCCGGTACCGAGCGCTGGATCATATCCGGGAACACCTCAGCGACATTTTCATCGAAGGTGAAATCGCCCATTTTTTCGATAGGCGCTGCGAAAATTTTATCCTGATTAGCCATGTAAGCCCCTACAAATCAGCCAAGCTGGCAGGCTTTGGTGCGTTTTGCACCCAAAGCTTGCCACAAAAGCGGCGTATTGTAGTGAATTTTTCTGCGTCTGTCTGCACGGTGAGAACGCGTGCCAGCAGCGAGATTAAAACAACGCGCCCTGTTGACTTTGTGCGGCACGCGAGACGGAAGCCAGTGGCGTTGATAAATCAAGACGTTGATATAATTGTGCGGCCAACGCAGGGGCCTGATCGTTATCTGAGGTATGAATCATTAAATAGGGCGTTTTGCCCGCGGCTATCCATTGAGATAAGCGTGAGATCCAAGGGTCAAAAAACGCGGTATTTTCGGGCAAATCAGGATGACCAATAAAACGCACCATGGGCGCTGCACTGGTGGCGATGGCATGCACGGGCACCCGGGGCTTTTTCTTTTGCGCATCAATAATGGCAAGGGTGTCGGGTTTAGCCGCAAATACCGGGCGACTGTCCATGATTACACGGTTGGCGTTATGATCGATCAACAGTCGGTTGAGCGCTTTTTCTGCGTCGCCTTTGGCAAAAAAGGCCGGGTGACGCACTTCGACACCGATGGCCAAATCGCGCGGCAGCGTTGTAAGAAACGCGTCTAAGCTGGGCAACCCGTCTGGACCAAAGCGCGCCGGCAGTTGAATCGTCCACTGGCCAATATGCTCATGGAGTGGTGCCATCAGCTTAATAAAGTCGGCGGTTAAGTCTTGCGCATGACGCAGCTGGCATTGATGRGTAATGGTTTTAGGCAGCTTAAAGGTAAACTGAAAACCGTCTGGAATGGCGGCCGCCCAATTATTCACCGTTTGCGGCGAGGGGGAGGCGTAAAAGGTCGTGTTGCCCTCGACGGTATTAAACACCTCGGCATAACGGGCTAAGCGCTCGCCTGACTTGGTGCCTGGCGGATAAAAGTGATGCTGCCAACTGGGATGAGACCATTGCGTCAGCCCCAACCGCAGGGGTGGAGAGGGGAGTTGGTGTAATAAGGAGGTCATGCCCGTGCTGATGCGTTGCGAACCAATAAAGTAATAGCCTAAAAGGATTTGGATAAAAAAACTATCGGTTTTAAGTGCGATCGCTTTACCAAGAGCGGGGCTTTTCCTTTATAATGGCAGGTCTTTGACAGTAACGGCACTCATGGGGGCGTACCGTCAGGTACGACAGACGCTGTTACCCGAATTCCCCTCAGTATTTGGCAGGCTTGTGCCCCAGGGGCAAGCGGAATCATCAGAACAGATCAGGAATAATCTATGCGCACCCAGTAWTGTGGTCACCTGAATAAAGCCCACGTCGGGCAAGAAGTTAGTCTTTGTGGTTGGGTTAACCGCCGCCGTGATTTGGGCGGCTTGATTTTTATCGACATGCGCGACCGTGAGGGTCTGGTGCAAGTTGTGATTGACCCTGATATGGGTGATGTTTACGAGCAAGCAAACAAATTGCGTAACGAATTTTGCCTGACCATCCGTGGTGAAGTGCGTGCGCGCCCAGAGAGCCAGATCAACAGTGATATGGCCACAGGCGAAGTCGAAGTGGTGGCGAAAGGGTTGGAGATCATCAACCGCAGTGCACCGATGCCGATTGACTTTAACCAGTTTATTTCCGAAGAGCAGCGCCTGAAGTATCGCTACCTTGATTTGCGCCGCCCTGAAATGAGCGATCGGATTAAACTGCGTGCTAAAGCCACCAGCTTTGTCCGTCGCTTCCTCGATGACAATGACTTTTTAGACATCGAAACCCCAGTACTCACCAAGGCGACCCCAGAAGGCGCTCGTGACTACTTGGTGCCAAGCCGTGTGCACAAAGGTAACTTTTATGCGCTGCCGCAATCACCACAGCTGTTTAAACAGTTGTTGATGATGTCTGGGTTTGATCGCTATTACCAAATCGTGAAGTGCTTCCGTGATGAAGACTTGCGTGCTGACCGTCAGCCAGAATTTACCCAGATTGATATCGAAACCTCATTCATGAGCGCCGACCAAGTGCGCGAGGTAACCGAGCAACTGATCCGTGAAATGTGGCAATCTCTGCTCAATGTGGACTTGGGCACGTTCCCCACCATGAAGTATGAAGAAGCGATGCGCCGTTTTGGCTCCGACAAGCCAGATTTGCGTAACCCGCTCGAAATCGTCGATGTGGCTGATATCGTCAAAGACGTAGAGTTTAAAGTATTCTCTGGCCCGGCAAACGATGAGAAAGGCCGCGTGGCTGTGATTCGTGTACCAGGCGGTGCCAGCTTGTCGCGTAAGCAGATTGATGAATACACCCACTTTGTTGGCATCTACGGTGCCAAAGGCTTGGCGTGGATGAAAGTCAACGACCGTGACGCCGGTTTTGATGGTATTCAATCGCCGGTGGCCAAGTTCCTTAATGCCGAAGTGGTAGAAAGCATCTTGTCACGCACCGAGGCGCAAACCGGTGACATTATCCTATTCGGTGCAGACAAGAAATCAGTGGTCACCGAAGCGCTGGGTGCATTGCGTGTGAAGTTAGGCCTAGATCTTGAGCTGACCGACACCCAAGCGTGGGCACCATTGTGGGTGGTTGACTTCCCAATGTTTGAGGAAGACGACGAGGGTAACTTGCATGCGATGCACCACCCGTTCACTGCGCCGACCGACGTGACACCTGAAGAGCTGGTGGCAAATCCTGCGGCGGCGAACTCTAACGCGTATGACATGGTGATAAATGGTTACGAAGTGGGCGGTGGCTCGGTGCGTATCCACAACCCAGAAATGCAAGCCGCGGTGTTTGAAACATTAGGCATTGATGAGCAAGAACAGCGCAAGAAATTTGGCTTCTTGCTGGATGCATTGAAATATGGCACCCCACCACACGCAGGTCTGGCGTTTGGTATGGATCGCCTGGTGATGTTGCTATCCGGCACCGAGAACATTCGTGACGTGATTGCCTTCCCGAAAACCACCGCAGCGGCATGCTTGATGACTGACGCGCCAAGCCTTGCTAATGACGCGGCGCTTGAAGAACTGGCGTTGAGCATTACCGCGGCGGCAGAGCAAAACGAACACAGCGAATAGATTCGCCTGATGACGGGCAAGCAGCTTTGCCCGTCTTATCCTTGCGACCGATAGCTGCCGTCACTAGGCGGTCGTATCAAGGCGCAAGGTCAATGTCTCAACGCGCCTCAGACTGAAAAGCCAAGGCGCGTTTTTTCTTATTACTCCTTTCACGTGAGGGGAGCGCAAAAAACGGAGAGTCGATATGGCAGGTCACAGTAAGTGGTCGAACATTAAACACCGTAAAGCCGCTCAAGACGCGAAGCGCGGTAAGATTTTCACCAAGCTTATCCGAGAAATTGTGGTGTCAACCAAAGAGGGTGGCCCCGAGGCGGAAACCAATCCACGCCTGCGTGCCGCGGTGGATAAAGCGCTGTCAAATAACATGACACGCGATACCATCAACCGTGCGATTTCACGCGGTGCGGGCGGCGAAGGTGACGAGAACATGGAAACCGTCATCTATGAAGGTTATGGCCCTGCGGGCACGGCGGTGATGGTGGAGTGCATGACCGATAACCGCAACCGTACTGTGTCAGGTGTGCGCCATGCATTTTCAAAATCCGGTGGTAACCTGGGTACCGATGGCTCAGTCAGCTTCTTATTCGATAAAAAAGGGGTGATCACCTACCCATCCGGCCTTGAAGAAGATGCGGTGATGGAAGCGGCACTCGAAGGCGGCGCGGACGATGTGGTCACCTATGACGACGGCTCAATGGATGTGTACACCACCCCCAATGACTTTGGCTATGTGAAAGATGCCTTAGATAAAGCCGGGTTTGAAGCTGAGCGAGCGGAGGTGACTCAGGTGCCATCCACCAAAGCGGAGCTAGATGCAGACACGGCACCGAAGCTGCTGCGCTTGATCGATATGTTAGAAGACCTTGACGATGTGCAAGAAGTCTACCATAACGGTGATATCTCGGACGAAGTGGCAGCGAGTTTAAGCTAAATGGCAGTGATACTGGGGATTGACCCAGGTTCGCGGATCACCGGTTATGGGGTGATCCGCCAACATGGTCGGCATCTTGAATATCTTGGTAGTGGCTGTATTCGCACCGAGACAGACGACTTACCCGGTCGACTGAAACATATCTATGCAGGGGTGAGCGAAGTTATCACCCAGTTCCAACCGGATAACTTTGCCATTGAGCAAGTGTTTATGGCCCGTAACGCGGATTCAGCGCTTAAACTGGGGCAAGCGCGCGGCAGCGCCATTGTTGCGGCGGTAAACGCCGATTTACCGGTATCTGAATATGCCGCGAGGCTTATCAAGCAAGCAGTGGTGGGGAAAGGCAGTGCGGATAAAAAGCAAGTCCAGCATATGGTCACCCACATGTTAAAGCTCAGCGCCACCCCGCAAGCCGATGCCGCCGATGCCCTCGCGGTTGCCATTTGCCATGCCCACACTAATCACACCCTCATCGCCATGGCCGGCAAAGCCAACGCCGCCCGCCGCGGCCGATATAGATGATACCATTGGCGTAGGTGACACAAGCCCCAGGCATAGTGTTGGGTATGTGTAAATTGCCAACGGGCGCGCGTCGGCTTGGGTATTCAGGATTAACATCGCCCCGGCGCTTGTCCGACCTACGCCTGATTTATATATCGGTGGTCATATTTAGTTTCGATGATCCCATTGGCGTAGGTGACACAAGCCCCGGTACTATGTCAACAATAATGCACTATGCTACCTGGGCGCCTGTCACGTTTGGCGCCAATGTTGACCACGATGTCCGATGGCGCCGTGCAACGGGCGCCACGGCTATCCGCGCGTGTGATCCCTTCTGTTATCCGATCTTGCACGCACTTCACAGTTTAGCCAGTGCTAACCTAACGATGACAACAAACCTATCCAAAAATCTGGCCCGTTGCGTAGAATGATCCGCCATGATTCTTGGCAGGCGAACAATGCGGTGGGTTACAAACTAGTTCGATTGACTGAACTTATGGCTTATGAGTTTGGGCAAGTAGAGGGCGATACTGAGGCGCTGAATGAGCGAGACCTTGATGGAGTGATGCCCGATGGGGTGAGCTTTTCACAATTCAAAGAAAAGCTTGATAGCGGTGAATTTGCACTGTTGGCTGACACCCCAACGCGGCCCGCGATGGTGCATGATAATACGAATAAGGTTTGGTCCCTCTCGCCAGACACTGAAACGACCCTCTCACCACAAGCCCGTTCAGCACTTGCCGCCCGAGCCAATCAGTCTGGCAGTGCGGTCGGTGGCGCGAGTGGCTCCGGCGGTGCGAGTCACAGTTCGCATGCCGCAACCAATATCGAAGACACCTATGTGCCGGAACCGGTAAAACCTGACCGTTCAGATGCGCCACCGCCACTTAAGTACGAGTACTGTTTTGAGATTGCCAGCTCGGACAAGGTCTTTAGCAAGACAGTCGGGGGTAAATTTGAGTTAGCCAAAACACAACAAGAAGGCGTGAAGGGTGATTGGCAAACCGCGCGCACTGAACACGGCACTAAGTACACTACGTATACCGCATTCAATGAGCCCAAAAAGCTTGTTGCCAAAATAGCATCAGCGTCAATGGGCATCAGCGTGCCCGAGCCCGTGCAGATGAAGCCGATTGGCTCTGGAGTAATCCAAGAAGCCTTTATTCCTGTGACACCTTCTGTTCAACTCGGCGATCGGCTGGGCCTCCCCACCGAAGGCTATTACTACCATTTTCACCAAAAGCGCTTAGTGCAGGAGTACAAGCTGCTGGGTGACGGAAAATGGCAGTTTTTCGCCACGCGCTCTAAACATGACAGACTCAACCAGGAGCAAGGTTTTAATCGTTATCAAAGCGCGCTCTTGGTGTACTGGAAGATTGGCGGGAAAGAAGTCGAAGACCAACATCTTGTCTATCTCGAAGAACCGATCACTCGCGAGACGCTTGATAACCCAGACGAAGAATGGCTAGAAGAAAACGGCGTAAAGCTATCTATCAGCGATTTGCTCGCCGCCCCTAAGCAAGCCGTTGCGAATCGAGATGACTCACCGGCAGAGTCGGATAGCGATAAAACTGGTGACTCAGCGCAACCATTAACCCATACCGTTAAGTTTGATCCGACTACCCGCCAACGTGAATCATGGCCGACAATTGCCGAACAATATGGCTTATCCGCTAAGCAGCTGCTGGGTTTGAATCCGCAGTATGACGCTGAACCGATGTCGTTAGCTGTGGGTGATAGCCTAACGGTTAGTCAGCCAGCCGCGAAAAGCGAAGAGAAATCAATAGCTCGCGCTTTACCTCCAGAAACACCACAAAAATATAACCTAGCGGCCAATACCCACTATACGTTTGATGGCATTTTGCAGGGGACGTCGGTCAAACCAATAAATCATGACAAAATACTGAGCGCTGAAATTTCAGTTGTTAATTTAACTCAGCTATCCCCTCGAGACGTTGATGATGCATATCTTGTTTTTGCTGACAAACGAATGAGCGTGGAGGACTTTGCGCTTGAGACATATTTATCAAATCAAGCACATATAATCGAGCATGTTCTTAGTTCAAATCCTCATTTGAGACGTAGTTTTAGCCAGATTATTGAAGGAATGCCCCTTGTCGTGTCGCCTTGGTCTGAAGTTCATCCGGATGAAGAGTTTGCCATCAAACAGGCTAACGACTTAATGAGTGAGTTCCTCACCCTTTCAAGTGAACAGAAAAAGTGGTTCGCAGAGCA
>NZ_MUFB01000040.1 GCF_001996005.1 Salinivibrio siamensis | reverse complement strand
GTATACCTCTCCATGAAATTGAAAAAAAATAAGTATGAGTTAATACTGAAAATTTCTCTATCTGCTCCGAAATCATTTTCTACAAGATCTAGGATGATGATGGAAAGTAACTTATCTTGGATTGCTGCAAGCTGCTTCCCATTTTATTGGTTTGGAAAAGCAATGCTAAAATATGCTTGGCGCATTCCAGAGTCAGAAGTGAATAACTGGAAAAAAAGCATCCTAGATATTTTTGGAACATGGAACACATGGTATAAATCAATTGTTTATCTTGGCAATATAACTTTTACCAGTTTAATCGTGTTTTCCATTTTTTTCTGGGGGCTTTGAGTGCACTCAAGGATGCATTTTCGAAACGCCAGATATTCGGTAATGACTAAGTGGAAAGCATTTTTATCACTGCTCTTATCAGTGACTGTTTTAGGTTGCAAGCCCGAACCTTACACCGTTGAGGCTGGCTTTACTAATGGCAGTACTACCGGTCGGCATATCGTGTCCAAAATGACGATTACAACACTATCAGGAGGCCGAGCAAACTTCGCTATGGGTTCTGTCAGTGGTTATCCTGGGGCCCACTCAGGCGGAGGAAAAATAGATGCCCCCGCTTACATCGAAGGTGAGTGGGCAAAAGGTAACCCAGAGCCGAGTAGCGGTCTAATCTCCTATCACCGCATATCTGCACCCATTCCAGATAATGCCGAAGCCAAAATGAAAACAATGGATAATTATTACCAAAATTTCGACCGTGACTATGGTTCGATGGAGGTGATTGTTGATGGCCCTAGAGTACGGGTCTTCTACTCAAAATCGTGCGTTGATATGTACGATGACTGTACGCCTAAACAGGGAGCAGACCCAAACGGATGGGTCGTTCGTTCACCTAAAAATCAGACAGATGTGGTCGTTCTCTTTGATGGTAAAGGCGAATCTTCTCCGACTCCTTTTCCAAACACCTTTTTTGCCGATTTGGAAAAGCGTAAAAAAGCGAGTTTATCTGAGTAGGGTGAGGGGCGACACAAGCCCCAGCACCATGATGGATAGGTACACATTGCCAACGGGCTCCTGTCACGGTCTGCGCCAATTTTGGCCACGATGTCGGATGGCGCGCGGCGGAAATCACAGCAAGCTTGTGCGATCGAGAGGGCGCTTATCCGACCTACGCCTGATTTATATATCGGTGGTGTCATCGGCTACGATTACTCGTTCCCACGCTCCTGCGTGGGAATGCAGACAGAATTTGAGCCATGATCAGAGGGCGTGACAAAACCATCGAGCCGCACTTTCTACGCCTAGTTATACATCGATGTTGCCATTGGTGTAGGTGACACAAGCCCCAGGCATAGTGTTGGGTATGTGTAAATTGCCAACGGGCGCCTGTCACGTTCGATGCCAAATTTAACCCCGATGTCGGAGGCGCGCGTCGGCTTGGGTATTCAGGATTAACATCGCACTGGCGCTTGTCCGACCTACGCGATATTTAGGATTTTTGAATACAGAGCGCTTCGCTTACAGAATACGGGAAGAGCAGGAACTAGGCACTTTTTCTACAGGGACAGGCACGATATGCTTTTCCGTATTCCGCCCGTCGTCAATCCGACTGGATATAGATCCAGTTATTCTTTATCCTTGGGGCAAAGTAACAAACAGAGATGTGATTGTGATAGGCCGATTACAGGGAACCCTGATAGAAAAGCAACCTCCTGAGATTCTCATTGATGTCAATGGCGTCGGTTACGAGGTCAGTATGCCGATGAACTGCTTGTATCAATTGCCGGAAGTGGGCGAAACCGCCACCGTGTATACCCATTTTGTGGTGCGTGAAGGTGCGCAGCTTCTCTATGGTTTTAGCGGTAAACGTGAGCGGGCGCTGTTTCGGGAAGTGATCAAGGCCAATGGTGTGGGGCCTAAACTGGGGTTAGCGATTTTATCGGGGATGACGGCTAACCACTTTGTCGACAGTGTCGAGCACAATGATGTCTCGACCCTGGTGAAAATCCCCGGTGTGGGCAAGAAGACCGCGGAACGTTTGGTGATTGAAATGCGTGACCGGCTTAAAAACTGGGAAGCGTTCGATCTCTTTACCCCGCACACGGATGCCGCGACGGCTGAAGGCGCGGCGTTACGTGCCGCGCCAACCACCATATCGTCTGCAGCTGATGAGGCGGTGAGCGCCTTAGTCGCACTGGGTTATAAAGCGGCGCAGGCGGAGAAAGTGGTTAAACAAATTGCAACTGATGACATGAGCAGCGAAGACGTCATTCGTCACGCGCTGCGCTCAATGGTGTAACCCATGATAGAAGCTGATCGTTTAATCTCGGCGCAAACCACCCCTGATCGGGAAGAAGAGGTGATCGACCGCGCGATTCGTCCTAAGTTATTGGAAGACTACCAAGGCCAAAATCACGTCCGTGATCAGATGGAAATCTTTATCCATGCCGCGCGCAAACGCCAAGAAGCGCTCGATCATCTATTGATTTTTGGCCCGCCAGGTCTGGGTAAAACCACCTTGGCCAATATTGTTGCCAATGAAATGGACGTCAATATTCGCACCACGTCAGGCCCTGTATTAGAAAAAGCCGGCGATCTGGCCGCCTTGCTCACCAACCTTGAGCCTCATGATGTGCTGTTTATTGATGAAATCCATCGCTTAAGCCCAGTGGTAGAAGAAGTCTTGTACCCCGCGATGGAAGACTATCAGCTGGATATCATGATTGGTGAAGGGCCTGCCGCGCGCTCAATCAAAATCGATTTACCGCCGTTTACCCTGATTGGTGCCACCACCCGCGCCGGCTCGCTGACATCGCCCTTGCGTGACCGCTTTGGCATTACCCAGCGCTTAGAGTATTACAGCGTGGGGGATCTAACCGGTATCGTGAAACGCAGCGCACATTGCTTGGCGTTATCAACCGATGAGGAAGGGGCGATGGAAGTGGCGCGTCGTTCTCGTGGTACGCCACGCATTGCTAACCGCTTACTCCGTCGTGTGCGTGATTATGCTGAAGTAAAAGGCACGGGCGACATCAGTGCGGACATTGCTCAGCGCGCGCTTGATATGCTTGATGTTGACAGCCAAGGGTTTGACTACATGGATCGCAAGCTACTCAATGCCATTATTGAGAAGTTTGATGGCGGGCCGGTGGGGCTCGATAACTTGGCGGCGGCGATTGGTGAAGAAAAAGACACCATCGAAGATGTGATTGAGCCTTATTTGATTCAACAGGGCTACCTGCAACGCACACCACGTGGTCGGATTGCCAGCCAGCGTGCGTATCTGCATTTTGGCTTTGATTTGCCGAAAACCTAATCCGATAGACTGCGCTGAAAATCCTCGCAAACCTTAATCAAGATCAAGACGTTTTTTGCTAAAACTGCCCCATTGGCCGACAACCAATGGGGTTTTTTGATCTAGATTAAGGTTATGTAGCACGTGAGCCCTTATCGTAACCCCATCTGCTGGCGGTTGCCGGTGACAAGGCAATGAGAGATGGCTTCCGTTAATGCCGCCATCTCGCCTAGTTTCTTCGTGGTTAATCACAGTTTTGTCTCTCGGTTGGTTCGTCTTGCTGTTTTTGTCGCCTGGTCGACAAACCGAGCAAAACACGATTAACACCCAATTGTTGCGCCTATAATATTAGTTATACCTTAATTAGATAAAATTTAACTATAGAATAACCTTGGTGTTTCAACTGTGTAACATGCAAGCAGTCAATTAAGAAGTGTGTAGCTTTCCCCGCGCCAGCCAGCTGTTTTGACTGCCGTGCAGGGTGAGAAAGTAAAACGAGCGATACGCCAGTATCGGCACCGAAAGCGGTGTAAAGGAGTGACCATGATTACCGATATCGTCGATTTATCGCGGCTGCAGTTTGCGCTGACCGCGATGTATCACTTCCTGTTTGTTCCCTTAACGTTAGGCATGGCATTTTTGCTGGCCATCATGGAATCGTTATACGTGATGACCGATAAGCAAATCTATAAAGACATGACCAAGTTTTGGGGCAAACTCTTTGGGATTAACTTTGCGCTCGGTGTAGCAACCGGCCTCACCATGGAGTTCCAGTTCGGAACCAACTGGGCCTACTATTCCCACTATGTAGGGGACATTTTTGGCGCCCCGCTTGCCATTGAAGGGCTGATGGCCTTCTTCCTTGAATCCACTTTTGTGGGCCTGTTCTTCTTTGGTTGGGATCGTCTTAGTAAGCGTCAACACTTGGTCACCACTTGGCTGGTGGCGTTAGGCTCTAATTTTTCTGCGCTATGGATTTTGGTCGCCAACGGCTGGATGCAAAACCCTGTGGGCTCAGAGTTTAACTTTGAAACCATGCGCATGGAGATGGTGAGCTTTGCCGATGTGGTCTTCAACCCCGTGGCGCAGGTGAAGTTTGTTCACACCGTTGCCGCTGGCTATACCACAGGGGCGATGTTCATCCTTGGTATCAGTGCTTACTACCTGCTCAAAGGCCGTGATATCGCCTTTGCCCGCCGTTCGTTTGCGATCGCGGCCTCGTTTGGTATGGCGGCCATTTTATCCGTGATTGTGCTGGGTGATGAGTCCGGTTACGAGCTGGGTGATGTACAAAAGGTCAAACTGGCAGCAATTGAGGCCGAGTGGCACACCGAAGAAGCGCCAGCGGCGTTTACCGTGGTGGGCTTGCCGAATCAAGAGACCATGCAGACCGATTATGCGATCAAAATCCCTTATGCGATGGGGATCATTGCCACGCGCTCACTGGATAAAGAAGTAACCGGCTTAACCGATTTGATTGCTGAGCACGAAACCCGTATCCGCAATGGTATGCAGGCATACGCATTATTGGAAAAACTGCGTGCCGGCGAGAAATCACCGGAAACCAAAGCTGCGTTCAATGAAGTGAAAAACGATCTTGGTTACGGCCTGCTTCTTAAGCCGTACACCGATAAGGTGGTGGATGCGACCGAAGGGCAAATTCAGCAAGCCGCGCAAGACTCTATCCCGCAAGTAGCGCCTTTGTTCTGGAGCTTTAGGGTCATGGTAGCGTGCGGCTTTGCGATGCTGTTCATTTTTGGCATGGCGTTCTGGCAAACCTGCCGTCAGCGTATCGATGAAAAGCCCTGGCTACTGAAGCTTGCGCTGATCGGTATCCCGCTGCCATGGATCGCGTGCGAAGCCGGTTGGTTTGTTGCCGAGTATGGCCGTCAGCCTTGGGCGGTGGGGGAAATCCTTCCTGTACACGTGGCCGCGTCGAACCTGGCCGCTGGCGATATTATTTTCTCGATGGTGGCGATTTGCTCGCTCTACACCGTTTTCCTCGTCGCTGAGCTTTATCTGATGTTCAAGTTTGCCCGCCTTGGGCCTAGCAGCCTTAAAACCGGCCGCTACCACTTTGAACAAAAAGGCAATCCAGAAGCGGATTTCAGCCGCCAGATTGAAGCATAAGGAGAGAGAGCATGTTTGATTATGAAATGTTACGCCTGATCTGGTGGGTACTGATCGGTGTGTTACTGATCGGCTTTACCGTCACTGATGGCTTTGACATGGGGGTGGGCGCCTTGCTTACCCTTATCGGTAAAACTGACAGTGAACGTCGGGTGATGATTAATGCTGTTGCCCCTCACTGGGAAGGCAATCAGGTTTGGTTGGTGACTGCAGGCGGGGCATTATTCGCCGCTTGGCCGTTGGTGTATGCGGTTTCCTTTTCTGGGTTTTATATCGCGATGGTGATCACGCTCGCAGCGCTGTTTTTCCGTCCCATGGGCTTTGACTATCGCTCAAAAATCGATGACCCACGCTGGCGTACTGCATGGGACTGGGGCCTGGTGCTGGGGGGCTTTGTACCACCGGTCATTTTTGGGGTCGCCTTTGGTAACCTCTTACAAGGGGTGCCGTTCCAGCTTAGCGATCTCTTGATCCCAACCTACACAGGTGGCTTTTTTGCACTGCTTAATCCCTTCGCCCTGGTATGCGGGTTGGTGAGCCTGTTTATGGTGGTGTTACAAGGAGCAACCTGGTTGCAACTAAAAACCACCGATGCGCTGCATGTACGCGCCCGTAATGTCGCGCAACTGTGTGCATTATTGACCACCGTACTCTTTGTGGCGGCAGGCTTCTGGGTACAAAATATGGACGGCTTTGTAGTGGTCAGTGAGGCGGCGAACCAAGCCGCTTCTAACCCACTGGCGAAAGAGGTCGCAGTGCAAAGTGGCGCTTGGATGCGTAACTATCAAGCGATGCCAATCCTCTGGTTAGCACCGCTGGTCGGCGCGGTGATGCCCTTGTTGGCACTGCTGGCGTCGCGTCTTGAGCGTGGCGGCTGGGCTTTCTTGTTCTCGAGTTTAGCCGTAGCGGGGGTGATTTTGACCGCGGGTATCGCGATGTTCCCCTTTGTGATGCCATCGAGCACTTTCCCGGGTCACAGCTTGACCATGTGGGATGCCACCTCAAGCGAGCTAACCTTGTCGATCATGACCATCGTCGCGGCGGTGTTTGTGCCGATTATCTTGGCTTACACCCTGTGGTGCTATATTAAAATGTTTGGTCGCTTAGACGCGCAATATATTGAAGACAACACCCATTCACTGTACTGATTAAGGAGCTTGCATATGTGGTATTTCACGTGGATTCTTGGTGTGCTGCTGGCATGCGCCTTTGGCATTATCAATGCCTTATGGTTGGAGCACACCGAAGCGATGGATCACGACAATGAGTGAGCGCCAACCTGCTCCCTTAGGCCAGCATTTTTCTGGCCTTTGGCGTCTGCTCTCACTGGCCAGTGCCCTGTGCTGGGGTGGCCAAGTGATGTGGGCGCCAGACGCCTTTGCCCAGCGCATGGGCGGTGTCACGTTTCCGATGGGGGTGGGGCTGCTGTACGCCACCTGTGTGGGGGTGATTCATGCCGTCGGTTTTACCGCGCAAGGTAAATGGAGTCGATGGCTCACTTGGCCGCCATTCGGGTGGGGCGTTTCCCTTCTTTTGCTCGCCTTGATGTGGCTGCGCTAGTTGAGCCAAACGCTCGGTGAGCAAGCGCAAAGTGACAAACGAATGACAAAGGCACCCGAGTGGTGATTTTTTCATCACTCGCGTGTCAGTAATTGTGTGTTTTTTGCTGCACATCACTTCTCGACCGCTTGATGGGCGACCAATGCGCCAGCCGCGCTGTCTCGGCATTTCTATACATCCACAACTTAGGTATAGTAATTGCCTATTGTAAACCGATCATGGGTAGAGACATGACAGAATCAACGCCGTTTCGCTGGCCCATTCGAGTGTATTATGAAGACACGGACGCTGGTGGGGTGGTTTATCACGCTAACTATCTCAACTACTTTGAGCGTGCTCGCACTGAACTGTTGCGTGAGATCGGTGTCAATCAACAAGCGCTCTTTGCCGAGCACACGGCCTTTGTTGTACGCCATATGGACATTGATTTTCACCGCGGTGCACGGCTTGATGATGCACTGGAGGTTGTCACCACAGTGTCAGCCATGGGGCGCGCCAGCATGACCTTTTGTCAAAGCTTGGTGAATTCTGATCAAAAAGCATTGTGTGCGGCGACGGTTAAGATAGCCTGTGTCGACCCAACAACCATGAAACCCAAATCGATTCCAACACAGATTAAATCGGAGATGATGACGTGACCGCTGAACTTTCCATTCTCGACCTGTTTTTGCAAGCAAGCTTGCTTGTCAAGGTAGTGATGCTGATATTACTGGGTATGTCAGTGGTGTCATGGGCAATGATCATCA
Organism: Salinivibrio siamensis; assembly: GCF_001996005.1. Taxonomy (GTDB): domain Bacteria; phylum Pseudomonadota; class Gammaproteobacteria; order Enterobacterales; family Vibrionaceae; genus Salinivibrio; species Salinivibrio siamensis. The sequence goes on along the minus strand of NZ_MUFB01000040.1, from coordinate 31,956 downwards.
AGCGCTCCAAGGTGATGAAGCAAGCCTTTAACAAAGCGGAACGGTTTGAAGACAGATTTTGGTCTGGGATCGATCTCTCTCAACTATTCCAAGAAGTGCAAGCGCGCAAAGACAATTTGACCGGCAGCGAGAAGATTTTTTACGCYGGCTTTAAAGAATTCGCGCGATTGCACCGTAGCAACGACAAAGTGCCTGAAGCGGTAATGGAAGGCACGTCGCGGGCGATGCGTGTGTCGCTATCAAAACAGGTGGAAGAGCTGGAAACCCACCTGCCATTCTTGGCTACCGTCGGGTCGATCAGCCCATATATTGGCTTGTTTGGTACTGTGTGGGGGATCATGCATGCCTTTATCGCTCTGGGCGCGGTAAAACAGGCCACGCTGGCGATGGTGGCCCCCGGGATTGCTGAAGCCTTGGTGGCAACCGCGATGGGTCTGTTCGCGGCGATCCCAGCGGTGATGGCGTACAACCGCCTGACATCTAAAGTGGGTAAACTTGAGCACAACTACATGAACTTTATGGAAGAGTTCTCGAGCATTCTTCATCGTCAAGCGTTTGCGGCAACCCAGGAGTGATCCATGGCGTATCAACCTAAACGGCGCAAGATGACGGCGGAAATCAATGTCGTCCCCTACATTGATGTGATGCTGGTACTGCTGATTATCTTTATGGTGACCGCCCCATTTGTGACCCAGGGAGTGGATGTCGATCTGCCACAAACGGCACAAGCGAAAACCGCCGCAGAGCTGGCAGAAGAGGAAGACAGCGGCGCCTTTATCATTGTGGAAGTGGATAAAGACGGGCAATTAGGGCTCAGTGTCAATAATGGCGATATGACCCGCGGTTTGAGCTTGGAAGAAATTCTAGTACGCGTCAAAGCTGAGCTGCAGCTCAATCCTAAGTCCCCTGTGCTGGTGGGCGGCGATGGCCGGGTGCCTTATTCAGAAATCATCCTGACGCTTGATGCATTAAACCAAGCTGGCGTGTCGTCAGTGGGGTTAATGACCGAGCCGTACGAGTCGTAGGTGAGGATGATGAACGAGCCAAGCGATAAACCAACCCATAAAAAATCAGGCAAAGACTCGCTGATGCCCGCGCTGGCAATATCTGCCGTGTTGCATGTGGTATTAGTCATTGTGCTGTTGTGGGGCGCAGACTTTAGCTCTGACTCAACACCAACCCCTAAAGCGGGTCGCGCGATTGATGCCACTGTCATTGATCCGGCGGTAGTGAATACGCAGGCGAAGAAAATTCGCGAGCAACGCGATCAGGCTAAACGCGAAGAAGCGGAGCGACTCAAACGGTTAGAGCAGCAAGCGAAACGCCTTGAGCAACAACGTGAGCAAGAAGAGCAGCGCCTTCGTGAAGTGAAGCGACAAAAGCTAGAAGCCGAGCGCCAAGCACGTGAAGAGCAAAAGCGAGTTGCCGAGCAAAAGGCCAAAGCGGAAGAGCAAGCGCGAATTGCCAAGCAAAAAGCCGAACAGGCCGAACGCGAACGTCAGCGTAAATTAGAAGAGAAGCGCAAAGCGGAACTCGCGGCGGAGAAAGCGGAAAAAGCACGGCAAGAAAAGCTCGCCGCGCAACGTAAAGCCGAGGAAGAAGCGAAAAAAGCCGAAGCCGAGCGACAGCGCAAGCTTGCCGAGCGTAAAAAAGCAGAAGAAGAGGCACGTAAAGCCGAACAAGCGCGCCAAGAAGCGGAGCGCAAAGCGCAAGAGGCGAAGCGACGACAACAAGAGCAAGAGGCGGCGCTGAACGATTTGTTCTCGGGCCTCGAGTCGGAAGCCAGCCAACGGCAAACCGCGCGCGGGCAATTTATTCAAGATGAAGTGGCGCGGTACGGCGCCATTTTTACACAGATGATCCAGCAACGACTCATCGTCGATGATGGCTTAAGTGGGCAAGAGTGTGTGGTAAATATGCGCTTGTCACCGACCGGCCTGTTGCTTAATGTGGAAGAAAAGGCAGGCAATACGCGGCTGTGTCGCGCGACAAAAACCGCGGTGGCCTCTGTGTCTCAGTTTCCAATGCCGGAAGATGGCGACATTATTGCCAAACTACGTGATATTGAGTTGACCGTTAGACCTAACTAAACGACAGGATACCAAACATGATGGAAGTGAGCCCCTGCGGTGGCACAAGCAGTGTGACAAGCAAGAGTCAGGATCGTTTGCGAACATGGCGTATCGCCGCGGTTGTGATGCTTTTAGCCTGTCTGTCGATACTGACTCAACCGGCACATGCCGCGCTGAAATTGGTGATCACCGAAGGGGTGAATACCGCGCGCCCGATTGGCGTGATCCCGTTTCAATGGAATGGACAAGGCGAATTGCCGGAAGATATTTCCGGCGTGGTCGGCTCCGATTTACGCCGCAGTGGTAAGTTCAACCCGCTGGCGGTCAGTGACATGCCGCAAACCCCATATAGTGATGCGGATGTAGATTACAACGCTTGGACCTCGCTGGGAGTGGATGCGTTGGTCACAGGCACCATTACTCCGACTTCGGACGGTCGCTATCAAATTGATTATCAGTTGATTGATATCGTTCGAGGCCAGCTCACCGGCGGAGACAGCAAAGGCCTAGGCGCTGATGGCGAGTTGGTACAAACCGATGATCACTTACTCGTGAATAACCGCGCCACGGTCAAAGAGAGCGACTTGCGCCGCTATGCGCATCGCATTTCCAATATTGTCTATGAGCAGCTCACTGGCGAAAAAGGCGCGTTCTTAACTCGTATCGCTTATGTGGTGATTGATAAAGAAAACGACTACCCCTATCAGCTGCGTTTGTCAGATTATGACGGCTATAACGAGCGCTTGATCCTGCGTTCCAAACAGCCATTGATGTCGCCGTCTTGGTCACCGGATGGTCGACAGCTCGCCTATGTCAGCTTCGAAAATGGTCAGGCAGAAATCTTTATCATGAACATTTACACCGGCCAGCGCGAGAAAATTGCGTCATACCCTCGTCACAATGGATCGCCACAGTTTTCTCCTGATGGCAGCAAGTTAGCCTTGGTACTCTCCAAAACCGGTAGCTTGCAGGTGTATACCTTCGATTTGAACAGCAAAAAACTGACGCAAATTACCCACGGCCGTGCCAATAGCACCGAGCCATTTTGGGATCCTGATGGTAACTCGCTCATCTATACCTCTGACCGGGGTGGCAAACCACAGATTTATCGCGTAAATTTAGACGACGGAACTAGCCGACGGATCACGTGGCAAGGCAATCAGAACATGGGTGGGCAACTGACACCGGATGGCCGTCACTTGATAATGGTAAATCAATCATCGTCTGGCTATAACATTGCAAAGCAAGACTTAAACAGCGGGGCGGTGCAAATCCTAACCAAAACCTTGTTGGATGAGTCGCCAAGCATTGCGCCAAATGGCAGCATGGTGATTTACAGCTCGGTATATGGACGTAAGAATGTGTTGTCACTCGTCTCTGTAGACGGCCGCTTTAAAGCGCGGTTACCGGCAACCAACGGGCGCGTGCGTGCACCAGCCTGGTCACCTTACCTGTAGTTTTTTAATTTTAAACAACGTGCGCTAACTTTCTAGAAAAGGAAAATAGAATGCAAATCAATAAAGTACTGAAAGGTCTGGCGGTGGCACTGCCGATGTTTACTCTGGCTGCGTGTAGCTCACACGATAGCTCAACAGGCAGTGGTTCTGGCCAATCAACCAACCAAAACGGCACCACGGTTGTTTCTCCTGTTGACGGCCAAGGCTCAATGACAGAGCAACAAATTCGTAACCAAGAACTGCGTCAGTCGCAAACCGTTTACTTCAACTTTGACGACTCATCAGTACTGCCACAATACGAAGATATGCTGGATGCCCACGCCACTTACCTGCGTGCTAACCCAGCGATGGAAGTGGTCGTAGAAGGTCACGCTGACGAGCGCGGTACCCCTGAGTACAACATCGCACTGGGCGAGCGTCGTGCCGAAGCGGTTTCTAAGTACCTACAAGCGCTGGGCGTACCGGCGAGCCAGATCTCTATCGTGAGCTACGGTGAAGAAAAACCGTTGGTGCTTGGCCAAAGCGAAGAAGCTTACGCCAAAAACCGTCGTGCGGTATTGGTATACTAATCCAGCCTTTTGGTAATGGATAAAGGATATGACAATGAACAGTAACTCTGTGCGAACCCTCGCGCTGGCGTTACTGGTGAGTGTGGCAGCCCCCGTGGCTGCCACACCTGCTCCGGTGACAGAAGTAGGGGCGGGCGGCACCGCCGTCGATCGCTTAGAGCGCATGCTCCAAGCACGTAACCAAATGCAGCTGGATATGCAGCGCCAGCTTGACCAAATGGCGCAAGAGCTGAGCAATTTACGCGGTAACGTTGAGCGTAACAGCTATGACATTCAACAAATGGTTGAACGTCAACGTGACCTATATCGAGAAATCGACACCCTAAGAACAGCCAAGCAATCGGCCCCCGCAGAGCCAGAGAAAGCGCCAGAAGATAAGCCAGCGGTTAACTTCACCGCCGATCAAACCGAGAATGCAGCCTATGAAGCCGCAGTCAACCTGATCTTAAAAGAGAAAGATTACCAAGGCGCAACCAAGGCATTCAAAGCGTTCCTTTCAACATACCCAGAATCGGTATACACCGCTAATGCCCACTATTGGCTCGGCCAGCTTTATTTCTCCAAACGTAAGTTTGAACAAGCTAGCCAAGAATTCACGGCAGTGAGTGAGTTTGAAGACTCCAATAAACGCCCTGATGCCTTGCTGAAACTGGGTCTGATTGCACAAAAACAAGGTAACGGCGACCAAGCCAATCAATACTTTCAACAAGTGATTGATACCTACCCAGACTCAACCAGCGCCAAACAAGCCAAAAATGCGATGTAGGCAATAAGGTCCTAGGTTCCTAGGGCCTAGCCTCCCTCTTCATATTGTTTCTCCCCCCACTCACGTTATACTACCCGGACTGGAAGTAAGCATGAGTAATCCCATGAGCCAAGTGATTGAAACGTCGCAAAGGGTCTACCCCTTTCCGCCGAAACCTGTGGCATTGACTGACACTGAGAAAAAACAACACGTTGCGCGCATCAAACAATTGTTAGAAGAAAAAGACGCGGTACTTGTTGCTCACTATTACACGGATCCAGAGATCCAAGCCCTTGCCGAAGAAACCGGCGGGTGTGTCGCTGATTCGTTGGAAATGGCTCGCTTTGGCAACCAACACTCAGCAAGTACCTTGATTGTCGCTGGTGTACGCTTTATGGGGGAAACCGCCAAAATTCTCACCCCAGAAAAAACCGTGCTAATGCCGACACTAAACGCGGAGTGCTCGTTAGACTTAGGCTGCCCAGCGGACGAATTTACCGCGTTTTGTGATGCCCATCCGGATCATACCGTGGTGGTATACGCCAACACCTCAGCCGCCGTCAAAGCGCGTGCCGACTGGGTGGTGACGTCGAGCATTGCGTTAGAAATTGTCGAGCACCTAGACAGCCAAGATAAGCCAATTATCTGGGGGCCAGACCGCCATCTTGGTGCCTATATTGAGAAAGAAACCGGCGCGGATATGCTGCTATGGCAGGGTGAATGCGTAGTGCATGATGAATTTTCAGCTCAAGCACTGGAAAAAATGAAGCATCTTTATCCTGATGCCGCGATTCTCGTTCACCCAGAATCGCCTGCCAGTGTGGTAAAAATGGCTGATGCCGTCGGCTCAACCAGCCAGCTGATTAAAGCAGCACAAACGCTGCCGAACGAAAAGCTGATTGTGGCCACGGATAAAGGCATTTTTTATAAGATGCAGCAAATGGTGCCGGAAAAAGAACTTGTCGAAGCCCCAACCGCCGGCGCGGGCGCGACCTGTCGAAGCTGCGCTCATTGCCCATGGATGGCGATGAACGGCCTCAAAGCGATAGAGAGCGCACTTGAAGTCGGTGGTGAAGAGCATGAGATCCACGTTGACGACAAGGTGCGTGAAAAAGCGCTAATCCCGCTCAACCGCATGCTCAACTTTGCCTCTGAAATGAAGGGGTAACACCCGTAGGTCGGACAAGCGCCAATGGCACCACTGAAACATAAACTTCGCGTAGGTCGGCATAAGCGCCTTCTCGATCGCGCAAGCTTGGTGAGATTTTCGCCGCGCGCCATCCGACATCAAAGCCAAATTTGGCACCGATGTTAAATTTGGCACTGATCGTGACAGGCGCCCGTTGGCTCAATGCATCATATCGACATCTTACTGGGGCTTGTGTCACCTACGCCAATGGGATCATCGATATATAAACCAGGCGTAGGTCGGACAAGCGCTGGGGCGGTGTTAATCATGAATACCCAAGCCGAAGCGCGCCTCCGACATTGGCGGTTAAACTTAGTACTGATGGTGACAGGTGCCCGTTGGCAATGAGCCCATATCCAACATCGCGTAAGGGCTTGTGTCACCTACACCAATGGGATCATCGATATATGAACCAGGCGTAGGTCGGACAAGCGCCGGTGCGATGTGAATTGTGTATACCCAAGCCGAAGCGCGCCTCCGACATTGGCGGCCAAATTTGGCAATCATCGTGACAGGCACCCGTTGGCTCAATGCATCATATCGACATCTTACCGGGGCTTGTGTCACCGTCGCTTAAACGATCGGTATGCACGGGTAATCGTTTAATCTGTTAATACAAATTCCACGACGGATGATAAATCCCTCTTTTAACCTCACGATGAAATGAGGAATACGGCCAATCAGACACTTGTTCAACCCAACCGTGTTTAACCGGGTTGAAATGCACATAATCAAAATGATGCTTAAAATCTCTCTCATCCCTGATCGTATGCTCCCAAAATCGATCTTGCCATATTCTCCCTTTTGCCGTAACAAATCGCTTATCTATTCGGGACACACTTTTGGTAAACAGCTTCTTTATCTTGCGCCACCTGGTCGAATAATCTGAGTCATTGTTGGGAAGTGTCCAAATAGTATGTAAATGATCAGGTAAAACGACCCAAGCATCGATATAAAAAGGATGAGACGCGTTGACTGTTGGCACCGCTGAGCGTAATAACGTAATGTACTCCGTAAGCAGCTGCATCTCTCTGTCACGCAGGTTCACCGTAAAAAAATACGTCCCCCCACATGCATAGTTCCTTAGGTACCGCATTCCAGGCTCTCTTTTGCCAACTTCACATACCCTCAGATGATGCGAAGCCAAGAGAGGAATCAAGTTTCATTACAATAAATTAGAATTCAGCCGCGAAACACAATTGAAGATGTTTGTTGTACCGAGACGTGTGTCATCGTCGCCAATGGGATCATCGATATATAAACCAGGCGTAGGTCGGACAAGCGCCGGAGCGGTGCCAATCATGAATACCCAAGCCGAAGCGCGCCTCCGACATTGGCGGCCAAATTTGGCAATCATCGTGACAGGCGCCCGTTGACAATGTGCACATATCCAACACCGTGCCGGGGCTTGTGTCACCTACGCCAATGGAATCACCGATATATAAACCAGGCGTAGGTCGGACAAGCGCCAGCACTATGTTAACTTGAGCCTTGGTCTAGCCTGCGCGCCTCCGACATCATGGTCAAATTTGACAACGATCGTGACAGGCGCCCGTTGGCTCAATGCATCATATCGACATCTTACCGGGGCTTGTGTCACCTACACCAATGGAATCATCGATATATAAACTAGGCGTAGGTCGGACAAGCGCCAGCACTATGTTAACTTGAGCCTTGGTCTAGCCTGCGCGCCTCCGACATCATGGTTAAATTTGACAACGATCGTGACAGGCGCCCATTGCATGGCGCAGTGCAACTGGCGTCCGTTGGTATATTTGCACCTATTCAATACCGTGCTGGGGCTGGTGTCATTGTCGTCAATGACACCTCTGTCTGGTTATTCCGCATCTTCCGCCAACGCCGCGCCGTGGAGGGTTAAACCACACAACATGGTAGGCATGGCGTTAAAGATTTCCTCAAACTGTGCCAGCTCTTCCGCGCCTTGCGCTTCCATGGTGGAAAGCGCGGTTTCTGGGTCGTAAAGCAAGCTAATAGACAGCACCACGCCACCAAGTAGGGCATTACCATCGGTGTTTTCTGGCATCAGCGTTTCCCAGTCATCACGGGTCAGGCTCCAGCCTTGCAACAATCCTTCGGCGAAATCGCGGGTCGCTTGGTTGACAATCTCAGCGTCATCCAGCAAACAGCCTTCCGGCCATTGCCAGGTTTTCTCCAACAACTGCTGACGCTGTTCATTCCAAATATCCACAATCAAATTGGCGTACTGCTCAAACTGCTCATGGTTCTCAAATGGCGCTTGTTCTTCGCCCCCCCACATCACAGGGAGCCACTCGCTAGGGCTAATAACATGAGGCGCGGCCGCCATCGCGGTGACGACACCACGAGTTTGCATTTCGTTAAGTAGCTGCTCGCTATCGGCATGCTGGGTGAGAAAGTCTGCTAACGTCATAACACTCTTATTTGTATTTTGATCAATGCCACGAGTTTAACAGCTTTCGCACTCGCGTGCTTCCATCGCTCGTACACTGTTGCTCAACACGTTGGCGACTGAATCGGGGGGGGGGTAACTCAGTTTTTCCAGACATAATGATGCTTTTGGTGATGGAATAGCCATTTAAACCTAAAGCCATCACCAACAGCTTGACCGCAAAGCAGCAACTCTCTATAGTACGCCCCGTTAACGCGACAGCGGGTAGGTCAAGTCCACCCGATAAAAAGCTCGCGTAGCATACAATATGGTGAGGTGTCCGAGTGGCTGAAGGAGCACGCCTGGAAAGCGTGTATACGGCAACGTATCGAGGGTTCGAATCCCTCTCTCACCGCCATCATTTAAAAAACCGCCCTCGTGGCGGTTTTTTGCTATGTGCAGCGTCTAATGCGTTGTGGTACGGCACCTATCAATCCCTATCATGCTCCGTAAGTAGCGCTCTTAACGTATCAGGAGAAGAGGGGAGCAGGCCAACCTGTAAACCAAATGGTTTGAATACCTTATTGAGAACCTCCGTATTGTAACTGCCCCGATCATTCTCGATATCGGAGAGTGTTTTTCTTGAGACGCCAACAAGTTTTGCGAACACATCCTGCTTAAGCCCCAGAATAGTTACACGCAAGTTTTTTAACGCTTGGCCTTGGGTTAACTCACCAAACAATAGGCGTTTGATGATTTTATTCGCTTCGGTTTTGCGCTCTGCGGCACTTACAGCCATGGTGTTTTTTGAGGCTTTCGTTCGCGTTGGCGAGTTACATTGTGGTTGGTCGTTGCTCGAATGAGCGGCCTCTCCTTCTTTTGTGCTCTGTTGTTGGTTTCGGTTTGCCCTCAGACGAGCGACCACATCTTGTACTGACTCTTTATGACTTAGCTTATTCATAAAAGCCCCCAGTTGGCGAGCTTTTGTGGCAGATGATTAAATCCAATCGCTGGCATCTCCAAGATTTGTTCGGGAACGCCCCGCAACGCTAGCCGCTGTTTAAGACCAATGCATTTGCTTGCCGTCACCTTTAACTCTTTTAATAAAACGTCCTTCGGTACCAGATCAGAGAGAGTGTCCGCGATAGCGACAAAGTCATACGTTCCGCCAACCTCAAGCGGCGCTTTCCACTTTGTGGTCCTTGGAATACCTTCAGGATCCGCTTTCATCGGTGCGAAGTCATAAACAGGCGCTAGTTTGATGACGCCATCAGCTTTTAAGAATGACGTGTTTCTGCCGTGGTTGTCACTATTGCCGAACAAAATATTGAGCAGATCTCTTTTCACCCACTCAATCACAAATTCTTGAGAGTTAAACATATACCCTTGGTCTTGAACCGTATAGCTGTTAGTAATTTTCCTGATGAGCGTTCGGATAGTGGTTTCGTGATCAAGGGTGACGCCAGCGCCTTTGTTCAACATAGAATAGACAGATTCCATGCCCAACCTTTCTATTTGCTGGTGATTAACTTGAACATCAAACCGAGGGAGCCATAAAGAAGGGTAGCTTAAACCTTCCTCCAAGCGCATACCGTCGATGGAGATCGTTTCGACACCCATTTCAGTTAGCTCATGATAATAGTGAAACTCCGCCCTTAGAATGTTGCAGTCGATAGGGCTTCGCGATCCTCTAGGGTACTTGACCAAGTAATGGGCGTCGTAGTTGTGGTTTTCATCTTGGTATGGGTCGATCCATATTTTTTCGCACCCCGCGTGATGATCGAAACCACAACGTAGGACAAGTTTGGGGGCCTCACCGCCAGCGCCCGTTGCCCCACCTGCGGCTGCGCCTCTTTGCTGCGCATAGTCGAGGAAATCACCCGCTCTATTTTTGACATCATCAACAGAGAAGTAAAGATTATCTGCTACGTCGTAGCGCTCAGGCAGGGAGTCTTTTATCCTTAGATTGCCAATTGGCGACATGGTACCAAATTTGAGCAAAATATAATTTTGTTCATCGACGCTAAGGTCTTCAATATCCAAGTATTTAACCCAATACCGTCGGCTAGCGCCGCTCGGCATAATATCGTCGAGAAACCGTAACCATCCGGGCTTGCCCATATCATCAAAAAAGAATGAAACAGGGTGGTTGATTGAAACGGCATGATAATCATCTTGATTATGATGCGCCAATGCATAGTCACTGAGGTAATGGAGCTCCGTCACTCGAAAGTTATGTTGGTGGCTTTTAGGGAAAGATATTGTACCAACATCTGTCCACTCCCCTTTGATAAACGCTTGCACGGTGAGCGCTTCCATTGACCATCCCTCCACTTACTCATGTGTAAAATACTACTCGTAAAGAACGTTTTTTGCAACTTGAGAGTAAAATATTACTCATTAAAAATGAGGTTAGAGTATTTATGAGTAATATTCTATTCATAAAGAAAAGTGACATGACGGTGACGATTTTCATAGACAGCCACATGGCGGTTGGCTCCTATAATTGGCTCAGTTGCTGCCCGAAACGACAGACAACTCCATGCCTGCGTGATCAAAGGTTGAGCAAACACTCATTACAATAGCGCGACCGGCAGCAAAGTAGGCGAAAATAAGGTCTGAGACTTTTTTAAAAGCTTGGCACGCGCTATGATACGCGCCTTATTGTTGGCTGCCCAAGTGCCTTGAGCTTGGTGGGCAGAAAAATTCGATACAAACATATACACGACAGGAATGCATCGTGAGCGATAAACAGCAACCCGTACAGCCTCAATATGTGGCGCCGCCATATTTTCAACAGCCACAGGATGATGAAATTGACCTCAGAGAGCTCTTTGCGGCCTTGTGGCAGGGTAAGTTCACCATTATTGCTTGCACTGTAGTTTTTGCGTTAGCGGCGGTCGCTCATGCGCTCATGGCACAAGAGTGGTGGTCGAGCAAAGCTGAAATAGGCACGCCCAATGTCACCAATGTGGCAGCGTTCCAGCAGCAGGTAAACCAATATCAGCCTATTTTTTCTTATGAAGGTGAAAATGGCCGCAGCCAAAACGAGCAATTGACTGCCTTAAGTGATCGCGAACAGATATTCACACGGTTTATCAATCTGTTTAATGCCACCGAAAGCAAATTGGCGTTTTTTGTGCAAAACGAAGAATTCCAGCGTATCAAAGCGAGTTTCGATGCTGAAGATGCAACGATGGAAGAGCAAGATCGTGCTGGTAGACATTTTTACCAAACTTGGCTAGAAAAATTTAGCGCAGAAAAGCAAAAAGAAACTGGCTCCGTAGTGCTATCAGTGCAATCAACCACCCCTGAGGGCAGCTATACTCTGCTGACGGATTATTTGGCCTTTATCAAGCACACCTTGCATACTCGCTTAAATCAAGATTTAGATGCTGTAGTGAGCATTGAGACACAAGCGCTTGATCAGAAACGTAAAAGCTTGGTCGCTCAGGCACAAACAGCGCTTAAACAAGAAATTGAACGCACCCAGCACGCGCTTACCATTGCCAAAGCGGCGAATGTGAATGCCCCCTTGCAATCACTGGGCGAGCAAGATCTCTTCCCCATCCAAATGGGTGCCAGCGCGATCGAAGCGAAACTCAATGTATTAAAAAGCCTCAAGGATCCAAGTGTGCTTGAGCCACAGCTAAGCCCGCTAATGGCCAAGCTTGATACATTAAGTACGATTGAGCGCAGTGATGTGGAAGTACAACCCTATAGTGTGCTAGAAAACCCAGCCACGCCCCTTAACCGCGACAAACCCAAACGCGCGTTAATTGCGGTATTAGGCACCTTACTCGGCGGCATGCTCGGCGTTGCCATTGTATTAGTCCGCTTCGCCTTCAAGCGAGATTAAGTTAAGCGAGTAAAGCAGGTCCTAGGGCCTAGGATCCTAGGTCCTAGGACCTTCCCCCAACCCCCCCCCACGTGATACCATTTTTCCAGACATTACTTAAGGAAAACCAATGAAAATTGCCGTTGCTGGAACAGGTTACGTCGGCCTGTCGAACGCCATGCTACTGGCGCAACATAACGAAGTGGTCGCACTCGACATAGTGGAAGAAAAGGTCAACTTGCTTAACAACCAGCAATCACCGATTGTCGATGCCGAAATAGAGCAATTTTTAGTGGAAAAACCACTGAACTTTACCGCCACCATGGATAAAGAACAGGCGTACCAAGACGCTGACTTTGTGGTGATTGCCACCCCCACCGACTACGATCCCGAAACCAACTACTTTAATACCAGCTCGGTCGAGGCGGTGATTAAAGATGTGATGGCGATTAACCCCGATGCGGTGATGGTGATCAAATCGACGGTACCAGTGGGCTATACCGAGCATATTAAGCAACAAATGCGTTGCGAAAACATTCTCTTCTCACCCGAATTTTTGCGCGAAGGCAAAGCGCTTTACGATAACTTATATCCATCACGGATCATTGTTGGTGAGCAATCCGAGCGCGCGCGCCAGTTCGCCACGTTGTTGCAACAAGGTGCGGTCAAATCGGGTATCTCGGTCTTGTTTACCCACTCCACCGAAGCTGAAGCGGTAAAGCTGTTCTCCAACACCTACTTGGCGATGCGGGTCGCGTATTTTAACGAGCTGGACAGCTACGCCGAATCCCACGGTTTAGACGCGCGCCAGATCATTGAAGGGGTAGGGCTAGACCCGCGCATTGGCGATCACTACAACAACCCCTCGTTTGGCTACGGTGGTTACTGCCTGCCAAAAGACACCCGTCAACTATTGGCCAATTACCAAGATGTGCCCAATAACATCATTCAAGCCATCGTTGATGCCAACACCACCCGCAAAGACTTTATTGCCAATGCGATTATTGCCAAAAAACCGGAGGTGGTCGGTGTATACCGTTTGGTGATGAAATCCGGCTCAGACAACTTCCGCGCCTCAGCCATCCAAGGGATCATGAAGCGGATTAAAGCCAAAGGCATTGAAGTGGTGGTGTACGAGCCCGTGCTTGAAGAAGACACCTTTTTTAACTCAGACGTGATCAAAGACTTGGATACCTTCAAACAACGCGCCGACGTGATTGTCGCCAACCGCATGGTAGACGAGATCCGTGATGTAGAAAGTAAAGTCTACACCCGCGATTTATTCGGGGCGGATTGATTGTCGGCACCACAAACTATACGTCGATGGTGCCATTGGCGACGATGACACAAGGCGTCAATAATTAACGCCGATGGTGCCATTGGCGTAGGTGACACAAGCCCCGGGACATTGTTGGATATGGGCACATTGCCAACGGGCGCCTGTCACGATCGGGGCCAATTTTAACGCGGATGCCAAATTTGACCTTGATGTCGGAGGCGCGCTTTGACTTGGGTGTTCATGATTCACATCGCTCCGGCGCTTGTCCGACCTACGCCTGATTTATATATCGGTGGTCATATTTAATTTCGATGATTCCATTGGTGTAGGTGACACAAGCCCCGGTGCAATGTCAACAACAATGCACTATGCCGCCTGGGCGCCTGTCACGATCGGCGCCAATTTTAACACCGGCGCCAAATTTGACCTTAATGTCCGATGGCGCCGTGCAACGGGCGCGCGGCGGAAATCCCCCCAAGCTTGCGCGATCGAGAAGGCGCTTATACCGACCTACGCGTACTTTAACATCGGTGGTGCCATTGGCGATTACTCGTTCCCACGCTCCTGCGTGGGAATGCATACGGAATTTGAGCCATGATTAGAAGCCGTGACAAAACCATCGAGCCGCACTTCCTACGCCTGATTTATACATCGATGGTGCCATTGGCGTAGGTGACACAAGCCCCGGTAAGATGTCCACAATGACGCGCTATGCCAACGGGCGCCACGCCCTCCCCGGAGGGATCCCTCCTGTTATCCGTCCTTGCACGCACTTCACATTTCAGCCAGAGCTAACCTAACGGTGACAACAAACCTATCCAAAAATCTGGTCTGTTCAGTAGAATACACCGCCATGGTTCTTGATTGGTGGACAATGCGGTGGGATATAAACTCGTTAGGCTGACCGAACTCATGGCGTATGAGTTTGGGCAAGTAGAGGGCGATATTGAGGCGCTGAATGAGCGAGACCTTGGTAATGTAATGCCTGATGGGGTGAGCTTTTCACAATTCAAAGAAAAGCTTGATAGCGGTGAATTTGCCCTGTTGACTGACACCCCAATGCGGCCCGCGATGGTGCATGATAATACGAATAAGCTCTGGTCCCTCTCGCCAGACACTGAAACGACCCTCTCACCACAAGCCCGCTCAGCACTTATGGCCAGAGCCAATCAATCTGGAGCGGCCGCGGGCGGTGGCAGTCGATCTGGCGGAGGTAGTCGTCCACAGGCAACAACAGAAAATATTGAAGACACTTATGTGCCTGAGCCGGTAAAACCCGATCGCTCTAATGCGCCACCGCCACTTAAGTACGAGTACTGTTTTGAAATCGCCAGCTCGGACAAGGTCTTTAGCAAGACAGTCGGATGTAAATTTGAGTTAGCTAAAACACAGCAAGAAGGCGTGATCGGTGATTGGCAAACCGCGCGCACTGAACACGGCACTAAGTACACTACGTATACCGCATTCAACGAGCCCAAAAAGCTTGTTGCTAAAATTGCATCGGCCTCAATGGGCATCAGCGTGCCCGAGTCCGTGCAGATGAAGCCGATTGGCTCTGGGGTAATCCAAGAAGCCTTTATTCCTGTAACCCCCTCCGTTCAACTCGGCGAGCGGTTGGGCCTCCCCACCGAAGGTTATTACTACCATTTTCACCAAAAGCGCTTAGTGCAAGAGTATAAGCTGCTGGGTGATGGCAAATGGCAGTTTTTCGCCACGCGCTCTAAACATGACAGACTCAACCAGGCGCAAGGTTTTAATCGTTATCAAAGCGCCATACTGGTGTACTGGAAGATTGGCGGCAAAGAAGTAGAAGACCAACATCTGATCTATCTCAAAGAGCCTATCACGCAAGACGCGCTTGATAACCTGGACGACGAATGGCTAGCAGAAAACGGCATTAAACTGTCTATCAATGAATTACTCGCCGCGCCGAAGCAAGCTATCGCCAAACGAGATGAATCCTCTTCTGAAAAAGATACCGATAAGCGTGATGAGTCAAAGCAGCCGACAACCCACACGGTCAAAACCGATCCGACTACCCGCCAACGTGAATCATGGCCAGCTATTGCCGCACAATATGGCTTGTCCGCTAAGCAGCTGTTGGAGTTGAACCCACACTATCACGCTGAACCGATGTCATTGGCCGTGGGTGATAGCCTAACGGTTAGTCAGCCAGCGGCAAAAAGCGAGAAGAAACCAATAGCTCGCTCTTTACCTCCAGAAACACCACAAAAATATAACCTAGCGGTCAATACCCACTATACGTTTGATGGCATTTTGCAGGGGACGTCGGTCAAACCAATAAATCATGACAAAATACTGAGCGCTGAAATTTCAGTTGTTAATTTAACTCAGCTATCCCCTCAAGACGTTGATGATGCATATCTTGTTTTTTCTGACAAACGAATGAGCGTGGAGGACTTTGCTCTTGAGACATATTTATCAAATCAAGAACATATAATCGAGCATGTTCTTAGTTCAAATCCTCATTTGAGACGTAGTTTTAGCCAGATTATTGAAGGAATGCCCCTTGTCGTGTCGCCTTGGTCTGAAGTTCATCCGGATGAAGAGTTTGCCATCAAACAGGCTAACGACTTAATGAGTGAGTTCCTCACCCTTTCAAGTGAACAGAAAAAGTGGTTCGCAGAGCANTGACAAAAGACTGAGCGCTGAAATTTCAGTTGTTAATTTAACTCAGCTATCCCCTCGAGACGTTGATGATGCATATCTTGTTTTTGCTGACAAACGAATGAGCGTGGAGGACTTTGCGCTTGAGACATATTTATCAAATCAAGCACATATAATCGAGCATGTTCTTAGTTCAAATCCTCATTTGAGACGTAGTTTTAGCCAGATTATTGAAGGAATGCCCCTTGTCGTGTCGCCTTGGTCTGAAGTTCATCCGGATGAAGAGTTTGCCATCAAACAGGCTAACGACTTAATGAGTGAGTTCCTCACCCTTTCAAGTGRACAGAAAAAGTGGTTCGCAGAGCATCACGAAACAACAACGAATGCGCTACTTTTGAGTGCAACATCTGGCCTAGATATTCACCAGCAGGACGCAAACACATCTATGCTGGCAGAGTTAGATCTTAACCACCTTTTGGCTGGCTCTGGCGCTGTGATTGCCGGCGCTCAGGTCCAAGGTGACAAAATAAGCAAAAAAATGAAGTCCTTTGCTGACTACTCTCGTCACGTAGCYTCTCGAACGGAGGGGCTGTCAGGACCAAAGCTATACTCTCACCCTGACTACAAAGCATGGAGAAAAGAAGCCCGCACATTTCAGCAAGAGATGAAGTTAATACTGACGGAGGTTGGAAAGCCAGGATATATTAGAAATATACAGACAAAGCGTATCAATAACTATCTAAATGTYGGTAAACGTCAACTTTAYCGAGCAAGAGACTTTTCTAAAGCAATTTCTGGTATTGAAATGACCGCGTTGTATAAGCAGGCGATGTCATTYAGCCGCTCATTAGGTATYGCTAACGGTCTCGTAATTGGAGCTGGGTTATATGGAAACGCTRCTGATGTGGTAACTACATGTAATACCCGAGGTTGGTTTGAAGATACTTGCAATAGAAGCATTACTCGAAATCTTACGTCGAGCGCTTTAAACGTTGCTGGAGGGTTAACCATTGGTATAGCGGTAGGTCTTATACCTGTAACTGGTGGGTTATCTATAGGCCTAATTGCTGCAAGCTCATCTCTATGGGGGGTATATGGCTCAGATATATCTGATAACTTAGGGGTTAGATTAGAGGAGTTTATCTTTGATTGATGTTCTAATGAAAATAGGATTTATTTTATTTTTACCCTCGTTCATTCTTTGGGTAAGCATAAACATTTACCTTTCTATAAAATTTAGAAAAAAAAGATATAAAATGATCAACGGAATGTGCGAGTCAGCACCAGAGCAAGTTAAGGAAAGAGCAAGATTGATTTTTGAAAGTAACTTTTCATGGGTGTTTGCAAGCTCTTTTTTATATACGTGGTATGGATATATGATGTTAAGGTTTGTGTGGAAAGTCTCACGTAATAAAATAATAAACTGGCGGAAAAGCATCAAAAAAAACTATGGGAAGCATGGTAAAACTTATGTGATTTTTTCAAACATTGTAAATATTTCAATGCTGGGGTTTTTTATGTTGATTTCATCGCTAGCTCTTGAATATGTTATAAGTTGATGCCTTATATACTTATCAAGTACACTCTATTAACAATCACCATTTCATATATCATGCATTCGGCAATGACTAAATGGAAAGCATTTTTACCACTGCTCTTATCAGTGGCTGTTTTAGGTTGCAAGCCCGAACCTTACACCTTTGAGGCTGGCTTTACTAATGGCAGTACTACCGGTCGGCATATCGTGTCCAAAATGACGATTACAACGCTATCAGGAGGCCGAGCAAACTTCGCTATGGGTTCTGTCGGTGGTAATCCTGGGGCCCACTCAGGCGGAGGAAAAATAGATGCCCCTGCTTACATCAAAGGTGGGTGGGCAAAAGGTAACCCAGAGCCGAGTAGCGGTTTAATCTCCTATCACCGCATATCTGCACCCATTTCAGATAATGCCGAAGCCAAAATGAAAACAATGGACAATTATTACCAAAATTTCGACCGTGACTATGGTTCGATGGAGGTGATTGTTGATGGCCCAAGAGTTCGAGTGTTTTATACCAAAGACTGCTCTATAACACTTGATGACTGCACACCCAAGGTTGATGCGGACCCAAATGACTGGGTAGTTAAAGATCCTAAAGGAGTGAGAGATGTCGTGGTGCTCTTTGATGGCAAAGGCGAATCTTCTCCGACTCCTTTTCCAAACACCTTTTTTGCCGATTTGGAAAAGCGTAAAAAAGCGAGTGCGTCTGAGTAGGGGTGAGGTGACACAAGCCCCGGCACGATGTCAACAACGACGCACTATGCCACCTGGGCGCCTGTCACGTTCGGCGCCAAATTTAACATCGAGGTTAATTTCTGGCTTTGATGTCGGATGGCGCGCGGCCCACATCGTGATAATGATTGGCATTGTGCTGGCGCTTATACCGACCTACGCGTACTTGGTTTTCCGCAAAACGGCGCGTGATGAATCAGGCGTAGTAACAGGGAACGGAGAAAATATCACCGGAAGGTGGCTGGAGAAAGCGAGCGAAGATTTAGGGGCACCTATCCCGTCTCAGATTGCGGATAAACTCAGAGGGAAAGAGTTCAGTAGCTTCGATGCTTTCCGACAGGAATTTTGGAGCGAAGTAGGAAAGGATTCTAGGTTGCTGTCTCAATTTAGTCGAGCAAACCAGAGACTACTCAAACGAGGTAGAGCTCCGTTTTCAACTCCAGGCGAACACATTGGCGGAAGACAGCGATATGAGATTCATCACATAGAAGAAATTAAACATGGCGGTGAAGTCTATAATGTAGACAATTTAAGTGTCATGACTCCTAAACGACATATTGATATACATAAACGGGGCTAGTTATGGAGCTAAAAGACCAATTACAAGACTATACCGAAGAAGAGTTCTATCGGTTTCTTGAGGATTTTTTTGAGGATACAGATACAAATGACTTGTCGGACGAGGAATATGACAAGCATATATCTAAACTTGCGGAACATTTTACTCGTCTTGTAGAACATCCTGATGGAAATGGACTTATATTTCATCCGAGCGAGGATCGAGAAGACTCTCCGAGTGGTATTATTAGTGAAATAAAAGCATGGTATCAAAAGCAAGGGAAGGTTTGTTTTAAAAATCAGAAGAGATAAAGCAGGAAAGCGGAACTCATTTGAATTACATCATGTTAACGAAATTCAATATGGTGGCGAAGTGTATGATGTTGATAACCTTCGGGTAAATACACCTCGTAACCATATTAATATACATAAGAGATAAGATGATGAAAAATTCAATAGTAGATTACACAGAAGAGGACTTTCTGAAGCTTGTTGAACAAATTTTTGTGGAGAATGTTGCTGAAACGGATGATGTTCTCGATGAATTGCTAGAGCATTTTGAGCTTATCACCGAGCATCCTGATGGTTCTGACCTTATTTATTATCCAGAAAAAGAAGAAGATGCAACACCAGAGAACATTGTAAGAATTGTCAAGGAATGGCGTCAATCTCAAGGGCTGCCATGCTTCAAGGACTAGCCTTGAGCGCAGGTCATTTTCTGCGAGGATGAGAGCTGGCACAATCCCTAGTAAATTTCATCGATGCCAAAATTTAGACATTGATGGTGTCATTGGCGTAGGTGACACAAGCCTCGAGACATTGTTGGATATGGGCACATTGCCAACGGGCGCCTGTCACGATCGGGGCCAATTTTAACACCGGCGCCAAATTTGACCTTAATGTCGGAGGCGCGCAGGGCACATCGATGCACGAGGCCTACATCGCAATGGCGCTTGTCCGACCTACGCCCGATTTATTTACTCGTTCCCACGCTCCTGCGTGGGAATGCATACGGAATTTGGACCATGAACTGAAATCGTTACAAAACCACCAAACCGCAATTCTTACGCTTGGTTTATATATCGGCGATGTCATTGACTAGACTTACGCTTTTCGCCCACTCCCTCGCAAAATTCCCCAAACACCATACAACTCAAACACCTACCTCGCTTATCCTTCCCCGCACATTCATAACCGGTGGATGATGCCATGTTATTTATTACCAGCCGTATTCCAGAACAAGGGCCGACCAGTGAGGCTGGCCGTTGGTTAAGTTTTGATAACCAAAACACCGATATCTCAAAGTGGGTGTATTTTTGCCAGTGCGCCGGGCAGGGTGAATACCAAGAGATCACCGCGGCGCCGTTTATGGCCAAACTGAAAGCCTTACCCGCGCATACTCAAATCCTCTTTTTGCTCCATGGCTACAACAACCAAATGGAGCGCAACATCTTCCCGATGGCGCAGATCTTACAACACCAGTTTGATCGCCTTGCCCCCAACACTATGCTGGTGGTGCCGATTATCTGGCCCTGTGACGACGATGGCCGGCTCGGTGCTATCGATGACTATTGGGACGACCAACTCGCCGCCACCGCGTCAGGGTTGGCGTTTAGCCGCTTACTGGCGATGTTTGATGACTGGCGCCGCGCCCCCGAGCAACAAACCACCCCGTGCAAACGACGCATGAACGTGCTTGCCCACTCCATGGGCAATCGCACCTTAATCAGCACTTTTTGCCATTGGCACCAACACGCCGGGCTCGACACTATGCCGCAATGGTTTCGGCATATCTTTATGATGGCCGCCGATGTCGATAACCAAGCCCTAGAGCCACACCAACCGGGCAGAGCAGTGCTGGATGCCGCCAAACAAGTTCACATTTACTATGCCGCTGATGATATCGCCATGGCCGCCTCAAAAGTGGTCAACGTACGCCACCGCACCGTCACCCGCCGCCTCGGCATGACCGGCCCCGAAAACCTCGACGCACTTCCTGCGAACAAAGTGACGGTAACCGACTGCGACGCCTTTAATGACCAATTCGACCCCCACTGGGGCCATACTTATTTTCTCACCGACGACAACGGCCACCCAAGCCCATTGATAGAACAAATGATGGATAAGATGATAAAAGACTAGAGACTAGAGACTAGAGACTAGAGACTACTTTATGAGCCGCTTTAAGCTTTTCCTAGTCTCTAGTTTCTCGAAGCGAAGCGTCTCGTCTCTTTCCGTATTCCGTAATCTTTCCCTAGGACCTAGGATCTCCCCCAACAAGGACGTTATTATGCCCAACATCTCAATCAATACCGACACCCTCACCGTCACTCACCATGGTGGCTATCAAACCGTGACTGGCTCTTGTCACCAAGTTGATATAAAACCGAGTGGTTTACGCTTGCTGGTTGACTGCGGCCAATACCAAGGTGATGACGCGCGGGAGGCGAGGGTGGGCTTAAATGGCAAACGCATTGATGCGCTGATTCTTACCCATGCTCATATCGATCACTGTGGTTTGCTGCCTTGGCTACTGGCGGCGGGCTTTAACGGCCCCATTTATTGCACCGAGGCCACTGCGGAGCTGGTGCCGCTATTGATTGACGATACTTTAAAGCTGCAACTCAACATGAATTATGGTGATCGTCAGCGGGTACTTGAGCGCATTTGCCAATTAACCGTGACCTTACCTTACAACAGCTGGCACCGGCTAAAGCCCAAGCAAAAAGGGCAGCCAGCAACCTATTTGCGCTTGCAACCGGCCGGGCATATTTTGGGCTCGGCTTATGTTGAATTAAAACTGCCCGACGAGCAGCGCGTAGTTTTCTCGGGTGATTTAGGCCCAAGTAACACGCCACTGCTACCTGATCCAATACCGCCAAGCCGCGCCGATATTTTGTTTTTAGAATCCACCTATGGCGACAAAACCCATGAATCCGTCGCCACCCGCGCCCAGCGGCTCGAGGCGATTATTCAGCGATCACTCGAAGACGGTGGCGCAATATTAATCCCAGCGTTCAGTGTCGGCCGCACCCAAGAGCTGTTGTTTGATATCGAGCAGCTTATCTACCAAAAGCAGCTTGATGAGGCGCTCCCTATCATTCTCGACTCGCCAATGGCGCAAAAAGTCACGCGTCACTATCGCCAGTTTAAAAAGCTATGGAGCAAAGAGGCCAAAACCAAGCTAAACCAGCATCGCCACCCGCTAGCCTTTGAGCAATGCATCACCATTGATGAACACGGCCAGCACATGGCGCTGGTGAATCGCCTAAAACAAAGCGGCGAGCCGGCCATTGTGGTCGCCGCCTCCGGTATGTGCCAAGGTGGACGGATTATGAACTACCTCGCCGCCTTGCTGGAAGACAAACGCACTGATGTGATCTTTGCCGGCTACCAAGCCCAACACACCCTTGGCCGTGATATTCAGCAAGGCAACAAACAAGTGTGTATAGACAACTCGCCAGTCACTGTCAACGCGCAAATTCACACAATCTCCGGTTACTCCGCCCACGCCGATCAAAACGACCTGGTCAACTTCGTGCAAGGCATCCAACCGCCGCCAAAACAAGTCCACTTGATTCACGGCGAACCGGACAGCCAACGGGAACTAGCTGCTCTTCTCCGTAACCCGTAAGCCCCCCGATGCTGCTTTACCTAGTCTCTAGTTTCTAGAAGCGAAGCGTCTCGTCTCTTTCCGTACTCCGTAAGCGAAGCGCTCCGTATTCCAATTCCCGAGTACCGATGACGGAATACAGAGTACAGAAAGAGCATAATCCCCAATGCGCGCAAGGTTTGCTCTTTCCCGTAATTTGTTGCCTAAAAACCCACCACCCCGCCTGCGCAACCTCGACTTTTTGGCGCTAGGCCTTTTGCCTACAAAAATTAGCAGGTAAACTCATAACCCATTAAAATTCACCGGCTGTGCGCCTTGCGCAGCCACACAACAATTTAGCTATGCGCACAGGGGGAGCGACACCTCATGGCGGTAGCGTGGGTAAATCATTATTCGACAATCTATGGCAAGTACTCTAGCCGCGGTCTTTATCGTTTTTCTATGCTATGCCTACCAGAATCTGCTTTTTAATAATTGCCTTCAACAATGATTGCCAAGAAGAATAGGGAACCAATGGATAACATTTTACAACTCATCGGTCGTGAGGAAGCGCTTTTTTCCTCAGACATAGAAAGCGCAAGCGCTGAACTTGAGCGGATTGTCGCTTCATCACGCTTTCTCGTTTTGGGTGGCGCAGGCTCGATTGGGCAAGCGGTCACTAAAGAAATCTTCAAGCGTCACCCTAAAAAGCTGCATGTTGTTGATATTAGTGAAAACAATCTGGTTGAGCTGGTAAGAGATGTGCGCAGTGCAATCGGCTATATCACTGGTGATTTCCAAACGTTCGCACTTGATATTGGCTCGCTTGAGTATGATGCATTTATTAAAGCTGATGGTCAGTACGATTACGTCTTGAACCTGTCGGCACTCAAGCATGTTCGGAGTGAAAAAGATCCTTTCACGTTGATGCGAATGATCGAAACCAACGTGTTTAACACCAATAAAACGGTCGACCAAGCGGCTAAAATGGGTGCAAAAAAATATTTTTGCGTCTCTACCGATAAGGCCGCCAACCCAGTTAATATGATGGGTGCATCAAAGCGTATTATGGAAATGTTCCTCATGCGTAGCAGTGAAAAGCTCCCCATTTCAACCGCACGCTTTGCCAACGTGGCATTTTCTGACGGCTCCCTGCTTCATGGCTTTAATCAGCGGTTGCTGAAAAAACAACCCATTGTCGCCCCCAACGATATCAAGCGTTATTTCGTGACGCCGCAGGAGTCCGGTGAGCTTTGCTTAATGTCGTGTATTTTTGGTGAAAATCGCGACATTTTCTTTCCCAAATTGAGTGAGTCTTTACACCTCATTTCGTTCGCAGATATCGCGGTTAAGTACTTAGAATATAGAGGCTATCGACCTCACTTGTGCGACAATGAAGAAGAAGCGCGAGCGCTTGCGAAGACGCTTCCAGCACAAGGTAAATGGCCTTGTCTGTTTACTGAGAGCGACACAACGGGTGAGAAGGACTTTGAAGAGTTTTTCACTGATAACGAGACGCTAGATATGGTCCACTTCCAGCATCTTGGCATCATAAAAAATGAACCACATTACCAAAATGCCTTGTTAGCCCTTTTTGAAGAAGAGATCGGCGAGATGAAGCGACAACAATCGTGGACGAAAGCGGACATTGTTGCCTTGTTCTTTAAGATGATCCCGGGCTTTGGGCATAAAGAAACGGGTAAATACTTAGATGGAAAAATGTAAGGTGCACCATGGCGTCTGATCAGTTAGTTGAGTTTGTGCGGGAGCTCTACCAAACCAATGAATTTATTCCGCTTCATGCCCCGACATTTAATGGCAATGAAAAGGCCTATGTGGCCGACACTATCGACAGTACATTTGTCTCCAGTGTGGGTAAATATGTGGCGCAATTCGAAAATCATATTGCCAGTTTTACCGGGAGCCCACGAGCTGTCGCAACGGTTAACGGCACCGCCGCGCTGCATACGGCATTGCATATTGCTGGCGTGACACGTGGCGATTTAGTGATCACGCAAGCCCTGACCTTTGTGGCAACCTGCAACGCCATCTATCATATGGGCGCAGAGCCATTATTTATTGATGTGTCTCCGATTAGTTTAGGGCTTTGTCCAAAAGCTATGGATCTTTACTTGCAAGAACATGCCGAGCTAACCGAGCAAGGCTGTATTCATCGAGAAACCAAGCAGACTATCAAAGCGGCAGTGCCGATGCACACCTTTGGGCATCCCGTTGAGCTTGATGAGCTGGTGGCAGTGTGTGAAAAGTGGCATATCGCGCTAGTAGAGGATGCAGCGGAAAGTCTAGGCTCATACTACAAAGGTAGACATACTGGCACCTTTGGGCAGTGCAGTGCACTCAGCTTTAATGGCAACAAAATTATCACAACCGGTGGCGGTGGTATGGTGCTGTGCGCCAGTGACGATCTTGGTCAGCGCGCGAAGCATGTCACCACAACAGCTAAAGTGCCGCACCCTTATGAGTTTTATCATGACGAGCCAGGGTTTAACTATCGGATGCCAAACTTGAACGCTGCACTCGGTTACGCACAAATGGAAGTGTTGGAAAGCTATTTAGCCAAAAAGCGGCATCTTGCTCAGCAGTATCAAGCCTTTTTTGCCAATAGTGATGTAAGGTTCATTACTGAGCCTGCGTATGCTTCATCAAACTATTGGTTAAACGCGATTTTGTGTCCTGATCAGGAAACCCGAAATACATTGCTTTCTGAGACGAACGACGCTGGCGTAATGACACGGCCTATCTGGCAGTTAATGCACCGATTACCAATGTTTAAGCATGCGTTACGTGGCGATCTCACACAGTCAGAGTTTATTGAGGCACACTTGGTTAATCTGCCCAGTACACCCATTAGTGGATAGCTAAACGCGATGAGTAAAGACATTAAAAAAATCGCCGTTTTCACTGGAACACGCGCGGAGTATGGCCTGCTTTACTGGCTTTTGCATGATATTCAATGTGATTCGGAACTGCAGCTGCAGTTAATTGTCTCAGGTTCTCATTTATCACCGGAATTTGGTGAAACCTACAAGCAAATTGAAAAAGACGGTTTTTATATTGATGAAAAGATTGAAATTCTGCTTTCATCTGATTCAGCCGTTGGCACAGCCAAAAGTATTGGAGTGGGTATTCTTGGGTTTTCTGACGCGTTGAGTCGGTTATCTCCTGATGCGGTCGTGATCCTTGGCGATCGTTTTGAAGCCTTAGCGGCAGCGCAAACGGCGATGATATTACGTATCCCAATCATTCACCTTCATGGCGGAGAGATCACCGAAGGGGCCTATGATGATGCGATTCGCCATGCCATCACGAAGCTTAGTTACTTACATGGCACGTCGACTGAGGCTTATCGCCAACGCGTTATCCAGTTAGGCGAGGCGCCAGCGCGAGTCAAAAATGTAGGTGCAATTGGACTCGATCACCTTAAACGCGCTCAGTTTATGGCGGTATCAGACTTATCGGCTTCACTTAACTTCGAACTCAACAAGCCGTACTTCTTGGTGACTTATCATCCCGTTACGTTAGGAGAAGAGTCACCTGAAGCAAGTTTTCAAGCGTTACTTGATGCACTTGATGCGTATCCAGACTATCAAGTCATACTCACTTATCCGAACGCTGACGATGGTGGCCGGAAAATTGTCCCTATGCTTGAAGCCTATGCAGCGGCTAATCCTGAACGTGTGCTGGCTATCCCATCGTTAGGGCAAGTACGCTACCTCAGCGCGGTTAAGCATGCGTGTGCTGTTATCGGCAATTCATCGAGTGGCATTATCGAAGTCCCCGCTTTTGACATACCGACGGTGAATATTGGTGTGCGGCAGCAAGGACGTTTGGCTGCTAATAGCGTCTTGCATTGCGCTGCCATTCAATCAGCGATTGAGCGCACCATTAAAACGGCGATTACAAGAAGCTACAAAACGGATAGTCAAGCCATTGAAAATCCGTATGGAAAAGGTGACACCAGTAAAAAAGTCATTGAGATGATTAAGTCACTGAATTTCAACCCTTCTAAATCGTTTTATGATTTACCTTTTAAACCAACTGAATGAGGTTGTATGACGTTAATTATTGCCGAAGCGGGTGTCAATCATAATGGTGAGGAGGCGCTAGCATTCCAACTTGTGGACGCTGCACACCAAGCCGGTGCAGACATTGTGAAGTTTCAAACCTTTAAAGCAAAAAGTCTCGTGACAGAGCACGCTGTACAAGCTGACTACCAAGTAGCAAATACAAAGAAGGAAGAGTCGCAACTTTCTATGCTGAGCCGGCTTGAACTTTCTTATGCAGCTCATCACCAGTTGGTCAAGCATTGCAAGTCGCTGGGTATCGAGTTTCTGTCGACGGCATTTGATTCTGAAAGCTTGGATTTTCTTGTTAATGACCTCGGTTTAAAGCGGCTCAAGTTACCCTCTGGTGAATTAACGAATGCGCCTCTGGTGCTGGAGCATGCGCGGACTGGGTGTGATCTGATTGTTTCAACCGGCATGGCAACCTTATCGGAGGTTGAGATGGCGCTGGGCGTGATTGCGTTTGGTTACACGGCACCCACAGATGCCGTCCCCTCACTAACGGCTTTTCAGCAGGCTTATGCGTCAGAAGCGGGGCAGGCAGCGCTGAGAGAAAAAGTCACTCTTTTACACTGTACTACTGAATATCCCGCACCGGTCGCTGAAATCAATCTCAAAGCAATGGACACCCTCGGTCGTGCCTTTGGATTATCGGCTGGCTATTCTGACCACAGTGAAGGGATCACGGTTCCTATTGCCGCCGCCGCGCGTGGCGCCGTATTGATCGAAAAGCATTTTACTTTAGATAAAAATATGGAAGGGCCCGATCATCAAGCATCTTTAGAACCGGATGAACTTGGCAATATGGTTAAAGCTATCCGAGATGTCGAGGCAGCCCTTGGCTCCGGGGTTAAGTCTCCTACCGTGTCAGAGGCTAAAAATAAAGCGGTCGCGCGAAAAAGCTTAGTGGCTCGCCAAGCTATATCGGTGGGTGAGGCTTTTAACGCAGACAATGTCACCATCAAGCGTCCGGGAACAGGGCTACCTCCGTCTCGATATTGGGACTTGCTTGATTGCAAAGCTCGCCAAGATTACCAGCCCGGAGATTTGATTGTTGAATAACAAGAAACCACTCATCATGATTGGTGGTGGCGGGCACGCCAGTGTGTTAGCTGACATATTAATGGGGCAAGGGCGTGAAATTATCGCAGTAATCAGTCCCGATGACGTTAGCGAACGGCCAATTTTTGATGGTGTTGCGCATTTTCAGAGTGACGATGCAATCGATAAGTTTTCAGCAGCGGATGTAAAACTGGTGAACGGTATTGGTTTTTTGCCTCGATCGCCGCTACGTCAAAAGCTATACCAGCGTTACTCGGCTCTAGGGTATGAATTTGAAACAATCATTGCGAGTGATGCGTACATCTCCCCATACGCAAGTATTGCGCCGAGTGCACAGATTTTAACCAGAGGGGTTATTCAAACAGGCGCGACGATCGGCGAAAATACGATCATTAACACGGGCGCGCTGGTTGAACATGATTGTTACATATCGGCACATAACCATATTGCGCCAAATGCGGTTCTATGTGGACAAGTGACGACCGGTGAGGGCGTTTTTATCGGTGCTAATGCGACGATCCTGCAAAATATCAGTATTAAAAATGATGCTATTGTCGCTGCGGGGGCGACTTTAACGATGTGCTTGGATAAAAATACCACACATTACCCAATTCGCAGCACTGAAAAGTACACGTAAAAGGTTCTTTATGAGTTATCGCTGGCAAAATACACTTATATCAACAAACAGCACAATCAAAGATGCATTAAAAATCATCGATAGCGAAGCGCTACGTGTAGCCTTAGTTGTGGAGTCTGATAACCGTTTGGTAGGTATCATCACGGATGGTGATATTCGTCGCGGGTTACTCAATAATGTCACCTTGGATTCCTTGGTCACGGCAGTTATGAATCCATCACCCACAACAGCATCTGCCTCGACGCCCCGCGCTGAATTAGAAGAAATAATGCAAGAGAAAGGGATTTTGTCAATCCCGTTGCTGGATAGTGACCAGCAATTAGTTGAGTTAGCGCTACTGAACGCTCCACAAAAGCCAATTTATCAAAATCCTGTTTTTATTATGGCGGGGGGATTTGGCACGCGTTTAAAGCCCTTGACAGACGATTGTCCAAAACCGATGTTAAAAGTGGGTGATAAGCCTATTTTGGAAACGGTCATCCGCAATTTTACTAAAGCGGGCTTTGTTAACTTTTATATATCCACCCATTACATGCCAGAGCGGATCAGTGCGCACTTTGGTGATGGCAAGTGGTTAGGGGTGAATATTACCTATGTCCACGAAGAATCGCCATTGGGGACGGGAGGCGCATTAGGCTTGCTTCCAAGTGATTTACCTATTGGCCTTCCGCTTATTATGATCAATGGCGATGTATTGACCAATGTAGACTTTGAGCGATTGTTAGCATTTCACAACGACAATAATGCCGATGCGACCATGTGTGTGAGGGAGTACGAGTACCAAATTCCTTATGGCGTTATCGAAGGTGAACACTGTAAGGTGACGAGCATGGTCGAAAAGCCCGTTCAACGGTTTTTTGTCAATGCGGGCGTTTATGTTGTGGCACCTCATGTGGTCCAATCAGTTCCGAAAAATCAACATATCGATATGCCCACGCTTTTAGAGCAACATATGGAAGAGAAAAATCAAGTTTTCATGTTCCCCATCCACGAGTATTGGTTAGATATTGGGCGAATGGATGATTTTAATCGTGCGCAAGTGGATATTCAGACCATAGGGTTAGATTAATGGAACGCATTGCAGTTATTGGTTTGGGTAATATCGCTATCCGTCATCGCCGAAATTTAAAACAGCTTTTTCCGAATGCAAAGCTTTATGCGATGTCAGCCAGTGGCAGGATACCACAAGAGCCTGTGAATGATGCTGATTATATAGTCGCTTCTATCGATGCTTTAATTGAACAGCAACCCCAATTAGTGATTGTTGCTTCACCCGCGACTTTTCATACCTTACATGCAACTCCCCTCATTAAAGTTGGAATCCCTATCCTTATTGAGAAGCCAGTGACGTCAAATCTTGATGATCTAAAGCAACTAGAAGAAGCTGCGAATCAAAATAAGACACCATTAGCAGTCGGTTTCTGTATGCGCTATTTGTCTTCTGCCGTTGAGATGAAAAGATTGCTTGACTCTGGCATCTTGGGCCAGCTCTATCATGCTCATATCGAGGTTGGCCAATATTTACCAGATTGGCGGCCAAACAAAGATTACCGAGAAAGTGTCTCTGCAAGGTCAGACTTAGGTGGTGGTGCATTACTTGAGCTTAGTCATGAATTAGATTATGCCCAATGGTTACTTGGCAAACTTACATTAGAGCACGCGATTTTACGTCGTGGTGACGAGTTAGGGTTAGACGTTGAAGACAGTGCCGATATGTTGCTTAGCACTGACCAACAAGCGGTTGTACATCTTCACCTGGATTTTTTGCAGCGTAAACCGTATCGACAGTGTCGCTTTGTTGGTAGCAAAGGTGTACTAGAGTGGGATTTAATTGGCAATGAAATCCGCCTCGTCTCTACTCAAGGCGATCAGGTG
Source organism: Salinivibrio siamensis (assembly GCF_001996005.1). GTDB lineage: Bacteria > Pseudomonadota > Gammaproteobacteria > Enterobacterales > Vibrionaceae > Salinivibrio > Salinivibrio siamensis. The sequence continues at coordinate 1,730 of NZ_MUFB01000040.1, read as the reverse complement.
CTATATAGCGAGCCAACGTGGGACAAAAATAAAATGTATACAACAATGGTCTCTGATTTTATTCGGTTGATTAACGATCAACCTAATCACAGCGTCTCTTTTACCGAGGCTGCACAAAGTATCACTTTGATCGAACAAATAAAACGACGTTATCCAATTACTGTAACGTCAGATGAGGTAACAGGATAATTATCTAATGACAAATCATGCTTTCATTTTTGCTCGAGGCGGTTCTAAAGGGTTGCCGGGCAAAAATATTAGGCCACTGGCAGGTAAGCCTTTGATCCAGTATTCAATTGATGTTGCACTAGCTGCTCCGTCTATTGACCAAGTATTTGTCTCTACCGATGATGCTGAGATTGCTGAAGTAGCTAAAAAAGGCGGTGCAATTGTCATCGACCGCCCTGAGGTACTGGCAAATGACACGAGCCCAGAATGGCTTTCCTGGCGTCATGCTATAGAATGGGTTAGCGAGCACCATGGCGAATTTAAAGGTTTTGTTAGCTTACCGGCAACCAGTCCGTTAAGAAGCATTGACGATGTCGAAAATGCAATCACTAAACTTGTAACCGAAAAAGCCAATATGTGTATCTCCGTTACACCAGCTAGCCGGAGTCCGTTTTTTAATATGGTCAAGCAGACAGGCTCAGGGATGGTAGAACTCGTTAACAAACCAATTAGTGACGTAACTCGTAGACAAGATGCGCCTGAGGTATTTGATATCACCACAGTTGCTTATGTTTCTACTCCCGACTTTGTTCTGAATAACTACGGCATTTTTTCTGGTACTGTAACCAGTATTGAAGTACCTAAAGAGCGAGCTGTAGATATCGATGATATTTACGATTTTATGTTGGCAGAAGTCATTATGGGGGCTAGCAAATAATGGAAAACCTATTGAGCAATAAAACTATTTTGGTTGTTGGTGCTGGTGGGCTCTTGGGTAGTCATTTAGTCCCGGCCTTACTTAAACAAAATGCAACAGTTATCGCGGCGGACATTAGCCTAGATCCAATGCGTGAACGTTTAGCTGCGTTAGGCGTTAACACTCTAGAGGGAAAGCTCACTTTTAGTGAATTAGATATCACGAATGAAGCAAGTATGAAACGCTTTTTTGAAGAACAGAATGATCAGATAGACGGTGCCGTCAACACCACATACCCGCGCAATAAAACCTATGGTAAGCATTTTTTTGATGTGAGTTTGGATAGTTTTAACGAGAATTTGTCTCTACATCTGGGGAGTGCATTTCTTTTTACCCAGCAATGTGCTGCGTACTTCAAGCGCGAACAAAATCCTTTTTCTCTAGTGAATATTTCGTCTGTTTATGGTGTAGTTGCACCTAGATTTGAAATATATGACCACACGACTATGACCATGCCAGTCGAATACGCAGCAATAAAATCTGCTATTTTACATCTCAATAAATATGCGGTGTCTTACGTGAACGATAGTCGTTTTCGAATTAACAGCGTCAGCCCTGGTGGTATTTTTGATGGCCAACCAGAAGCATTTTTACAAGCATACAAGGATAAAACGCATGGAGCCGGTATGCTAGATGTGGATGAAACTGTTGGTTCTGTTTTGTTTTTTCTTTCGGAACAATCCAAATACGTGACAGGTCAAAACATCATAGTAGATGATGGATTTAGTTTATAAAACAGGATTAATGTAGTGAAAAAAACAATGATATTTATTGGCTGGATGCTTTCCTTCATAAGGTATCACAA
>NZ_MUFB01000004.1 GCF_001996005.1 Salinivibrio siamensis | reverse complement strand
GGATATATGTACTCAAACGGTTTGTCACTATATGTTAATATTATGAATATCTTGCCGTATCGCGCGTCTAAAGCTCTTAAATTAGCCTCGCCGATGAGTATTGGTCCATTCACTAAAAAGTTGGATTAYTTGATTTCAAAATTTGCTTTTTCTTCTTTAGATACTGTGTTTACTAGAGAGAGCTATTCATTTGATTTAAGTAATGATATGGGGCTTAATACTCGCTACTGTCACGATCTTGCATGGCTAGCTAGCGGAGAATTACAGGAAGATAGATCATGGTCAGGACATTATATTGGTACAGTAATTGATTGGGATTTTCCTGGCTTAAATAAAAATGAATATAGACAGAGATATATTGGCGAATATATAAAAGCAATTAAGATCTTAGTGAAGGAATCAGGTAAACCTTTTATAATCTATAATCAGGTAGGAAATGGCGATGGCACATCATTAGACGAGATTTTAATAAAAGAAATCGTTGATAAATGTGGGGGTATTGTAAAACATGACAGTAGTGCAATGGATCCTACGGTATTAAAATCTAGGATGAGATACAGCAAGGGTGTTGTTGCTAGTCGCTTCCATAGTGCTCTATTCTCAATACAGGTGTTATGCCCCCTCATCTCTATTTCGTATCAACCTAAAGCAGAATATATCTTGAAAGACATTAAACTTGAAGATATCTGTTACTCCATTGATTCATTTACTGGTGAGGATATTGCGAATAAGCTTATTTACCTTTCTCAATCTTCCTCAGATTTTTCAAAGAGACTAAATGATGCTCAAGATAAAACTTTAACCTCAATTGAACATACACTTTTCCCTGTATTAAGGAGCTAACATGAGGAACAAGCTTGTTAATGCAAGTAACCTTCATTCTGGAGGGGGCGTTCAAGTCGCTGTTTCCTTTATCGTTGAGTTGATAAAAAATAAAAGGTACGATTATGACATCGTTGTATCTTCTAAAGTTTTCGATAACTTGATATCATTACTTTGCAAAGATGAATTAGAGCGTATTATCATTTTCGATGTTTATGGGTTAAGTTTCTACAACAGTAAAGCCAAAGAGATATTTAGCGGTTATAACATTTGTTTTACTATCTTCGGTCCATTTTATTATCCAATCGATTGTAAAGTACACATTTGTGGCTTTGCTCAACCTTGGATTATCTATCCTGATTCACATGCATACACATTACTCGGTTTTTTTGATCGAATGAAAAGAAAACTGAAGTATTATATTCAGAAAAAGTTATTTTTAAATTACGATATGCTTGTTGTTGAACAAAATCATGTTAAGGATGCTTTAGTAAATCGTGGCTTCAAAAAAGAAAAAATAGAAATAGTAAGCAATACAATATCGTCTATATATAACGAGCCGCATAGATGGAAAAACATAGAGGTGAAAGATAAACCTAGCGATAAATTTTGTTTAGGTTTTTTAGGTAGACCCTACGTTCATAAAAATATTAGAATATTGAAGACAGTAGATGAAATATTAAAAGAAAGTTTTGATCTCGAAGTCGTTATACTTTTCTCATTTACTGATAGAGAAATGGATGAATTAGGCTTCAGTGATTTAAATAACTTCCTTTCCACTGGTGAAATTAAAGTGCAACAGTGTCCTGGTTTTTATAAAAACATTGACTGTTTGATATTTCCTAGTTTATTGGAATGTTTTTCTGCGGCTCCTATAGAAGCTAGTTTTATGGGGAAACGAGTCATAGCATCAGATCTTCCTTTCATGAAGGAATGCTGCCCTAGTTCAACAATATACTTTGATCCAACCGACGCAAATGATATGGCTAAAAAAATATATCATGCATATTTAAATCGGAATGAAGATTTGCAACTGGATTTTAGCTCTGAGTTTATGACTTTTACCGCAAAAGATAGGGCGAGAAAGTATTGCTCTATAATTGACAGCTATTAAGGTTTTTTATGTTTAAGAATAAAATACTACTGATTACTGGCGGTACAGGCTCATTTGGTAATGCAGTGCTTGATCGTTTCCTAGATACTGATATTAAAGAAATCCGCATTTTCTCTCGCGATGAAAAAAAGCAAGATGACATGCGCAGGAAATATAATAGTTCAAAGTTAAAGTTCTATATTGGCGATGTGCGAGATCCTCAAAGTATATTGAACGCGACGCGTGGTGTTGACTACATTTACCATGCTGCGGCGCTGAAGCAAGTGCCATCTTGTGAATTTCACCCTATGGAAGCAGTAAAAACCAACGTTTTAGGAACCGAAAATGTCCTAGAAGCGGCCATCCAAAATGAAGTGAAGCGTGTAGTTTGTTTGAGTACTGATAAAGCCGTCTATCCCATCAATGCGATGGGGATTTCAAAGGCGATGATGGAGAAAGTGATTGTCGCGAAGTCTCGCAATGTGGATCCAGCTAAAACCATGATAGCAGCTACACGTTATGGTAACGTGATGGCATCGCGTGGGTCAGTGATCCCTCTGTTTTTGCGGCAAATGCTCAATGACCAACCATTGACGGTAACAGATCCAAATATGACGCGTTTTATGATGACACTTAACGATGCGGTTGACTTAGTGTTACATGCGTTTGAACATGGAACAAACGGTGATATTTTTGTACAAAAGGCACCGGCAGCAACGATTGAAACGTTAGTGGAAGCACTGAAACGAATAACCGATAAGCCAGAGCATGTTGTGAACGTTATTGGTACACGGCATGGTGAGAAGCTCTATGAAGCGTTATGCAGTCGCGAAGAGATGTTTGTTGCCGAAGACCAGGTTGGATACTATCGAATCCCTTCAGATAACCGTGATTTAAATTACGCTAAATATCATGAGGAAGGAGAAAGAGACTTATCTGTTATCGAAGATTACAACTCGCATAATACCGAACGTTTAGATGTGGACGGTATGATGGCGCTGCTAAGGAAACTCGACTTCATTGGTGATATTGAAGCAGGTAGCTTAGTTGTACCTGAGGGGGTATAAATGAAAATTGTTGTGACGGGAGCGAAAGGTTTTATCGGCAAAAACTTGTGCGTGATGCTTCGTGAGCGTGGTTATCAGGACATTGTTGAAGTTGATCGCGAAACACCAAAAACAGTTTTATCCGAGTCACTCGGCTCTGCGGACTTCGTATACCATTTGGCGGGCATTAATCGGCCTAAAGATGAGGCAGAATTTCAGTACGGGAATGCTGACCTTACCCAGTTTATTGTCGATGAACTAAGTCGTAGCAGTAAGCGAACTCCGATACTGCTGAGCTCCTCTATACAAGCGGATCGAGATAACGCGTACGGATTAAGTAAGCGGGTAGCCGAACAGTTTGTCGAGCAATACGGGCAGCAAACTCAGTCTCCCTATTTTATCTATCGCTTCCCTAATGTGTTTGGAAAATGGTGTCGCCCCAATTACAACTCGTTTGTGGCAACGTTTTGTCACAACATTCTGAATGGGCTAGACATCACGATAAACGATCCTAATGCAGCCGTTAACTTAGTTTATATTGATGATATTTGCACCAGCTTAATGGCACTATTGGAAGGTGGCTCGGAAAGTGGTTACAAGCGGATAACGCCAGAATATCCGACTACGGTAGGTGAGGTTGCGAGTCTACTACGTGCTTTTAAAAACAGTAGAGATAACTTGGTCACAGAAGATGTTGGCACAGGCTTAACGCGCGCGCTCTACTCTACGTATCTTAGCTATATGACACCAGAGCAGTTTAGCTACTCTATCCCTAGCTATGGTGACGAGCGTGGCGTGTTTAGTGAGATGTTAAAAACCAAGCAAGCGGGCCAGTTTTCGTTCTTTACCGCTCACCCAGGTATTACGCGTGGTGGTCATTATCACCACAGTAAAAATGAAAAGTTTTTGGTTCTCAAAGGTAAAGCTTTATTTAAGTTTGAACATATTGCAACGGGTGAACGTTATGAGCTTTATACAGATGGTAACTCACCTCAAATTGTCGAAACTGTGCCTGGTTGGTCACACGACATTACCAATATTGGTGATGAAGAGATGATCGTGATGCTTTGGGCTAATGAAATTTTTGACCGTGAAGCACCCGATACAGTTGCCTTTCCGTTATCTTGATCCGAGAGTAGTGAAGTGAAAAAACTCAAAGTAATGTCCGTCGTGGGTACACGTCCAGAAATTATTCGACTGTCTCGCGTATTAGCTCAATTAGATTTACATTGTGAGCATGTTTTGGTACACACAGGACAAAACTATGATTATGAATTAAACGAAGTATTCTTTAACGATCTGGGTGTGCGCAAGCCGGACTACTTTCTCAATGCAGCCGGTAAAAGTGCGGCAGAAACCATTGGTCAAGTTATTATTAAAGTGGATCAAGTGCTTGAAGAGGTGCAACCAGAGGCGATGTTAGTGCTAGGCGATACGAACTCGTGTATCTCTGCTATTCCCGCTAAACGGCGTAAAGTGCCCATTTTTCATATGGAAGCAGGCAATCGCTGTTTTGATCAGCGTGTCCCTGAAGAAACCAACCGCCGTATCGTCGACCATACCGCAGATATTAACCTAACTTATAGCACGATAGCGCGTGACTATTTACTCGCTGAGGGCTTACCTGCTGATCGTGTTATTAAAACAGGTAGTCCAATGTTTGAAGTGTTAAATCACTACATGGCAAGAATTGATGGTTCTGACGTACTATCGCGTTTAGAGCTATCGAAACGACAGTTTTTTGTTGTCAGTATTCATCGTGAAGAAAATGTAGACGCACCTAGGCAGCTAGCAAAGTTAGCGGAGACACTTAATACCCTCGCAAAGGACTACGACCTGCCAGTTATTGTTTCTACGCACCCTCGTACTCGTAATCGTATTGAAGCGCAGGGCTTAGAATTCCACTCAAACATTCAATTACTTAAACCATTAGGGTTTCATGACTATAACCATTTACAAAAGAACGCAAAAGCCGTGCTTTCTGATAGTGGAACGATTAACGAAGAGTCATCGATTATGAACTTTCCGGCACTAAACATGCGAGAAGCGCATGAGCGACCAGAAGGAATGGAAGAAGCGTCGGTGATGATGGTTGGTTTAGGTGTTGAAAGGGTTATGCAAGCACTACAAGTTCTTGAATCTCAGCCTTCAGGTGAAGAGCGATTATTGCGGCAAGTTTATGATTATTCGATGCCAAATGTGTCAGAAAAAGTTGTGCGGATTATCCATTCTTATACCGATTATGTAAACCGTGTCGTTTGGAAAAAATACTAATGCGGTTAGCGTTAATTATTGATGATTACTTGCCCCATAGCACTCGCGTTGGAGCAAAGATGTTTCATGAGTTGGCTTGTTACTATGTCGGATTAGGTTATCAAGTCACGGTGATTACGCCATCTGAGACGCAGGAGCAACAACTAACAAAAACGCAGTTGGATGGCGTGAATGTTTGGTATTTTTCCAGTGGTGTGATAAAGGATACGACAAAGGCTAAACGTGCCATAAACGAAACTATGCTTTCTTTCCGTGCTTGGCGAGCTATTTCCGACGAGATACAACCCGAGACTTTTGATGGTATTATTTACTATTCCCCCTCTATATTCTGGGGGAAACTCGTTGAAATGATAAAGTTGCGTTGCCAATGTAAAGCTTATTTAGTTCTTCGTGATTTATTTCCTCAATGGGCCATTGATGCAGGCATGATTAATCAAGGTTCTGTGATTGAAAAGTACTTTCGTTTTTTTGAAGGGCAGTCTTATCGGCAAGCAGATAAGATCGGATTGATGTCAGAAAAAAATCGACAGGTTTTCAATGCGGCCACAAATAATCAATATCAGTCTGAAATTCTTAGGAACTGGGCTGAACTAAAACCGCACATTTTAACAAATGTGGATGAGAGTATCCGTAGAAAACTGAACTTAGAAGATAAAATTATTTACTTCTATGGGGGTAACATTGGTCATGCGCAAGATATGTCCAACTTGATGCGTCTTGCACGATCAATGACCGATTATGAAGAAGCCCACTTTCTTTTTGTTGGACAAGGAGATGAAGTTAATCTCATTAATCAGTTAGCCGAAGAGTGGTCACTCAGTAATTTCACTTATCTTCCATCGGTTAATCAGCATGAATTTAAGAACTTACTGGCTGATATTGATGTTGGGCTTTTCTCTCTTTCAGTAAAGCATACGGCTCATAATTTTCCAGGTAAACTTTTAGGTTATATGGTTCAATCTATACCTATCTTAGGCAGTGTAAACCAAGGCAATGATTTGCTAGACGTCATCAATGATAACCAAGCTGGTTTTATCTCGGTTAATGGTGAAGATGAGATGCTATACCAAAATGCGTTGTCTCTCTACCATGACGAGTTATTGAGAAAGGATGTGGGAAAAAACGCTTTCACTCTACTTGAGAGTGAATTTTCAGTGCAATCTGCTGCACAAGCAATTATCGATAATTTGAAAGAAAAAGATGAAAGTATACAATGATGATAGCTTTTCGGCGTTATTTGATGATGCAGAAATATCAGAAAGAAGAAGAGCGCATCTTAATTTACATAACAGCTATGCTGAAAAGGTGCAACGGCTCTTTATTGCTCTTACACAAGGGAGTTACGTTGAGCCCCACTATCATGAGTTAGATCATCAATGGGAAATGTTTGTAGTTATTCATGGTGAGGTTAAAGTAGCACTTTACGACGATGACGGAAAGGTAAAACAGAAGCTAACTGCAGGTGATGGGCAATCGATCAAGGCAATCGAAATAAACCCAAGAGATATTCACAGCGTTGAATGTATTTCCGAGAAAGCATTGCTTTTAGAGATAAAGGAAGGACCATTTGACCCTGAGAAAGCAAAGGTAATTTTCAGTCCGACTTAGCTAAATTAATTGTTAGTTATGCTTATCTCTTAATTAAAGAGCAAGCACTTAGATACTACATAATAGATGACAGATGAGTTAATACAAATTTCCATTTTCATTCGAGATTGTTAAACACTCAGGGACAAACGCATCAGGATCCGCGCCATGCCTAGGGTAGCGATTTAATGACTAATTTGTCACTATAGCCTAAAAACTGTGCGTTATGCCATGTTTATTAATTAAAATAAGTGAAAATAAAGGATCATGTGCGCTATGGACCAGGAGTACCTGGCGACCATGCGGGGAAGCCTTTCATGACGCGGGTGTTCATGCGTTTTCCGTATGCCTAGGCCCCAGGCCCTAGGAACTTTATCTACGGGGCCAGGCACGATACGCTTTTTTCGTATTCCGTATTCCGTATTCCGTATTCCGTATTCCGTATTCCGTATTCTAGGCCCCTCCTAATTTATCCTATCTGATTAAACACCCTCACAGCGCCGCCCTGGCAGTGTAATTGATACTCGCTCGTACACGCCGGTATAAAAATAGACTCGCCTTTTTCAATGGTCAGCTTGTGGTCGCCATGAGAAACAGTCAGTGGGGCATCAATGGCGAAGATGATTTCACCGCTGTGCATATGGCATGTGAGATCGTCAACCTGAAGGTAATGCGTAAAAGAAAAATCAGGCACCGCGACCGGGTAATGCGTTCCTTGGTCAGTGCGTGTCGGTTCGAGTGTTATGTTAGCCGTTGCTATGGGAGCAAAGCTTGTGCAGGCAATCAGCTCATCAACATCGATATGCTTGGGGGTGAGTCCGGCTCGCAATACGTTGTCGGAGTTGGCCATGACTTCGAGCCCGACACCATTGATGTATGCGTGAGGCGTACGCGCGTGCAAAAACATCGCTTCCCCCGGCGCGAGTGTCACGACATTGAGCAATAACGGCGCAAAGAGGCCGATATCTCCTGGATACTGTGTCGCCAAATCAATAATGGTATCGAAAGGGGCTACCGTCGCGTTTTGATTGGCCACTGCCATTAAACCGCCGACTGCTGCCGCTTTATCGGTTGCCTCAAGCGCTAATAGCTGAGCAAAGGCGCTTTGTAGCGAGTCTTCAGCCGGGGAATCGGTAAAGGATTGAAAAATAGGAGTGAGTGAATCGTGATTGATTTTTGCAATGTTCGCAATAATGTCTGAATAAGGGCGAAACCCGTTCATCGCTTTAAACGGGGTCAGCGCATAAATCAGTTCAGGCTTGTGATTGGGATCTTTGTAGTTACGATGTGCGGCTGATAGGGCAATGCCTTGTTGGTTTTCTTTTTGATAGCCGTGTTCGGCTTCTTGTTTGCTTGGGTGTACCTGGATGGATAGCGCTGTGTCAGCCGCTAGGACTTTGAATAGAAAAGGCAGCTCACCAAAGCGTTGGTAAACCTCCGTGGATAAGGCGGATTGCGGATCAGATTCAATCAGTGTGTTGAGTGGCAGCCAGTCTGTACCAACTTGTATCTCGGAGCTGGCTTTAGGATGGGCGCCCATCCAGATTTCCGCTTGTGGCTGCTGATCGGGGTTCGGAATATGAAACATTCTGGGTAATGCAGTGCGGCTCCCCCATTGATAGGTTTGGATGGGATTGCGCATTAAAAAAAAGGGCTGTGAGTGAAATGGGCTATTCATACTAGCTGTACTCTTAAACGAGAAATGTAGTCTCAAATGAAAAAAGCGGCCCCGATTGACGAGGCCGAAATGATAATAATGATGCGGTTATAGCATACCTAGGCGGCTGATTGCAGCCACTGGGCTTTACGCGCCTTCTTCAAGCTGACGCAAACCAATGCAGTCACCACCGCGCCGGCAACCATACAAACAAGGGCAATCACTGGCTTGTTCATCGCGCCAAGTAATGCCACTACGGGGCCTCCATGCGCTACACTGTTCGTCACGCCTAAACCGAAGGCCATCACCGCAGCTACCATCGAGCCAACCATATTGGCCGGGATCACCGCAATAGGGTCTTGCGCCGCAAAGGGAATTGCACCCTCTGAAATGCCGACCAGGCCCATAGCCCCCGCCGCTTTACCGGCTTCATGTTCAGTGGCCTCAAAGATATTAAGCTTACGGCCTAATACGGTCGCCAAACTCATGCCCAGCGGAGCCACTGGAATGGCACAGGCCATTGCGCCCATAAATTGGGTTTGGCCGCTGGCAATCATCCCAACGGAGAATAAGAAAGCCACTTTATTAAATGGGCCCCCCATATCGAAGCCCGCCATGCCGCCGAGTACAATCCCCAATAAAATGTAGTTACCGGTGCTCATGGCGGTGAGCATGGCCGTGAGCGAATCCATTAGGCTGGCAATGGGGGCACCAATTACAAAGATAAATAGCGCGGCGATAAACAGCGTACCGGAAATCGGCGCAATCATAATCGGAACGAGTGGTTGGAGGAATTTATGGTAATTTATGTCACTGATCCATTTGACGAAATACCCCACAAGCAAACCAGCAATGATTGCCCCGATAAAGCCGGTTCCCGCTTCAGCGCCGTAAAAGCTGCCGGTATTCGCTATCCAGCCACCAATTAACCCTGGCGCAAGTGCCGGGCGATCCGCAATCGCATAGGCGATATAGCCGGCAAGCACTGGGATCATTAATTGGAAGGCTATTACACCGACATCCAGTACTTGTTGCCATGCACTGCCCTCAGGAATCGCCATGCCCGCTTCCGTCGGTTCACCGCCAATGGCAAGAGAAAGCGCGATTAACAACCCGCCAGTGACCACAAAGGGGATCATGTGCGAGACCCCATTCATCAGATAGCGATATAAGTTACTTCGCCAGTTTGTTGAGGTGGTCGATGATGTGCTGTTGTTTGTATTGTGTGTTGATGTACTGCTCGCGTGGTAAGGACTTGCATTGAGAGCGGATTCGATTAAGCCTTTACCGTCTCGAATCGCTTCTTTGACGCCGACTTCGACTACTGGTTTGCCGTTGAAGCGGCTCATGTCAGTTTGTTTATCACAGGCAACGACAATGGCGTCAGCGCGCAATATATCGTCTTGGGTGGGGGTGTTTTTAACCCCAATTGAGCCGTTGGTTTCAACTTTTATTTCATAACCTAATTCGTCAGCGGCTTTCTCTAGCGCTTCAGCGCCTAGATAAGTGTGGGCGACGCCCGCAGGGCAGCCCGTTACGCCAATGATTAAGCCTTTTTTCGGTCCCGTATTATTGCTTTCTTTGCTGGGCTGAGTCAGCAGAGTCATGACTTCACTGGCAGCATTGGCTGCCAGCAGTGCTTGTGTGAATCCTGGCTCGATAAGTTTGGATGAAAGGGTGGCTAGGACTTCAATATGATGATCTCCACCGTTTGTGGGAGAGGCGATCATAAAAAAGATGTGCGATAACTCACCATCTTCTGCACCATAGTCGATACCGTCTCGGCTAATACCGACTACCACGCCTGGCGTAGTCACGGCGTCACTTTTTGCGTGAGGAAGCGCGATACCAGCCTCAAACCCCGTATTACCGAGTGCTTCGCGCGCATTAACATCCGCAATAAAAGCGGCTTGATCACTGACACGGCCATTATTGACCAATGCTTGGCTCAGTTCCTTAAACACATCTTGCTTGCTGGTGGCGTCTAGATTGAGCAGTATTAATCGTTCGTTAATCAGTTCAGATATCATGATAGGCTCCTGCCGGTTCGTATGAACATACTGATTAGTTTGCTCCCGTCGACAGGTGGAAAATAGTGCAGAGAAATAGCATTTACTGGAAGATTGTGCCCAACCGTGTTTAGTGTGATCTTGCTCATTAGTCGGGTTCAGCGATGGTATGGGTATAATGATCGTGTTGTTGATGCGTCGTACTCACGTCGCTAGTGGAAGTTTTCCGTTTTCGGAAGCGAGCTCGAACACAATCGGATAGGGATGATAATGAAAGCCTCGACACTTACCAGCTTTTCTAACTTGCTTGCATTACTGGAATCTCCTGGTGAACCCTTTGGTCGAGTTATCTTTGCTAATGATTGGCAGGAGCCTGAGCCTTTCAGTTACCAAGTCAACTTTCCGCGCCTAGAAGTTGTTGTGTCCGGTCAATACACCAATATCATCTCGACACCGGAAGGCGTGAAAACGCATACGGTGGTCGGTGGAGAGGCGCTTTATATCGCGCCAAACTGTTGGAATAAACCTGATTGGCAGCATTCATGCTCGGTGCTGAGTTTACTATATGGCCGTCGGCAACTAGGGTTTAGTTTGGTGAATAAACGAGCGAGTGTGTCGGGCTTTTATGGGGTGCAAAAATTCTCAGTACCTATGCGCTCGGGCTTTGCGGTGGATAACATTCTTGAAGCGTTAAACGCGCTCTCCAAAGAGCCAAACAAGCGCTTAACCGATGGGTACTTGATTAAGGCATTGTTGTCCTATACCCATCAATTGGTCGATAAACCGATATTCAATGCCCACTCTCGCGGGGAAGATCTCTACCAAGGGATATGTATCTATATTCAAGAACATTATCAACAAACCCTTTCGCGCGCGGACATTGCCGCACATTTTCACATCAGCCCGAGCCACCTGTCACGTTTGTTTAAACAGTATGGGCATATGACGTTGGCTGATTACATTGTGTGGGTGCGTATCGACCGAGCCAAGTTTATGCTGATGCGTTATGAGTTCCGATTAGTCGATATTGCCTGTCGTTGTGGGTTCAATGATGTGAACTATTTTTGCCGCGTGTTTAAAGCGAGAACGGGCAAGACCCCCTCGGAATATCGGCAGCTCAGTCATCAATCCTGATCTAAAACAGCATGTAGCATCGCAATTTGGGTAGGAATATCATCGCAGTGTGTTAGCCAGCGCCGGAATGTAGATGAAGATAACCGGCGAGATAAGCGACTGATGGCGCGTAGTATTGGACGCTCGATGTCACTAGGGACTGCAAGCGCAATGCATAGTGAAACCGACTCTCTATTCCGCCAGGTAATCGCTGGCTGACAGCGAGTGACTATGATGGTGGCATGGGAGATGCTGCTATCAATAATATGAGGAAGCGCAACACCATCACCTAGGTAGGTAGATGAATGTGCTTCTCGCGCCATAAAAGCGGCATAAGCTTGCATTGACGTGTCTTGTTCCGCAACGCGTTCAACGATCTCCCTCAACAGCGACTCATACTGTATGGCTTTGGTTTTTAAACCCTCAAAACGCAGGTTTAGATAAGTAACAGGCGATTTAAAATCGGACTTATCATTTGTAGGCGCAGCGAAAGCGGAGGTACTGAGTAAATGCCAGTGCTTACTGACATATTCTGCAAGCACTAAGCACATCAATTCGGCATCAACTCCCTCAATCAAAAGCAGACAAATATCACTGGATTGGGTGCCAGTTGCAAGGATCGACAATGTATCGGTAGGGGAAGCTGTGCGATCTTTGCTGACATTAACAAAGGTGCTTTGCCCACTAAAAAGTGAACATAGTCTTGCCAACTCGCTTAATTGCCAACTGGCTAAGCCTTGTTGCGAGGCGGAAAAGCAAACAAAAGCGCCTGTCATCGGGGCAATTGCTTTTGTAGTGCTGCTTTGGCGTCTGTAAGGACGTCCTCCATGGCAAGACGAACGATCGTGGAGTTACTAAATCGTTCTGCTTTTTCAAGCTCAATATCAGAAACGATAACCACGCATGCCGCTTGCATGATTTCATCAAGCGATAATGCATTTTCAATTCCCATCGCTCCCTGGGTTTCTACTTTTATCTGGATACCAAGACTTTTGGCTGCTTTTTCCAGTTGCTCAGCAGCCATGTAGGTGTGTGCGATACCTGTAGGGCAAGCAGTAATTGCGACGATGTTCATTTCAGCTCCTCAAACGCTTCGCGTAAAAAGTGTTTTCACAAACGACGTCACTCGCCAAATATGCGTTACAAGTAGGAAGTAAAGCCCAAAGCAGGCTAAGAATGCAATCAACATGATGTATTCTGGCACTTGAGCGATATCACTGTATATTCCAATGCCAGCATACAAAGCAGAGATGCTACAAATAGCAAATAGTGTTTGTTTCGAGGTAAAGCCGACTCGTTGAAAAATATGATGAAGGTGGTCACGATCGGGTTTGAACGGTGACTCGCCTCTGCGGATACGTCGGATCATTATCGCAACCATGTCCATCAACGGAACAGCAATTAGCCATAATGCGGTGACGGGACGTAATGGCGGCGCTTTACCATTTTGGCTGGAAAAAAGCAGTACCCAAACAACGGTAAAGCCAATTAGCATGCTACCGGCGTCACCCATAAACACCTTTCTTTGGCGGCCTAGCAATCCCATATTGAGAACAACATAAGGTAAAAGAATGGCGACCATGGCAAAACAAAAGTAAGCCATATGAGCTTGGCCATCATGGAGCAAAAGCAGCGCTAATCCGCCGAATGTAACGATAGATAACCCACCTAATAGGCCATCGATGCCGTCCACCATATTAAACGCGTTGATAGCGGCAATTACGGCCAACACAGTCACCGCGTACCCAGCAGATCCCAGGTTTATTTCGCCTGTTCCCAGTAAGTTGCCCAAATTTGTTAGCTCGAGGTTGCCGACCCACATCATTGCAATGGATAAAAGCGCTTGTACAAATAAACGGATTTTGTAGCTTATATCGAACTTGTCATCCAGCGCCCCCACGATAACGAGCACGATCACACATGACGCATAGAGAGTTGGTGACTGCAGGACGGAGGGATTATTAAACACAAAATACAATAGCGTTATACTGGTCGCTATGCCGCCTGCGAGGGGAACGTTATCAGTATGTTGCTTGCGTCCAGAGGGAATGTCGACCAAACCTACAGCCTTGGCCATCTTTCGAATCACAAAGAGAGAGCAAAAGGCAAAAAAGCACAGAAAGGCCAGTTCAATAAATGGTATGAGCACGTGGTATCCCTCAACGTCAATCAGGCGCCAGTTTAATGATTTTTAGAGCAGGTAGGAAGTCAGCGAGCCCATATCACATCAGTTTGGTTGTTTTGTGCTCTCACAGTGGCTTCATTGGTACCCGTTTGGATTTTGAGACTGCCAGCGCCAAGTATCCTCTACCATCGTTTGTAAATCGCGCGTCGCCTTCCAACCCAAGTGGGCTTCAGCATAAGTCGGATCAGCGTAGCATTCGGCGATGTCGCCGGCTCGACGAGGCTTAATCTCGTAAGGAATCGGGCGATTTGCTGCGGTTTCAAAGGCATGCACCATTTCTAGCACACTGTTGCCTTGGCCGGTGCCGAGGTTAAAAATGTGGGTGCCAGGTTGATGTTTCATTTTGTCCAGTGCGGCTAAATGACCATCGGCTAAGTCAACTACATGAATATAATCGCGCACGCCGGTACCGTCAGGCGTGTTGTAATCGTTACCAAATACGCCCAGTTTTTCGCGTCGGCCGACGGCCACTTGTGCCACAAAAGGCAGTAAGTTATTGGGCGTGCCTTGTGGATCTTCGCCGAGCAGGCCAGATTCATGCGCACCCACGGGATTAAAGTAACGCAGCAAAGTGATGCTCCAGTCGAGATTGGCTTGTTGAAAATCTCGTAGGCACTCTTCCACCATCAATTTGCTGCGTCCATAGGGGTTGGTCGCCGAGGTGGGAAAATCTTCTTTAATTGGTACGGATGCTGGATCGCCATAAACGGTTGCTGATGAGCTAAAAATGAGCGATTTCACCCCAGCTAAATCCATTTCACTAACTAGAGTCAAGGTGCCGGAGACATTGTTGTCGTAGTATTTCAGTGGCTTTTCAACCGACTCACCCACAGCTTTTAACCCCGCAAAGTGGATCACGCTGTCAATACTGTGTTTCGCAAACACGCGCTTTAAGAACGCACTGTCACGGATATCGCCTTGCATAAAAGTTGGTCGTACGCCAGTGACTTGCTCAATACGATCGAGCACCATTTCTTTGCTATTGCATAGATTGTCGATAACAACAGGCGTGTAGCCTTGTTCAATCAGTTGAATGCAAGTGTGGCTACCAATATATCCCGTGCCACCGGTGACGAGTACCTTCATGATTTATCTGCCTAGTTTAATACCAAGTTCTGTCAATATGAGCTACAGAATACGGACTTTAGTGGAAGATGGGAAGGACTAAAAAGGGCCTAGGGTCCTAGATCCTAAGCCCTAGCACGGTGTTTGATGGATGCACATTGCTAACGGGCACCTGTCATGATCGACGCCAAATTTGATATTGATGTCGGAGGCGCGCGGCTACATCGAGTTATAAGATTAACATTCCTCGGCGCTTGTCCGACCTACGCCTGGTTTGTATTTTGATGTTGTCATTGGCCTTGGTGACACAAGCTCCAGCACGGTGTTGGATAGGGGAGCATTGTTAGCGGGCGCGCCAGTTACATCGAGGAACGAGGCCCACTTTCCAAATTGGATGCTAAATATAAGTAGTGTTCATACAGCTATGTGAAACTAAGGTATTGAATTGTTTCTATCCTTACCTTTACTGAGGGTAGTCAATTTTAAATAAAGGATGAACAAGCCAATTGGCCTGTTCATCCTTTTTTGTTTGTGGTTATCGCACAATCAGTCCGAGTAGGATGCCGACCACGCCGAAATCTGCATCGCTAAAGGTGGTGTTGGCAAAGCCCAGGTCGCCGAGCACTGGGAGCAGGAATACCGGCAGGAAGGTGATCAGTAGGCCTTGCGCAAAGGCGCCTAAAATTGCGCCGCGTCGTCCGCCGGTGGCATTGCCGAATACACCTGCTGCCGCGCCGACGAAAAAGTGTGGCACAACGCCTGGGATGATCACGGTGAGCCCTAAGATATAAAGCAAGAACATACCCACTAATCCGGCGACAAAGCTGGATAAAAACCCTACTAACACGGCATTGGGCGCGTAGGGGAAGACCACGGGGCAATCGAGTGCTGGCTTGGCATTGGGCACCAGTTTGTCGGAGATGCCTTTAAATGCTGGCACAATCTCGGCAATCACCATTCTTACCCCTTGCAAAATTACATACACCCCACCCGCAAAGGTGATGGATTGCATTAATGCAAACATAAACCAGTGTTTACCATCACTCACTTCGCGCACAAAGTCTCCGCCCGCAAACAGACACGTCACCATAAAAATAATCCCCATGGTGAACGAGATGGCGACTGGGGTATCACGCAAGAACAAGAGGCTTTTGGGCACGTCCATGTCTTCGGTGGAGTGGGCTTTGTTGCCAAACTTGCTGCCAATAAAGCCGGCTAACACGTAAGAGAGGGTTGAAAAGTGACCAATGGCGACTTCATCTGAGCCGGTGACTTGTTGCATGTAGCGATGGGCGATGGCAGGGAAGAACACCATCACCGAGCCGACAACCACAGAGCCTAATGCGACCAATGGGATCCCTTCCATGCCGCTGGTGGAAAGAATCGCGGCGACCATCATCGACATAAACAAGGTGTGATGACCGGTTAAAAAGATGAATTTCCACGGGGTTAAGCGTGCGATAAGGATGTTAACCAGCATGCCGAAGAACATGATCATTGCCATTTCCTTACCAAAGGCTTCTTGCGCGATGGAGACAATGGCTTCGTTGTTGGGCACCACGCCACTGATACCAAACGCATGCTGGAAAATGGTGGCAAAATCCCCGAGTGAGCTGACTACCAATGAGGCACCGGCCCCTAGGATCACAAAGCCTAAAATGGTTTTGATGGTGCCTTTGATGCATTCAGTCGCGGGTTTTTTCTGGGCGATTAAACCAATCAGTGCAATCAAACCCACTAATACCGCGGGCTCAGAGAGTACGTCTTTCATCAGGAAGTTAAAAAAGGGCATAACGTCACTCCTTATAGGGCACCGAGTGCTTGTAGGGCCTCAGACAAGCGGGTTTTCATTGCCTCTTTGTCCACCATGTTGTCGAGTGTGACAATGCGCGGCGATACATTCATCGCTTGTAACTGTTGGGCGATATCATTGGTGGCGACGAATACATCGGCCTCTGTCCCAGAGACTGAGCCCAGATCGATATGGTCGACACTGGCTTCGACGCCAAGATCGTTGATGATTGTTTTGATGCTCATTTCCATCATTAGGCTGGTGCCAAGACCGTGGCCGCATACGACTGTGATTTTCATAATTCTGACCTTTTATTTGGGTTAACAGATGCATTTTCAGCATGTTCGTTGTTTTAAAGCCGATAGCTAAGGGCGAGCCCTTTGTGTCTTTGCGTTTTGTAGCTACCGATGTAAGGGTTAGTAGTTGGCGATAATGGCTAATACTTCTTCCACGTTGGTGACGCGGCTGATTTGTGCGATGTGTGTGTCATTCATAAAAAGGTTCGCCAGTTGGGAGATAGCCTCGACATGGCTATTACTGTCGGTGGCCGCGAGGGTGACCAGCACCTTAACCGGATCGTTTTCGGCGCTGTCAAAATTGACCCCGTCTTTGATCACTGTGATAGCCAGGGCGAGGCGGTTAACGCCATCCTCAGGTCGTGCGTGGGGCATCGCGATACCCGGGCCCACCACATAGTAGGGACCGATTTCTTGGTGTGAGCGATAAATCGCGTCGACATAGCTTGGCGCAATGGCACCGTTGTCCAAAAGTGCTGCGCAGGCTTTGTTGATGGCATCTTGCCAATCGTTGGCATCCTGGTGAATGCGGATAACGTCGGCGGTAATCAGATCTCGTAACATGGCTCTATCCGTTTTAAAGGTTTTATTAGGTTGTTGGAGAATTGTTGATAACTCTATCGCTGAAAACTGAGCAATAAATGGACAACGATCACAAATGGTAGCGCTATCTGATAGCGCTACCATAAGATGTGATAGCGCTATCATTTTTTCTGTCTACCTATGCGTCATGCTACAAAGAGGCCATGCGGGGCACGGATTAATCGCTGATGGCTGTGATAGGATACGGTGTCATAAAATGATGAGTAATCAATAGATATAATGAGTGAACCAAGAAAACGACGCAATACGGGTAAAGTTACGCTTGCGGATGTTGCCAAACAGGCTGGGGTAGGCACCATGACGGTTTCCAGGGTGTTGCGCACCCCGGATGCTGTCTCTGACAAATTGCGCGATAAGGTTCAACGCGCCGTCGAGCAACTGGGTTATATTCCCAATAAAGCTGCGGGTGCTTTGGCATCAGCGCAAAGCTATGCCATTGCGTTGATCATTCCTTCTCTATTGGAAAAGGCGTGCGCCTTGTTTTTGCCTCGTTTTCAACAGCGGCTAAATAAAGCGGGCTATCAATTGTTGCTGGGTTACAGTGACTATTCGGTCCAGCAGGAAGAGGATTTATTGGCCGGTTTTTTAGAAAGTCGGCCAGCGGCAGTGGTGCTATTTGGCAATGAGCATACTCAGCGTACCCATCAATTGCTTGAGATGGCCAATGCGCCTGTCCTCGAAATTGCTGAGTCGCCTTCCATGAATAGCTATGCCAGCATGGGCAGCGACCCCCACGACATCGGCAAGCGCTGTACATCCCACCTTGTTAGTCAGGGCTTTCATCATATTGGTTTTATTGGTGCACGGGGCAACCATGCCACCTTGCAGCGCAAGCTACAGGGCTGGCAGGGCGCGATGATTGAGCACTATTTAACCCCTGACCATTTTCTGACAACGCATGAGGCCCCATCGGCGCAATTGGGGGCCGATGGGTTGGCGAAATTGTTGCTTCGCGATGCCACGTTGGATGCGCTGGTATGTAGCCATGAAGAGATAGCTATCGGCGCGTTGTTTGAGTGTCACCGACGGGTGTTAAAAGTGCCGACTGATATCGCGATTATCAGCTTGGAGGGCTCCTCCATGAGTGAGCATGCTTTTCCGAGCTTAACGAGCGCTGAAATTGACTATCAATCCCTCGGCGTACAGGCCGCGTCGGCCATTTTACAAGCTATTGAAGGGCAACCGCTTACAGGCGCTCAAACTATTCCATTTAAACTCGCACATCGCGCCAGCACCGCAAGGAAAAATTAGTTTTTTGGCCGTTTTATAGGGACAGGCACTTTAGTCTGAACACAGAAAGAGACGAGACGCTGCGCTTCTAGAGACTAGAAACTAGACAGAGCAGATCGCACTCGTATTGGCGTTTTTCGATAGTGCCATTGGCGTAGGTGACACAAGCCTCGGGATTAGGCCAACAACAATGCACTATACCGCCTATGCGCTAGTTGCACTGCGCCTGTCTTTGACCTCAACGTCGGAGGCGCGCTTCGGCTTGGGTATACAGGATTCACATCGTGTTGGCGCTTGTCCGACCTACGCCTGGTTTTTATTTTGGTGGTGCCATTGGTGCCATTGGTGCTTGTGTCTCAAGACGCGAGTCGATAAGAAGCAGTAATTGATTCGGCGCAGTCGGGTGGTATGATATTGTCATACCCGTGATATATTAGGATGGCCAGATATGAGCATGCATCGGAAAACCATTACGCTGACTGAACAACAAGACTGTTGGGTGAAAAGCCAGATTGAAAGCGGTCAGTTTGGCAATGACAGTGAGTATATCCGTTACCTCATCCGTCGAGATCAGCAGGCTCAAGAACGTATTGCCGTGCTGAGGCAGGCTCTCGCTGAGGGTGAGTCAAGCGGGAAACCTAAGGTACTCGATGTATCGGCTATCAAGGCAACTGGCCGTCAACGGATGAAGGCGGCTGATTAGTGCTTAAGCTGAGCGTCACGCCGAAGGCCGAATCTGATCTCATTGGAATTTGGGTATATACCTGCGAAAAATGGGGTGCTGATCAGGCAGATAAATATCTAGATCAGCTTGAGACCGGCATGAAACAGCTGATTAATCATCCATCACTCGGCACGAACTACGCCTATGTTTTTTCTGGGTATCGAAGGTTGCAGGTCGAGCATCACGCTGTTTTCTATCAAGTACTTGAGTCGGAGGTACTCGTTGTTCGTGTGCTGCACGAGGACATGGACGCACCTGAAAGACTTCTGGATTAGCTAGTTAGTAATTTATCGTAATTTATTGGGACTTTTGGTGGTGCCATTGGCGTAGGTGACACAAGCCCCGGCACCATGTCAACAATCATGCACCATGCCAACGGGCGCCTGTCACGATCGTTGCCCGATTTGACCTCGATGTCGGAGGCGCGCGGCTACATCGAGTTATAAGATTAACATTACCCCGGCGCTTGTCCGACCTACGCGAAATTTGGGATCGTGAGTTAGGGAAAAGCGGAAAACAATTCCTAGGAACTAGGACCTAGTATCGGCTATCGAGGACAGTCACTTTTGGTTGGGCTCGTTCGGGCGCTAAGCTAACTATGGCTGAGTTGGTTTCGGCATTCTTAGGAGGTAAATCATGACTAACCATGACACAGAAAAGACCATTCCCGAGCGTGACCAACGGCGGTTTGCGGTGTCGGCTAACCGAGGCAAAGCGAGTCATCGTATTCGCTACGTCGAGTCGGGCGGTGCCTCGGTGGATAATGAAGAATGCACGTTTTGCCAAGCGGTGCCGGGTTTGAGTGAGCCGATGGAGAAGGACGAGAACTGAGACGCTGCGCTTCTAGAAACGAGAGGCTAGGAAAAGCGTAAAGCTGTGCCTAGGGACTTTTTCTACACTTAAGCCCGAAGGTGCCATTGGCGTAGGTGACACAAGCCCCGGCACCGTGTCAAAAATCATGCACCATGTTAACGGGCGCCTGTCACGATCAGTGCCAATTTTAATCATCAATGTCGGAGGCGCGCCAGTTGCACCGGGGAACGAGGCTCACATCGTGTTGGCGCTTGTCCGACCTACGCCTGGTTTTTATTTCGGTGGTGCTATTGGTGCTTATCCGACCTTGATTCGGGATCTTGAATACGGGAAAGAGCGGGAAGCAGTGCCTAGGACCAAGGAACCTAGGCCCTTTATCTACAGGATCAGGCACGATACGCTTTTTCCGTATTCCGTCCCCTAGGCTCTTTCTAGTCTCTAGTTCTCCCAACCCCCTAATGTGATCTTCCCCTCCCTTTACTAATGATTTCAATATCAATAGTCGATCCCCCTCACATCTGTGATGTTTACAGATGGTGAAATTTTTCTTTCATCTGCATTATTTGCCTATATCGAAACGTTTCGATGGTGTTTTCCTGAGAGAAAACGTTGATCACAAGAAAACGTGCCAGCGCATAGTGAGCGCTGATTGATCCTATCGTGAGTGAGAAGGTGATGAATGAATAAACATGGTTTGCTCCATCCAGAACTTGCACAGCTAGTCACCCAAATCGGGCATACCGATGAGCTGACTGTGTGTGATGCGGGGCTGCCGATCCCCAACTCGGTGCCGCGTATTGATTTAGCGCTGACCCAAGGCGTGCCGAGCTTTATGCAGACGGTCGAGACGGTGTTAACTCACACCTGCATTGAGTCGGTGGTGATTGCAGAAGAGCTTGCTGCGGTGAGCCCGGCGCTGCACCAAGCCTTGCTTGCGCGATTGGAGCAAGAGAGTGCGGCGCGTCAGCAGCCGATCACTGTGACCACGATCAGCCACGAGGCGTTTAAAGCACGTACGGTGCAGAGCAAAGCGGTGGTACGCACCGGCGAGTGCACGCCTTATGCCAATGTGATTTTTCAAGCCGGTGTCACCTTTTAGGTGGGCCTAAGCGAGTAACCACAATGACGCAACCTATCTTACAACTCCGCCAAGTCGTAAAAACCTTTCCCGGGGTGCGGGCCCTCGATGAGGCGAGCTTAAATGTCTATCCCGGCGAGGTAATGGCGCTACTCGGTGAAAATGGCGCGGGCAAGTCCACGTTGATGAAGGTACTCACCGGGATTTATCACGCCGACAGTGGCGACGTGAACTATCAAGGTGAACCGGTCTCGTTTAAAGGCCCGCGTGATTCGCAGCAAGCGGGGATCAGTATTATTCACCAAGAGCTCAATTTGATCCCAGAGCTGACCATTGCCGAGAACATCTTCTTAGGCCGCGAGTTTACTAACCGGTTTGGCAAGATTGACTGGACCAAGATGGCTGAAGAAGCCGATAAGCTGTTGGCGCGTTTAAATGTGAAAGCACGTGGCACCACGCCACTTGGCAGCTTGAGCTTGGGTGAGCAGCAAATGGTGGAAATTGCCAAAGCGCTGTCGTTTGAGTCGCAAGTGATCATTATGGATGAGCCGACGGATGCTTTGACCGACACCGAAACCGCCTCGCTGTTTGCGGTGATCAACGAGCTGCGAGCGCAAGGCTGCGGCATTGTTTATATCTCCCACCGACTAAAAGAAATTTTTGAGATTTGCGATCGGATCACCGTGTTACGTGACGGCAAGTTTATTGGTGAGTGTCCCGTGAGTGATACCGATGAAGACGGCCTGATTGAAATGATGGTGGGCCGCAAACTCGCCGAACAATATCCACGAAGTGACGTCACCCCTGATGGAATAAGCCTTGAGGTGGAAAATGTCAGCGGCCACGGGGTGGAAGCGGTGAGTTTTCAGCTGCACCGTAGTGAAATTCTGGGTGTATCGGGTCTGATGGGCGCCGGGCGCACGGAGTTAATGAAAATTATCTATGGTGCCATGCCGCGTGATGCCGGCGTGATTCGGCTTGATGGCAAAGTGATTAACCCAGTGAGTCCGCAAGATGCGCTGGCCAACGGCATTGCTTACATCTCTGAAGACCGCAAAGGTGAGGGCTTGGTGTTGGGCTTATCGGTGAAAGACAACATGTCACTCAGTGCACTCGATAAGCTCACCCATTGGGGGAAAATACAGCCGCGCGATGAAGTGATGGCAGTGGATGATTTTATTCGTCTTTTTAACATCAAAACCCCAACCCGCGAGCAAATCATTGGCAACTTATCGGGCGGGAATCAGCAGAAAGTGGCGATCGCCAAAGGGCTGATGACTAAACCGAAAGTGCTGATCTTGGACGAGCCGACTCGGGGGGTCGATGTCGGTGCCAAAAAAGAGATTTATCAGCTAATTAATCAATTTAAAGCCGAGGGCATGAGTATCATCTTGGTGTCGTCAGAAATGCCCGAAGTACTCGGCATGAGCGACCGTATCTTAGTGATGCACGAAGGCCGCGTATGCGGTGAGTTTGATGCCAAAGACGCTAACCAAGAAACCCTGCTTGCCTGTGCGGTAGGCAAAGATGCCAATGAGGATGCAGCATGAGCGAGAATGCAATGAATAAGTCCCAGCCGTCAGAAGATGGACGTAAACCCCTGTTCAGCAAAGCGTGGTTGATTGAGCAAAAATCACTCATTGCCCTGCTGGTGTTGATCGTGGTGATGTCATTTTTAAACAGCAACTTTTTCATGGTCGACAACCTGCTTAACATCCTGCGTCAAACCTCGGTAAACGCCATTATTGCCGTGGGGATGACATTGGTGATTTTAACCGCGGGTATCGATTTGAGTGTTGGCTCGGTGTTGGCGCTGTGCGGGGCGTTTGCCGCCAGCTTGATTGCGGTCGAAGTGCCGGTGTTAGTGGCAGTGCCAACCGCTTTGTTTGCAGGCGCGGCGATTGGTGCCATGACAGGCGTCGTGGTGGCCAAAGGCAAGGTACAGGCGTTTATTGCTACCCTGGTGGCAATGACCCTCTATCGTGGTGTCACTATGGTGTATACCGATGGTCGCCCCATCTCAACGGGCTTTACTGATACCGCCGATGCGTTCGCTTGGTTTGGTACCGGCTACCTGTTGGGCATTCCCGTCCCCGTGTGGCTGATGGCAATCGTGTTTATCGGCGCTTGGTATCTGCTCAATCACACCCGTTTTGGCCGTTATATTTACGCACTTGGTGGCAATGAATCGGCGGCGCGGTTGTCGGGCATTAATGTCGACCGAATTAAGGTGGGCGTGTATAGCCTGTGTGGCATGCTCGCGGCGCTGGCAGGGATCATCGTCACCTCGCGTCTTTCCTCCGGACAACCGACTGCCGGTACTGGCTATGAGCTTGATGCGATTGCCGCGGTGGTGCTGGGCGGCACCAGCTTGATGGGCGGTAAAGGCAAGATCATGGGTACATTGATCGGTGCGCTGATCATCGGCTTTTTGAACAATGCCCTCAACCTGCTGGACGTGTCGTCTTACTACCAAATGATTGCCAAAGCGGTGGTGATTTTGCTCGCCGTGCTGGTGGATAACAAAAACAAATAGCCGCTTTAGACAAAGCTTTTCGAAATAGTAGCTTGTTGGGACAGGCACTTTTAGTTAGCAGCAGAATTTAGCAGGACAGACACTTTTATTTCTGTTTTATTAGCAAGCAAAAACAATACCCTACAAACACAAAAGGACTGAACGCATGAAAAAACTGACTACCTTGATTACCACTGCGCTACTGTCGTCAACGCTGAGCATCAGTGCGCAAGCGGAAGATAGAATGGCAATCGTGGTCTCAACCTTAAACAATCCATTTTTTGTCACCATGAAAGAGGGCGCAGAGCAAAAAGCACAAGATCTTGGTTATGAGCTCTTGGTGCTTGATTCGCAAAACGACGCCAGTAAAGAGCTATCGAATGTGGAGGATTTAACCATCCGTGGCGTTAAAGCCATTTTGATTAATCCGACTGACTCAGATGCGGTCTCAAACGCCATTCGTATTGCGAATCGCGCCGAGATCCCGGTGATCACCCTAGACCGTGGCGCGAGCCGTGGGGAAGTGGTGAGTCATATTGCTTCTGATAACGCTCAAGGCAGTAAAATGGCGGCGGAATACATCATCGGCAAAGTCGGTGAGCGAGCTAAAGTGATCCAACTTGAGGGTATTGCCGGCACGTCAGCAGCACGCGAGCGTGGTGAAGGCTTTATGGATGCCATTGAAGGTACCGACGTTGAACTACTCGCCAGTCAGCCTGCGGATTTTGACCGCACCAAAGGCCTGAATGTGATGGAAAACCTGCTTGCCGCCCACCCAGATGTTGAAGCGGTATTCGCCCAAAACGATGAAATGGCATTTGGCGCGTTGCGCGCGGTGCAAGCATCAGGCAAAGATGTCACCATTGTTGGTTTTGATGGCACCAAAGATGGTATTGCGGCCGTCGAGCGTGGTCATCTGGCAGCGACCATCGCTCAGCAACCGGGTATGATTGGTGAGCTGGGTGTCGAAACCGCGGATAAAGTGCTGAAAGGCGAGTCGGTAGACAGCTACATCCCTGTGCCGCTTAAGGTGATTAGCCAAGAAACGATCGCTGAATAAGCCGTCAGGGAAACGTATAGTGAGCACCATCGGGTTCGCACTGGGTGGTGCTTTTTTGATTTAAAAACGGTAAGGAATAGTAATGAGCCGATTGGTTGTTCTTGGCAGCGTCAATGCTGATCATGTTTTACGCGTCCCTCACTTTCCGCGTCCGGGCGAGACGTTACACGGCCACGATTATGCCGTAATTGCGGGCGGCAAAGGGGCCAATCAAGCAGTCGCGGCGGTGCGTTGCGGTGCCGATGTTGCCTTTATTGCCAGTGTGGGTGACGACGCCTTTGGCCAGCAGATTCGTCAGTCTTACGCGCAAGAGGGGATGGATGTCAGTGCGATAAAAGTACAGCCTGATACGCTGACTGGGATTGCGATGATCCAAGTGACTGATCAAGGTGAGAACAGTATTGCGCTCTCGGCAGAAGCCAATGCCAATCTGACAGCGGAGACCATCAGCGATAATCTCACTAAAATCGCCGACGCTGACTATTTACTGATGCAGTTAGAAACACCGATGTGCGGCATTGAAAAGGCGGCTTTTCATGCTAAAGCGGCAAAGACACAGGTGGTGTTTAATCCCGCCCCTGCCGCACCGCTGAGCGACGCGCTTCTTGCCGCGGTCGATATTATCACCCCGAATGAAACGGAAGCCCAAAGCCTGACGGGTATCGCGGTAACAGACACCGCCAGCGCCCAAGCGGCCTCGGACGTGCTTCATGAAAAAGGGGTAGGGACTGTACTGATCACCCTCGGCAAACAAGGCGTATGGCTGAGTGAAAAAGGCGAACAATCGGGCCAGCTTATTCCTGGGTTCCGTGTCGATGCTGTCGATACCACTGCCGCGGGTGATACCTTTAATGGGGCATTGGTGACAGGACTGATAGAGGGACAGACACTTTATCAGGCAATTCGCTTTGCGCATGCCGCGGCGGCATTATCCGTGACAAAGCGTGGCGCACAAACTTCGATTCCTTCTCGTTCAGAGGTTGAGGCGTTTTTGGCCCATCAAGATGCTTAATCGTTATTTCACCTTAGTCAGCGGAGCGCGATAAATGGCGACCATGAAAGATATTGCCAAACGGGCGGGCGTGTCGACATCGACGGTCAGTCATGTCATTAACAACACCCGTTATGTGAGTGAGGCGATTGCTGAGAAGGTAAACCAAGCCGCGAAAGAGCTTAACTATTACGCCCCGTCGGCACTGGCTCGCAGCCTAAAAGTGAATCGAACTAAAACATTTGGCATGCTGGTGACCACTTCCACCAATCCGTTTTTTGGCGAAGTAGTAAAAGGCGTCGAGCGCAGCTGTTATCACAATGGCTACAGTTTGATTTTATGCAACACGGAAGGCGATGCTGAGCGTATGCGTGCTTCAATTGATACGCTGTTGCAAAAGCGGGTCGATGGTTTGATTTTGATGTGTTCGACCTTGGAAGGTGAGCGGATTGAAGGCTTTGATCGTTATCCGGATATTCCCGTGGTGGTGATGGATTGGGGGCCGATTGATTTTGCTTGCGATAAAATTCAAGACAATTCCTATCAAGGCGGCTATTTAGCGACCCAGCACTTGATTGACTGCGGCCACCGCCAGATTGGTTGTATCAGTGGTCCTTTGCTTAAACAACAAGCACAGCGCCGTTTTCAAGGCTTTAAAGATGCGCTGCGCGATGCTGGACTTACTGAGAACGCCGACTGGATGGTAGAAGCGGACTTTGAGTGTGAGGGCGGCTATCAAGGCATGCAAGCGATCGCCGCGAGCGGCTCCTTGCCGAGCGCGATTTTTGCAGGCAATGACATGATGGCGATGGGTGCGATCAATGCTGCCAATGCACTCGGCATTCGGGTACCCGAGGATCTTTCTATCATGGGGTACGATGATATCCACCTCGCAAAATTTGTCTCGCCCTCCCTGACCACTATTCACCAGCCCAAGTACCGTCTCGGTCAAGCGGCCGTCGAAACGCTACTCCACAAACTGGATGACCCTCAAAGTGACAGCCAAACCGTTCAGCTCGAGCCAACGCTGGTAGTGCGCGAGAGTGTGAAGCGGGTATAGAGCTATTAGGCGATCTATCGGGGACAGGCACTTTAAGTTAACGACTATTGGGCGACTATTGGGGACAGGCACTTTAAGCTAAGAGCTAGAACTAACGGGACAGGCACCTTTATACCTTTATAATTGCTCTAGGGTGAACACTCGGGGGACAGTCACTTATATGATTGCCCTAGCGACGTAAGTGTGAAGTCGTTATGATGCCTGTCCTCAGTGGCCAACCGGTAAATCGCCTCGTTATGTTTTCAATTGTCGACCAAAACCAATACTTTGTGGTGATCAATAAGCACCACAGCGTTAGCGTGCAAAAAGAAGCCGATCACGCGGCACTTTTACCGGCCGTGGCGGCGCACATTGGGGTTGAGAAAGTCTACCTTGTGCATCGGTTGGACAAGATGACATCGGGCTTGCTGCTGCTGGCAACTTCTTCTCATGCGGCGTCTGTCCTCTCTGGGCTGTTTGCTTCTCGCGAGATAGAAAAGTTCTATTTGGCATTAAGTGCCAACAAGCCGCGTAAGAAGCAGGGATTGATCGTTGGTGATATGACTAAGGGGCGGCGAGGTAGCTGGAAATTACTGACCAGCAAAGATAACCCTGCGAGAACGCGTTTTACCTCTATTGCTGGTGGTGAGGGGCGGCGACTTTTTCTCTGTCGTCCTTACACAGGCAAAACCCATCAAATTCGCGTGGCGATGAAAAGCATTGGCTCTCCGCTCATCGGTGATGATTACTATGGCGGCGAGCCTGCCGATCGTGGCTACTTACACGCTTATGGGCTGCAATTTACGTGTCGTTTTGCCGATGATCAGCCAGCCAAGCACTACAGCTATGTGCTGCCCCCGAGCGAAGGCGAGTTGTGGCCAGCCTTACCGGTGGAGTGGGATGTCCCGTTTTCACTGCTCTAATTCTGTTTCACTGAGCGCTGGGAAGTGATGCACAGGTTACCAAACAAGTAGCTTAAAAATCGCGAGAATAACTGTCATCGTGAACAGACCAATCCAACCTAATGTACGTGTAACGGTGGGGATTTGATTGATAGCAAAGTGTGGGAATAGGATTGCCCACATCGAAACAAATGGCACGATACCAAACGCTCTTTCTGTGTAAAAATTAGGGGTGGCAGCAAAAGGTGGAATAGCTAGGTGCCAAAGACAATAAATCCCCACGACGCTGATGCAAATGATCGCTTCTTTGAGTGAGGTTTCCTTAGAGTTGGTAAAGAGATAAAAACCAACCGTCATAATATAGAGCAAGGCGGCTATCACAGGTAAGTACCTCTCGGCTTTACCGTTGGAGAGGGCTTCATCTAGCCCCCCCTTCTTTAGCTAGCACAGCTTGGTGCAGTAATGGCGTTTTTGAGGATTTGTCGACCACGGGTATCGCGAACCAAAATGGTATAGCTGATGCCACTGTCTAACATATTGCGGATATCGTTATCCTCACAATAACGACGCTCTAAGCCGGAAAAGAGCTGCCCCGGTGTTTTTTTGGCATTCTTCTCCAGAAGCGTCAGCTCGATAATGGCATCTTGCGCACGAGCGCGAACGAGTGAGTAGCCTTCAATATCCATCGGCAGTAACTGTGCAATCATGTCTGCACGTTGGGTTGCTGCTTCTGCGGCTTGATCATGCTGGGTGCTGCTACATGCACTCAGTATTAGCCCAAGGCCTGTCATCATCAATACTTTTACTAATCGCATTAGACAGGATCCTGAGGAAGCACTTTTTTGAAAGGTTTAACGGTCACGTCTGCATAGACGCCAGCGGCAATATAAGGGTCTTTGTCGGCCCAGGCTTGGGCGGCTGATAATGACTCAAACCATGCAATAACGGTTGACCCCGTAAACCCAGCTTCGCCCGGCTCGTCGCTATCAACGGCAGGGTTTGGTCCTGCAATCATCAAGCGGTTTTCTTTTTCCAGTTGGTGTAAGCGCTCAAGGTGTGCGTCGCGCGCTTGCTTGCGTAGCGGTAGGCTGTTCTCGACGTCTTGCGAATAAATGAGATACCACATCGTCATTGTCCTTGATAGATGTTTATAGCCACTAGGATACAGAGTCTAGATTTCTGAGTACAGTGTATTAGTGAGTGTGTTGGGGGGACAGGCACCAAGGTTAAAAGTGTCTTACCGAGAGTAGGACAGACACTTAAGCATTCTTAAGTATTTAACGTGCCTGTCCCAACAAGATCAAAAACTGGATAGCCCTTTACCTTCCTGTTACTGGAAGGCTTATTCTTCTGGAAAAACGGTCAGGAGATAATATGGGATGCTGTAATCAATCCCCGGAAGGTGGAGCAAAAGGGCTAAAGCCGCTCTTAAAAGCGGTGGGTGTGTTGTTTGTACTGATAATGGTGCTGGCCTATTGGATTGGATGAGGTCTTAGCGAGTTTATTTCGTGTTTACGTTATTGGGATGCCTTCAACGACAAGCCCAACTCACTTTAGATCATGACGCCGGTCATGCGTTTTAGACCGAGTGTCGGCAAGACCGCCTGAATACTCGATAGTGAACCTACGATATTCCCGCCCTCTAAGTGAGAGCATGTACTTAACCAGGTTTCACGTGAGATGTTCAGCTGTGTGAGTAGCTGTGGTCTTGGGAGTGAATTGGCGTTCTGGTCCTGATCGCACGTCCATTCTACCAGAGCCAAATAGTCCATAAGGCGAAAAGGGATACCGTCGGGCATCGGCTTTCTCGGGTTCCCGGCGAAGGGGAATAAGCCGGCTGGGGTCGCTTTATTTTGCTCGAGTGATTCAACGCGCTTTTTAATCGATGTGTAATTGGCATGTTTAGGCTGCTTGGTGATACCTGCTCGCACTGGGTTCAAATCGACATAGGCCATCGCCGCAGCGAGTGCTTTTTCATCTAATATGGCTTGGCTTTTAAAGCGTCCCTCCCAAAAATGCCCTGAACATTGATCCTCTCGGTTCGCTAGCGTCGAAATATATTGATTGAGCAGCTTCATAAACCAGCTGACAGACATCAAACGTTCGCGCCAGTTCTCAATGATGCGAAAACACGCTTTTCGCTCTGAGTGAGAGAGCGATTCACCCTGATAAAAACGTTGGATAAGCGCAGGCGCTTGATGAAAGGCTAGCCAGCGTTCAACAACCTCGATATTGGTTAAAGACTGAGCCGCTTTGGCGTTGATATGCAAAACAACGTGATAGTGATTGCTCATAATGGCATAAGCACAGATATCGATACAAAATGCTTTGGCGAGTGTAAGTAAACGCGTTTCTATCCATGTGCGACGATGCTCATAGCTTTTTTGTGACTGCGCATCATAGCCGCACAAAAACGAGCGGCGCACACAACGTGAGACACAATGGTAATAAGGTGTGGCGGCTAAATTTATTTGCGATGCGCGAGCTTTAGTCATCGTCGGTCCCTCTTAGCATCTTGGTATGACTAAAAGGTACTGTATAAATGAACAGTCTTCATCTTTTCTAGCTAGAGTTTTGGTGACAGTGCAAGAAGTGGTGTAATTGTGAGAGTTGTTATTTTCTTAACATGTCTGTCCCAAGAAGTACTTCTCGAGAATAGTGAGTAGTGATGGCGTAGGAAGTCATAACAGGGACAGTCACTACAGAGTGCCTGTCCTGATAGGGGAAAAGGTTCGAACGTTGGAGAAAAACGACGAGGATAGTCATCAAGAGGTGACTGTCCTCGCTAGAAATCAATTATGGATGCGTAAAGGTGTCTGTCCTGGCAGGAAACTGTCCTCGCGAGAAATAACAAGTGCCTGTCCCTATAAGAAGAAGCTAAGCAGGGGTGCCGCTGTGAAAGCGGAATTGGCTGTCGGGTGCTTGGATGAGTTCGGCTTCGCGCTCGCCGATGGTTTGAATGCGGTCGCGAATGTCTCCGCCGGCGATAGTTTCTGCAAGCGTGAGGTAATCTTGATAATGGCGTGCTTCCGAGCGCAATAGCGAGATGTAGAACTTTTGCAGTTCATCATCAAGGTGTGGGGCGACTTTAGCAAAGCGCTCGCAGGAGCGTGCTTCAATGTAGGCGCCAATAATCAATTTATCGACCAAGGTTGCGGGCTCATGAGTGCGTGCCGCGCGCATTAATCCTTTGGCGTAGCGGCCTGCTTCTAACGGTTGATAAGGAATGCCGCGTGCGTCCATGATTTCAATCACTTGCTCAAAGTGATGAAACTCTTCTTTGATTAATCGGACCATTTTATCAATCAAGGCTTGGCCGTGGGCAAAGCCCGCTTTAGGGGTTAAAGGTGCACTGAGACCGTTTTTGCGTCCATGAAAAATTTCATCGCGAACGCCGCGATAGACAAAGTCCTCATAGGGTTTGGCCCATGCCAGCAGTTGCTCGCCACTCGCCGCATCAACGGCATATTTACGGATCAGCCACATCGCGGTTTGGCTGGCTTTTAATTCGCAGTTTGCGTGATCGCGCAAAAGAATCGATTGATTGTCAGGCTGAATGGCCGCGTCAATCCAACTGTCGGGGGTTTGACAGTGCAGAAAACCATGAATAGGGGTGAGTAGGGTATTAATTTCTTGGCGTAGCATGCCGGAAACACTCTCAGACTGACAACAATGGTTGGGCATTATAAACAGATGGGATGTGAGCGCAAAGAGCTGGCAGCGCAGGGCGCGCTGCCAGGTGGGCGAATTCGGCCTACTTGTTCGATGCCCAAGGGGAACGGTATTGAATACCGAACTTGTCTAAACGCGGTAATTGCGCTTTGAGTCTGGCTAGATAATCGAGCCAGTCACGGCGCTCACTGTGGCTCCAAGCCGCTTCCGCAATGGCGGTAAGCCTTGGAAATACCATGTAATCGAGCCTGTCCTGATTGGTGATCAGTTCACTCCAGAGTGCACATTGCACGCCTAGTATGTGCTCACGGGCGGGGTCGTCACTGGCGAGGCTTGCCAGCGGCTCATATTGGTAGGCTTTTTCTAATGGCGTGACGCCCGCCCAGTCGAGCCCAGGCTCGGTGGCAGCATAATCTTGCACCATATCGAGATAGGTCGCCTGACCGGGGGTTAAAATCACATCAAAACCATGCTGCGCACAGTGCAATGCGGCGTCTTCGCTTTGCCATGAATAGATCACGGTATTCTTGCTGACTTTATCGCCGTGCTGCACTTCTTCCCAGCCAACCATACGTTTGCCCAAGGCGCGTAGCTTTTGCTCAGCGTAGGTCAGTATCTGTCCCTGTAGCGAAGCGGTCGTTTCTCCGTTCATGCGTCTGTCCCGATAAATTGGGCTATCCGTCCATACCCCGTCAGGGACTTCATCGGCGCCAATATGGACCCATGAGGCAGGAAAAAGCTCGGCGACTTCACTTAATACCGTATCTAAAAATCTATACGTGCCATCAAGGGCTGGCGATAATACGTTATCGGTGTAGTGTTGTACGCTGCGGTAAGTAGAGCGGTCGTCGGCATCGTGTAGCCAATCAGGCAGCGCTTTGATGGCTGCGCGACAGTGGCCGGGAATATCAATTTCTGGAATGACGGTAATACCTCGGGCCGCGGCGTATTCAATCACGTCACGCACCTCTTCTTGGCGATAATAGCCTTCGTGACGTTCTGCAATATGACTGAACTGCGGAGCAAGGCGGGTATTGGGGCCGCGTTGACTTCCATAGCGCGTCAATTCAGGCAGGGCTTTAATCTCCAGTCGCCAACCTTCATCGTCGGTTAAATGCCAGTGAAAGGTATTGAACTTAAAGTAGGCCAACTGGTTAATCAGTCGCTTTACCGTGTCCACCGAATGAAAATGGCGCGCGCAATCGAGCATCATCCCTCGATAAGCAAAGCGTGGTGCATCGCTGATTTTGATTGCCGGTATTCGAAGCTGTGTTTCATGCTCTTGGCAAAGTTGTAACAGTGATGCGCAGCCGTGAATAAACCCTCGCTCAGCACAGGCTTGGATAACCACGCCTTGGTCGGTGACGGTGAGCTGATAGGCCTCATCACGGTGGGCGATATCTCGAAGTGCCGAGTCGGGTAACGGCCGTAAGATAATGGCATGATCGCCAGTGACTGCATCTTGGTGGCGTGGGTCGAGTGCAATATCGGCCTGCGGGTATAGACGAACCCACTCGTTACTTAACCACTGCGCGGCGGGAACGGCCTGTGGATCCACCGCGATTAACGGTGTCGTGGGTGAAAGCGTAAAGTACCCTGGTTGGTGGCGCACTGATTTGGGCACCGGAATAATGGCGTGCTCGGCGGGATGAACATCTGGAATCGGTGATCGTGTGGTGTAAGTGTGCGCCAAGTTAATGGGGGTGAGCATCACTGAATATTGCTCGCCATTGGCATAGATCAGCGCATCTTTAAAGCCGGCACAAAGGAACCGCAACGGCGGCGTGTGGGCATCAAACTCGATGTATAAGCTTTGATTGGCATCGAGTGTTTGATGCGCCGGTGTGATGACGCAATAACTACCGATTTGCTCAATACTGCCTTGTGACAGGGTATTGGGGTTGATGAAGCGATCAAACAATACCGCAATGGACAGCGTTTCTAACGGGCGGTCGGTGAGATTATGCAAGGTTAACCCCATTCGGCTGCGCGGTGGGGTGTCATTGGGATACTCGTTGATCACACTAAGATCGAGGCGGTAAGTCATCACGCGTTCTCCTTGTTCGAGTGGCCGTTGCCAACCAGTGTTTGCGCACTGATGGCGAGCATAAACCAGCTTGCATGTGGCAACCATTGCTCGCCCCATCGCCAGTTTTGCGCCATATCATCGCAATATGGCGCGGGGTTGAAGGCAATCTGTGTTTCATCCTCCATCCCTGCGGTAATGCCATTGCAGATCCCCCCTTTGGCATTAAAAAATCCCAAGTGCGGTAGGTAATCTGGGTTGTTGTGACCATGTCCATCGAGCATGCAGATATCAAATGGGTTTAAACCGAGGATCCAATTAAGCGCCCGTTGGCTAAAGGTGTGGAGGGCCGCATTTAGCGCATTGTCTTGAATGTGGCGCGTGGCATGACACGCAAAGGTTGCCAGTGATCCCAAGCGTGCATTCTCGCCTTGCCACCAATAGCCGGTTTCATTGTGGTGAGGAATAAAGTGACGTACCTGTTTGACGCCATCGACGGGTTTGACGTACTGACGCGGATACGCGAATGGATTATCGGCTGTTTGTGTTAGGTTGAGCTCAAACTGACAGGCGCGTTCCAGTGCTGTTTGCGCGATAGCTTGATGGCTGGGGTCGGTTTCCACATCGAGGTAGCGAACTAATGCCAAGCCGGGTAGACCGGCATCGGCGGCATGGTAAAACGGGCGGCCGCCATCAGTATTTGCTGACCAATAATACTGGCAAGTTTCATCACTGCACTGCCGTGCTATCAGCTTTGTCATCCAGCCTCGTGCCTCGTTCAAGAAGGGACAGTCACTGTTCGCACTAATATGTCTGTCCCCAGAACCTAAAGGTGCCTGTCCCGTCAAATAAGCGTGACTGTCCCCGGTAGGTTGCTCCTCGGTAGACTGCCGATTGGCGTGATGCAACTCACATGCGGCGAGAAGAGCGCAGGTTTCGTCAATAATGTTGGGCTCTCCGTCATCAAGGTAATGATGGTTATGTTCAACCAAATGCCAGTAGCCGCGAATGGCGGCGTCTAAATAGCGTGCTTGTTGGTCTGGATCCGCGCAAAGCGGGGATCGGCTTGCGGCGGCAAGGGCAGCAATCGCTATGCCGCCGCCTTGACGAAAACCGGCCTGGTAAGCCTCACTCATCACTCCATCTTGCGTCGCGTAAGCGCAAAGAGTGCGGCGCTCTGGGTCTTTCGACCATTGATCAAACACCGTCATATAAAAAAAGCCACTGGGGTCTTGCATACGGAGAAGAAAATCAGCGCCGTGTTTCGCTTCATCGGCTAAGCGCGTGCGCATAAACGCGGGGAGCGTGTCCGAGCTAAATTGGCTGGTAAGATCGGCCAGTCCCCAAGCCAATAGCGGGATTTGTTGCGGATTAAAGTAATTGGCGTAGGAAAGGTGGCTCAGGTATTTGCTCACATCGCCAGAGGCATCGTACCAACCGCCGGATACATCCACGCGTTCATCAGAGCCGAATACCTTGGCGTGCTGATCCGCGTGTTCATAGATGCCGCTACACCGCTGCGATTTAAAATAATGCAGCAAATCGGAAAACGTGGTGTGAAACAGGCCATCGTCAATGATCTCAAACGGATGCGAATACACAGGTGTTTCTGTTAGTAATGCTAGTTGATAGCTTCCGCGATGTGCAAAGGCAGAGAAATCGAGGGTATAAGCCGTACCCATCTGCCAGTTGCTTAACTGTGTGCCTTGGTGTAATTCAAACTGCGCGACCACGTTATCGAGTGGTGCTGTGTCTGTCCCACGAACAAAAGTGTCTGTCCCGTGAGTAAGAGTGCCTGTCCCCGTAAAATTTTGCGCGCCTTCTGCGGCTTCATTAAAGTGCCTGTCCCCAGAAGAGGAGGCAGCTTTGTCCGCCGAGCTAAATGTGCCTGTCCCCTTAAGAGGAGGCAGGGAAATCAGTGCCACGGGCGTACCGGTGAGGCGGTCGCTGTCACTGACGATCACCGCGTATTTGTCACCGTGTAACGAGTAGCCAATGTGATTGGTCAGCACTTGCATGATGGTATCCTTATTGGTCGCTATTGCTCGTACAAATAGCAGCGCACATAGTGGTTGTCGGCGAGCTTGGTCACGCGGGGCAACTGCTCAGTGCATTTGGCTGTCGCATGTGGGCAGCGGCCAGCAAAAGGGCAGCCGACAGAATCCGGCGTCCACAGAGGAATTTCACCCTTGTTGCCCTTTAGTTTTTCGTGAATAGACTTGCTCGGGTCGGGCACGGCTGAGACCAATAGCTGGGTGTAAGGATGCTGAGGGCGATGAATAATCTCTTCGGTGTCTCCCCATTCGACCATATGGCCGACGTACATCACTGCCAAGTCTTCAGCAATGTAACGTGCGGTAGCGATATCATGGGTGATGTAGAGCAGCGACATTTGCTTCTCCACTTTCATTTCTTCCATCAGATTAAGTACACCGGCACGAATCGACACATCCAGCATCGAAGTTGGCTCATCGGCGAGTACCACTTCCGCGCCGACGGCGATGTTCCTCGCCAGGTTAATCCTCTGACGCTGGCCGCCCGACAGCTGGTGGGGAAATTTCTCCGCCGTTTCTTTGGCCGGAGTGAGACCCACTTGCTCGAGTAGCTCGAACACTCGCTCTTTCAGTTGTGCTTTGTCGCGCTTGGCGACTTTTTTGTGGATCAATAATGGGCGCGCAATATGATGAAACACATTATGCGTGGGGTTGAGCGAGCCAAAAGGGTCTTGCCAGACCATTTGCAGGCCTTCGCGATAGCGCATCAGCTCATCACGTTTTTTAATGGTGGTGATATCGCGGCCGCGATATTCAATGCAGCCATCGGTCGGGGCATACATTTTGGCAATCATTTTCGCGGTGGTTGATTTGCCCGAGCCCGACTCCCCCACCACGGCAAGTCCACGGCCTTTGTACATTTTGAACGAGACATCATTGATCGCTCGCATCATGGGTTGTTTAAGGGCATGACTGTTAATGGGAAAATCTTTCACCACGTTTTTCCCTTCAACCAGCAGTTCTCCAAAACCTGTACTCATCACTGACTTCCTCACATTGTCGCGTTATTAGAGTTTTTGTTGGGCGATGGGCTCGCCGTATAGATGGCAGTTGGAATACCGTCCCGGTTCGATTTGGCGCAGCGCCGTTTGGGTGGTGCGACATCGATCATGCACCTGAGCACAGCGTGCTTGAAAGCGGCAGCCGGTCGGGATTTCGAGCAAGTTGAGCGGGTTGCCTGGGATCCCCGTGAGCTGGCGCTTAGGTCCGGTAAGTGAGGGGAATGAGCTGCCCAGCCCTTCGGTGTAGGGGTGATACGGATTGGTGAGTACTTGTTTGGACGGCGCGACCTCAATCAGCTCGCCGGAATACATGATTCCAATCCGGTCGGAGAACTCGACCATGAGCGATAAATCATGGGTGATAAACAGAATCGAAAAGCCAAACTCTTCTTTTAACGCATAGATTTTTTGCAAGATCTCACGCTGTACCACCACGTCTAATGCGGTGGTGGGCTCATCCATGATGATCATTTTCGGATTTAAGGCTAGCGCAATGGCAATTACCAAGCGCTGACGCATCCCGCCCGAAAATTGGTGCGGATAATCGGTCAGGCGGCTAGGGTGAATATCGACAATTTCCAGCAAGCCTTGAGCCCGTTTGACCGCGTGTTTGCGGGTCAGGTTGGTGTGGCGCATCAACACATCGCAAAACTGTTCTTCGAGCGTCAGCACTGGATTAAGGGCATTCATGGCGCTTTGAAACACCATCGACATCTCCCGCCAGCGAAAGTCGTGCATCCGAGCGTCGCTGTAATCGAGGATATTCTCGCCGTTAAAGATGACTTCGCCGCCGGTGATAAAGGCGGGTGGCTTATGCAGACGCATCAGCGAAAAGGCAACGGTGGATTTACCGCATCCCGATTCGCCAGCCAGACCGAATACTTCACCGGGGGCAATGTCAAAACTGACATGATCGCAGGCTCGGACATCGCCGGCATCGGTAATGTAGTCCACGCACAGGTCACGGATTGAGATAAGTGGGGTGCGACTCATGATTTATCTCCACTGATCAGCATGTGTTCGGCAACGGGATTCTCGTCGCGGGCTTTCTTTTCTTGTTGGCTGAGTTTTTTCCAGCGCTTCATCCCTTTTTGCGCACGTAATTGCGGGTTGGCAATTTCATCCACTGCGAAGTTGAGTAACGCAAGCCCCGTAACCAGTAAAGTCAGCGCAATACAAGGCGCGAGCAGCTCCCACCACGCGCCAATTAACATGGATGAAGAGGTTTGCACGTTGTAGAGCATGATCCCCCAGCTGATGGTGTTGGGATCGCCAAGGCCTAGAAAGGAGATAATCGACTCCATGGCAATGGCATACATCACCGAACCAATAAAGCTAGCGCCAACAATGGGCACGAGATTAGGCAAGATCTCGACAAAGGTGATACGAAAGCGCGATTCACCCAGCACTTCGGCGGCTTTCACGAACTCTTTTTCGCGCAGGGCAAGGGTTTGCGACCGAACCACCCGTGCGCCCCACGCCCACGAGGTGCAGCCAATAATGATGGCAATCGTCAGCGGTCCGGCTTCGCCGATAAACGCGGCGAGCACGAACAAGAGTGGGTATTGCGGGATCACCAACATAATGTTCATCGCGGCGGTGAGCACATCGTCAACCCAACCGCCTAAATAGCCGGCGGTAATACCAATTAAGG
This sequence comes from Salinivibrio siamensis, assembly GCF_001996005.1. Lineage (GTDB taxonomy): Bacteria > Pseudomonadota > Gammaproteobacteria > Enterobacterales > Vibrionaceae > Salinivibrio > Salinivibrio siamensis. The sequence goes on along the minus strand of NZ_MUFB01000004.1, from coordinate 100,968 downwards.
TGGCGAGCACACACACGGTGATACCTGCCCCAAAACCCACCGCTAACGAAACACGGGCGCCATGTACTAACTGCGACCAGACATCACGACCCATACGGGTGGTACCAAGGACATGGTCGGCCTTTTTCGACATCAGTAGGGTGCGACGATCATCCGCTAAGTGCGTGGCGACCCAGCCGTCTGGATTGGCTTGCGCCGCTTTGACGATAAAGCTGGGGTATTCATGCGGATTACCGGTGCGTTTATCTGGCGCGTGCTGGGTTAATAAAGGCGCGAAGACCGCCATCAATATAAATAAACCAACAATGATGGAGCCAGCGCGGGCAATTTTATTGCGTACGATAAGCGTGAGGAGATCTTTCATATTATTTGCCTCCTTTGCGCAGGCGTGGGTCAAGGACCACGTACAGCATGTCAGCAATTAAGTTAAACGAGAGCATAAACAAGGTCATAATCAGTAGCTGGCCTTGCAGGACTTGGTAGTCACGCGCGTTGATCGCATTCAAGAGCACCGAGCCAAGACCGGGGTAGTTAAAAATGATCTCCACAATCAGTTGGCCCCCGATGGCAATACCCAGCGACATTGATAGCGCCGTGACACTGGGCAAGAGCGCGTTCCGGGCGGCGTAGTTAAATACCACGCGGTTTTCACTTAACCCTTTGCCGCGGGCCATGGTGATGTAGTCTTCCGCAAGCAGGTTAATCATGTTGTTGCGCATGTTGACCAAAAAGCCGCCCACTTGAATGATGGAGGCACAAAAAAGCGGGAGTACGGCGTGATAGGCCACATCTTTAATAAAGGCCCAGCTGGTCCAGTCAGGGGTAACGCCCGGCGTGTAGGCGTATCCGGTTGGAAACCATTTCAGCCCAATCGCGAAAATAAACAGCGCCAACATGGCGATAACCACTTGTGGTACCGCTTGGATGATTAGCATTCCTGGGGTGATCACAGCATCGTATTTTCCGCCGCGCTTCCAAGCGGCAAAAATCCCCAAAATCGAGCCCAACGAGAAAGACAGCAGCACTGCACTGCCGGCGAGAAACAGCGACCAGCCAAAGGCTTTGCCGAGGAGCTCGTTTACTGACAACGGATAAAATTGGATGGAGGTGCCTAAATCCCAGCTCAACACGTTTTTCATGTAGGTGAAATACTGCATATAGAGGGGGCCATCGACAAAGCCCAGTAGTTGTTTCATTGCCTCAATTCGCTCTGGAGTGACTTGCACCGAGGCGTTGGCAAACATCATGGTGACAGGATCACCGGGCATGGCACGAGGAATAATAAAATTGAGTGTTGCTGCCACTAAAAGGGCAATCATGTAAAAAGTTAGCCGTCGGAAAAAATAACCCATAACCCACACCTTACACAGCGAAGTGGTGATGTTCGTGGCGTGAACACCGTGGAAAAGCGGGCGCGCAAGGCGCCCGATATTGGTTACTGAACGGGCTTAAGGTCCAGCACATGAAGAAGACGCTCAGGAATGCCGGCCCAGATAGAGGGGCGACCTTTCGGATTGTCTTCGTTCCACCAACCGGTGAAGCGGGTGGTGTTGTATTGATACATTTGTGCACCAGAAAGCACCGGAATAGTGACCTGATCCTTGGCGATAATCGCTTGGATTTGGTGGGCAATTTCCAGCTGCTCAGCCTTGTCCGCGGTTTTGTAGAAGCTGTCTAACAGCTTGTCGAGCTCGGCATTTTGGTAGTAATGCATTGCGAACCGCGGCATGCCATCCCCTTCCTGTAAGTTGGAGTTATACGCGCTATTCCAATAGGTGTAAGGATCAGCACCGTGGAAGTAGTTGGTGTAGGCGACGTCGTAGTCGGCTTCGAGCATCGCTTGGCGGTATACCGAGAAATCAGGGGTACGTGCTTTGGCTTTGATACCGGCCTCGGCAAGTTGCTCAACCGTTAGTTGAACGGTGTTGTTGAAATCGGTCCAGCCATTGGGGGATTGGATCTCGAGCTCAAACGACTTACCTGATGGCGTTTCCACAAAGCCATCGCCGTCTTGATCTTTAAAGCCGGCTTTAGCGAGCAGTGCTTTGGCGCCGTCTAGATCGTACGTATTGTATTGGCGATATTTTTCATGCACTGCTTCGTCGGACCAAGACTCAAAGGCATAACCTAAGCCAGAGGCGAAGTCGTTTACCGTACCACCACCATAAAACGCGATATCAATGATGGTTTGACGGTCCAGCGCCATCGAAAAGGCGCGACGGAAGTCGACATTGGTTAGCGCTTCACGCTTGGCAGGGTCTGGGTCATTAAAATTAACCATAAAGGCTTGGGTGCCGGCGGCAGGATACCAATAGTGATGGTTTGGATTAGCGGCGGCATAGGTGCGATCAATGTCAGGAATAAACGATGAGGTCCAGTCCATTTCGCCGTTGATCACTTTACTTAAAAACTGATCGTTATTGGCAATTTGTGGTACGCGCAGACAGTCAACATCGAGGTTGTCGTTATCCCAATAATGCGGGTTACGACATTGAATATAGAGCTGTGACGTGAAGGTATCGATGGTGGTGAAGGGGCCAGAGCCTACCGGGTTTTCATTGGTGTAAGACGCGGGCTCTTCAACATTTTTCCAGACGTGTTCAGGCACCACAGGTACTTTCGCAATTTCGTAGGGGACATTCGAGTTTGCCTCAGTGAGTTCAAAGCGGACGGTGTAGTCGTCTAGCTTCTTCACATCATCAACCCATTGGTTAATCCCAGATTGATCCAACTCAGGGTGGTTTTTGACCAAATCAAACGAATACACCACATCATCGGCGGTATAGGCCTCACCGTCTGACCATTTCACCCCTTCACGAAGGGTGAAGGTGACACTTTTCAGGTCATCCGCCATTTCATAGCCGCTCGCGAGACGAAAGACAGGTTGGTTGCCTTTCATTTCGTTAAACACCACTAAAGGCTCATAGATAAAGTCAGTGGTGGTGTGCAGATAGGTAGCGCCGAGGAAAGGGTTAAAGTTACGGACAAAAGTATTGAATTCTTTCGGGTGGATAGTGAGCTCACTGCGCTCGGCGGCACTAACGCCAGCACTTGCGCTCAGCGCACCGATGATTGCAGAGGCAAGTAGGGTCTTGCTGGCAACTCTAATGTTACTCGAAAACATAGCCATTCCTTACTGTTGCTTTCAGTTCACGTGATGGATAGTGAGCTCGTTGCTTACAACCTTCGCGAGCTCAAGCTTACTGTGTTGCCGACCCTGACGTTGTGATTATGGATGGGATGCCCCAAGCGATACTTGTTGCTCCAGGCCAGCAAACATCTTCACTAAGCCCAAGTTAAGTGAAGGCTGCAATGTGAATAATCGTTAAAACCGTAAAAAAGCGCGACGTTGACGTTATTTTCGTTAAAAAAAACAGCTAAAAAGGTTGTCCGCTTCAGGATGCAATTACGATTATCTCCTGATAACGACCCTGGATGGAATTATAATAATATAAAAATCATAATGTTATGTTTAATTATCTTTTGGGCGATGCATGTCACACACCAAAACACTCTTATTTTTTAACGAGAAAAATCAGTATCTATTTTGTTGTGACAAGTCGCGCATTTCTGAGTTATATCCGACATAAAAGGGGATTTTTGCTAAGAAGCATTGCGATTGAAATGAGGTTGGTTCGCAAAGATTATTAATGAGCGATTTTAGCTCGTCAGTCAGAGGACGGGCACGTTAAGAGAACCCAAGAAATACGACTGTCCTCATAAGAGACAGTGTCTGTTCCCGCGAACTATTCATAGGACAGTCACCGAGGTTTGCTCACTTACTTCGATGCGCCTGTCCTGATAGGGCGCTAAAAGGGAGTGCTATAAGTGTCTGTCCCCACAAGAGCTGATAGTGTGTCGGACAGAACGAGGGGCCTGCGGCTAACATGTAGGTGCCTGTCCTTACAAGAAATGAGAGCGCAAGAAGTACGACTGTCCTCATAAGAGACAGTGCCTGTCCCCGTAAGAGGGTGCCTTAAGAGGGTGCTTGTCAGGGTAAAAGTGCCTGTCCTCAGAAGAAGGGATGCTTAAGAGGGTGGAGAAACGATAGCGGGAACGCAGCAGTGCCTGTCCCGATAGGAGAGGCACTGGGAGAAGGAGCGATTTGGCTGTGTTAGTCTTCTAGCAGTAGCTGGCGAAGTTGTTGGTAATAGGACTCCAGCTGAGTACGGGTCGTACTACGTTTGTCACAATGATCGAGGATAAAGCGAATGGAGCTCAGCACTGTGCGCCATCGCGGGGTTTTTGGCAGGGTTTCGATGAGCAGGTACTTATCCAATGTGCGGGTTTGTAAGCTACTACGGTCAAGGTAGACGCGCCAAAGACCACTTTGCTCGGCAAAATCGAATTTGCTTTTGCCTGTGGCTTCTTCCCAGTAATGCAAGCTGGCTACCATGGCATCAACAATTAGCTGTCTGCGTGCGTTGGCTTTATCTTGTTGTTGGTGTTGCGCTTTTTCAGCGATAGCTTCAAATTCGCCCCCCATGGCTTTTAGCGTTTCAAGTTGGCGCGAGTCTCCGCCTAATGCGTAGCCAGATAAGGCTTCGATGGCGCTTTCTAGGCTCTGTATACGAGACTGAGACACGGGAGCGTCTGTGTTGATGACATACAGGCTGTCAATGTCAGACTCTGCGGGAAAACGCAGCACCATACCGTCGACGTCTCGGGGACGTCCTTCAATATAAATGGTCAGTGGGCCTTGATAGCGCTCCATCTGATTGGCTTGCTCGGGCGCTTTCACTAAGGCTTGGCCATGCATCCGTTTTACCTCGTCTTGCTCACGCTCAAACAAGGAGGCTGCCGCTTGGTTAACAAAGCGAACCTGGCCATCTTTTCGCATACCTAACATAGCTTCAGGAGCGAGAGAGAGCTGTGAAATCAACCAAGACTGGGTTTCGAGTAGACTGGCCTGTTGCCGAGCACTTTGTTCAAGCGCCTGCTCGAGGCGCTGATTTTCTTGGCGGCGCTGTTCCGCTTGGCTAGCGGCAAGATGTGTTGCTATCCGTGCGGCGAGCTCTCTTTTATCAAAGGGCTTACAGAGATAATCATTCGCGCCGACCTCAAAGCCATAGATGCGATCATCAGGCTGATTTAAGGCGGTTAGCATGATAATCGGAAGTGCAGCATGGTCATAGCGTGCACGCAGCTGCTCACAGACCTCGAATCCACTCATTCCGGGCATTAGCACATCGAGTAAGATGAGATCTGGCTTTGTGGTGGCGATATGATCAATCGCTGTACGTCCATCACTGGCTGTACTGACCTGATAGCCTTCAATATTAAGAAAACTGGTCAGTACTTGTTGGTTGGTTGGCTCATCATCGACCACTAAAATATGTAAGCCATTGTGATTATGCTGGCTTTGCGAAACAACGTCCGAAGAGGAGTGAGCGAGGGTCTCTCGCGTGTCATCTTGATGAATGTGTTGGGTAGAGACGGCGGAAAGCTCGGTGGTCAACACCGGAGGCTCATCGACGCTCGGAAGGGTGAAGCTAAAGGTGGTCCCCACTTGCGGCTGACTACTGACGTACAGCTGGCCGCCCATCAGCTCAACAAGTTGACGACTGATGGATAGACCGAGACCTGCGCCGTGTTGATAATGATAGTGGCTACTCACTGCTTGTGCGAGCGGTTCRAAAACGGTGCTTAGCTGTTCCGCGGGGATCCCTTTACCCGTATCAACCACTTGGATGCGAACGCGATCGTCCAAGGTGTCGGCGCTAATAACAATCTTACCCGCATCGGTGAACTTAATCGCATTTCCCAGTAAATTGTACATAACTTGCTCAAGCCGTTGGGGATCCGCGTGTACCCAGATTGGCGTGTCGCTGAGCTGATTAATGATGTCTAGCGGCTTCTCTTTTTTCAGGTGCTTGGCGAGTGACAGCACAAGCTGTGTGATGGCGTTGAGATTGACAGGACCTTGCTCCAAATCCAATTGCCCATAGCGCATTTTATGGTAGTCCAAGAGATCATCAACCAGCTTGGCCAAGCGCTGGCCACTGTTGACGATAATCGATAGTTGATACTGATGATCGCGACTAATCGGACCGTTCGCACCGTCAATCAGTGCTTCGGCAATCCCTATCATGCCGTGTAATGGGGTACGAAGTTCGTGAGAGGTGGTGGCCAGGAATTCATCTTTCAGCTTGTTGGCGACATGCAGCTCTTCATTCTGAGCACGTATGGTGGTGATGTTAGCTTCTAAGGCCTGGTTTTGTTGGCGTATTAAGGCCAGTTTTTCGCGAATGGCATGGCGCATGCGGGCAAAGCTCACCGCCAAACGCCCGATTTCATCACGACGACGCGTGTGGTGGATTTGGGTATCAAGGTCACCTGCACTGACTTTTTCTGCCGCCCATGTAAGCTGAAGCAGTGGGCGAGTAATAAAGTTGGACATATAGTGCGAGGCAATGATCACCGCGAGAATCGCAAGTAACATGGCAACGATAAAAAGCTGTTGCAGCTGGTGGATTCGAGCGTAGGCCACTTGCGTAGGGACTTCAGCCACTAGCCCCCATTTTAGACCGTTGGCGTGAATGGGGGTGTAGGCAGCGAGCACGGTTTGGCCTGATTGGGTTTGATAGCGGGTGACGCCCGTTTCTCCGGCTAATGCTTTTTCTATGGCAGGCGTGTTATTGACAAGCTGACTGTTGCTGGTTGAATGCGCTCGAGTCTTGCCGTCATCGCCGACGAGGTGTGTTTCAATCGCATTGGTTTCTCTGGGGGCCATTAGCCTGGTAAGGGCATGATTAGGAAGCCGGAAGATCGCGTAGCTATGCAGGTACCCTTGCTGAATAATGGGGGCGCCAAGCCATGCAACGGGTGCGTCGGTATCTTCAGCAGAAAAGTCCGAGATAATCACCTTAGGCGTCGGATCTAACTTCCCTTTTGTTTGTTGCGTTTGCTGTTTTAGGGCCGCGAAAGTGTGTCCCAGTCGTGCATTGCGATGCGGGCCTGAGAGTAGGTTAGTGCCAAAATTGTCCAGCTTTTTCACCGAATAGGTGACGTTGCCTTGCTTGTCGGCCAAGAGGAGGTCGTCAAAATCTGCGCGAGCGAGCAAAGCTTGATAAGCGCGGTGGTAGCGTTTGTGTAGCAGCCGATAACGCTCGGTGGCGGAATAATTGGGATCGTCCTTGTGTACAGGCGTTTTGACCCTTTCACCGGACCCAAGGTAATAGCGACGTTGTGCGTAATCACGAGCGGCGTCGATGTTTGGTCGTAGTCGCTGAAAAGCATTGACCAAACCATAAAAATGCCCACCACTGGCGTAGGCGAGCTCTGAAGCAACAAATCCAAGGACTTCCGCCTCTTTCGCCTCAAAGTAATCGTTGATTTGCTGCTGCTTACCGTCGCGAACCGATAAAAGGTGTGCCGTGCTTTGTTCTTGTAGATCTTGGCTATGGGCGTTAAGAAAAAACAAGGCGACCAAAATCAGAGGGAGGAGGCTTAATAGCAGGAAGGCCAGCATCAAGGTGTGATGGAGGCGTTTAAATGGGTAAGCAGTAATGCTTTCGCTTCTGGGTTAGGCGCTTTAAAGGCAGCGATTGCCACAGGGCTGTGATCAACCGTTTCGTTCGGTGCCGGAGCCTTCATCATTGGTGACGTAGCGCGGCGGTATTGAATCGTTGCCGTCGGGGCGTTGATTTCCGCTTCGCGCTCAATCACTTTCTCGGTCACCAAATCGACCTCTGAGTCTTGCTCAGGGGTTGTCGCTGGCGCGTCTGGCGTCGCGACCTTAGGCGCAGCGTCGATCACAGGTGTTGCTTGGTTTTGTGCCGGTTGCGGTGCAGGCTCAGGGGTGTTTATCGAAGCCATCGGTTGGGTCGACACTGCGTCCGTCTCCTCCGATTTAGCTTGCATGATAATGACTTTACCCATGGCCATTTCTGGACGGGCAACACCACTGACAATGGCCTTATTGTTTTGGCGCTTGTCCTGGCGGCGGCGATCTTGCTTCACTTTCACCGGTTGCTCTGCCGACCACACCTTGCCCATCGCCATTTCGGGTGATGCCATACCGGTGGTGAGTGGCATTGGGCTTTTCACCATTGGGCGACGGCGACGACGCTGTCCACTGGCGCGAAGGTGGCGCGGTGAGCGACGGTTACGGCGCTTGTCCTGCTGACCTTCTTTCTTCGCGTTATCAGGCTGCTGCTTGGCTTGTTGTGCCACTTCCGCCCCGACCTGTTGCAAGTCTTTGCTTTGATCAGATGTAGCGTCTGTGGTGGCCCGCGTCTCCGCATTGTCTTTGTTGATACGTACGCTGCGGTTCAGCTTACGACGCTGGCGACGTTGTTTAACCTGTTCGGTTTTCTCCGCCTTTTGGTCTTGCTGCTTGTTGCCTTTATCCGCATTGTCAGACTGTGGCTTGGTTACCTTGGCCTCATCTTGTTGCGTCGTAGGCTTTTTCGCTTTGTCGTTGCGGTTATCGTTACGGGTTTTCTTCCCTTTACGATTGTTATCGCGACGCTCTTCTTGCGGCTTATTCTGGCGGCGTTGTTTGTTGTTCCGTCCACGTTCGCCGTTGTTGCTATCACTTTGCTCATCGCGGTTTTGTGGCTTATGGCCACGCGACTTATTGCGTTGGTTGTGTGAGTCGTGTGATGGCTTCTGGTTTTGCTTCGTCTGAGCTGGCTCAGGTGCAGCGGCAGGCTGTGACGACGCGGTTGCGGTATCCTCCGCTGGCGCGGCAAACAGGCGAGAGAAAAACTTACCGACTGTCGCGAACAGGCCTGGCTTGGCTGTCTCGGCTTCAGTGGCAGACGTGGTGGTTGCGCTTGGTGCCGGCGAGCTTGGCGCTGCAAACCCTTGTAATACAGGTTCTTCACGTTTTTTCGCTGGACGCGCTTGTTGTGGCTCTTCGCGTGCTTCTACTTCTCTGAGCGCATCAATCTGGCTTGGCAGCTGATAAGACAGGTTCGCCATTTCTTCACCGCCGCGGACGCGAACCACATCAAAGTGTGGCGTCTGCATGTCGGCATTGGGTACCACGACCACTTTGACATTGTGGTATTTCTCAATGTGCTGGACCGAGCGACGTTTTTCGTTAAGTAGGTAAGAGGCGACGGGGACAGGGACGATACCCAGTACTTGCGCCGTGTTCTCTTTCATTGCCTCTTCTTCCATCAAACGAAGAATGGACAATGCTAGCGATTCGTTATCACGAATTACACCAGTGCCTTTACAGCGCGGGCAGATATGATGACTGGCTTCTGCCAGAGACGGGCTGAGGCGCTGACGTGACATTTCCAGCAAACCAAAGCGTGAAATGCGGCCAATTTGTACCCGTGCACGGTCCATGCGGACAGAGTCACGCAATTTGTTTTCCACCTCGCGCTGGTGGCGGACAGGGGTCATATCGATGAAGTCGATCACGACCAAACCACCCAAGTCACGCAGACGCAATTGGCGTGCAATCTCTTCTGCTGCTTCGATGTTGGTTTGGCGTGCCGTCTCTTCAATATCACTGCCTTTGGTGGCTCGGGCAGAGTTAATATCGATTGAGGTTAGGGCTTCGGTAGGATCAATGACAATCGAACCACCTGAGGGTAAGCGCACTTCGCGTTGGAAGGCAGATTCGATCTGACTTTCAATCTGATAGTGGCTAAATAGCGGCACTTCGCCTTCATAAAACTTGATGCGGCTGACAAAGTCAGGACGAACCAGTTTGATGTGCTCTTGGGCGCGCTGGAAGACCTTCTCACTGTCGATCAAGATTTCACCGATATCACGGCGCAAATAGTCACGGATTGCACGGGCAATCACGTTACTTTCTTGATGGATCAGGAAAGGCGCAGGGTTGGCGCCAGCCGCTTCTTTCACCGCTTGCCAATGATTGAGCAGGACTTTCAAATCCCATTCAAGCTCTTCGGCCGATTTACCCACACCTGCAGTGCGTACAATCAAGCCCATCCCTTGTGGCAGTTCGAGGCCAGACATGGCTTCTTTTAGCTGACTGCGTTCTTCCCCTTCGATGCGACGAGAAATCCCGCCAGCACGTGGGTTGTTTGGCATTAATACCAAATAGCTGCCCGCAAGCGAGACAAATGTAGTCAGTGCAGCCCCTTTGTTGCCGCGTTCTTCTTTGTCCACTTGGACAATCACTTCCTGGCCTTCTTTCACCACATCTTTGATGTTTGGACGGCCTTGATAGGTGTAACCGGAAGGGAAGTATTCGCGAGCAATTTCTTTTAGAGGGAGAAAACCGTGTCGTTCGGCGCCATAGTCAACAAATGCCGCTTCCAGGCTAGGTTCGATACGGGTAATGCGTCCTTTATAGATATTAGCTTTTTTCGATTCATGGCCAGGACTCTCGATATCGAGATCGTATAGCCGTTGACCGTCAACCAATGCGACGCGCAACTCTTCCTTCTGAGTTGCGTTAATCAACATTCTTTTCATCTGATTTTTCTCATTTATTTATCGTTGTTATTAGCGGTTGATGACGAGAGCAGTCGTCAATGCTGCCTGACCCCAAGTCTGATATGGTGCAGCCTCCCGGCTGGAGAAAATCAGGGGTGCGCTCGGGCAAGTTTTAATCGGCCAGCTGCAACGGTTTTTATGGCTCACCGGATTACGCAGTTGGCGTCCGCCGTTTTTACCGATGGCGGAGAGCTCTGACACTGACTAACAGTCTCGTGTCAACACACTAAACGGGTGCTTTTGGTTTACGTCTTACGCCAATTGCCGCGTAACGCCTTAAAAGCATTCGGAATTATGGTTCTTTTACGGATATAACCGTATACAGCTATCACTTGATTGACTCATCGCAGACCAGCCTTTTGTCGAAAAGTGCATGTTCCACTGATGAAATCGCTGTCACAGGCGATAAGCTGTGTTTCAGATAAGCGTTTGCTTTTCTGATTAACGCCGCAACTATAGCAGGGAGACTAAAGTCCAGCAATCGGCTTTATTCGCTTATGTTGTGTTGGTAGTAAAACCGCGCAGATGTGGTGTTTTTTTGCACGATAATGCCTTATGCCGCTCGCGGTTACAGGGGGGAACACAACCCGCTGCTGTGCTAAGTGAGGGGTGACTTGCCGTAGCAGGTGCATGTCGCTGTGCTTAGCGGTAGAATGAAGGTTATGACAGAACAAAAAACTCAAGTGCGATTCATCGACATCGATGACGACATCGCCGGTCAACGAATTGACAATTTTCTGCGAAATCAGCTGAAAAACGTCCCAAAAAGTATGATTTATCGCGTACTTCGTAAAGGAGAAGTGCGAGTTAATAAAAAACGCATAAAACCAGAGTATAAGCTGCAAGCCGGAGATGTGGTGAGGGTGCCTCCCATCCGCCTTCCAGAGCGCGATGAGAAAGCCGCGCCCAGTACTAAATTAGACAAAGTGGCCGCGCTTGAGCATTGCATTCTTTATGAAGATGACCATCTGTTGGTGCTCAATAAACCTTCGGGGACAGCGGTGCACGGAGGAAGTGGGTTACAATTTGGGGCAATAGAAGCGATGCGCGCGCTTCGCCCTAAGGCACGTTTTTTGGAGCTCGTACACAGGATCGATCGAGATACGTCTGGGATTTTGCTGATTGCGAAGAAACGTTCCGCGTTGCGTCATTTGCAAGCGCAATTTCGCGAAAAAACAGTACGTAAAGACTATTACGCCTTGGTGATGGGCAAATGGCCCGCTAAACAGCGCAAAGTAACGGCACCTTTATTGAAAAATGAGGTGAACAGTATTGTCCGCGTTAACCCTAAAGGTAAGCCGTCAGAAACCCGTTTTAAAGTGCTTGAAAGCTTCGCTGAAGCAACCTTAGTGCAAGCAAGCCCTGTGACTGGGAGAACGCATCAAATTCGTGTGCACGCTCAGTATATGGGTCATCCGTTGGCGTGGGACGATCGTTATGGCGATCCACGTTTTGATGCGTATACCAAGTCGTTTGGGCTGGATCGTTTATTTTTACATGCGGCCACCATCCGCTTCCTACATCCGGGCAAGGATGAAAGCATGACGCTTAATGCGCCGATGGAGCCTAAGCTTGAGCGGGCGCTTGAGGGACTACGGACGAAAACAGCATCACTCAGAGGTTAAAGCAATGACAGTTGAATCACCGTTTACTTCCCCTTGGCAACCTGGCGCAAGCGAGATCAAGCAACCTTCGAATTCCGTGATTGCGCCATATTCACTGTTAATTTTTGACTGGGATGGCACTGTGATGGATTCGATTGGGCGCATTGTCTCAAGCCTGGACGCGGCGGCTCGGCTGACTGAGCAGTTGCCTATATTGCCACCAGAACGCTTGCAAACCATGATTGGCTTGAGCTTAGAAAAGGGCTATCAGCGGCTTTACCCTGACGCTGATCCGGCGTGGTATGCCGATTGGATTCAGCACTACCGTCAACAGTTTGTCTACGATAACCCGACGCCTTGTCAGCTCTATCCTGGCGTAAAAAACACCCTTATCTCTTTGAGAGCGCAGGGGTTTACGCTCGCGGTGGCAACTGGGAAATCACGCGCTGGACTCGCTCGGGCCATGGCGGAAACGGGAACTCACGATTTGTTTTCGGTGACCCGATGCGCCGATGAAACGGCCTCTAAGCCGGATCCTCAAATGTTGGATGAAGTGTTAGCGCAAACAGGTATTCCACGTGATAAAGCACTGATGATTGGTGATACCGGCCATGATATGCAATTGGCCATCAATGCGGATATGGCAAGGCTTGCCGTCACTTGGGGCGTAGAAGGCGCCGCCAGCCTCTCGACCTATGAGCCAGTTGCCGTACTAAACAGCCTAAACGAGCTGGTGAGCTAATTGGCCGCTTTGATTATGCTTAAGTGCGTGTTGATACAGTTGCAAATACGAGTGCGCTGACGATGAGTTAGCGCATTAAATAACTGAGATACCTTCCTTTTCTAACATTTCACGCAAGCGTATCAGTGGGAGGCCTACAAGGGTATTCGGATCACGCCCGTGCATGGCATTGAAAAGGGCAATACCCAAACCTTCACATTTGAAGCTGCCAGCACAATCTAGCGGCAGTTCTTTGTCGATATAACGAACGATTTCTTGTTCGCTTAGATCACGAAAATCGACATGAAAGGGCTCAACATCCGATTGATGTTCTCCCGTATCACTATTAATCAACGCGATTCCTGTATAAAAGGTGACTTGCTTTCCGCTTGCCCGTTTTAGCTGCTCGATCGCTACCTCTCGCGCATGCGGCTTACCAAGTATCTCCTCGTCAATCACACAAACTTGGTCTGAACCGATAATGAGAGCATTATCGAATAGCGGCATCCCCGCCATGGCTTTTTCGAGTGCCAAGCGTTCAACCATGTCGGTGGCACGCTCATTTTCATGCCGGCTTTCATCGATCGCCGGCGCGAATGCAGTAAACGGAAGCGCAAACTTTTTAAAGATGGCTTGACGATACGGTGAGCTTGAAGCCAGCACAATTTTGGGAGGTTGCGTCGTGTGCATGATCGTTCCTTATATTGCGCGCAGTTGAAGGTGACTAAACAATCTGCGTGGTCGATGATTGTTTATTTTCAACTCTCAGTCTAACCTGAAAAAATAGCGGGCGCGACTTTGAGTCGGGCAAAGCGGGAGAGGTATGCCTGGCTGGCTTGTTGACCGCGGTGAAAGGGTTGGTTTTCATCGTTGCCGGTCTGAGTAAACGCGGCGCCAGAGGCATCCCGATCACCAATGGCTTGTGCGCTTTTGTCTCTATCATCCTTTCGCGCCTGACACAGGTAACATTTTCTTTGACTCCAGCGCATTTGGAGGCTAATATTCGCGCCCTATGCAGAAGGTAAAGCTACCGCTGACGGTTGATCCGTTCCGTTGTGCACAAAAGCAACTTGACTATGATGGTATTGTAGACAAGCAGCGTTTAGTGCGTCTCGGTGAGGCAACCCAAAGCATCGATAGTGATGCGGAAGTGATGCTTTCGTTCGACATTGACGCCCAAGGGCTCAAAACTGTCACCGGTCGTGCGACCGTAACAGTGAGTCTTGAGTGTCAACGTTGTGGGGAACCATTTTCATATCGCTGTGAAACTGAATTCGTTTATAGCCCGGTTTTCAATGATGACCAGGTTGGCAATTTACCGGATGCTTATGAGCCGGCATTAGTCGACGAAAACGGTGAGATTGATCTGATTCAATTAGTCGAAGACGAGTTGATTGTGGCCTTGCCACAAGTCGCCATGCACGAAGACACCGACTGTAAGGTCAGTGCAGACAACATGGTGTATGGGGAAATCCCACTTGCTGATGAGCGTCCAAATCCGTTTGCCGTACTAAAAAACTTAAAGCAAAGTAACGAGGAGTAGGGTCAATGGCCGTACAAAAGAACCGTAAAACCCGTTCTAAGCGTGGTATGCGTCGTTCACACGATGCACTGGGTACTCAAGCTGTATCTGTAGACAAAACTAGCGGTGAAACTCACCTGCGTCATAACATGACGGCAGATGGTTTCTATCGCGGCCGCAAGGTTATCAACAAGTAAGGTTGACCCTTGACTAGGTTAACCATTGCACTCGATGCGATGGGCGGGGATTTCGGTCCCCAAGTCACAGTGCCTGCCTCCGTGCAGGCATTGTCGCGTTTTGCGGACCTAAATGTGATCCTGGTGGGCGACCAATCTCGCATCCAGGCGTCACTGAATCAACGCCATGCCCAGCATCATTCCCGACTATCTATCGTCCATGCCCCGGACGTTATTCCTAATGACATGCGACCATCCACGGCGCTGCGTCGCAGCCATGGCACGTCTATGCGTGTCGCACTGGAAAAGGTGGCCAGTGGTGAAGCAGATGCGTGTGTGAGTGCGGGCAATACCGGCGCGCTTATGGCGTTATCCAAATACTTGCTCAAGCTCTTACCCGGCATCGACCGTCCCGCTCTAGTGACAGCCTTACCAGGTGCCAATTATCAACGTAAATGGTTGCTGGATTTAGGGGCCAATGTGGCCTGTGATGCCGATACCTTATTCCAATTTGCAGTGATGGGCGCGGTGTTGGCGGAGGCTGAATTGGGGTTTACACCTCGAATCGGGCTGCTAAACATTGGTGAAGAAGCGATCAAAGGGAATGACTTGGTGCGCCGCTGTGCCGATCTCTTGCAGCAAAGTGAGGCAGTGCGGTATACCGGCTACGTTGAGGGCGATCAAATCTATACAGGCGAGACCGATGTGATTGTCTGTGATGGCTTTGTCGGCAACGTGGCGTTAAAAACCAGCGAAGGTGTCGCACGCTTGATCATCGACAAGGTGAAAGCCCATCTCCACCCGCATCCTATTAAGCGTTGGATCGCGAAATGGCTATTTTCTGATCTTTTAAATCAACTCCAACAGCTGAAACCCGACCAGTACAACGGCGCAAGTTTGCTAGGATTGCGCGGCATCGTTGTAAAAAGTCACGGACGCGCTGATATCGCCGCTTACGAAAACGCTATTTTTGAAGCGGTGCACGAGGTCGAACGGCAAATCCCAACTAAGATAAGTGACCGTTTAGAGGCAGTTCTTCTCGAGAGGCATTAGTAGTCTTCATGTATAGTAAGATTTTGGGCACAGGCAGCTATTTGCCTGAACAGGTTCGCACCAATGCTGACCTTGAACAGATGGTAGACACCAGTGATGAATGGATTGTGACCCGTACGGGGATCAAAGAGCGCCGCATTGCTGCACCCACAGATACCGTTGCCTCGATGGCTTATCAGGCCGCCGTGCAGGCGATAGAGATGTCTGCCATTGATAAACATGACATTGACCTGATTATTGTGGCGACCACCAGTGGTGAGCGTGCCTTTCCCGCTGCCGCTTGTGATGTGCAAGCGATGTTGGGGATTAAAGGCTGTCCCGCTTTTGATATTGCGGCGGCATGCTCTGGGTTTGTGTATGCGTTAAGTGTCGCGGATCAATATGTTAAAAACGGGTTAGCCAAAAATGCACTGGTTGTGGGCGCTGATCGCCTTTCACATACCTGTGATCCCGATGATCGCTCCACCATCATTTTGTTTGGTGATGGTGCAGGCGCCGTCGTGCTTTCCGCCGATGAAAATGATGGCATTTTGTCCACCCACTTAAAAGCCGACGGTAAATTTGGCGAGCTCTTGAAACTTAAGTATCCAGAGCGTGGTCAATCGTTAGAGGCCGATGAAGCTTGGCTTTATATGGCGGGGAATGAAGTCTTTAAAGTGGCGGTGACACAACTGGCCAATATTGTGACAGAAACGCTTCAGGCCAACCAAATTGAAAAGACAGACATTGACTGGTTGGTGCCGCATCAGGCCAATTACCGCATTATTAAAGCGACAGCGAAAAAACTGTCGATGTCGATGGATCAAGTGGTATTGACGCTTGACCGTCATGGCAATACGTCGGCAGCGTCAGTACCGACCGCACTGGATGAGGCGGTACGAGATGGGCGTATTCAACGCGGACACACCGTGTTACTCGAAGCCTTTGGTGGTGGTTTTGCGTGGGGATCCGCGCTCGTAAGATTCTAAAATTAATAGGAAAACAGCTATGTCTTCAACAGCTAGTTCTTCAACAGCGACGTCTTCAACTGCGATTGTTTTTCCCGGTCAAGGCTCCCAAACCGTGGGTATGCTCGGGGAGCTCGCCGAACAATATGGTGTTGTCCAGCAGACGTTTGCAGAAGCCTCAGAAGTGCTTGGCTATGACCTTTGGGCATTGGTCCAGCAAGGGCCAGAAGCGGATTTAAATGAAACGCACCGCACACAGCCAGCTTTGTTGACGGCGTCTGTGGCTATTTGGCGCGTCTGGCAATCACAAGGTGGTGCCGCGCCCGCGATGCTTGCTGGCCATAGTTTGGGTGAATATTCTGCTTTGGTTTGTGCGGGTGTATTGGATTTTAAAGAAGCCGTTAAGCTTGTCGAGCTGCGCGGTCAATTGATGCAAGAGGCGGTCCCAGCCGGTGTGGGAGCGATGTCGGCAATTATTGGCTTGGATAACGATGCGATTGCGGCAGCCTGTGAGCAATCGGCGCAAGGCCAGGTGGTCTCACCGGTTAACTTCAACTCGCCAGGCCAAGTGGTCATTGCGGGTAATAAAGAAGCGGTGGAGCGCGCCAATGCGTTATGTAAAGACGCGGGTGCAAAACGTGCATTACCGCTGCCAGTGTCGGTGCCTTCTCACTGTGYGCTGATGAAACCGGCAGCAGAAAAACTGGCGCAAGCACTGGAATCTGTCACGTTTAATGCGCCACATATTCCTGTGGTCAACAACGCTGATGTAGAAACGCCGATAGAGCCGGCTGCAATTAAAGAAGCCTTAGTGCGTCAATTACATAGCCCGGTGCGCTGGACCGAAACGGTTGAGCATATGGCGGCTGAAGGGGTGGAACAGCTGTTGGAATTTGGCCCAGGTAAAGTACTGACTGGCTTGACCAAACGCATCAACAAGGCGTTGAGCAGCGCGGCCGTCAATGATAGCGCCAGCCTCGCCACTGCGAAGGCATAAACCGTATTACGAAGACACTTTGTGACTGCCGGTGCATGCCGGCAGAATCAACTAAAAGGGTAACCGAATGAAACTAGACGGAAAAGTAGCGCTGGTGACAGGCGCAAGCCGTGGGATCGGCCGAGCAACGGCAGAGCTTTTAGCGGAGCGTGGTGCCACCGTGATTGGTACGGCGACCAGCGAAAAAGGCGCCGCTGCAATTAGCGATTATCTCGGTGAAAACGGTAGAGGCCTGGCACTCAATGTGACCTCGCCAGAGTCGGTCGCAGAGGTGCTTGATACGATCAAAAAAGAATTTGGCGACGTTGATATTCTGGTTAACAACGCGGGTATCACTCGTGATAACCTATTGATGCGGATGAAAGACGATGAGTGGCAGGACATTATGGACACCAACTTAACGTCAATCTTCCGTTTATCAAAGGCAGTATTGCGTGCGATGATGAAAAAACGCTGTGGCCGAATCATTAATATTGGTTCTGTGGTCGGTGTGATGGGTAATGCGGGACAGGCAAATTATGCGGCAGCAAAAGCCGGCGTGATTGGCTTTACCAAATCCATGGCACGTGAAGTGGCTGCGCGTGGCATCACAGTGAATACAGTCGCGCCTGGTTTTATCGAAACCGATATGACCAAGGCGCTAAATGATGAACAGCGCGCTGCGACGCTGGCACAAGTGCCAGCAGGGCGTTTGGGTGATCCAAAAGAGATTGCTGCAACGGTGGCGTTTTTAGCCTCTGATGATGCTGCTTATATGACGGGCGAGACCTTGCACGTCAATGGCGGTATGTACATGATTTGATCGAGACCGTTGCAATCTCGAATGACACACGTCAAACTCCGATTGATTTGTCCCCAAATCGTGGTTTGACCAGCCGTGGAGGTCTTGCAACTTCCACATTAATGAATAAACTACAGCACATATCGCATCTGCGAATCTTGTAAGGACTAGTATTAATATGAGCAACATCGAAGAACGCGTAAAGAAAATCATCGTTGAGCAACTAGGTGTCGACGAAGCAGAAGTGAAAAACGAAGCTTCATTCGTAGACGACTTGGGCGCGGACTCTCTGGATACCGTTGAGCTGGTAATGGCTCTTGAAGAGGAATTCGATACAGAGATTCCAGATGAAGAAGCAGAGAAGATTACTACTGTACAGGCAGCTATCGACTACGTTGTCGGCGCTTCAGCGTAATCTCAGAATCCTACCAGGCGGTCTCCTCGACCGCCTGTGTTCTTTTTAAGCTATTCTAATTTCCAAACTTATATTCTCCGGAGAATATCATCGTGTCTAAGCGTCGTGTTGTTGTGACTGGCATGGGTATGTTGTCACCCGTGGGTAACTCAGTTGAGTCTTCATGGAAAGCTCTGCTAGCCGGGCAAAGCGGTATCTCAGCGATTGAGCATTTTGATGCCACTAACTTTGCTACTCAATTTGCGGGCATGGTTAAGGACTTCAATTGTGAAGACTACATGTCGAAAAAAGATGCACGAAAAATGGACTTGTTCATTCAATATGGCATTGCTGCCAGTGTGCAAGCCATTAAAGACTCCGGACTGCAAGTTGATGACAACAATGCACACCGTATTGGTGTCGCGATAGGTTCAGGCATTGGTGGTCTTGGTTTGATTGAACAAAACCATCGTGCGTATATGGAGAAGGGTCCACGTAAAATCAGCCCCTTCTTTGTCCCATCAACCATCGTTAATATGATTGCAGGGCACGTGTCGATTAACTACGGCATGCGTGGCCCAAACATCTCGATTTCCACCGCATGCACCACAGGCCTGCATAATATTGGTCATGCCGCCCGTATGATTGCATACGGTGATGCAGACGCTATGGTGGCCGGCGGCGCAGAGAAAGCCTCTACCGAGCTTGGTATTGGCGGTTTTGCCGCCGCCAAAGCATTATCAACACGTAACGATGATCCACAGTCGGCCTCTCGCCCATGGGACAAAGATCGTGATGGTTTTGTGCTGGGTGATGGTGCTGGCGTCATGGTGCTTGAAGAATATGAACACGCGAAAGCACGTGGCGCGACCATTTACTGTGAATTAGCCGGTTTTGGCATGAGCGGGGATGCTTACCATATGACGTCACCCAGTGAAGATGGCTCAGGGGCGGCACTGGCGATGGAAGCAGCGATTCGTGATGCGGGGATTAACCCGGCACAAATTGGTTACGTTAACGCGCACGGTACCTCGACACCGGCAGGCGATGTTGCGGAAAGTAAAGCGATCCGTCGTGCAATGGGCGAGGCTGCGGACAGTGTATTGGTCTCTTCAACCAAATCGATGACCGGTCATTTGCTCGGTGCGGCAGGCTCTGCCGAGTCAATTATCACTGCCATGTCGCTGATTGATCAAGCCGTACCACCAACGATCAACCTTGATAATGTCGATGAGGGTTGCGATTTAGATTACGTACCGCACGAAGCGCGTGACGTAAAAATGGAGTACGCCTTGTGTAACTCCTTTGGTTTTGGTGGCACCAACGGCTCTTTGATCTTCAAAAAGCTGTAATACGCATAGGCGTTTATACAGCCTAAAAAGAGTCTGCTATAGTAACGGCCCGACGATTCGGGCCGTTTTTTATTGTCGGTAAGGTTTTTATTGTCGGTAAGAATAGTTGACTGTCGAGGTTGATAGATGATCTGGGTAAACGGACATCCTTGTCGCGAATTAGCGGTCGCTGACCGAGGGCTCCAATTTGGTGATGGTTGCTTTACCACTGGCCATGTGTATCAGGGGCTATTACTTGATCGCGATGCACATATACTGCGTTTACAAAGCACTTGTGAGCGATTAGCCATTCGCGAGGTTGATTGGTCGGCACTCGCGATAACGCTCGATCAAGCGTGTCAGTATTCGCAGGATGAACAGGTGTTGAAGGTGATTATCACCCGAGGCCAGGGGGGACGCGGTTACAGTCCCAAAGGCTGCTCGTCGCCAACCGTTATTGTTAGCCTACATCCGTTTCCTCGCCATTATCATCATTGGCAACAGCGTGGGGTGGCGTTGGCGACGACGCAGATGCAACTTGGCGCGTCACCATTTGCGGGGCTTAAACATCTCAATCGGTTAGAGCAGGTGCGTCTAAAGCTGGCACTGGAAGACGTGGAGGCCGATGATTTCGTGGTCGCGGACATGTTTGGCAACCTGGTTGAGACCACGGCGTCCAATCTTTTCTGGTGCCAAGACCATGTCATTTATACACCTGATTTGGCATATGCCGGTGTGGCGGGACTGATGCGAGAAAAAGTGATGGCCGTGATTGAAGGTTTCACGGACTACCAATGTAAAACGGTCGCGGTCGATGAGACGGCGCTGTGGTGTGCCGATGAAGTGTTTATTTGCAATACCTTGATGAAGGTGGTGCCAGTGACATCCATCAATGAAACAAGTTATAAAACGCATACGCTGACAAGGCGATTACAACAGAGGTTAAACGCGTGCTAAAAAAGCGATTTTTGGGGCTGGTGAGCGTATTGATGGCGATAGTCTTGGCCTCAGTCGCTGGGGTGCTTTGGCAAACGAAGGCGTTTATTTCCACGCCGTTATCCTTGCAGACGCCTCAGCTATTCACTGTCCCTAGCGGTGCACATTACCATAAGGTCATTGCAAAATTTGAAGACAACGGTTGGATGGCATCAAGCATCTGGTCGAAGTTTGCGCCACGGATTTATCCAGAGCTGACTCGAGTACAAGCGGGCACCTTTCAGGTTCAACCTGGACAAACATTAGCCGAGGCGTTCGCGACTCTGCGTTCAGGGCAGCAATATCAAGATGAAATCACCTTTGTCGAAGGGAGTACGTTTGCCCAGTGGCGCAAGCAGCTTGCCTCCGCGCCGCATCTCGACAAAACATTGGATGGCATGAGTGAACAGGCAATTGCTGATGCGCTTGGGCTCACACACGATAAATTAGAAGGATTACTGCTTCCTGAGACCTACGCCTATGATGTGGGGGATACCGACATTGCATTGCTAAAACGCGCCACGCGTGCAATGGAAGTGGCCTTGGAGCAGGCTTGGCAGCAACGTATCGAGGACTTACCGATAGAAACCCCTTATCAGCTATTAATCCTGGCTTCCATCATTGAAAAAGAGACCGCGGTGGCGAGTGAACGAGAAAAGGTGGCGTCGGTATTTGTTAATCGGTTGCGACGCGGTATGCGTTTACAAACCGATCCCACCGTGATTTATGGTATGGGCGATCAGTATGAGGGGAATATTCGTAAACGTGACTTACGTACACCGACGCCCTATAACACTTATGTGATTAATGGCTTGCCCCCGACGCCGATCGCGATGCCAGGTAAAGCGGCCATCTTTGCCGCTGCCCAGCCAGCAAAAACGGATTACTACTATTTTGTCGCCACGGGTAAAGGCGGCCACCAATTTTCTACCACCTTGGCCGAACACAATCGGGCCGTGCGTGACTACTTAAAAGTGTTGAAGAATCAATGAAGAACCATTTCATCGTTGTAGAAGGCCTTGAAGGCGCGGGCAAAAGTACGGCCATCAATCAGATCAAACAGGTGTTACTCGACGCCGGAATCCAGGATGTGATCACTACGCGAGAGCCCGGCGGTACGCCGCTTGCGGAACAGTTGCGTACGCTTGTCAAACAAGGTCACCCAGATGAACCGCTCACGGATAAAGCCGAGCTTCTCATGCTTTACGCCGCACGGGTACAGCTTGTCGAAAACGTGATCAAACCCGCCCTGGCGAAGGGCCAATGGGTGGTGGGTGATCGCCATGATATGTCATCACAGGCCTACCAAGGTGGGGGACGGGGTATGGACACGTCGCTGATGAAAAGCCTAAAAGAAACGGTCTTGGGGACGTTTGCCCCCTCACTGACCTTGTATATGGACATCGACCCAGAGGTAGGCCTTGCACGTGCGCGGGGTCGAGGTGAGTTGGATAGGATTGAGACCATGCAACTGGATTTTTTTGAGCGCACGCGAGCGCGTTATCTGGCACTGGCAAACGACGATCCCAGTGTGGTGGTGATTGATGCGGGCCAGTCGCTAGACACAGTGACCGCTCAGATTAAAACGGCACTAGAAAATTGGCTTAAGCAGCAACCAGGCGTATGAGTGACAAGATAACATTGGCATACCCAGCGCCTTACGTTTATCCCTGGTTTGAAGGCGTTTGGGCGCATTGGCAGCAACTATTAACGAGTGCGCGCTTTCCGCACGCGCTCTTGTTGGCCGCGCCTCCGGGCAGCGGCCGTCGCGCATTGATAAGCCAGCTTGCCAAGGTGCGACTGTGTGGCCATCAAAACGATAGCGCCTGTGGGCATTGTCATCATTGCCAGCTTTTCGCGGCGGGTAACCACCCCGATATTCACTGGCTAGCCCCCGAGAAGCCCGGCAAGCAGATTGGTATTGATGCAGTGCGCAAAGTGCAACGACAAGCGCTGGAAACGTCGCAATTGGGCGGGGCGCGCTTTATTGTCATAGAGTGTGTCGAGCGTTTAGGGGAAGCCGCGGCCAATGCGTTGCTTAAATCGCTAGAAGAGCCACCTTCAGGGTGTTACTTCGTGTTATTGACAGACTCGCTGGATAGTTTACTCGCGACGATTATCAGTCGCTGTAGTGTGTGGAAAGCCCCGCAGGCGGAGGCTGAAACAGCCAAAACTTGGGTAGAGCAAGCATTGCAGCGCTCGGTGCCAGACCATGCGGTAAGCTTATATCGGGGCGCCCCCTTGGCTGCTCGTGACTTTGTGGCATCGGGCGGGTTAGATCATCACCATAGTGTGGTGGAAGGCTTTTCTACCTATGTGCGCGAGAGAACGGGCCTGTTTGACACTATCGAGGTGTTGGTCGCACACTATCCCGCTTCATTGAACTGGCTCAGTCATTTTCTGCTTGATGTACTTAAATGGCGTCAAGGTGTGGGGCAGACCATTGTACATCGGCATCATCATCAACGGGTTGCCGAGGTGGCCAATGTGCTGACCACCCAGCAAGTTCATTCACTACTACGTGCGCTGCATCAATTACAGCGTCAGTTACAAATTCATACAGGGCTAAATACCGAATTGGTTGTTAGCCAGTGGTTATTATCGATTGGAGAATAACGTGTTAATAGACTCTCATTGCCATCTCGACAAACTGGATTACGACTCGCTGCACCAGAATGTTGGCGATGTTTTAGATAAAGCGCAGGCAAGGGGCGTCGACTATTTCCTTTCGGTGGGGGTAACGCTAGATAGCTTTCCGGCGATGCTAGACATGATCCGACCTTACTCGCATGTTTTTGCCTCATGTGGTGTGCACCCTTTGGATATCGAAAATGGTTTCGATTACGACCGATTGAAAGCCTTAGCGGCTGATGAGCGTGTCGTGGCAGTAGGAGAGACAGGGCTTGATTACCACTATCAGCCAGAGCTTGCTGAGCAGCAGCAAGCGATCTTCCGCCAGCACGTCCGTCTCGCGGTTGAGCTCAACAAACCCTTGATTATCCATACTCGCGCGGCACGTGAAGACACGCTTGCGATTTTACGTGAGGAGGGCGCTGAGCGCGTCGGGGGTGTGCTACACTGTTTTACAGAAAGCTATGAGATGGCAGAGGCGGCGATTGAACTCGGTTTCTACATTTCAATTTCTGGGATAGTGACGTTCAACAAGGCCACAGAGCTGAAAGATGTGGTGCGTCGTATACCGCTTGAGCGCCTGCTGGTTGAAACAGACTCGCCATACTTGGCACCTGTTCCCCATCGTGGCAAGCAAAACCAGCCAGCTTATGTGAAAGAAGTTGCTGAGTACGTCGCGATGTTAAAGGGTGAATCGGTGGAAACGGTCTGTGAGATCACCAGCCGTAACTTTTTTACCCTTTTTTCTGGTGCAAACCCGCAATAATTCAAGTCGCCCGATAACCTTGTCGGGCGTTTTTCTTGCTTAGAACGTCACGCTCCTTTCGCCGCAAGAAAACACCGCTTTTTGATTATCTCGGCGTTGATAAGACACCATCCCACTTGGTCAATTCTGCGTCATTTTTCGGTTATGTTTGCAACAAAATAACCGATTTATATCGCTAGCCTATCAAAGTTGATCTCGCGCAATTTCACATCTACCTTTTTGAAATGATTAGGAATTATCAATCTACGTCCTAGGCATTACGCGCTGTATTAATTCGTTACGTAAAATAACGTTAGGGGTGAAGGGGTTGCTATTTTTTTGTTCGTATCCTTTTCCCTGGATAATAGATTTTTTGTCATTTTAAATCATGACCTTATGTTATTTTTTGCTGTTTTTGTCGCCAACTCTAATTGTGATCTATATTTACTTTTTAATCAGTAAAATCGTCACTGATAGGCA
Source organism: Salinivibrio siamensis (assembly GCF_001996005.1). Lineage (GTDB taxonomy): Bacteria > Pseudomonadota > Gammaproteobacteria > Enterobacterales > Vibrionaceae > Salinivibrio > Salinivibrio siamensis. Next base: position 76,186 of record NZ_MUFB01000004.1, on the reverse strand, counting down.
AGGTGATGATTCGCCCCTTATAGTTTGGGTGAGTTCAATAATCACAAATCGTTTGTGCTCTCGGCGCCTGTGGTATCGGTTGGCCTCTTGCGGGGGAATCGGAAGGTTAGTCCGACGAGACACATTGTTAAACGTCCTTGTCAGGAGCAAGAACTATGTCAAAAAACCTCTTTGCGAATCTGCAAAAAGTCGGTAAGGCGCTGATGCTACCAGTATCTGTGCTTCCGGTTGCAGGTATACTCTTGGGTGTTGGTGCTGCCAACTTTAGCTGGATGCCAGATATTGTTTCTCAAATGATGGAACAAGCTGGTGGGTCTGTATTTGGTCAGATGGCCTTGCTGTTTGCTGTGGGTGTTGCCCTTGGCTTTACCAAGAATGATGGTGTCTCGGGTCTGTCTGCGATTGTCGGTTACGGCATCATGGTGGCGACACTGGACGTGATGGCACCAGTTATGGGCGCTGACGTTATCAAGACAGGGGTACTTGGCGGTATTCTTGCCGGTGGTGTCGCGGCGTGGACCTTTAATCGCTTCTACACGATTCAACTGCCTGACTACCTTGGTTTCTTTGCCGGTAAACGGTCAGTGCCAATCATTACCGGTTTCATCTCTATCGCGCTTGGTGTGATCCTCTCTGTTATCTGGCCACCAATCGGCAGTGCTATCGCATCCTTCTCTCACTGGGCGGCGACACAAGATCCTGTTACTGCATTTGGTATTTACGGTGTGGTAGAGCGTGCGCTTATCCCATTCGGTCTGCATCACATTTGGAACGTACCTTTCTTCTATGAAGCGGGTAGCTGTGTGAACAACGCAGGCGAGCAAGTAAACGGCATCATGACCTGTTTCTTGACCGCAAACGATGTCACTCGTGAAGCAGGTAACGGCTTTGGTCAGTTAGCTGGCGGCTACTTGTTCAAAATGTTCGGTCTACCTGCGGCGGCATTTGCTATCGCACATTCTGCCAAGCCAGAAAACCGTGCCAAAATCATGGGTATCATGGCATCAGGTGCACTGACGTCATTCTTGACCGGCATCACTGAACCTATCGAGTTCTCGTTCCTATTCATCGCGCCAGTGCTGTATGGTATCCACGCTATCATGGCAGGTGCGGCGTATGTTCTGACTAACGCGTTGGGCGTTGTTCACGGCCATACTTTCTCGAACGGTTTTATCGACTTCATCGTGCAAATGCCACGTGCTGAGAACGTGACCACACTGGTGCTACTGGGCCTTGGTTATGCGGTACTCTACTACATCGTGTTCCGTGTAGTGATTCGCGCCCTTGACCTGAAAACCCCTGGTCGTGAAGACGAAGCGGTCGCTGACGTGTCAACCGCGACAGGCTCTGAGCTTGCGGGCGACTTGGTGGCTGCATTCGGTGGTAAAGACAACATCACAGGTCTTGATGCTTGTATCACTCGTCTACGTGTCTCAGTGGCTGACACTGAAATTGTTGACCAAGACAAGCTCAAGCAGCTAGGTGCAGCGGGTGTAGTTGTGGTATCAGGTGGCGTACAAGCTATCTTTGGTACCAAGTCAGACAACCTGCGTACTGAAATGGATAACTGGATGCGCAGCCAATAATTGCATGCGCTAAGTCAGTAAACGTAAAAAGAGGGGTAGCATCTTGCTACCCCTTTTTTTGTTCAACGGGCACCGAGTGAGAGAAAAAACAACATCAAAACGGGCACCAACACGCTGAGTATGAACCCACTGACAATCGCAATCGGTACACAGCGAATCCCGCCTGTGCTTTGAATGATCGGCAAGGTGAAATCCATCGCGGTGGCACCACCATATCCAATTGCGGTGAGCGGATAGCGCCGGATTAACACTGGAATAATCATAATCGCCACAAGCTCGCGCGCGAGCTCGAGAATAAATGATGCACCGCCGTAGACCGGCCCCAGTCCGTCGCCCATTAAGATCCCTGCCAACGAGTACCAACCGAAGCCGGATGCCATCGCTAACCCGTGATGATAAGGAATATCTAACCACCATGCCGCCAGCAAGCCACCGGGCAAGGAGGTCGCGACAACGAGAGCCGCAATCATCAGCCCACTTTTATTGAGAATGATTTGCTTCAGCGTCATGCCACTGTTGCGGAGCTGAATGCCAATCAATAAGAGCAAAAGTAATAAAATCCCCTCGCTGGCCGTATCGACCCAAGAAAGATCTTGATTGAGTAATAGCCCTACGACTAAGCCAACGGCCACAGCCGCAATCAGCTTACCGGACTCTGACATCATGGCGCTGAGGGTCAGTTTATGTTGGTGGCCATGGGTCTCGGTTGGGAAGAGCTTATCGAGAACAGGCAGGGCAAGCAGGTTGGCCGCGCCGATACAAATAAAGAACGTGGCAGCGAAATACAAAATGGTGGAAATATGTTGCCCGAGGTTATCTAAGCCTGCGAGGCTTAAGCCCATCAACACTAAAATGACCATCACTAGCCGCATCGTCAGGGTATTGACTGCGTTGAGGTAGCGCGCCTGCTTAATGGGGATTAAATAGCCGATAATAAGTGGCGAGAAGATGAGTAGCATCCCTGAAAACATCTGATTTTGCTCGGTGTTAAGAAAGTAGAGCTTGAGGTTATCAACCGGTTAATAGGTTGGTCAATAAAATCAGACAAGGGTGGTTAAAGGAAAGACCACCCTGGCTTGGGTCAGATACTGCTTGCGTCCATGACTTGGTTTAGCTGACGAGAGAACTCTTTTTCATCGAGGTTGGATAGCTCATATAAAGCTTCTGCGCCAGGCGCAGTGATTTCCACTTCATGATCCTCTATTGCGTCATCTTGATTGCGAAACATTAACAAGTGATTTGCCATTCTCGCGATATCTAAATAGGTGATATCGGGGCGCGGCTTAGTGTAGAGCTTATTGTTAATGGCGACTTCGATAAAGTCACGGTCAAACTGCCACTGCTTGAGCACAAGACGGCTGCAGTCGCCCGCCAGTGAGAAGAAGACGCGCTCTGCAATGTCAAATTTTAGATAGTGTCCCTGATTCACAAAGCGCTGAAACTCGCCAATCACGCTGTATAAGCCAATATCAGCAAGCAACCCCACAATCAGTGCTTTTTCGGGCTCCACTGAAAGCGGTTCATCACAATAGTTTCTGACTTTTTGCGTCACCAGTGCCATCGCAGCGGCGAGTTCACGAGATTTTTGCGCACTTTTTTTCAATAGTGCGTTGCAGGCCTTGGAAAACGTGGCATCACTCTTGAGCTGATAGACGGCGGCGGCTGTGATGATCCCTAAAACGCGATCAACGCCAAGCCGAGAGACGGCGGTTTGAACATCTTTGCATTGACCTGTGGCGCGGGGAGCAAATAAAGCGGAGTTTGCAGCTTTAAGCACGGCCCCACATAAGCTTGGATCGTCCAACAAGAGGTGGGCAATATCCCGCATGGTAGTATCCGACCGCTTGCTAGCGCGTTGTATTGACAGAACAGCATCCGGTAAAGGAGGTAGGGATAGGCGATTGACACGGATGGTTTCGACGGCACGCTTGTAAAACTCGGTTTCTAGGGAGCGTAAGTACTTATCACGATCCGGTGAGACCCAAAAAAATGAAAGATGATCCATAAGTCCTGATAGTATTTGTCAGCAGACTGCATAGTAATGCGGCGAAGAATAAAAGAGAACCGCCTTTCTCTGAATCAGTGAGCCTGCTGGCGTCTTTGATGATAATTTACACAGTCACTCATCTGTCGCTTAGTCGTCGTCAATAAGTGGATACCGCAATAGTTTATCAATAAACTCGGCCACCAATAAGGCCGTAGGCTGGGAGAGTAGAAGCTGTTTTTGTTTCACTTCGATGGGGAGTAACTCCAACCAGCGCAGGCAAACCCAGCCAATTTCATCGTACTGTGTTAACTGGAAGTGTTCGTGGCGTGTCGGATTCGATCGATAATACTGCTGCAGCTTCTCACTCAGATAGAGGTAGTGCTTGGGAACAGCATGGCGTTGCCATTTTGGCAACGGTGTATAACGCGCCATATTGACGTCACCTTCACCCGCGTCAATCGCATTCACTTTGACACTTTCAATCCCTTGTAACGTCAACGCGATTTCATGCGCACCATGACGATTGAAGTCTGCAATCTCGCAAAGCGTAACGATAGGAGAAATGGCGTGCGGGCGCTGCTGACCTTCATCCTCATTTTTCATCGCGACCAAAAGGCGAGGTGGTTCGCCTGCCTGTTGGAGCATTTGTAAGTAACACGACTCAGACAGCACATAGCTGTGCAATCCCCCAGGCAATAAATGACTTACTTCTATTAACAGCGGGTGTCTCGACATGTCGGCTCCCTGACTATTAGCTTACCACTATTAATTTAGCGCACTCATCGCCCTGCGTTAAGCATAGATGCATCGAAGACTTTATTTAACGACGAAAAAATGTTTGTAATAAATGTGACAAAAACCGCACTAAATGGAGGGGATATTTGGCGATAAGTGATCAGATGCATAGTATTCGGTTGCCATTTGATGCAACCTCTTTTCGTTAAAATAATCATGCACGCTGACTAACTTATCAGTCACTTTTGTGAGCCAGTTTACGGCTCGATATGAACATCTATTCGCTGAAGGAGAGTTTTCGATGGCGAAGCAATTTGAAGCCCAATTAATGCGTTTTCTGGATAGTTATGGAGAGATGGAGCAACGCTCTATGTTTGGTGGTATTGGTTTTTTCTCTCAAGAGGCGATGTTTGCATTGCTTACCGGAAAGCATGTTTATCTACGAGGAGGAGGCCTGCTCACCGACAAGTTAATCGCCAAAGGCTGCAATAAATTTGTTCATGTAAAGAAAAGCACCTCCGCGGTGGTTAACTATTATGATGTGACCGCGCTCTACTTAGGCCATGATCCCGACTTGCCTACGATGATTGAACAGTCTTTACAGCGTGCGCTCAAAGATAAAGCGCAGAAAACATCGACATCCAGTCTTCGGCTGCGAGATTTACCCAACTTACGATTAACGATTGAAAGAATGCTGAAAAAGTCGGGTGTGAAGGACGTGTCGACGTTCTATAGCATGGCGCCGCAAGAAATGTTTCGTCGAGTGCAAATGACACACGGTAAAGATATCGATATCAATCTACTGTGGAAGCTCGCTGGAGCACAGCAGGGGCGTCATTGGGAATTGATTGAAAAAGATGAACGTGAACGGCTGCTCGCTGACGTCTAGATGAATGGATAGAGTGTTGGTCGGTGCCAGCCTGGATTAATCGGGCTGGCATTTTTGTAAATGCTGCATGAGTCGCCAGGCTAATCGGCCTTTTTAGGGCTCGCTTAGCGCCGAGAGAGTAGTGAAATGTCACGTTTGGGTAAATAATCGTCGGTTAGACGCTAAAATGATAATTTTTGCGTGACAGGCGGAAAAACTTATGTAGAATTCAAACCACTTAGCCGAGAGGTGAAGCGCGAGGGCGCGTTGGCAGAGTGGCTATGCAGCGGATTGCAAATCCGTGGACCTCGGTTCGACTCCGGGACGCGCCTCCATGAACTCTGGCTAAAAAAATACGGACGCGGGATGGAGCAGTTTGGTAGCTCGTCGGGCTCATAACCCGAAGGTCGGTGGTTCAAATCCGCCTCCTGCAACCAATTTTAGGTTGCTATAGAAGCGCTTAACAATTGATGATAAGTCAATACGACCTTCGGTCGGTGCCGTTGCACGGCGCGAATTGCATTCAGCGTTAAAGCCGCCTCCGCAACCAGTTTTCCAAGCGTTACTTAACGTTTGAATAAATAAGCGACATTAGCTCAGCTGGTAGAGCGCGACCTTGCCAAGGTCGAGGTCACGAGTTCGAACCTCGTATGTCGCTCCAAACATAAAACAGTGGCGTAAGCGGCTGAAAAGATTGTGTGCCCTGGTGGTGGAATTGGTAGACACAAGGGATTTAAAATCCCTCGGCGTTCGCGCTGTGCCGGTTCAAGTCCGGCCCGGGGCACCATAGCACTCTCATTATCCCTATCTATCTTCTATCACAAATAAACGATTCTTATTCTGTCTAGCCTCAAGCACAGAGAGCTTAGCGTCTTCTGATATGCAATAAGTCGCTAATAATAATGCATGATCGCCGATAGTCCAAGGGTGCTGACAAGCGGTAATAGCGCTTTGTGTCTTTGCCGCGCTCCGGTAGGATAGCGTGAGGAGGGCGGCATGAATCTAACCCAAATTGATGCGTTTTGTGCAGTCGCAGAGACTGGCTCGGTGTCTGAAGCTGCACGTCAGCTGGATGTGAATCGTTCACGGTTGAGCATGGCGATTAAAGCGCTAGAACAATCACTTAACGCTGAGTTGTTCGATCGCACTGGTAACCGTCTGACACTGTCGGAAATCGGCAAAGCTGTGTACAAAGATTTCGAGAGTATATCGGTCACCGCGGCCCGCATTCGTCGTACGTGCGATCAAGCGAACGCGGGCTTTAATGCCGAAGTATGGATCGCGCGTGATGATGCGATCCCCGATCAGCTTTGGCAGGACTGGGCGCATCAGCTCAATAAGCGCTTTACGGCGACGTCCTTCAACCTAGTCTTGGCCTCGAGCGGTGATTTGGCCAATTTGGTTGAAACCCAACAAGTCGACTTTGCGTTTGGAGTGGACTACGAGCGCATTGACGATCCGCGCATCAACTATCAGCCGTTGGGTAAAATTCGCATGATGTCGGTGTGCAACAGCGAGCACCCGTTGAGTCGACTGCGTCGGGTCAGTGATGATCAACTGCGTAATGCCATGCAAGCGGTAATGGTCTATCTCAATGAAAAAGACAATCCCGAGCTGCAGCCTTTCTCACGCCGTTATATTGGCTTTTCGAGCTTTGAATATATGCTCAATACCATCTTACAAGAAGAAGCGTGGGGCGTGTTGCCTGAGCCGCTGATCCGGCAATACTTACGAGAACAGCGCTTAGCGGTGATCAAACACACCTATGGCTTAACCCAAGAAGACTACTGCCTATTCACCGCCTCAGGGATGGCCGAGCATCCTGGGATCCAATGGCTGAGTGATAGCATTACCAACTACTTGTTTGATTTCTAAATACGCGGCTCGATAAGTGGTTTTTCAATAGGTTGCCATATAGGTTAAGCAAAAATTAACCCAGGTTAAAAAGTTTAAGATTTTCTGAACAATCACTGAGCGCTACAATGCCGTCACTGAATTTCACCGAGCATCATTATGACCGCATACACGCGTTATCTTCCTTTTTCATTGGCTGTGTTAGCCTGTTTAACCCCTTGGGTGAGCTCGCCGATTGCATTGGTATTGGGTTTTTTGCTGACCTCCCTAGGCTGGGTGCCAAGTGCAATTCCGCTCACGAAAATCACCAAAAAGTTACTGGCTTATTCGATTGTGGGTCTGGGGTTTGGTATCCCGCTGCAAGAGGCGCTCGCCGTGACAGGCGATGGGATAGGGCTGATTATTGCCACCATTGCAGGCACGCTGATTTTTGGCACATTACTGGGCAAACTTATGGGGCTGGATAAAAAGACTGGTCATCTGATTGCCTCAGGCACTGCCATTTGTGGCGGCAGTGCAATCGCAGCTGTCTCGCCCGCTATCAATGCGGATGATAAACAAATTGGTCTCGCGTTAGGCACGGTGTTTGTGTTGAATTCATTGGCGCTGTTTGTGTTTCCCATGGTAGGGCATGCGCTGGGCTTAGATCAGCACACGTTTGGAACCTGGGCGGCGATCGCGATTCATGATACATCATCGGTGGTGGGCGCGGCGTCCGCTTATGGTGAGCAAGCACTAACCACTGCGACCACCCTCAAACTTGCGCGCGCATTATGGATTGTGCCTGTGGCGTTTGTCAGCGCACTCATGTTTCGCAGCCACGCTAAAAAAATCACGATTCCTTACTTTATCGTTTTTTATTGTCTAGCGATTGGTATCAGTGATGTCTTTGTCCAAGCGCAACCCATCTATGAGGTGATTTTCGCCATCTCAAAGCAAGTATTAGTGGTGTGTTTATTCTTAATCGGCTGCAGTATTTCTGTCACCCAGCTACGCACGGCAGGCCCCAAACCCTTATTGTTTGGTGTCGCGCTGTGGGTGATTATCTCCTGTACATCGCTTGCTTGGCTGCTGCTAGCTGCCTAGTCTCCGTCGTTGCCTCAGGTTCACTCATGCGGCGTGTCCTGAGGCAAACGTAATACCGCGACCAACAGAAACGCACTGAGTGCCGCACCAAACTGCCACCATCCTGTGCTGGTCATCGCGAGGAAAAGCTGCAAGCTAATTGCCGCGAGTAACACGCCTTTTCTCATCTTTTTAGTCCATAAAGAATCTAAATTTAGATTTAGTATGCGTAAAAGTTATATGCAAGCAAAATGCGATTTAGCGCTATCTCATAACTAAAATTTGTTTAGAACACTCACTGTCAGAAATATTGACAGTTGATTTCATGAATAAGCTATTGAAATAAAACGCCTTTTATTTTTACCTTAGCAGGGTGGTGAAAATGTCAGCAAGTTCGTGTTTGTAAAGCGGCGCAGTAGCACCAAGAATATGTGCGTGTTTTCTACTTTTGGTGTTTTATGTCTTCTCAAAACGTGATCAATGAAAAGTCAGTATTAGTGTTTTCGGCCCTTCTCGCATTGGGGTTTGCCATCGCCGGCCTTGCCGTTGGATGGATTGCTGGCTCTTTAGTGATTATGTTCGACGGTATCTACTCGTTGATTAGTCTAGTGTTAACTTTGTTGTCACTGGGCGCGTCGTGGTATATCCACTCGCGTTACGCAAGGCCGATCACACGTGCGCTGCTGACACCGCTTGTTGTCGCCATTAAAGGCGCCGTGATTTTGCTGCTGGTAAGTTATTCTCTGTATGAAGCAGTCTCGTCCTTAGTCGAGGGTGGGCGTGCGGTTAACCCTTCATTGGCGGTGCTGTTTGGTATTGTCAACGTAGTGGGTTGTGGTTACGGATGGTGGATGATTGCACACAAAAACCAAACAGGGCAAAGCCAGTTGGTGGAGGCGGAATCGCGCCAGTGGCAAATGGACACCTTATTAAGTCTCGCAGTCACCTTGGGCTTTTTAGGTGCTTGGTTAGTGGCGCATTCACCTTGGTCGGATTATGCGGTTTATGCGGATCCTATGATGATGGTTTTGATGTCGTTCTACTTCATCAAAGTGCCATTTATCATGGTGCGTAACGCGTTAAAAGAGCTCGCGCCTGTTACAGTAAAGTGGTATCGCACCCGCTCAATAGCGTAATCAGAACACGACACAATACGGACTTAGCCAAACGATCCTATATCCGTGCAGGGGTCGGCATATACTGAGGCGGCGTTTAGCCGCCTTATTTATCGCACTTTATGCACTATAACTTTTTATGTTGGTGTTCATATCAACCCAGATACTGTGGGCGATTTCAACGTAGTGTGAAGAAATACATTTTGCTCTCTATGCTCGTCTGTTGAGGTGTTGGCAGCAGAACGTCGCGACGGCGCTTACACTGAAAAGTAACCATAGCGCTGCGGTAGAGAAAGAATGTTGCATATAGCAAAAGCGGAGTTAAATGATCTAGACGCCCTCATGGTGTTATTTGACCAGTACCAGCGCTGGCTCGCGATTCGTCCGCCGCTCAGTCAAACAAGGGCGTTTACTGAGCAGCGGTTGCATGAGCAAGATACTTGTATATTGACCGCTTCTTACCGATCTTCCATGGTGGGATTTGTCCACCTAACGCCTTTGTATTCACTGGCGAGGGCGCGCCGTGGCTTAATTATTAACGATTTGTACGTGCAGCCGGATTCACGGGGACAAGGTATCGCACGGGCATTAATCTCGCACGCTCTCAAGGAGGCTCGTGCCCGCCAAGCCGCTTGCTTATTGCTACAAGCCCATCAAAGCAACCATGCCGCTCATCATCTTTTTGAATCTTTTGGTTTTATTTACGACGTTAGCCAGTATTATTTTCTGGACGTGACCGATTAACGGGTGACGAAAGGAGTAGCTAATGGCGTACGATTTTGTGGTCGTTGGGGGCGGTATCGTCGGCGTAGCCACCGCTTGGCAGTTGCAACAGCGATATCCAAAAAAATGTCAGACTATCAGTACGCCTCACAACGATTAATCGGCGAATATTGTGACTGTCTTGTCCAGATGATTTAATGGTGGGGAGATTAAATATCAAGGAAGACAATATGTTACTGCCACCTCCTCTTAAAAAAGGCGAGACAGTTGGCTTTTTCTCGCCATCATCTCCTGCCACCGTATTTGCGCCCCAACGGTTTGAACGCGCGGTGGACTATGTCAACGCACAAGGCTTTGATCTTAAGGCGGGGGCATTGACCGGACAATCGGATCACTATCGCTCAGGCTCGATCAAGGCGCGTGCGGAAGAGCTCAACCAGCTCATCCGTGATCCGAATGTGCGCTGCATCATGTCGACGATTGGCGGAATGAACAGCAATGCTTTACTTCCCTACATCGATTACGCCGCCTTGGCTGGTGATCCTAAGATTATCGTGGGCTATTCGGACCTCACTGCTTTACTGCTCGGTATCTATGCCCAAACAGGATTAATCACGTTTTATGGACCAGCCTTAGTGGCGTCTTTTGGGGAGTTCCCGCCACTGGTCGATGAAACCTTTGACGCGTTTCGAGCGGTAACAACTGAGAATGTAACGCTGCCCATGATCTATAAGATGCCTGTCCAATGGACGGATGTCATGGTCGATTGGGGCGAACAGACAGAGGCAAAACCGACCTATGAGAATGCATGGCAATTTATGGGTAAAGGTCAGGTAAATGGGCGTATTATTGGAGGCAATCTCAATACGCTGAATGGGATCTGGGGAACGCCTTATATGCCAGCGATTGAAACAGGCGATATTCTGCTGATTGAGGACTCTTTGCTTGATATTGCCACGGTCGAGCGCTCACTCGCACACCTAAAACTGGCCGGAGTGTTTGATTCGGTCGGCGCGGTGTTACTTGGTAAACATGAGCTGTTTGATGACAAAGGAACGGGACGTTCAACTTATGATGTTCTTGAAGAAATACTCGATGGCCAGCCGCTCGCTGTGGTTGATGGTTTTGACAGTTGCCATACGCATCCGATGTTAACCATACCTTTGGGGGCTCAAGCCTGTATTGATTTTGATGCCCAGACGGTCTCACTCACGCAACCTTGGTTGGCGGGTGAGCACGCTGGGCAATGAGCTTGGATTAGTAGGCCACACCGATACGTTGGCGACGGTGGGCGCCACTTTCCCTGTGTGAAGCAAGGGGAATTAATACCCTTGCTGACCGATTATCGCTTACCGCCCAGCGCACTGTGGGCGGTCTATTTATCGCGTAGTTATCAACAGCCTGTCGTGCGCCACTTTATCGATCACTTGGCAAGCTGCTGGCAGCATGATATCCAAGCTCCCATTGATGGGTCAGATGCAGCGCATCAATAAAGGCATCGTCATGGCTGACCAATATATAGGCACCTTGATAATGATTAAGCGCGTCGACCAGTGCGTGTTTGGCTGAGATGTCGAGGTGATTGTCCGGCTCATCCAACAGTAATAGTGGCTGGGCGTGCTGGTGAGATACCGCTAACATCGCCACTTTCATCTTCTCGCCACCGCTTAAACTATCAATCGTTTGATAAACGCGGTCGCCACGTAACCCTAAGCTAGCAAGGCAGGTTCGAGCATCCGACTCTGACAAGTCGCTATGATGGCGCAAACAAGATAGCAGTGTTTGTTTGGGATCCAGTAGTGAGAAGTGTTGATCTAAATACACACAGTCACCGATAACGTCGATTGAGCCGCTAACAGGCGCGTGATGACCCATTAACGTTCGCAGTAACGTGGATTTTCCTACCCCATTTTGCCCTGTTAGTAGCCAATGCTCTCCCGCGTAGACAGACCAATCAAGTGGTTCAGGGTGTCCGAATGGCAACTGACACTGGGTGGCTTTTATAAGTCGTCGCCGTTTCATTGGCTCGGAGTGATGCATATACAACGTTGGGTTGTTTTCCGGAAGCTGCGTATCCAGCGCGTCGAGTTGCTTTTGGTAACGCTTAAGTTGCTGAGAAAATTGTGTTTTCGCTCGAGACTTAGCGTCTTGCGCACTTTCTTTTTGGCCATCCAGAATCGACTTTGCCTGACTGGATTTTTTACGTAATTGTTTACCTTTTGATTCGCGCTTCTGTGCCTTCTCAGCACTCTGTTGCTGTTGACGTAATACCTGTTTGTGCTGTTTATTGAGGTGCGTTCGTTTCGCGATGAGTGCCTCCTGTTCTTGCTGTTGCGCGCGAACGAACTCGTCATAGTTGCCCGTGTATTTTGCGATACCTTGTGGTGTTAATGCATAGATAGCTCGCATATGGCGAAGTAACTGTTGGTCGTGACTCACCGTGATCACTAACCCAGGATAGTTTTCGATCCAGCTTACGAGCTTATGTCGTGCGGTTCGGTCAAGATGATTACTCGGTTCGTCGAGTAATACGATATGCGCTTGGGAGTGAAAGACGCGATACAAACTCAACAAGGTCAATTGGCCACCGCTAAGCTCATGCAAAGGCGCTGATAAAGCGGCATCAATACCCAACTGGGTCAGTATTGCCTGATAGCGTTCAGCGATATCCCAGTCATCATTTACGCGCTCGTAATGCGTTGGGTCGATGCTTCCAGCTCGAATGGCCGCCAACGCATGAAGCTGTTCGGCAATGCCCAGTACTTCAGCCAATGTTTGTGTCTTTGGCGCGGTAATATGTTGCGATAGGTAAGCAATATCACCATCGCGTTGTACATGGCCTGAATAATGAATTCCTTGCGCGGATGGCAACGTATGGCCCGCCAGTAGCGCGAGGAGTAGTGATTTGCCGGTGCCATTGTCACCCACAAGGCCAATGGGGCCGTGCTCAAAGGTGATAGAGATAGGCTCAAATAAGACTCGCCCATCGGGCAGTGTCACGCTGAGATCATGTGTAATAAGGTAAGGCATAAGGCCTCCTTTATGTAAAGCAACACAAAGGGGCGGCGGTATGTGCTACACAGAAAACCTGCGTAGAGACCGTTTAGCTACAGAGAAAACGTAAGCCCAGTGACCATGAATACCGACTAACCCCAAGATACCGAATATAAAAACGGTGTAATGAGTGTTAGTTGTTCATTGGCACAGACTCCGCTAAAGAAAGGAAATAAGACTATATAATAGGCGACTGGGCGTCTGCAACCCCAGCCGCTCGTGCACTACAACGCGAGTTTAGTGAGGTAGTGATGGCTTAACGTCAGTGAGCGTGCCAGTGGTTTGGGTAGGGTATCGATTTCGAGGCTATCAAGTAAGTTTTTCACATGCAGCCCGAGCTCGGTATCACCACTGATACTGAGTTGGCGCTGGAAAAACAGCGTATCCGGATCGCAATAGTGAGTCGCCATTTTCAAAAACGCTAACCAATCTCCCTCGATACTGGCGTCTTCTTTCCCCGATAAACGCACCAATAATTGGTTGTTCTCGTTGAGCGACACGAACCAATTGGCGTTGAGATCGCGCAATCCAATGCGAATAGTGCGGCCAGCAAGAAAATCGAACTCGTCCTCTGCCAGCGGCACCGCAAAAGCGGTATTCATGACCTTCGTTAGCACCTGAGCTTGCAGTCCTTGTGGTAATTGAGTGATCGCTTTTAGCCCCGGTGTAATCAGGTTTGGTTGGGGCATTGGAAGACTAAGGGGTTGTTGGGTGATTGGGTTAACGAGCATTAGGCTTTCCTTTGGTGCCAATGGTTGAATGCCACTAGAGTAGAGAGGTTGAATGCTACGCCATTGGATCCGAGTCAAAAATGAGAGGAGTTTTTTTGCCAACAGCGTCATTTATCGCGATTTTTGTCATCATGGAGAAGTGTGCTTGATACACATCAATCCCCCACACTGGCAACGCCCTTATCTTAGCCGGACAATCATAAAATGGAATGCAATGTTATGGAGCTCCTTTGTCCGGCGGGCAATATTCCGGCGGTTAAAAAAGCGATCGAACATGGCGCCGATGCGGTGTATGTCGGCTTAAAAGATGACACCAATGCGCGCCATTTTGCGGGGCTGAACTTTACCGACAGCAAATTGCAGCGTGCCAGTCAGTATGTACATGACCACGGCAAAGACTTGCACGTTGCCATTAATACCTTTGCCCATCCTGATGGTTGGCGTCGCTGGCAATATGCGATTGATAGCGCCGCTGGTAATGGTGCCGATGCGCTGATCCTTGCCGATATGGCTTGTTTAGATTACGCCGCCAACACCTATCCCGATTTGGATATACACCTTTCCGTGCAAGCATCTGCCACTAACGCTGGGGCGATCCGCTTTTATCAGCAGCAATATGGCGTTAAGCGAGTGGTATTGCCGCGGGTGCTGTCTATTCATCAGGTTAAACAACTAGCACGCGATACCGATGTCGACTTAGAGGTATTTGCCTTTGGCAGCTTGTGCATTATGGCCGAAGGGCGCTGCTATTTATCATCTTATCTTACCGGCCAATCGCCCAATACCGTGGGCGCTTGCTCACCGGCCGCATTCGTGCGCTGGCAAGATACTGAGCAAGGGCTGGAGTCGCGCTTAAACGGGGTCTTGATTGATCGGTACCAAGCTGATGAAAAAGCGGGGTATCCCACCCTTTGCAAAGGTCGTTTCTGTGTCGATGGCAACCGCTATCACGCACTGGAAGAGCCCACCAGTTTGAATACCTTAAGTGTCCTGCCTGAACTTTATCGCGCCGGGATCAAATCGGTCAAAATCGAAGGTCGTCAGCGCAGCCCTGCGTATGTGGAGCAAGTTGCACGGGTATGGCGTCAAGCGATTGATCGCTGTATCGCAAACCCCGAGGCATTTGATATTGCGCCGGATTGGGCGCACTCGCTCGATAGTCTTTCTGAAGGGGTGCAAACCAGTTTAGGCGCTTACCATCGCAAGTGGCAATAAGGAATTATGATGCAATTTTCTCTCGGGCCGATCCTGTATTACTGGCCTAAGGCTGAGGTTGAAGCCTTTTATCAAGCAGCGGCTGACAGCCAAGCCGATGTGATTTATCTCGGTGAAACTGTCTGTGCCAAGCGGCGAGAGCTGAAAACCAAAGACTGGATCGGGCTCGCGCGTGAGCTGGTCCAATCTGGCAAACAAGTGGTGCTCTCGACCATGGCGCTGATTGAAGCGCCCTCAGAGCTGAGCATGCTGAAACGCTATTGCGACAACGATGATATTCGCATTGAAGCGAATGACGTGAGCGCGGTGCAGTTTTTAAGTGAGCGTCGGCAGCCCTTTGTGGTTGGGTCCGCCATCAATTGCTATAACCCACAAACACTGAAGCAATTTGTTGACCTTGGCATGACGCGCTGGGTGATGCCGGTGGAACTTTCGCGCGACTGGCTGGTGAATATGTTAAACGGCTGCGATGCACTGGGTATTCGCGACCGGTTTGAGGTGGAGGTGACTGGCTATGGTTACTTACCACTGGCTTATTCAGCACGCTGTTTTACCGCGCGCTCAGAAAACCGCGCCAAAGATGACTGCGAACTGTGCTGTATCAACTATCCCAATGGGCGGTTAACGGAATCACAAGAGGGTCAGGCCGTATTTGTGCTGAACGGCATTCAAACCCAGTCCGGGCAGTGCACCAATCTCATTAACGATTTACCGTCGATGCAAGGACTGGTGGACGTGGTGCGGTTAAGTCCACTGTCGCTTGACACCTTGCGCTGGGTAGACAAGTTCCGTGCTAACCAAGCAGGCAATAACCCGCAACCGCTCAACCACGATTGCAACGGCTATTGGCACCACTTGGCAGGCATGACACAAGTCGTCGAGTAGTGGACGTTTCCTTTCAAGGGTGTGGGTAGAGTCACTGCATCAGTCTGATTTATCGGCCATTATCTAGTGTGGTAGTTTGACTAAACAATTGCATCAGGCGGTTGAGAGCCAGAACACCCCAAGACTTGAAAAGGAACACAAGGATGCAAGTGAGACGTGCCTCGGTTGAGGACTTGGATGCCATCTTCGCCCTGAATGTACAAATTGGTGACATGCACTATCAACATGCGCCGCATCTGTTTGCAACGCCTGGCTCAAGCGGTCGGGCGTTTTTGCAGCAAGCGCTGCAAGAAGCGGATAAGTACTTTTGGGTGGCAGAGCATCAAAACAAAGTGATTGGCTTTTTGTCGGCAAGGCTGGAGTCGTTTGAACACATTCCTCATCTGGTCGACGATCCCATGTGTCATGTGAATACCATTGTGGTTGACCGTGATGCGCGAGGAACCGGTGCAGGTAAAGCGTTAATGGCGGCCTGTACCCAATGGGCGAAAGACAATCATGCCACTGTGATTAAACTAGAAGTGATGACGTTTAATCAGGATGCGCAGGCGTTTTACCATGCGCTGGGGTTTACCCCAGACTCTATCACCATGATGCAAACATTGAATTGCGAGCCGGAGGAGCCAGCACAATGATTGATAAAAACACCGTGATGCGGGTGGCACGACCCACCGACAATTTGGCCGACATTACCAACATGTATTGCGATGGGCTGGGGTTTGAGCTATTGGCGACGTTTTCTGGCCATAATGATTTTGATGGCGCCATTATTGGTCACCCACATCATAACTATCACCTTGAATTTACCCATCATCGCGGCACCCATGTCGGTCCAGCACCGTCACAGGAAAACCTGTTGGTCTTTTACTTGCCGGATCACGCTGCATGGCAGACTGCGTGTCAACAAATTGAAGCCGCTGGGTTTAAACCTGTGCCGAGTTACAATAGCTACTGGGATAAAGACGGGCGTACCTTTGAAGATCTGGACGGTTATCGTGTGGTACTACAAAACCGTAAGTGGGCGTATTAAAAACGGCAAGCCAACAATCGACTTGCCGTGTTGTCTACAGATGGGCCAATACTCCCCCGTTGAATAAAGGGAGCAGAGGATGATTACTTAATCGCGTCCGCTTCTTGTTTTTGACGTGCGCGATGTGCCGGACCAAAGCAGAACTGAATTTGGTCCGCGCTCGGTGAAGCGGGTGTTGTGGTGCCATCCAGCCAGTCATCCCAGCTTTTCACAAATTTATCGGCGAGCTTCTCCGCCGCACTTTCATTCCACAGTCCACCTTTAAAGGTCAGTTCCATCACATTCACAGTGATCTCAGTTTTGTACTGATCTTTAGGCGCACCTTTACCTGAGCTGTGACTGCGCTCCATCATCATAAAGGTTTGCTGAATACCGACGACAATGTCCGTCCCAGTCGCGTTCATGGTGTTTTGGACAAACAAGGTTTTGGTGTTTTGGGTATTCACTCGGCTAGTACACGCCTTGGCAAGGTTCACAATACTGTTTTTAATCAGCGGAACATCTTGCTCAGTGATTCCGTCATAGAGGCCAACGACTTTATCAATCAGAGAGTTGTAGTTCTCTTCTTCGTAATGCACCGTGGTGCGCTCTGATTGGGTGACATTAAAAAAGGGCACTTTAAGAATGGAGCTCACAAACTCCTGAAACCCTTCGGCATTCTTGTCATTATCTGGGTCCAGCGGATTCCAGCCGGTGCGGCTTTGAGCTAAGCCTAAAATGCTCGATACCGCATTACCGGTAGACTCGGTGAGCAAGCGAACAATTTCACTGTGATTGCCAGCGCTAATGGCATCATCCAATTTCTTACCTTGCGCTGATTCCGTTTGCGCATTTTTACCGGCACCGATGGTATTTTGACCAGATACTGAGCTGTCGCCATCGCGTGGTACCGCAAAGAGCGCGCTGTGCTGCAGTTGGTTAGAGACCAAACTTTGGTGGCTATTCAACCAAGTATCAAATTGAGATGTCAGGTTTTGTGCATCTGAAGCGTTCATAATTGTGTTCCTAATTGCGACAATGTGAATCGTGATTGAGTGAGCTTCAATCGCTTAGGGCAACAACAAAATTCTGCCTGCAAAACTAGGCTAGCTTGCTTTGTTTTATTTTCCATCAGTCGATGAAGACAATTCTCTGTGGGGGATGGAGTTTAATCGCTAAACACTGAAATATAATGCCTTTTTCTTGATGTCGATTTGACGAAGTCATGCTGCCATTGTGTTTTGGTGGCCATACAAGGTGTTAGGAAAAGGAGTGTCTATTTATCAATGCATTAGCGGTGTGGCATTAAGCGTATGCTGACTGGTAACTCTGGTGTCAGCAATCACAGTAATTGGCAAAACAGATTAGCGCGGATGTCTAATGCCTATTAACGTTGTATTAGTCGGGACAATCAGACACTTCGCCTGATTGCCTATTAACGCAATGCGCAAGCTGATTCGCTGTGAAGAAAGCTTGTCGAACAATAAGAGCAAGGAGAAAGCAATGTCTCAACAACGCTCAACGTCGGGAGGGCAGTGCCCTGTCATGCACGGCAGCAAAACCTCGGAAGCGATGGCACACAAAACCTGGTGGCCAAACGCGCTAAACCTCGACATTCTTCATCAACATGACAGTAAAACCTCCCCCTTTGATGATGATTTTGATTATCACGCCGCGCTTAAAACTCTCGATATCGATGCATTAAAAAAGGATGTGAAAGCGTTACTGACCGAGAGTCAGTCTTGGTGGCCCGCCGACTGGGGACATTATGGCGGCTTGATGATCCGCATGGCATGGCACTCCGCGGGGAGCTATCGTATTGCCGACGGCCGCGGTGGCGGTGCGACCGGTAACCAGCGTTTTGCGCCTTTAAACTCATGGCCGGATAACGCCAATCTCGATAAAGCCCGCCGCCTGTTGTGGCCGATTAAGAAAAAATATGGCAACAAAATAAGCTGGGCAGATTTAATTTTGCTGGCGGGGACGATGGCGTATGAATCGATGGGCTTAAAACCCTATGGATTTGCATTTGGCCGCGAGGATATTTGGCACCCTGAGAAAGATACCTACTGGGGCGCAGAGAAAGAATGGCTGGCGCCAAGTGATGCTGAAAACAGCCGCTACTCTGGTGAACGCGATCTGGAAAACCCATTGGCAGCGGTGATGATGGGGCTGATTTATGTCAACCCAGAAGGGGTGGATGGCAATCCCGATCCGCTTAAAACCGCGCAAGACATGCGTGTCACCTTCGAGCGTATGGCGATGAACGATGAAGAAACGGTTGCACTCACCGCAGGTGGCCATACTGTTGGTAAGTGTCATGGCAATGGCGATGCGGAACAGCTCGGCCCCGAGCCGGAAGGTGCAGCGATTGAAGAGCAAGGCTTAGGGTGGAACAACCATCAAGCGCGTGGCATTGGTCGCGATACGGTCACCAGTGGCATTGAAGGGGCGTGGACCACCCATCCCACGCAATGGGATAACGGCTACTTTTATCTGTTGTTTAACTACGAGTGGGAATTGAAGAAAAGCCCAGCGGGTGCGTGGCAGTGGGAGCCCATCGACATCAAAGAAGAAGATAAACCTGTCGATGTGGAAGACCCCTCTATTCGTCGTAATCCCATCATGACGGATGCTGATATGGCACTCAAAATGGACCCAACCTATCGCAGCATTGCGGAGCGTTTTTATCAACATCCCGAGCAGTTAGCGGATRCCTTTGCTAAAGCCTGGTTCAAACTGACGCACCGCGACATGGGGCCTAAATCGCGTTACATCGGCCCAGATGTGCCAAGTGAAGACTTGATTTGGCAAGACCCTGTACCGACAGGACGCACCGATTATGACGTCGCGGCGGTAAAAGCGGATATTGCCAACAGTGGCCTGACACTGGTAGAGAAAGTGACGACCGCATGGGATAGTGCGCGGACTTATCGTCAATCCGATAAGCGGGGTGGGGCGAACGGCGCGCGGATCCGCCTAGCGCCGCAAAAAGATTGGCAAGGGAACGAGCCGGAGCGTTTGGCGAAGGTAGTCAACGTGCTGAGCAATATAGCCCAGAAGCATCAGATTAGTTTGGCCGACACCGTCGTGCTAGCAGGCAATCAAGGCATCGAAGAAGCCGCAAAAGCGGCTGGCTTCCCCGTCGACGTTCCATTTGCGCCCGGTCGTGGTGATGCCACGCTTGAACAAACCGATGTGGCTTCGTTTGAGGTGCTAGAACCGGTTGCAGATGGATTCCGCAACTGGCTGAAAAAAGACTACACCGTTCAGCCTGAAGAGTTACTGCTCGACCGTGCCCAATTGATGGGACTCACGGCCCCTGAAATGACAGTATTGCTGGGTGGTATGCGCGTACTGGGGACCAATTATGGCGGTGCGTCGGAAGGTGTGCTGACTGACCGAGTGGGGCAGCTAAGTCATGACTTTTTTGTCAATCTGACAGACATGGCGTATCAATGGAAACCCGTCGGCCGCAACCGCTATGAAATCATTGCGCGCGACTCTGGTGYGGTGAAGTGGACGGCAAGTCGCGTTGATTTAGTGTTCGGTTCAAACTCTATTTTACGCGCTTATGCTGAGTTTTACGCGCAAGATGACAACCAAGCCAAGYTCGTACACGATTTCGTGGCGGCGTGGGTGAAAGTGATGAACGCTGACCGCTTTGATCTTCACCACTAGCCGATGACTTAACCAAGACAAACTGTGATCGCCAAGCCGCCTTTTATTGAGAGGCGGCTTTTTATTTGTCTTAAATCAAGCTCGGGGTTGGTTCTTGTCGTGCTACAGGCAGGGGTTTAGTACAGTGAGCTGAGTAAATTCCATCCAATTCTTTTATCTTTATCATCTGGCGGAGTGAATTATGCTAGAACTGCTCATTGGGCTCGTTGTAACAGTGGCTGTGGGCTACTTCATTGTCAAAGGTTATCGTGCTGCAAGTACCTTGCTAACCGCAGGGATTTTATTACTGATTATCACCGGGTTAATCGGACACAGTGTGCTGCCGGCTAAATTAACGTCGACGGGCAACCTGTTTACCGACTCGCTTGAATACGTGAAATACATGCTGCAATACCGGGGTGGCGGCCTTGGGATGCAAATTATGTTGTTGTGTGGCTTTGCGGCCTATATGTCGCACATTGGTGCCAACAATGTGGTGGTGAAACAGTTCTCTAAGCCACTCTCGGTGATTAAGTCACCTTATGTGCTGCTCGTAGCGGCTTACATCGTGGCGTGTTTGATGTCGCTGGCTGTCAGCTCTGCAACTGGGTTAGGTGTCCTTCTGATGGCAACCTTGTTCCCGATGATGACCGCGATGGGCATTTCTCGTCCTGCCGCCACCGCGGTGTGTGCCTCTCCCGCTGCCATTATCTTGTCACCTACGTCGGGGGATGTGGTGATTGCGGCGGAAAAATCCGGGTTGCCTCTCCATGTGTTTGCGGTCGAAACCGTATTGCCGGTCTCTATTTGTGCGATCATCGTGATGGCAGCAGCGGCGTACTTTTGGAATAAATATTTGGATAAAAAAGAAAACACGCCGATGGAACGTGTGGATGTCTCTGAGATAGAAACCCACGCGCCTGCTTATTACGCAGTGTTACCGTTTTTACCCATTATTGGGGTGTTCCTGTTCAATGGGCAAACCATCAAGGGGCTGTATCTTGATATTTATACCATCGTGGTCTTGTCGATCTTCTTGGGGGCATTGGTGGACTTTGCGACCAAAAAATTTGATGGCAGAAGAACGCTAGAAGATCTCGATGCTTGTTATGAGGGCATGGCGGACGCCTTTAAAGGCGTCGTGATGCTGTTGGTGGCTGCTGGTGTATTCGCCCAAGGCTTGATGTCGATTGGTGCGATAGACAACTTATTGGGCTTGGCGGAAAGCGCCGGCGCCGGCGGCATCGCGCTGATGATGTTGCTAACCTTGCTCACTGTCGCGGCAGCAATTGCGACCGGCTCGGGTAATGCGCCTTTCTATGCGTTTGTTGAACTCGCGCCCTCGTTAGCCGCGAAGATGGGGCTTAACCCAGCGTTTTTGATTATCCCCATGTTGCAAGCGTCTAATTTAGGCCGTACGGTTTCGCCTGTGTCGGGAGTAATTGTGGCGACATCAGGGATGGCAAAACTCAGCCCGTTTGAGGTGGTTAAACGCACCTCGGTGCCGGTGCTTTGCGGGTTAATTACTGTGATTATTGGCACGCTTGTATTGGTGCCGATGATGGCGTAACGTCGCAAGGCATGAAAAGCCCGTGTGCAGTCGCGCGCGGGCTTTTTTAATTGTATCGCACATAGGCCACCACAGTTTTGGAAGAACACAACATGACTGCCCCGACCAAAATCACATTTTTCTCCACCTTAACGCCCATGGTGGCCGCCGGTGTTAAAACCRTCACCATTCGTGATGAATCCGAAAGTCACTATCAACCCGGTTCGCGCGTCGCGGTACATCAGCTAGAAACCGATGATTATGTGTGTGACATTGTGATCGACAGCGTTGCTCCGCTTGCTTTCGAGGACATTAATGCTCGCCATGCGGAACAAGAGGGAATGTCGTTGACTGAGCTGAAGGCGCTGATTTTGCAAATCTACCCAGAACGTCCCCCGTTGTTTGTGATTGATTTTCATCTGGCTTAACAGCTCGCGCGCTCGCAGCGCGTGGACTGACAGTGCGCCATGAAAAAAGCGCCCGATAACACGGACGCATCGCGACGCTTGGTGATTTCTCAGACGATTTTGGGTTGACCATCCGAGGCGGTGGCGCCGCCATCAACGGGGAGGTTAACACCGGAAATAAATGATGCATCGTCACTGACAAGAAATGCGACCGCAGACGCGACTTCTTCAGGCTCTGCCGGACGACCTAGTGCGATACGTTCATTGAACTTTTCCCGCACCGATTCAGGCCAGCCATTGGTCATGTTGGTCTTGACCAAGCTAGGACAGACGGCATTAATGCGCACGCCTTGAAGGCCGTGATCGAGTGCCATGGCACGTGTCAAGTTCACAACGGCGCCTTTGGCGGCACAGTAAAAAGCCGCGCCCCAATCACCGCCTAGGCCTGATACTGATGCCGTGTTTACCATTGAACCTTTGGTTTTAATTAACTCAGGCATGGCGTATTTGGCGCAAAAAACCACACCATCAATATCTACCCCTGATACTTTCTCCCAGTCAGCCAGAGTGCCGTCAATGACCGAACCAGGCGTATGCACCCCAGCGTTATTGATTAGTATATCTAGCTGTCCAAAGTGAGACACGACGTCTTGAATCATCGCTTCTACCGCTTTTGGATCTGACACATCGACAGAGAGCTTCAAGACGCGATCAGCATCGTATTTTGCTGCAGTGTCATTTAATGCCGCTTGGTTCCAGTCTGCAATGGCCACTTTGGCACCTTCTTGATAGAGGCGGTCGGTAATGGCTGCGCCAATGCCGTTGGCTGCGCCAGTAATCAATGCGACTTTTTGGTTAATACCTTTCATTGTGTTCTCCTTTTTATCTGATTGATCAAGCAAATACCGGATCCATACTGCCGGCCTCACGCGGGGCCATCAGCTTGAAGTTGTCACTGTAATCAACAGGAATTGCGATCACTGCGGGTCCTTCGGTGTCCATGGCTTGTTTTAATTGACTGGCGAGCTCTTCTTGGCGAGTGACCGCAAAGCCTTTAGCACCAAACGCCTCGGCGTAGGCTTTAAAGTCAATCGGGCCGAATTTCACACCGGAAAAGCGCTGATATTTTTTGACCTCTTGCATCTCTACCATGTTGTAGGCGTTGTCCACCCAAATAATGTGTAGCAAGTTGCATTTGAGGCGCACAGCAGTTTCAAGCTCCATGCTCGATTGCATAAACCCACCGTCTCCGGAAACGGACACCACTTTGCGATCGGGATTGAGCAAGCTAGCACCAATTCCCCAAGGAAGGGCGACGCCCATGGTTTGTTGACCGTTCGAGACCAACAATTGACGGGAACGGAAGCAGTTGAGGTAACGGGCAATCCAAATGTGGAAACTACCCATGTCCAAGCACAAGGTTGTGTCTGGGGTGATCACATCCTGCATCACTTTGATTAGGTGTAACGGATGCAAAGCAAACTCTTGGTGTGATTGGCTGTAGGTACGGATCGCTTGGCGTTGGTGGGCGACTTCCTCGAGCACATCGACGGTGGTAGACGGCATCAGCCAGTGATGATCGAGCTGCTCGGTGAGAGCTTTCAGGGTAGGCTCAATTTGGCCAACGAGCTCAACGCTGGGGCGATAGTAATGCTCGATTTCCGCAGGCTCGACATCAATATGCACGATGTCTGTGTGTTGGGTATTCCAAAGTTCAGGGTCGTATTCAATCGGGCTAAAGCCAATGGTGATGATAAGGTCTGCATCTGCGAGCAATAGATCGCCGGGCTGGTTGTTGAACAAACCCACCCGACCCGCAAAGCGCTGGTAGTAGCTGATATCAACAGTACCTGCCGCCTGATAGGTGCCGAGAACGGGTAATTGGGTACGGTTAAGCAGAGTACGAATAGCGGCGGCATTCTCGGGGCGACTGGCTTGCAAACCTAGAAGGAACACCGGATTTTTCGCCGCTTTGATTTTATTGGCCGCTTCGCTGATGGCTCGCGTATCTGCCATGCCGGGCTGCGCGGGGAAGGTCGGTGCGAGGATATCACTTTCAACGCGTTCGTTGAGAATGTCCATGGGCAGACTGACAAAGGCAGCGCCGGGGCGGTCGCTTTCTGCTGAGCGGAAGGCATTGGCAAGGATCTCAGACGCAGCAGTGCTGGCTTGAACCTCGGCGCTGTATTTGGTGACGGAGCGGAATACGCTCACGGTATCAAGGCTTTGGTGGGTTTGTTTTTGTTGATCGGCCCGTTTTACGGCGCCCCCTAATGCGACCAAGGGATCGCCTTCTGAGGTTGCGGTTGCCAGACCGGTGACCAAGTTGGCACAGCCTGGGCCAGAGGTCACCATAGTCACACCCGCCTTACCGGTTAGACGGCCGACGACGCCTGCCATAAAGGCACCATTCGCCTCGTGACGAACGGGAATCATCTTAATGTTGGTGTCTTCAACCGCGTCAAAGAGACGGTCGATTTTGGCACCAGGAATACCAAAAATGTATTCCACACCTTGGCGCTCTAGGTGATTTGCGATCAGTTGTGCGCCATTGTCCCACTGTGTTTTTGTAGTCATGCTGGGCTCCTCGTGAGGTTGCCTCCCAATGGGAGGTGATATTATTTTTCTGCTTGTTCGATAGCGGCGTGTATGTTGTCCGGCGTTAAATTCGCGCCGAGAAAGCTGGCATTGGTCGGAAGATCAATGACCAGTTTAGAGACCCGTCCAATTTGCAAGGTGCCACAAGCCAATTCGTAGTCTTGGACATGGCCACCGCCTTGGCGTGTGTCAGTGATAAAGTGCTCGTGATAGCCAGCGACATTGATCCCTTGGGTATATTGTGGGCTGCGAAAACCAGCAATCACGCCATTAACATGGTCAAAGCGAAACTCAGGTTGTGCAGCGATGGCCTCAAGCATAGGTTTGTACGGCGGAGTTTGTTTGGGCACAGTGCGAGTGCGCACATGCTCAAAGGCACCATCGATACGAACCGCACAAAAAATGTTATCGCTTGGCACCAAGCTATCGATGACATCATGCAGCTCTTGGCGCGACATGGGGTGATCAAAAAACTGGCTGATCTCTGGCTTGAAGAAGGTCATGACCGCAAAGGGGGTCTTTTGGTCCGGGTCGGCATGGCGTGCCGAACCATCACCGCGCAGCTGAAATATGGTTTTATCAAAGGCGATGAGCTCACCGTCGAGTTGGTTGAATGTGCCGAGGCCGAAGTCGCCATGTTTGAGGAGATCGGCCATGGTGGTGTCGCCCTCGTAGATGCCATCAATCAAGGCACTCATCAGGGAGGTTTGATAGATTTCGCCTTCACCCGTGTGTTGGTGATGCTCAACGTAGGCGGCCGCAATGTGCTCGGCACAGTGGCAGGTTTGGGTGCTCATAAAGCGTCCTCGTTAACCGTATTTAACGACCGTTCTGATAATCAAACGGTTCGTTGCGTGAAACCTATAGTTATGATGCGAGCTGACGTGAATAGCATCCAATACAAAAAAGGTTGGCTTTGATATCGAAAAGATATGGCACATAAAAAACGTGGTAAGATACTGAATATCAGAGACTTCTCAGAGGTAGAGTCATGGAGCTAAGGTATTTACGGTATTTTGTAACGGTGGCAGAGTGCCGACACTTCACCCGCGCAGCCGAAAAATTGGGCATTGCGCAACCACCACTGAGTCAACAAATTAAAAAGCTGGAGCAAGAGGTGGGTGTGCCTTTGTTTGAGCGTTTGTCGCGTGGGGTGGCGCTAACGCCGGCCGGTCAGGTGCTCTATGATGATGCGGTGAAAATCTTGGCGCAGTTGGATCACGCCGTGCAGCGGGTCAAACAAGTAGCACGAGGAGAGCGGAATCAGCTTCGGCTTGGGTTTGCCAGCTCGACAGTGGTGAGCCAAGCCGTGTTGGAGCTTGTTCGGCGATTACAGCAAGCCCATCCAGAGATTGATTTTCAACCAATAGAGCTGCCCATGCCTTCTTTGGTGGAAACCTTGCGCCAGCAGGATGTCGATCTCGCCTTTCTTCGCCTGCCGTGTTATGCCAGTGAACACGTGGCGCACACGCCGCTGTTTCCTGACCCATTTAAGCTAGTGGTGCCTGCTAATCATACCTTTGCTAAGCAGCAAAGCGTGACGTTGTCACAATTAGGCGGTGACCCGATTATTCTGTTTCCGCGTGATATTGGCCCAGGGTTACATGATGCTTTGGTGGACGCATTAAAAGGAGCAGGACTGGCACCATCAAATGCTTCGCTAGCGCCGCAATTGCATTCGGCAACAGCGATGGTGTCAGCGGGGTTTGGGATTGCCTTGGTGCCTGAATCATTGACCACACAGCTGAGCGATCATGTCGCTGTCGTCGCGGTTGAAGATATGCCGTTAGTCAGCCACGTTGTACTCGCGTGGCAGCGCACCAATACCGCTCAGGGTGTGCGTCGGTGTATTCATACCGCACGTGAACAAAGTGAACGGTTAGCGTCAGAGGCCTTCATGGGCGACTAAGATTGCTGAGCTGCACGTTGCAGAAATTCCAACTGCATTCGCTCTTGCTCACTCATTTGATAGGGCTCGTCGGATAACTGTCCGGTGTCAAAAACACCGAGTGAATAATGATCCTGTGGGCTGATGCCAAATTGTGCCCGCTCACCGGGATAGCCCGACATACGCTCAATCACCACGTCTTTCAGTTGCCATTCATCGCCATAGCCACGCATCGAGGCTCGAAAAGCGCGTAGCTCTAGCGTTTGCTCGCCCTCACTGAGGCGTGTCTTATTGGTTAATACCGCAACGGGTTGATCGTCAGCAGTAAATAGATTAGCACGTACCCGATAAATACCGCCTTTGTCGATATCCATAACGAGCGGGATAACCATATCCGGCCCGCGGCCGAAAACTGGCTTCACCCCTTTCACTTCCGCAATGGGCTGATAAAGACGAAAGTCGGCGGTGAGCACATCGTCGCCCCCATCAAAACTGAGGGCTGCTTTAAGACGAAGCTCGACAGGCCAATCGGCTTCGGGCTCAATGCTCCACTGTGTATCTGTGACATCGAGGTGGGTCAATTCCCGATTAGCCTCGACATCAATGACCGACAAAGTCGCCTGATTAAAAGAGGCAGGGGTGACCAGTGAGGCTTGGATATTTTCTGGATAAAAGTAACGGTATTGGTTGAGCTTTAATGCCGCTTTCACTGAGCCATCGAGAATTGGTATTGGGGTCGAGATATGTTGATTCCAGTGTAAATACGGGCTTTGTTTTGATGGAATGGGGATCGAGTAGTCGGGATGCTGGATTTGCTCTGCATAATCGGCGGCAATGTAGCTCAGTGTCGGCGCCATCGAGGTTTTCATCACATCGGGCTCGGCAGGTTGAGCTTGTGCCTTGTGGCGCGTGGTATCAGGAAGGGAGGAGGCGGCTTCACGCATATCCGGGGGTGAAGGTGTGTGGCCACGTTCGGTCGTCGTTTGATGTGTCAGCGTGTCTGGTGCATCCAGCCATAAATACGCTGTCGTTCCCATTGATACGACCAAGGTTACTGCGAGCAGCAGTCTAGTCATAGTAATCCCTAATTAATGTGTTACAGCCACGGTAGCACAGGAAAGAAAAGCGAATAAATCCAACCCGCTGCCCTTATCTCGATGAAAGGGCAGCTTTGTTAATCACGTCACAGCCTGTCCGAAATCATTGTGGGAGAGCATGAACCAGCTCTGACAAGGTGTCACGGTCTGAATCACGGACATAACGGTACTTCTTACCAAACCAGCCATCTTCGTCAATGGTCTCGACAGCGATACGAGACTGATCGCCGAGCTTAAGCTCAGGATCGGTGGCTGTTACTTTGCCTTTATGCCAAGGATTAAAGATAGTCAGATGGCTATACTTATCGCCCATCAATAGCGGGTAGTGTGAGGGCATAAAGCGTCGAACCCCTTTGTGGACATAATCTAATTGGCCATCAAACTCAATGGCGGTTGAACAACTATCAAATGCATCGACATCGGCGGCACCACAGGCCGAGTGGGCGGCGACCACGCCATCGTCGCTGCCTGGTATAAAGGGTGATGTCGCCCCTAAGAAGTCAGAGCCATTGCCCACAAAACGAATACGCGGTACACGGTTATCAGGCCACATGGCGAGTTGGCGCGCGTTTGCCACTTTCAAGTCGTTCAGTACGCCGATATTGTCTTTGCTGGGGAGTTGTCCCATCCACAGTGACACGGCTTTTTTCATCGCATGATTTAGCCAACCACCACCTTCAGCAACATTCACCGCGATGTTGGCCAGTTCAACGCCGCCGCCTGCGCCTGCAAAGTCAAAGGTGCCGACAATGTTGAGTGGCTCGAGCCCTGCGTTATTCAGCCAGTTTGCTTGGTTGTCTAACAGGTAGCGTGCCACCAAGTCGCCGGTAGAGTGGGTCACTAAAATGCAGCCGGACAGACAGGTTTCTTGCTCGGAAAGCGTTTTTAATGCAGGCCATAGATAGTCTGACGCAATCTTTCCTTTGATCCGCTCGTGAGCGGGCCAATCGATACGGGCATCAGCATGCTGTAACCAGTAGTTTTGCCAGTAGTTTGAACCATCTACGGCTACTTGATCACGATCTGGTCGGCTTTGTAGTTGATCGGGTTGAAAGCCATGGATTAAAACGACTTTGTAGGGTCCTATGGCTGCAAAACTTGCAGCAGAGAACAATGCAGAGAGGATGAAGAGTGTTTTATAAATATATTTCATTATTGTTGCCAACCTGTTTTGAGTAAACACTCAGTATTTATAGCTGATTATAAACTCATTGCCATAGTAATAAATGGGTCAGCAAAAGAAAATTTAAACGAAAAAAAGAAGAATGCACCCTATCCATACCCTTGTTTTGTATAGTAAATGACCGTATTTTGTGTGAGCAGACATCAGCTGAACCCAGTATTAACCATATATTCTAAGGGGTTAATATTTTTATGAATAAACGGGTTAATCACATCATTTCTTGAAATGTGATCTTGTTTCTAAATAAAACGATGTTTATCGCACTAAATAACTGATTGTTTTATTATTAAAAGAAAAAACTATGATTTATTTCGACAATGTCGCAAGGAAACTCCACAACGATCACAAGTCAACTCGAATTGGATTTCGCGAGACGCTTGTCCTTGAGTGCCTTCTGCAGCACGCACCGCAAGCCGTCAGTAAGCAGACGCTGATCTGTTATAGCTGGGGGAGTGAGTACATTGGTCAGACGTCGCTGGCTAAATCAGTCAGTGCTTTGCGGCGCGCCTTGATCGCAATAGGTGCAGACGCTTCATTGGTGGTCACGGTCCCTAAGTATGGCTACCGATTAACACAAGGCATGATCGCTCATCATACCGCTGAGCCCGCATGTAGTGAGGTGGATGACGTTACGCCATTACCTCAACCTTCCCTCCCTCAAACAGGGCGATCCTCACATCCTCAGCCATCAAGTCCGGCTCAGCGTAAAGTGCCTCTCTACCGGCAGTGTTTGTTGATTGCGATAACACTATTGCTGTGCGTGGCAACAAGCGTGTTTGTGGTTGGAAAAATGAATGGATGGCGGTGGAGTGATTGGGTTCAGCGAGGAGGGTTAAATCAAAAGCGTGTTGGGGCGCTTTACGTGTTTTACCCGCCCGGTAGTGAGCTCGGCTTTTCTATAGAGCAATTTTTAACTCATAGCCAGTGTAACTGCCTTGTTTATATTGAAAAAAAACACAAGTACTCCACCTTTCTTTTTGTTTCAAAGCAGACCCATCGGAGCACTTTTATTCGATACTCTCCGCTCAATATTATTCAATCGACACAAAAAATAGATGAATTTCTTCAGCAGGAAAAATAATACGCTAGATTCATAAGCAACAACTAAATTTATTCTCATGCCTAAACATGATGTTCTTGATAGGCCAAAAAATAGAGCCTTAACTCTATTTTCATCGCCAGCTTCCTCCTTTCTATTATTGAATGAAAATCACATTGAATATTTGGTGTTTTTTTGAATGCCTAGCGGTAACTTTATGAAGTTTAGGAGGAATTAATTTCAACGCTTTTCATTATTTTTTATTGAACCGTTATGAAAGGGTAAGGGCTGCGACGACCATGACAGTCGCACTATGACTCTTATTTAAGGTTCAATAAGGAATACGTCAAATGGCTAATACAATACGTGTAACGGCGCTCACTGTGTCCAGCCTATCAGTACTGGTTTATGCTGGGCTCGCGCAGGCAAATATTTACCCTGATCAAATTGTGCTCGATAACTTAGGTGATGACCAATGTCGCGCGAATTACCGCCCCCTTACTGCCGATGAAGCAAGCACACATCGTCATTTTCTGATGGATCGCATGGGACAGTGGCAGATTTCCGGCCTAGAAGGTGATTGGGCCATTATGGGCAGTGGATACAACGGTGAAATCAAGCAATACGGCCAGACGGCCGATACTTGGTGTTATCCAGAAAACGATGAGGGCGAAATCCCTCATTATGCTGCCAAGAGCATCCCTGAGGGCACAGAACTTGATATCCAGTATGCACTCGTGAATAACCGCAGTGAGTTTGTTAAACCACTGAGCTATCTCGCGCATTATCTCGGTTATGCATGGGTAGGTGGCAACCACAGTGACTATGTCGGTGAAGATATGGACGTCTGGCGCTCAGGTGATAAGTGGCATATTCGCGGTAATAATGACGGGGGCTGTGATGGCTATCGTTGTAGTGATAAGACCACTATCACGGTCGATAATTTTGCTTATACCCTCAATGATAGCGATTTCTGGCACGGTGATGTGGTCGAGTCTGATCGCCAGTTAGTTAAAACTGTTTCAGCGGTAGCACGGAATAATACCGATATTGATCAACAGGTTGTGGTCGATCTTAAAGTCGATGAATCCACCAGTTGGGAAAAAACCAACACCTATGGCTTTTCACAAAAAGTGGAAACTGAAAACAGTTTTGATTGGCCGCTGGTGGGTGAGACCAAGTTAACCATTTCTTTTGAGGCAAACCAAAGTTTTGCCAGCAGCAATGGCGGCGCGAGCAGCGAGCAAGTGACCTTGCAAGCACGTCCTTTCGTTCCAGCACACTCAGAGATCCCCATCCGTGTTGAGTTATATCGCTCAAGCATTTCGTATCCTTATCGCTTCGGCGCAGACATCAGTTATGACGTTAACTTTAACGGTTTCTTGCGCTGGGGCGGCAATGCATGGCACTCCCATCCAGACAATCGCCCTACACATGACCATACCTTCACCATGGGCCGCAGTAGCCAGCCGTCTGCCGATATTGCCTATCAGTGGCATCATCGTTATATCCCAGGTGAAGTAAAATGGTGGGACTGGAGTTGGGCCATTGAGAAATACGGCCTACAGAGTATGCAATGGGCAACAGGCAAAAGCTTACGTCCTTTCTACTCCCACGTATCTGGCGATTTCTATGCAGAGTCACAATACGCGGGCACCATCGAAGTCGGACAAGCGAAGTCGCAAACCTCTCGTCAAACGCGCAGTAAGCGGTCTGCGACGCCCATGGCAAGTCATGATAGCGCAAATGGGGTGGAGCTCATTTCCAACTTTGATTCGGATGAGTTGGCCGCACTCGGATTTGAAAATGCTGAACTGACGATTAAACCCGCTCAGTAAGCCGAAAAAGCAGGCAATCAGCAAACGTGCCGCACCCAAGAGGTGCGGCTTTTTTTCATGTGGCGGGTGGGGGAACGTCTCACTTCAAAATCTTGTTCTACAGTTGTAGAAGGTTGAACTCGGCGTCAAGGAGCCATAATGAAACTCTATTTACAAATCCTGGCCTTCTATTTGATGAGCGTTGCACCCACTTGGGCTGCCGATGTACTGCTGGTTCAGAGTTATCATAAAGAATACGGCTGGGATGAAAGCTATATCCGTGGGCTTGAAAGTACGCTTGGCGATGATGTGACGTTACATACTTTTGAAATGGATACTAAGCGTTTACCCAGGTCTCAGTTTGACGCGCAAGCAGATAAAGCGTTGGCGCTTTATCAAAAGATTAGCCCCGAGGTCGTTGTTCTTGGAGATGATAATGCGTTGAGCCATATGCTGCCGAGACTGAGAAACAAAGATATCGATATAGTGTTTTTAGGTATTAACTCCAATCCACGCCGATTAATGGCGAAATACGCCGGTACGGCGCGAGTCACTGGTGTGTTGGAGCGCCCCTTGTTTGCTCGCAGTATGAAAGAGATGAGCGAATTACTAGGGAAAGATCAAATGAAGGTAAAAATCCTCTTTGATGCGGGCACCACGGCGACGATTGCAACCGATCACATCACCAACCAATATGAAGATTTGAAACAACAGCTGGGTATCGATGTGACCATCGAAAATCACCGCTTGTTTTCGTCTTGGAAAAACTCAGTAGAGCAATCCGATGATTACGACGCGATTGTGGTTGGTTTATACCAAATTATCCGCAATGAGTCGGACAAAGTGGTTGATGCCAATAAAGTGCTCTCATGGACTAATGAAAACAGTGAGACACCTTTGTTTGGCTTTTGGGACTTTTCGGTCGGGAAAGGCCAAACTGCTGGCGGGGTCGTGCTATTTGGCGAATCCCAAGGTATACAAGCGGGCAAATACGTCAACCGCGTGTTGGCGGGTGAAGAAGCCTCGGAAATTTCGGTTATTCATGGCAAAAAAGGGAGAGCCATTTATAGCGCCACAGAATTTGAGCGCTGGGGGCTGACTCCTCCGACACATTGGCGAAATATCGACTAGTTTGTCTGTCTCACTTGCCATTGAGCGTTTTTATATAGTGAGCGGGTGTGCCACCGTAAAGACTGTCAGGTGGCACATCTTGTTTCACCACGGCGTTTGCTGCAATGACACTGCGCGCGCCGATCGTCACGCCTTGGCAGATCACCACATTGCCGCCAATCCACACATCGTCTTCCACCACGATGGGTTTGCACCAGGTCTCCCACGAGCGGCGGCTTTGATAATCTAGAGAGTGGGTGGGAGTGTAAAACTGGGTATTGGGGCCAATCAGCACATGGTCACCGATAGTGATCGGGGCGCCATCGAGCATAGTGACATTTATATTGATTAAGGTATTGCTGCCAACCCGAATGGTCTCACCAAATTCACAATGGAACGGCGGTTGGATCACCGAACCTTCGCCGATAGCACTTAATAACTCGCGCAGCAGTTGCTGCCTTGTCGTCGTCTCTATTGTTTGATTGAATGCCAGTAAGGTTCGTGTGGCATGGTCTCGCCTGATATCAATGGATCCATCACTGTCATCGAAGACAAGTCCTTGGCACATTTTTTCCCATTCGGTCATGGTTTCTCCTTATTATTCGTGAACAGTGATACAAGACCAGTCATGACGGCATTATCTCAGTTTGTGGGAGCGTGAAAACAGAAATCATTCCTTAAGCGTTTTTCCTCTTTCTATTATTTTCCTCCTCCTATGGAAATCGAACAAAAAAGCGCCACTCGGCAGTGGCGCTTGGTAGCATTTTTTTAGTGCTTAGTGCTTAGCGATCAGCGAAAGTAAACACGCACATCGGTTTGGCTTCGGCTTCCATCGCCCGTGAGCAGCAGGTGCAGACGTTGCTGATCACGTAAATCGACCTCGATATACTGGTTGCTGCCCGGCACGTCTGAAACGGCTTGATTTTGTGCTTGCGTTGGCCAGTAATCCTCGGCGGCGAATACGCTCAGATCGCCCGCGTCACCATCCGCCATGACCCACACTTGCGCTTTGGCTGCGCCTTCAGGCACATCGGCATACAGGTAACGACGTTGATAAACGCTGATGCTATTGGGGCTCGCGACGTTAAGCTGAGCCGGGCGCAAGTCATCGGTGCCAGCCGGTGTTTCAGGCTGTGGCTCTGGCGTTGGCTCGGGATCGACTTGGCCTTCCGCATTTACCGCGACGGTGACATCGGTAAAGTCTCCACGTCCGGTGACACTTAAGGTATAGCGGCCTGGTTCTACATCATTAAGCGTCACGGTTTCATGACTGGTTTGGTTCCACTCGGTGGCATCAAAATCGTAATAGTGTGCTTGACGACCTTTCGCCACGTAGAGATCCGCGTTTCCTTGTCCGGCAATGCTAAATGTAAGCGCATTGGCAGGCTGGGCAATATCAATCTGATACAGGTGCTCACTGTACGCTTGTCCACTAATGGTGACCGTTTGTCCCAATGATAGCGTTGTTACCTCTGGCTGCTCTGGCTCGGGATCAGGGTCTGGACGTGGTAGTTCACCGCCACCGGTATTATCCAAAGTGTTCAGCCACTGCGCAAAGGCCTGGTCATAACGATGGCCATAGTCTTTGACTAAATTTGCCCACTGCTCGAATTTCCCGGTGCGCCCGGCTTCAACCAAGGTTTCTACAGCATCTGGATGCTGTTCAAACAAGAAGCGTACCGCCAAATAGCCCCAGCGATACACACGATTAACATCATCTTGGTAAGTGGTGGCAAAGACTTCACTGAGTGAATAGCCGCCTTCTTTACCCAAGCGTATGGCGTCGGCATAATCATCGCCATGGGCCATATACTCCGCAAAGCCTTCAAGCCACCACACCGTATGACCGTGGCGAAGTACGTCGTTGAAATCGCCGTACATATTAAAGCGCCCATCCAGATAGTGAACGTACTCGTGCTCAAGGTTCCAAATGGAAAGCGATTGGCCATTATCATTACGGTACGCGATAAAACGAGCTTGGTTATCTGGATCGGCAGGGTTACCTTCTAAGTATTGGCCGCCATTGTCCGTCGAGTTACCAAACAAAAATGAGGAATAGGTTTTGTAGTCGGACGGGTTATCAAATACCACGACTTCAACACTGTCGTTTAGATCATCGGCGACGGCCTGATAGCCTGAGTTCACGGTTTGATGGAAGGCCACTTCTTTTTGATGCAGGCTTTCGCATGCTTGTTGCGATTGGGCCTGTGTCATGCTTTGTGAGCGAATGATCGCCGGGCCTTCACATTGGTGGCGATAAGGTACCACTTTGGCTTCCAGTGTCGCTTTGGCGTCAGACAGACCTAATTCGGTCATTTTATCGGGGGCGTAAGCATCCACCATTTCTACCATGCCTACCCAAACCGCGTCGTTTTTGCCGCCCAGTGGGAAACGTGGTAACAGGTCGCGATAATGACTCATCACACGATCTCGCACGCTGGCTTGTGGCGCCATCAATAGCCGCCCCATTTCACGGACGGTATTCGACACCAATAGTGCACCGTGCTCGCTGTTGGACAGTTGTGGGTTATCCAACACGAATTGATAGAGACGGTCAATCAATGAGAGATCGGCAGCAAGCTCGTCATAAAAGGCCTGACGTGATTGGTGGCCTGCCATGGCACGGAAAAGGTTATTCAGTGCATCCGCGTAACGGCGTTCATGTAAGCGATCTTGCCTGAGATTTTCAAGCAGTTGAATTTGTAGGTCCAAAGTTTGCGGTAAACGCTTGATGCTATCGGCCATCAGCGTTAAGCCATGCAAGGCATCGGTTTGGGCGCTACCCTTTGCCGTTGCGTAGGGCGAGCGCAAAAATGTGTTGATGGCATCAGCAAGGCGGTTGTCTAGTGCGTCCGAAAAGTCGGCGTTCGCTTTATCACTATAAAAGCGAACATAGTAGGCGGCGCGCACATACTCGGCTAAGTTAGCAATTTGGCGGGCTTGGCTGTCATCCCCTTGATAATTGGCAATGGTCTGTGCGAGGCGCTGCGTCACTTTGTTTACAAAGGTTTCTTGGTAGACGTTGTAATATCGAATAGACGTGGTGTCGTACCAGCTGGTAAAGCAACTGCGTTCAGCACTCATAATGGCTTGGAGCGGTGTGTTACTGGCCGCTAAATCGGCAATATCACATTGAGCATCAGCCCATGCACTGGTGCTACTAAAGGCGGCAAGCGCAATGAGTGCCGATAGAGTTTTGGGTCGGGAAGGAAATAGTGTATACATTTCAAGCTCCTAGATATGATTAGGCGGAGCCGTTATAACGATTTTCCCGACACTATTGGTTTAATCAGCCTAAAAATTAGGGCTTGGTTCCGTTTTCTTTTTAAAGTCTGCTAGTGACGTATCACTGCGGGTCTTTTTCTCGCAGGTGTAGTTTGGCGATCCGTTTCGTCACTGTATACACGCGCTTTAGCGATTCGGTCCACTCCATCTCGATACTAAAAAGTTGCAAGCGGTTGGTGTCATGCTCTACCAAGCGCTCGGCTTGATGGGCAAGCACTTTATCCAATAGCGCGTTAAGCGCACGTTTGGTATGCAGTACTTGTTTCGCGCGTTTATTATCACCACGTCGAATGGCATTCACGCTATCTAGCAGCGCATGTGTGACTTTTTCTTGAATATTATCAAGGATTTCACGCATTTCATCACTGATATCGATCTCAGCATGCAGTGATTTATCCATGATGGGCACCAAGGTGTCTTCAATCAGATCAGCAATGCTCTCAAGCTGATCGGTCATGCTAATTAGGGTGATCTGTCGGTCACTCTGTGCTTGCGTGAGAGGCTCTTTACGCAATCGACCGAGATAAAAAAGCACATGTCCGTGCAAAATATCGACTTGATGCTCAAGCTCATCGATTTTCTCTAACGCATGATTAGCCGCTTCTCGCTCTTGCTGGGAAGCTAATTTAGAAGTGAGAGGCGGGAGTGCATTCATCATATTGCAAACTCGGCGTCCGATGCGTCCAATCTCGAGCTGGGCTTGATCCATGGCAATATCGGGTGTCATCAGCAGTTCTTTGGAGAGATATTTCGGTGAAACAATAGGTTGTTCACTTGGTGCAGGCTTACGAGTTTTAGGGACAATCTTCTTTGCAAGCCAAACAAACCCGCCGATAAACGGCAACATGACAAGTGTATTGACGACGTTGAATAGGGTGTTGGCATTGGCAATTTGACGAGGAAGTTCAGCCCCTAAGCGTTCAACGCCCGTGAGATCAGGATGGCTCGGCGACAGTGCGACGCTCCAATCACTCAAAACACTGATCAATGGAAGCCATATCAACACCCCGATAATATTAAACAGAATATGCACACTGGCGGTTTGTTTGGCCTCCCGCGATTTACCGATAGCGGCGAGGAGGGCTGTCACACAGGTGCCGACGTTGGCGCCCATTGCGAGTGCGATCCCGCTTTCAAGCGAGATAAAGCCTTGCCCCGCAAGGACGATGACAATCCCGGTTGTCGCAGATGAAGACTGCACTAATGCGGTAAACAAGGCCGCAAGTAAAATGGCAAAAAAAGGATTGTGCATTTTCGCCATGGCATCAATAAATGGCTGATAATCGCGCAGAGGCGACATTGCCTCACTCATCACATTCATCCCTGTGAAGATCAACCCCAATCCGAATAGCATTTTACCGTATTGCTTGGTTTTATCGGCTTTGGCCGTAAATTCAATTAAAAAGCCGATAGCGACCATCAGATAGGCAGCTTGAGTGATTTTAAAGGCCACAATCTGGGCGGTAATGGTTGTCCCGATATTGGCCCCCATGATCACCCCAGTTGCTTGCGCGAGCGACATTAACCCTGCGGAAATGAAACCGATGAGCAATACGGTGGTGACAGAAGAGGATTGAATGGTGGCTGTGACTCCCGCGCCCGTTAAAACACCGGCGACACGGTTGGTGGTGAGTTTGGCGAGTAAGGATTTGAGTCGGCTTCCAGCGGCGTTTTTCAGCGCATTAGACATTTTTTCCATGCCATATAAGAACAGCGCTAAGCCACCGAGCAGCCCCATCAACATGGTGAGGGTGTGGAGCGAAGACGCGTCCGTGTTCGCTGCCCATGCAAGGGTGGGGAGTAGAAATAAGAGGATGGCCAAACAGCGCCACTGCCATGTATTACTCAACGCGGTTAGTCGCATTTATCGCCTCTACATTGCTAGATTATCACCAGTAATCATTAACATAGATGCAATAAAACCGTAATGCGAGCGGCGCGATGACGTTGCACGAAGCATTGACGGGAATAATCGCTAGGGGATCACACTCTTGGCGTAACGTGAGGAGGTGTTAACTCAAATAAAGCGGCCGAAAGAAGTCGGCCGCAGAGAAATTAGCCTTGGCAGCTGCCTTGATACTGCCAAACCCATTGGTTAGTGAAAGGGTCTATGCCCCAGTTATCTTGCGTGGCCTGGAATAGATGCCCTTGATACTGAACGGTGACGCCTGCTGGATAATAGTTGTATCCACCCCAAGTCGGCATATTGGTACAGCGGTTGGTATCTACCCCGCGATCGTCAAGGCGTGCTAACACGTTGGTCGCATAATCACGCGCCCCCACGACAGTGACGTACAGATCCATGCCCTGAATTTGGCTAAAGCCACAGTACTCTTCGTTGCCCGCATTCGTTGAGGCGCAGTCGTTATCATTGACGGTTGCAGGGCGACCTACCGCGGCATATAAATCTACTTCGCCGTGACCACGATAGGTTTGCAGCCAAACAGTGCCGCGAGGCGCATTGTGTACCACGAACTGGTAACCAGCGCCCGCGGGCCCTTGGATTTGCACGGGCTGATCGAGTGTCAGTGGCAAGATTTCTGGATCAGGTTGTGGCTCTGGGTCTGGCGTAGGGTTGCCTCCCGTTCCTTGGCAACCTTGGGTTTGAATGCCCACTTCTGCAAAGGCTTGGCTTACTGCTCCGGCTGGGTAGTTTAATGCTTTGGCCGCTTCGCAAATGCCTTCCGCGCCTTGCTGGAAGCTGGAGTTTGGGCGCCAATAAAGCTGGTTTGCTGTCGCAAATGCCTTAAAGGCCTTTTTGATATTCCATTGATCGCTGGTGGCGAGATGATAGAAAGCTTTGTTAAAGATGCCAGAGCTAAAGTGCACATCGATGCCAGAGTAATAGCGGTTCACATGACCAATTGAGCGTCCATCTTGGCTTGGGTTGATGAAATAACGCATAGCTTCGCTATGTTTCATCACGTCTTCACCCATTTTCCAGTTAAACTCACCAAATACGTACTGTCCCAGAGCCGCTGCGGCGACATCCGAGAAAGACTCATTCATCCCACCGGACATGCCTCGGTACTCAAGCCCTGAGTTTTGCTCGGTAAAACCATGGCTCACTTCGTGAGCAATGACATCCCAAGTGGTTAGGGGATACATGCTGCGATTACCGTCGCCGAAGGTCATTTGCCTGCCATCCCAAAAAGCATTGCCATAACCTTGGCCGTAGTGGACGCGCATGGTGAGCTTTTGTCGAATCGGACGTATACCGAGCCAGTCTTGGTACATATCAAATACTTTCTGGCCAAAAAACTGCGCATCATTCATCGGCGCATACGCACCGTTGACTTGACGGTAGGTGTTTTGTGGGCAATTGAACTGATGAACCTCTCCGCCCCATTCGCGGTTATTCATGTTTAATGTCACCACATTCGGGCTATCCATTTGGCAGTCGCGGTTGACTTGAAAGCTACCTAGTTCGGTGTTGGGACCAAAGTTAAATCGACCGCTCTTTTGGTTACCGCCGGGACCCCCCGCCTCTAGGTGCGCGATGCCGTCCCAGCTATCGAGGATCTCGCCAGACTTAGCATCAACAATTTTCATCGGACGCGAAGGGTGACCGTTGTCGCTGGCAAGGTAGTCAACTTTGTAGACTAGGCGCGCTGTTTGTTGTTTATCCAGCCAGACCAAGAGTTCTGTGTTCGCATCGGCTTGGTGAAAATGCCGATTGCCTTGGCTTGTTTGACCTTGTGCAATTGCAATGGCCTGCTGCTGATTAATCATCGGTAGCGTACCACCGATATCTTGCTCGATATCAGTGACAACGTCACCTTTTACGCTGGGCGCGAAGCCGCGTGCGGTGGTATTTTCGACTACCGAATAACCGTAAACGGGAACGCCATGATGCAGCTGCTGCTTGCGCACCAAGGCTTTATTACCCACTTGTAGGCGTGATTTTTCACGAAAGCTTAGTGCTGGCGATGATGCCGTCATTGCGCGTGACTGATCATGGTTTAATGCCGCGCTCAAATCTAAGCTTGAGGCATCGACCACATTGGCAGCCTGAGCAGGTATCGCTAATGGAAGGGTTAAAGCGAGTAGCGTTTTACGCATAGTTTCCTCTTCATACTACAACGAGTTAAAAATCGTTGGTTACTATCCATAGTGTGCGTCTAGCGGGGGTTTTTTAGCGGTGAGAATGAGGATTTGGTTCAAAAAATGTCTAGAAAAATGGAACTGATATTAGGTTTTTACGTTTTATGCACAAAATAAAAGACAACGCTAGCGATTGTTAAAAAAATGATTCAAGCGTTGCACTTTCGCGACTATGCTAGCTAAGGGATTCGATATCGGGAGTAATACTGTGAGTCACTCATATTGGCGGCTTTTTCAGCGGATGGTGTTATTAGCCTTGTGCTTAACGGTGACGCCTGTAATGGCCAACCAACGGGCTTGGCAGTCGCCTGATTTTATTGTCGATGCGTTTTATCGTATTGCGTTTAAAAGTGAGTATGTGCAAGGTGAGCAAGGCGTCCGCAAGTGGGAAGGCCCGATCCGTTATCATGTGGCGCACCCAATCAACGAGAGCCAGCTGCATGATGATCTTGTCACATATCACGTTTCACACCTCGAAACGCTAACTGGCATCGACTTTACCCCCACCGACATTCCGCAGCGCGCCAATCTCACCATCATGTTTACTAATCACGACCGCTTTTTAGATGATGCGCGCAAGCAATTTGCCAATGCGGATGTCTCCCCGTTACAAGATGCCGTTTGTGCTGCTAATTTTAGAGTCAATAAGCAGGGTGCGATTCGTTATGCAGCGGTCGTTATTCCCGTTGATTTGGCGCGATCCAAAGGGAAGCTCGTGGCCTGTGTGGTGGAAGAGTTGACCCAAGTGATGGGACTGCCTAATGACGATGACCGGGTTTTTCCATCGATTTTTAATGACCGCACGCCACAGCAGCTTTTGACTGGGCTGGATGGCTTACTGCTAAGATTGTTGTATCTCGACGAGATAGAAGCAGGGCAAGATTGGCAAACGGCGCAAGCTATCATTCGGCCTGTCGTTGAACAGTGGGCTCGTGATGGCACCATCGATAATGCACACCGAAGTGTAAAAACCGGTGAGCTTTATCGTTTACTCGGCTGGTAGCCCACCGATAGATCGAGCTATTTATCCATTGGTTTGCTCAATAACACAAATTGTTTAAAGTGATTTAGACATTTCGCCAACTTCGACAACACTTAAAGTACTGGACAACAGATTGTCATGACGATTAAGGGAGGCGACATGGAGTCGATCACCGTTAAAGATTATATGAATAAACGCCCGGTAACCTTTTCACCGGATATGCCGCTTTCCAGTGCACTGGAAAAACTGCTCCGCAGTCAGCAGACCGGTGGACCTGTGGTGGATGCTAACAAGCGTTTGGTTGGCTTTATTTCTGAGCAAGATATGTTGCAACAGCTATTGCGCGACAGCTATCACTGTCAAGATTCACACGCCGTGGCTGATTGCATGACCAGTAATGCCTTGGCGGTTGAATCTGAGGATAGCATTATCAAATTGGCTGAAATGATGGCGCCGACCAAACCTAAACTGTACCCCGTGGTCGACGAGGGCAAGTTGGTGGGTATTATCACCCGGCGGGATGTCTTAAGAGCCATCAGTATGCAAATGGGTGAATGTCTTACCCATCCTGTTTGAGGTTTGTTAATTGCGCACCTTACAATCGGGGTAAGGTGCGCCGATTTTAGTATTGATACCCGCGTCGCTTCTCTTGCTCTCTCCTCCTACCTTACGACTATCTCACCGCGCTTTATCGCTGCCCAAGTACAAAAACCGAACGAATTGTGGTTGTTTTTCATTCAGTCTTATGTGCTGGTAAGTCAATTTTAATCCTGCCTATTTAAGTAGTTACTTGCTATATGGCGATATATAGTTCGATTGTTGGTGCTTGTTTTACGTTTTTCTGCTATTGTGCTGCCCATTGGTAGCGGGCAGTTATCGCGAGGTTGAGGCGTAAAAAAGCCCAAGCGCGGCAGCAAAACGATAAGCAGGATGCTGGAGTATCGTGAAGTGTGGCTAACCCGTATTGACGTTAATGTGAACGTAAATGAGGTAAAACAAAGGTCAAATTAAATAATCAGGGAGGATGAGGTGAGAGAAACAAAGAGGTTATATGTATCAACTCAATTCAATTGGTGCGCTAGAATCATTCCTGATTGCCATCGGTGTCCTTTTTTTAGGCCATTTTGTTAATTCAAAAATCCCCGCATTGCGCAAGTTTAATATCCCAGAGCCGATTGTGGGCGGGTTAATCATTGCGTGTGTTATATCTGTATTACATTACAACGGTATCGATTTTAAGTTTAGTCTGCCACTAAAAGATACGTTCATGTTGATGTTTTTTGCTACCGTTGGTCTGGCAGCAAATTATAAACAATTGGTAARAGGTGGTTTAAAGGTATTTTGGTTTCTTGCCATCGCATCTGTGTACATCATTATACAAAACGCCATTGGTGTCAGTTTTGCGTCGATGCTTGGCTTGGATCCTCTGATGGGACTGGTCGCTGGCTCCATTACCCTGTCCGGCGGGCATGGTACTGGCGCCGCTTGGGCACAGATATTAACCGATGAGTATGGTATTCAAAGTACCCTCGAAATTGCCATGGCGTCGGCAACACTCGGCCTTGTGATTGGCGGTATCATTGGTAGTCCAGTTGCTCAGCGTTTGATTAATAAACATCAGCTTGAGTCTGAATATGGGCGTGGCACCACAACACACGAAAAATATCCCGAACTTGTGACTTACAATGAAAATGAAGAAGATAAAGTAACAGCGAAGAAAGTCATTGAAGTCTTATTTATTTTACTACTTTGTATTACGGGGGCTCGCCATTTATCTGAGTGGGTAAACGGGTTTAATATTGAATGGCTCATGGTACCTGACTTTGTTTATGCTTTATTCTTGGGTGTGATTGTTACGAATACGCTAGAGGTCTTTAAACTCAGAAAGCTAGAGTCAGAAACCGTGGATATGGTAGGGACCGTCTCTCTATCCTTATTTTTAGCGATGGCGCTGATGACGCTCAAGCTGTGGAACATTCTCGACTTAGCGGTGCCATYTTTAATTATTTTGGCGATTCAATCGGTGGTTATCGGTTTATTCAGTTATTACGTCACGTTTAAGCTGATGGGGAGCAATTATACAGGGGCCGTTATTGCTGGCGGGCATTGTGGTTTTGGCCTTGGCGCCACCCCGACCGCGGTAATGAATATGGGCTCAATTGTGAATCGCTTCGGTCCCGCGCCCCAAGCCTTTATGGTGGTGCCGATTGTGGGGGCTTTCTTTATCGATATTGTTAACCTCCTAATATTACAGGGCTATATTTTTATTATCCAATAGGCGCATTGCGCTCAGCCATCATGGCTGGGCGCATCTTTTTCCTGCTGTTGTGCAGCGTTTGGCAAAACAAATGAGAGTTGTTTCGATAAGCGCTTGACTCTGGAGTGGGCTCCAACCCTTATACTGACCACAAGATAATGACACAACGACCAAAGAAGGAGTCGATCATGTGTAAGCATTGTGGACATCACCACTGTCATCAGCCACATCACCAAACGGTTTCTCAGTCTGCGCAGACGGTAACGAATAGCTGCCAAGCGTCGAGCTGCTGTGCAAGTCACCAAGACGGAGAGGGCAGTGCGGGCGATGACGACCCCGACAGGCCTCACACCTCGTGTAACGATACCTGCGAGAATGCATCTTCGGCGTCATCCCCGTCATGGTCCTCTGTAACCCATGAGTGGGGGGTGACCGGTATGGATTGTCCAAGCTGTGCTGGCAAACTTGAAAAGGCGATTCATGCCACGCCGGGTGTAGAGAGCGCACAAGTGCTGTTTGCGACTGAAAAGCTACGCGTCGCTTTGACTCACGAAGCGCCAACAATCGATACTCGCTCTGCGATTCAGCAAGCCGCGAAAAAAGCCGGTTTTCCGCTGGTTCCCTTGAATCAAACCGCCACTGCGCCTTCTGGCTGGCTGAAATGGCGTGATGATGCTCTGCTGTTTGGTCTAATGGGCATGATGTTGGTGGCTTGGGGACTAGATTATTGGTCCGCTTCTTTATCCGATTGGTTATTTACTGCTGCGACTGTAGTCGGACTGGCACCCATTGTGCTTAAAGCGGCTCGGCTTGCCCGCCAAGGATCGCCATTTTCGATAGAAACCTTAATGAGCATTGCAGCCATCGGGGCCCTGTATCTGGGAGAAACCACGGAAGCGGCGATGGTACTTGTGCTGTTTCTTATTGGCGAGCGGTTAGAGGGGTATGCCTCTACACGTGCCCGTGATG
The DNA here is from genome assembly GCF_001996005.1 of Salinivibrio siamensis. Lineage (GTDB taxonomy): Bacteria > Pseudomonadota > Gammaproteobacteria > Enterobacterales > Vibrionaceae > Salinivibrio > Salinivibrio siamensis. Next base: position 31,414 of record NZ_MUFB01000004.1, on the reverse strand, counting down.
GTATCCAGTCACTCATGGCGTTAGTGCCAGAAACCGTGACGCGGATTGATCGTCATGGTTCGCGTGAGACAGTCGCGGCCAGTGATCTAGAGCCGGGTGATCGGATTGAAATCAGTGCCGGTGAGCGGCTCCCCGCGGATGGGCAACTGATGGAAGGTGCCGCCAGTTTCGACCAAAGTGCGCTGACAGGTGAACCTATTCCCGTCGATATCGACGCGGGTGATACCGTGATGGCGGGCAGCTTGGCAACTGATAAAACCGTACAGCTGACCGTGACATCCGCACAGGGCGAAAATGCCATTGACCGTATTTTGCGTCTCATCGAGCAGGCCGAGTCGAAAAAAGCGCCGATTGAGCGATTTATTGACAAGTTCAGTCGCTGGTACACGCCGGCAATGATTGGGCTCGCCGCGCTGGTTGTGGTGATTCCACCCCTGTTCTTTGCCGCCAGCTGGCAAGAATGGTTATACCGAGGGTTAGCGCTATTGTTGATCGCGTGCCCATGTGCGCTCGTGATTTCGACACCTGCGGCGATTACTTCAGGGCTTGCCACCGCGGCACGCCGTGGCGCTTTGATCAAAGGTGGAGCAGCGTTAGAGACACTCGCCAGTATCAATGCCGTCTCATTGGATAAGACAGGTACCTTGACCGAAGGTAAACCCATGGTGACCGATGTTCGCGCATGGCACGGTGATAAGAGCGCTCTGCTTCAAGCGGCGACGGCGATAGAGCGTGGCAGTCACCACCCCTTGGCGAAATCCTTGGTGTTGTATAGCGCCGAGCGTGGTCTATCGGTACCGGATGCCTCGCATATTCAAGCGAATGCTGGCCGTGGCGTGCAAGGCATGGTCGAAGGACAAGCCGTCAGGTTGGTTGCATTGGATAAAGTGGCAGAGTCGACGTTAAACCACGCGCAATATCAAGAGGCCCAATCGGTGGCCGAGCGCGGGGTGACGGTTGCGGTTGTGCTCATTGACGAGCAACCACAAGGGATGATCGGCTGGCGAGATACACTGCGACATGATGCGCGAGAAGCCATCGAGCAATTGCGCGCTATGGGCATCCAGCCTGTGATGTTGACCGGCGATAACCCGACCTCAGCCGCTGAAATTGCCCGCGAACTGGATATTGATTACCGCGCGGGGCTCCTGCCGGAGAACAAGGTTGAGGCGGTAGAAGCGCTGGCGGAGCAATATCGTATCGCCATGGTTGGCGATGGCATTAATGACGCACCGGCCATGAAAGCGTCTCACGTGGGTGTTGCGATGGGAAGTGGTACCGATGTGGCGCTAGAAACGGCTGAGGCGGCATTGAGTCATAACCGGCTGGTCGAGTTACCAAGAGTACTGCAACTGGCGCGAGCGACCCAAGCGAATGTACGGCAAAACATCACGATCGCATTAGGGCTTAAAGGGGTGTTTTTGGTGACGAGTGTACTCGGTATCACAGGACTTTGGGTCGCGGTGCTGGCTGATAGCGGGGCCACGGCGTTAGTCACGCTGAATGCGCTACGCTTACTTCGTGACCCGCGCTAAAAACCAGGGCAAAGGCTGTCTGCTTTTGCCTTTATAAAGTGATAACGATCTCTAAATTCTGAAATCTGTAATATTCAATATGGTAATAGGTCGATGGTGGTCACACAAAAGGCGTAAAATTTGGGTATCCTAACCACATAACCAATAACGCGTTGATGCCTGCTCACGTAGGCATCACATTGATTCTAATGCGGATGATACCATCCAGCGAGGAGACGAATGATGTCTGATACCCCTGTATTTCACCTTGGCGTAACAAAAGCGGATCTTCAAGGCGCAACCACGGCGATTATTCCTGGCGACCCTGCGCGCGTAGAAAAAATTGCTAACTTGATGGAAAAACCCACGTTTCTCGCCTCACAGCGTGAGTATACCTTGTACCTCGGTTGGCTTGATGGCAAACCTGTGGTGGTTTGCTCAACGGGTATCGGTGGCCCATCGACCTCTATTGCGGTTGAGGAGTTGGCACAACTTGGCGTTGGCACCTTCTTGCGTGTGGGCACGACCGGGGCAATTCAGCCTGACATTAATGTCGGTGACATGATTGTGACCACCGGCTCTGTACGCCTTGACGGTGCAAGTACGCACTTTGCACCAATGGAGTTCCCTGCGGTGGCCGATTTTGACGTCGCTACGGCCATGAAAGCCGCCGTTGATGAAGATGGTGCGACGGTTCACACTGGCGTGACGGCATCCAGTGATACCTTCTACCCAGGTCAAGAGCGTTACGATACCTTTAGCGGCCGTGTTGTGCGTCGTTTCCAAGGTTCAATGCAAGAATGGCAGGACATGGGTGTGCTGAACTTTGAGATGGAATCAGCCACATTGCTGACCATGTGTGCGAGCTCCGGCCTGCGAGCGGGTTGCGTGGCGGGCGTGATTATCAACCGCACACAGAAAGAGACCCCAGATCATGCAACCTTGAAAGAGACGGAAGCGCGCTCGATTAAAGTCGTGGTAGAGGCTGCACGAAAGCTTCTGTCATAAGCGAGACCTCGTTATCCTACCCAAACGCGGTGCCCTCGGGCACCGCGTTTTTTTATTGTCGACCGTTTAGCGAACCTGTCCTATTGCTTCGCGCAAGCGTTTAGCTCGTTCTTACCTCAATCGTCCCGCCCGCTGCGATAAACCAGTCATAAAGATGAGTACGCAGGTTGGCCAGTTGATCAGGGCCAATCAAGGCTAAGCCTAAATCGGTGGCACGGGTAATATCGTGATGCCTTAATGGCCTAAAGCTTACCAACATCGCGCGCGCCTGCAGCCCTCCGAGCAAATCACGCAAGGACTCCAGCTTGTATAGGGTATCGTCGCCGTCGCTCGACATGCCTTTGGTTTTGCATTCAATAATATGCAGCTTGTTATTCACCACCATGGCAACATCTAACTCATTGCGCACCTCGCGCTCACCAATTTGACGATATACCTGTAAAGAGAGGGCACTGTCTTGGATGGTGGGAAGCTCCTGTTGGATGGAAGTGACAGTGTGGTGCACGTAGCTTTCTAGCCACTCCCCGTTGGCAAAACGTCGCGCTTCTTCACAGCTAAATGTCAGCACCCCTTGCTCATAACTGGCTAAGCCGGCATCCGAGAGGTCATTGAGAAGAATACCAAGCTCGCGATAACCTTGCTGCTTCTCACTAAGCGCGACGTCTAAACGTTGCTCTTTACGACACGTGGTTGCGAGGTAGTTCAAAGTGGCTAGGCCTGGACCGAGCTCATAGGCATTGCTGGCCCACTTTTCCCCTAACCGGTAAATGTCATTGGTTAAACAACCTGTAACTTGGTCATCTTGGTGCTCACAGCGCGCGCCGAAAACCGTTAAATACTCAGTGAGACTAATATGGTCTTCCACTTGTTGCTGGGGGAGGCCGTCAGGGTACAGCCAACAAAGCTCGTCGCTATAGGGCTCAATTACATAGCTGGGCCACTGATAGGTACGAAATACTTCATAAGCGGAGAGTAATTGGTGGCGCAGGCCACAGCTCGCATTAAAAAGGATGTCTTCAGAAGCGTTGCTGAGCTGTTCTGCCAGTTGTTTCACTTGGCTTTTTACTTCACGAATATTGATATCGTCCGAGATTTCAAAAAACTCGGTTTCAATCCCCTTGGGTGCCAACACACGTGTTAAACGCTCAAACTCCAGATCTTGCTCCAGTGTGCCAATGAGTATCAGCTTACTCACAGGCAATTGCTGATGTAAAACAGGGGTGACGAGACGGACGGGGTCAGAGTCGATGATTCCTACATGAATAGCCATAATTGCTCCAGGCGGGCTACGAGGCGGCATTAGGCCGCTTAATTATCAGTATAGTTGCCAGCCTCAACAGGTGGCGTAACTATTAATATCCGGCCTCGCGGTCAGGCTTTCAACCATTCGCTGCGTAAATAAGTGTAATTTTACACAGCGCTGACGTGATATCCGTCCTGTTAACTCAGCAATAACCGCGCCTTTTACGTGACAGTGCCGAGCTAACCCTGTGTAACCGTGTTTCTTCCTTCTAGGCGCGACTTTGCTTAAGTGCTTGCTGGCGCAGTGTTTCTGTCAAACTATTTAGCTCAGGCAACATGCGTCGAATTAAGTGTAGCTGTTGCAGCACCATGCTTAGCGGCGCGTTATCAACAGGCGCGTACGAAGGTGATTGCGATGCGTTAGCGTCATTGGCGTGGTGCTCATCAATGCTCACAGGCTCGCCTGCGGGTGTCTTGGTGCCAGTGGATGGTACTTGGGTGGGTAACTCTGCTGGCAATGCTTGACCCAAACGCTCAGTCAGTGTGTTAAGTGATTGATGAATCTCACGATGGAGTTGCGCCATTTTTTGGTGATTAACTTCATCATCCATGCGACTACGGTGCGCGCCGAGGGCCGAAATATAGCTCAACATTGCGTTGTTTAAACACAAGAACCGGAAGGTCTCTTCTATATTGGTGCGATAGCGTCCAGGCTCCACCAGCATGTTACTGATAGCGGTGGTGAGCTCGGCATCGGCATTGTGGGCGTGACGTCGAGCGATACGATAAGCCAGGTTGTCGCGCTTACCGACGCGGTATTGCGCAATCACATGAGCAAGATAGTCTCGATTGGCTTGCAAGGCTTCGGTCATGATCCCGCGCAAACGGTGTGCTTGCCAGTCGGGTAACACGTAACGGACGGCCGCGACGGCAATCAAGCTGCCAATGACGGTATCGCCAAGGCGGGGAAGAATAACAGCGAAGCCTTGGCCGAATTGGCTAAAGCACATTAATACCAACAGCGTAATAAACAAGGTTGCGAGGGTGTATTGCACGGTGCGAAACGCGAAAAAGAGCACACCGGTGATCACCATCAACGCCAGTTGACTGCTGGGATCTGGAAAGAGATAGAGCGCCGGTACGCCCAAGAGTAGACCGGCGACGGTGCCCAATACTCTCTCTTTAAGCTTACTGCGGGTGGCTGAATAGTTGGTTTGGCACACGAACTGAATGGTCATCAAAATCCAAAAACCGTGCTCTAGCGAAAGCCCTTGGATCAGGGCGTAGCCGGTCAGCAGTGATAAGGACAAACGCACCGCATGACGAAACCGCAATGATTTGACCGTGAGCTGTCGACGAATGCGGTAAGCCATTTCCCCCAACGAGTGTGCATCAGGGTCGGCCAGTTCACTTTCTTGCAGATTGTCCGTGCTAGCTAAGTGGCTCAAGCTGGCGAGTTGTTGTTCTACTGTTTCCAAGTTTTTGTAGAGAAAATCGAGTTGCTGCAGCAGTGCGAGGCGAGTGCTGTTTTGCTCCTCTTGTGCCGACAAATAGGCCATCGACTGTTTGATTGCCATGAGCGCTTGTTGGCCTGTTTTCGGATGCTGGTAGTGTGTACCGATTGACATGGCTTGAGCGACATCCCGGCAGGCTTGAGCTTGCGCGTTTAATAAGGCTTCAAAGCGAAAGAGGATATCGGAATGGAAAAAATGCGCCGCCAGATCTTGGTAACGATAATGGGATGAACTGACACGCTCGTGAATATCTTGAGCAATGAAATAGGTTTGTAGCAAGGTTTGATGGCGCTGTGTGAGTCGGCCACGCCGCGCACGTGTCAGCAATGACGCTTTTGCTTGGTTTAGCGCCGCCACCACTTGGGCATTTTGGTTAGCGGCGGCGATACGCGTCGGCTGCGGAACCAATTCAGCCACGGGATGAAATAAACGGGATTTGGTTTCCATGTACGTCGCCGTTTGACGAAAAACCGCCGCGAGCCGATGCTGCACAGGGCGGTGAGGCCAAATGAGGATCCATACTAGCGATAGCAGCCCATACCAGAGTGCGCCTGACAGCAGCATCATAGGTTGTAACCACATATCACTGCCTTGCTCCATCCCCAGCATGGTATAAACCGCGAGAAGCAAAGAGGCAAAGGCAATGGTGCCATAGCGCTCACCGATCGCACCCAGCATGATAAAACCGAAACTCGATAGTGTGAGACCAATGGCAAATAACCAAGGCGTGTCGTAAAGCAGTTCGACAGAAAAGGCGGCGACCGTGAAGCAAACGAGTGTGACGCCAAGTGCTCGTACCCGCCCCCAAAAGTGGTCATCCACTTCTGCCAACGCCGAGGCAATCACGCCCAACACCAGCGGTGTGACAATATCCGTACGGTCTGCATACCCCGCATAAAGCGCTACCCCCATTAGGGCAATAAGGACGCGAATGCTGTCATTAATACGATGGTTCGCCCAATACTCACGCACGGCGAGCGGCAGGAAAGGTAAACGTGGCAGAGAAAGAGACATAAATAACGGTGATCGGCCAACAATGCTGGCAAGATAGCAGAAACGGGACCAGAAACTAAGCCTCAATCGGGTATTTTGTCATGGATTAAGAAAATGGTTGCGGCAGGTCAATTTCGCGTTGTCAGCGCAGTGCGTAGGCAGTGGCATCGCGCTAGTGAATTGATTTATCGAGCCTTGAGAAGTAGCATGCCAAGCATCTTTTTAGGGCACAACGCGTGCGCTATTCGCTGAATAACGTTGAGATATGAAACTTACGGCCAACCGTTGGGCACAATGGCTTGTTTATGGCGATCATTATAGCCTGCAGTTAGAAGATGATGGTTTATTGCTGGAGTCTCGCCACCATCGCCAATACATTCCTTTCTCAGCATGGGACGGGCAACTTCGGGTGTCGCGTGGTTTGCTTTGGGGCACGATTTCGCTGACCGGTTACACCGAAGAGGGCGACCCACTGCCATTCGAGGTCTTTGGCTTGCCATGGGATCACGCCCAACAGGCGGGACAAACTATCTATCGCCACTATCAAGCCTATATCGCCCGTTATCAAAAACGGCTGGCAATGATACGCCCCAGTTTACTGGCAGAGCTTGATGCACTGGTGAATGCGCCAGGTTATGCACGTGTCACACAATTACGCACCGCGCAGCAAACGGTATTGAATAAGCTGGAAGGCGAGGGGATACCCGTCTCATTCTTAGCCAATTTGGACGAAAGCCTTGCCACCACGTTAGCGCCTGTGTTGCAGGCCGATTCAAGCTGGCTGAAAGCCCGCAATCAACAGTGGCAAGCGGCGATGCTTAACCAGTGGCAAACCTGGTTTGATCAGGTTGAGTCGTCGCCTTTGAATGCGGGACAGCGCGAGGCCGTGCTTACTGATGAATCTCATACCTTGGTGGTGGCTGGGCCCGGAAGCGGTAAAACCAGCGTGTTGGTAGCACGCGCCGCCTACTTGATTGAAAGCGGTCAAGCCAAGCCTGAGCAGCTTTTGTTGCTGGCCTTTGGTCGAGATGCCGCCACCGAGCTCAAAACTCGGATTAAGACCAAAACGGGCCATGAAGTGAATGTAACCACCTTCCATGGTTTTGCCCGCCAGCAACTTGCTGAACACCAAGGACAGGCGCCGATTATTTCTCCACTCGCCAGTGATGAGACGGCGAAATCGGCATGGCTGACCCAAACACTCGCCGAACACTGGCAACAGTCCTCTACCCGTAAAGCATGGGACAAATTACATCAGCAGCACGCACTGCCACTTGATGATAATGCTGAGCTCAGCGCCTGTGCCCATGAAAACCGGTTGCACACTTGGATTTGGTCGCGTCTCTCTCGAGTGATCCAAGCCAATACCACCAAGCGCGCCCTGACCGATAGATTGGCGAGCTTTGATGAGCAGAGTGCGTTAAAAAATGAACTGGCGGTGATTTGGCCGTTGTACCAAGCCTACAAACAGGCGCTAAAAGCGGAGCAGGCGGTTGATTTTGATGGTTTGATCGTAAAAGCCACCAAGTTGTTTCAGCAGCGAAAATTCGTCACGCCTATTCAGTTTGTGATGGTCGATGAGTATCAAGACATCTCCCCGGCACGGTTGGCGATGCTCGAGGCACTGTGTCACGGTAAAACGGACAGTGAAACCCAATCACCACGCGCCTCCTTGTATGCCGTGGGGGATGATTGGCAAGCCATTTATCGCTTTGCCGGTGCCGACGTCAGTTTAACCACCGAGTTTGCACAGCGTTTCGGTGACAGTGAAATTTGCTGGCTGACCACCTGTTATCGCTACCCGTCTACCTTGGGGAGTGTGGCACAACAATTTATTGGCCAAAACCCTAAACAGCTCAGCAAACAATTAGATTACGCGCGAGACAAGGCATCGACGAAAACACCCAAATCGATCAAGGTGATCACTGACGATAAGCTAGAAAAGACACTGGCAAGCTTAGAGAAAAAGCATGCTAAAGCAGAGCACGCTGTGAGTGTGATGCTGATTGGTCGCACGCATGCCATCCGTCCTGACGCACTAGAAAGCTGGCAAAATGCGTATCCTTCATTGGCGCTTCGCTATACCACCGCACACGCCAGCAAGGGCCAAGAAGCGCACTATGTGTTTATCCTCGGCATGGATGATGGCGTATTTCCCGCCAAACCACGCTCGCTTTCACTCGATGAGGCGTTATTAGGGAAAAATGAAGAGCCGGTTGAGCACGCGGAAGAACGACGACTGTTTTATGTCGCCCTGACACGCGCACAAAAACAAGTGTGGCTAGTACACCAAAAAGGTCATGCCTCATCATTTGTTGAGGAGCTCAAAGGGTATCTCTAGAAGGTGTATAACCCACACTGTCAGCGAATGACTCACAGCGTGGGGCAAGTACTACAAACGCTCGTCTAAATAGGCTTGATAATCGGGGATTTGAACATCCACCTCTTGCCCGAACAGCGGGGAGGTAATCAGAAAACGGGCGGTTGAGCGATTGGTGGCAACGGGAATGTTCCAAACCGTGCTGACACGCAGTAGTGCTTTGACATCTGGGTCGTGTGGCACGGCATTGAGCGGATCCCAAAAGAAAATCATCGCATCAATTTTTTGTTCAGAAATCATCGCACCGAGTTGCTGATCGCCACCCATTGGGCCGCTGATAAGCGGAGTGATTTTTAATCCGGTTTCTCGCGCAAGAATATGCCCCGTGGTGCCAGTAGCATAAAGCTCATGCTGACTCAGTATCTCTTTATTCTCTTGTACCCACTCGCTCAAGGCGTTTTTGTAGTGATCGTGCGCCACTAACGCCACGTGTTTACGCGCAAGCATGGTGCGAGACGTTTGCTTCATACCTATCATCCCTCGTTAACAAGGTGGTTGCTATCAAACTGCGTGAAGCAGCATTTACCGAAGCCTAAATCAATCCGGCGATGAAATATATCGTACAACGGTCAAACTCTGACGGTCACTTGTCAGAATTATCACATTATCAATAAAAAAATAGCCAAGCAGATGAAATAACATCTATTTTTTCACCCACTTGTTAATCAAGCACGCAAAAGTAGCGCGACAACCCGTCCAAGTAGCAACAAAAAGGCTACAGTTAGGTAATCAGGCAATGGAAGTGCCTAGTCATGCAGGAGTGTTTATGAGCAAGGAGTACGCGTATGTGGGTGACACTGGATTTTGAAGCATCCGGTTTGTCGTTAGTGTCTTACCCGATTGAGGTCGGGTACGTGTTACCAAATGGCGACAGCCATAGTTTTTTGATTGACCCTTCCACCGCCAGTGGACATTGGCACCACTGGGACAAAGAAGCCGAAACCCGAATTCATGGGATCTCCCGCGAGCGCCTTTTTAGTGAAGGGATGAGTGTGTTAGAAGTATGCCAGCACCTTAACCAAACCCTTGCCCCCTTTGAGCATGTATTGTGCGACAGCCAGTGGGATCTGTTTTGGATGGGGCGGCTTTATAAAGCCTGTTATATGCGCCCCTCATTCACCTTAATGGAGGTAAACCAGTGGCTAAAAAAGCACAGCGATCTCGATCGGCGCGATTTTAGTCGCGAAATGGAGGCTTTGGGGCCGACACCGCATCGAGCAGAAGAAGATGCGCGGCAAATTCGTCGCGCCCTTGATAGCTTGTTAAAATAGGGGTTCTTTCAGCACATTATCGGGATGTCATGACAGCACCTTCAAGCCTTAGGTTGGCACAATTCAACCTGTCTCTAGCCGGACGTCAAGCCGGTGACATTAAAGCACAGATGTTAGCGCCCACCCCCAGCCGACAAATTAGAAATCTCGCCGCGACCCTACAACGAGTGCGTCCTGATGTGGCGGTGCTTTGCGAGTTTGATCATCCGGGCAGCGGTGGCGACGATGGTGCGCTCGCCGCATTTTGTGAGCGGCATTTGGCTCAATCGCAACACGGTGAAATGCCGATTGATTATCCGTATCGCTATTTGCCGGCCACCAATACGGGCTTAAAATTAACGGTGCCGGTCAGTGATCACCAACGCTTAAATCGTGCCCAGCAATGCCATGGCTTTGGCGACTATCATGGTCAATTTGGCTATGTGATTTTATCGCGTTACCCCATCGAAGATGCCGCAATTCGCACTTGGCAGCACTTTGCGTGGCATCAATTGCCTCGCCATCAGCTTCCTGCGAAGTATTACACCGAACAAGCACAACAGGCGCTGCGTCTCGCCTCAAAAAACTTGGTGTCAGTGCCGATACGGGTCGGCGAACATCGAATACAAGTGGTGGCCTGTCATCCCACACCGCCCGTGTTTGATGGACCGGAAAAGCGTAACTGGCGGCGCAACAGTGATGAAATTCACCAACTAATTGGCCTTTTAGACAACGCCGATTGGCTGGTGGACGACAAGGGCGTCCGCGGCGGACTTGCTTCCGAGACGCCGTTTGTGGTGATTGGCGATTTAAATGCGGATCCGAGCTACGGCGATGGAGATAAACAAGCCATTGGCGCTTTGCTCAATCATCCGCGTGTGCATCCAGAGGTCGCTGTCGGCGCACAGGTGCCAAAAAGTGAGGCGGCACTGTCTCACGCCTTTCGCTTTATCGATGGGAAAGGGCGGGCAATCGCCACCCACAACGGCGGGCTGCGCCTTGATTATGTCCTACCTTCGCGAGAGCTCGCGGTGCAAGCCTCCGGCGTATTTTGGCCTGCGCCTAATGATGTCGACTACCCACTGATTTGTGATAAAAACGGCCAAGAAAATGCGCGGGCTCACTCCGATCATCGTCTTGTTTGGGTCGATGTGGCGCTGAGTTAGCGAAGCTGCGTGTCCAGCGCCACGCCTTCACGCTGACACGCGACTTCTGCAAGGCGCTTAGCTTGTTCGTCAGGCTTTAAAAAGCAGCAGGTTGAGCAATAACTGTGATCATCGACGGTAAAGATCCGGCAGCAGCCGCCGCGTAGACGGAAGCTATGGGTTTGCAGCACGGTTTGGGTGTCATTCGGGTCGTAGACGGTGACATCGTGGAAACCACTGCGCTTGCTATAAAGTGGGGTGCCGCGTTGATGGACGATAGATAGAGCTGCGTCACGCGCGGCTTGCTCGCAATCACGATGTTTACCCACCATCAAAAAGGCAATACAGATTGAATCGGCAACCACTTTCCAAAGTGGTCCTTCACGCATGCCACTTTGCTCCGCCACCGCGTCGACGATGGGCGAAAAATGCCGTAATAAGGCGCCATGCAAAATAGCCTGCCAATCCTTTGCCGCAGGCTGTTCCCAACCAATCAAGGCATTGAGATAAAAATGCGGCTTGTGATAAACGAGCTCTTCGCCGTTCGGTTTAGTGACACGGGTAGGCTCGTATTTAACTTGCCAGTTATCTAAGTCCAGCGAGGGAAGCTGTCCAGCCTGTAGCCAGCTTGCCAGCACCGGAAGCAAAAACTCATAGGCATAGGCGCCGATAAAAAGTGTGCCCTGGGCGCGGTTATCTGCATCGCCATAGGTGGCGTTGACGGCGGAAAAACACTGCGTCAATCCGTGCTCAGTCGTGAGCTGTTCTTGAAGTGATGTGCCCACTACATCATCTGGTATCACAGACAAGCCTAAAGCAGCGGGGAAAGGGGACAGTGCAACCGTGGCGGGCAGTGGTAACACATCAACGCTAGGATCGGCCGCGTTCATCAACACTCCTTTATGATAGGCGCCAAAAAAGCGAAATTTAGCATGTACGGCAATCAATTGTAAGAGTGATTCGTATTTAGGCATACGAGTGGCGACGATGGCACGAATAACACACCAGACGTAAGCGGATGGAGCCTGAGGGAAGAGAGGCGAAAACTCGCCTCTCAACACTCACCGCCATTATGCGGTTGAAGGAGGCTGGACTTGATAGCGTCCAGGCTTGTGGTTCATGGCCAGTACGAGATTGGTGGTAATCGCCGCGGCGACAGATAAGGCTATCAGCCATGGGTCAACGATCATCAGCGACAACACCACAATCGAGCAATCCAACGCCATTTGTACTTTCCCAGCGCGAATACCAAATCGTTGCTGTAAGAACAACGCCAAGGTGTTAAATCCGCCCAAGCTGCATTGATGGCGGAACATCACCAGCATGCCCATGCCAATTAAGCCGCCGCCAAACAGCGCCGCATACACAGGATGAATGCTGTTGATAGTTAATACGGCGCTTAGATGATCCGCACCGAATGAAACGATGCTGACCGCAACCAAGGTACTGATGGTGAAGCGTTTGCCCATTTGGGTGTAGGCGAGCCAATAAAAAGGCAGGTTGATCACGAAGAAAAGCTCACCAAAGCTGAAATCGGTGATCCGTTGTAAAAAGAGTGCTAGCCCAGCGGTACCGCCGGTCAGTAACCCCACTTGATTGAAAAAGAAGATGCCGAGTGACACCAAACTACTGCCAATCAGTAACGCTAATGCGTTTTCACGCTTGGAATGATTTCTATCCATATTTGCGTTCTATCCCTATTAAAACGACCGCTACACCATACGCCGTTGTTCGGATAGGTCGAGTCAAACGCTCGTTTGATAACAAGTGAATAACAACTCAATGCGTACATTATCATTTACGTTGTGGCTTTGATCACGATAAAAGTCGGTGTCTACAGACCAAAGTCTAATCCACATTGTCTACAATATTGTTCTATTCTGGCTTTATTGAAGTTTTTAGGCGGTTTTTATGTCTTTATTGTCGACAAATGATCAATTTATCGATCAGAGCGTGCAAGCGGCGCAGCTTGAGTCACGAGAGCCCACCAAGTCAGCCAGTCTGACCGAGCAACTTATCGAGGCGATTGTCACCGGCACTTATCCAGCGGGCACCAAGGTATCGGAAGCGGGGTTGGCTGCTGCATTTGGCGTCAGCCGAGGGCCACTGCGTGAAGCCATGATGCGGGTCGAAGCCTTGGGTTTGGTAGAGCGCGTCCCTCATGTTGGGGCAAGGGTAGTGACTCTCACGCATCGTCAACTGGCTGAGATTTATGCGGTGCGAGAAGCGTTAGAAGGTATGGCCGCAAGACTGGCTTGCGCACACATCACCGATGCGGAAATTGAGCAGTTAAGTGCAGTGCTCGACACCCACCATGCCTATATCGAACGGGTGGAGGGGGCGGCCTACTTTCACCAACAAGGCGATTTTGATTTTCATTATTGCATCATCAAAGCCAGTCATAACCAGAAACTGATCAACCTGTTGTGCGGTGAGTTGTACCACTTGCTGCGGATGTACCGCTTTCAATCGCCCCGGGCGCATTCTCGCCCCCAGCAAGCGTTGCAAGAGCACATGCAGATTTTGGCGGCAATTCGAGAGCGCGATGCCGAGTTGGCCGAAATGCTGATGCGTCGTCATATTCAGCGCAGTCGCCAACTGATTGAACAGCAAATTACCGATTAATTAATCCGCTAAGCCATGAGTTCACAAGGAGAATACTATGAGTGCAGGTGCACGTTTTCGCCAAGCGGTGCGCAACAATATTCCGCTGCAAGTCGTCGGCACAATCAACCCCTATTGCGCCATGATGGCAGAGCGAGTGGGGCATCAAGCCATTTACCTCTCTGGAGGTGGAATTGCCAATGCCTCTTATGGCTTACCGGATTTGGGGATCACGACTCTCAACGACGTTTTGGAAGATGTCCGCCGGATCACCGCAGCAACCGACGTGCCCTTACTAGTGGATATTGATACCGGCTTTGGCGGCGCGCTCAATATTGCTCGCACCATTCGCGAAATGGAGCGGGCCGGTGCAGGCGCGGTGCATATGGAAGATCAAGTGGCGCAAAAGCGCTGCGGTCATCGTCCCAACAAAGAAATTGTCAGCCAAGCTGAAATGGTCGACCGCATTAAAGCCGCGGTGGATGCGCGGACCGATCCTGAGTTTGTGATCATGGCGCGCACCGACGCCTTGGCGGTGGAAGGCATGGACAGTGCTGTCGCCCGCGCCAGAGCGTACGTAGAAGCAGGGGCGGACATGATTTTCCCCGAAGCCATGCAAACACTCGAGCAGTACCAAGCCTTTGTCGAGCAAGTAAAGGTGCCGGTGCTGGCGAATATCACCGAGTTTGGTCAAACCCCACTGTTTACCAGCCAAGAGCTGGCGGGCGTCGGGGTCAGCATGGTGCTGTATCCGCTCTCTGCGTTTCGTGCCATGAACCAAGCCGCCCTCAATGTGTATCAACACTTGCTGGATGATGGCCACCAGAAAAACGTGGTCGACACCATGCAAACCCGTGATGCCCTCTATGACTTCTTGGGGTATCACGCCTACGAACAACAATTGGATCGCTTATTTGGAAAAGAGTGATCACGAACGTACACCCACGGTGTGAAAACGTCGGTTACACCACTGGAATTATCGCCACGTTCACGGATTCATGCAGCGGTTGAATCTGATGGCATCAAAGGAAAGGAGCCAATCATGACAAATGTCGCCGTCGCACCCAAAGACAAAGCCATCTCCGGCGCAGGCCTTCGTGGCCAAAGTGCCGGCACCACCGCCTTGTGTACGGTGGGACAAACCGGTACTGGATTAACCTATCGCGGTTACGACATTACCGATTTAGCCAATCACGCCCAATTTGAGGAAGTGGCTTACCTGCTACTCAAAGGCCAACTCCCCAATCGCCAAGCGCTGGCTGACTACACAGAAACCTTGGTCGGTAAGCGGGGGTTACCTGACGCCTTAAAAGCGGTGCTGGAGCGAATTCCTGCCAATGCGCACCCCATGGATGTGATGCGTACCGGCTGCTCGATGCTGGGTAACTTGGATCAAGAAACCGACTTTAGTGAGCAAGCGGATAAAACCGATACCCTGTTAGCGATGTTGCCGGCCATTATCTGTTACTGGTACCGCTATTCGCATGATGGTGTGCGAGTCGATACCTATCAGCCGGAGGTGAAAAGCATTGGCGGTTACTTTCTCAAAATGCTCACTGACGAAACCCCGTCGCCACTGCATGAATCCGTGATGCATTGCTCGCTGGTGCTGTATGCTGAGCATGAGTTTAATGCCTCGACCTTTACTGCCCGTGTGTGTGCGTCCACTTTGTCCGATTTGCACTCTTGTATTACGGCGGCCATCGGCAGCTTGCGCGGCCCATTGCATGGCGGTGCCAATGAAGCGGCGATGGCGATGCTCGAGCAGTGGCGAACGCCTGACGACGCTGAAGCCGGGCTAATGCAAATGCTCGCCAACAAAGACAAAGTGATGGGCTTTGGCCATGCGATTTACCGTGAATCAGACCCCCGCAATGCGCTTATTAAGCATTGGTCGAAACAGCTTGCCGAAAACGCACCGGACGCTTGGCTTTATGACGTGTCTGAGCGGGTTGAGCAGGTGATGAAGCGCGAAAAAGGCTTGTTCCCCAATGCCGATTTTTATCACGCATCGGCCTACCACTTTATGGGGATCCCGACCAAGTTGTTTACCCCGATTTTTGTTATGAGCCGAGTAACGGGCTGGGCGGCGCATGTGTTTGAGCAGCGCGCTAATAACCGCATTATTCGCCCMAGTGCCGATTACGACGGCCCTGARCACCAAGATTGGCTACCTATCGATCAGCGCCCCTAATCAGCGCGTATTCACCCRATTRAAATCACAGAAGGAATTGATCATGAGCAACAACGTAGAACTGAACCAGCGCCCCGACCCCGATGCCTTATTGGTGCAAATTGCTGATTATGTCGATAGCACGCCGATTGCCTCGGCAGAAGCCTACAACACTGCCCGTAACTGTTTGATGGATACCCTTGGCTGCGGCTTGCTGGCGCTACGTTTCCCTGAATGTACCAAACACCTGGGTCCACTGGTGCCGGGGACGACTGTGCGCCATGGCGCGCGTGTGCCGGGCACCTCCCACGAGCTTGATCCGGTCACTGCCGCGTTTAACATCGGCTGTATTATTCGCTGGCTCGATTTTAACGATACTTGGCTCGCCGCCGAGTGGGGCCATCCGTCCGATAACCTAGGTGGAATTTTGGCCACCGCCGATTACTTAAGTCGTGTGGCCGTGGCCGAAGGCAAACCACCACTCACTATGCGCGATGTGTTGACCGCGATGATTAAAGCGCATGAGATCCAAGGCGTGCTCGCCCTTGAGAATAGCTTTAACCGCGTCGGGCTCGATCACGTTTTATTGGTGCGCGTGGCATCAACGGCTGTGGTCACCAAAATGCTGGGCGGTAATCGGGAGCAGATCATTGATGCCGTCTCACAAGCTTGGGTAGATGGTTGTGCGCTGCGCACTTATCGCCATGCGCCGAACGCCGGTTCACGCAAATCGTGGGCGGCGGGCGATGCCACCTCCCGCGCGGTGCGGTTGGCGATGATCACCATGAAAGGTGAAATGGGTTTGCCGTCGGTGCTCAGCGCGCCCAAGTGGGGCTATTACGATGTGCTGTTTAACGGTAATCCCTTTAGTATCAAACAAGACTTTGCCAGCTACGTGATGGAAAACGTGTTGTTTAAGATTTCCTTCCCAGCAGAGTTTCATGCCCAAACGGCGGTGGAAGCGGCGGTGACCCTGCATTCACAGGTGAAAGACCGTGTGGATGAGATTGAACGTATTGAAATCACCACCCATGAATCGGCCATTCGCATCATTTCTAAAGAAGGGGAGTTGGCTAACCCGGCTGACCGTGACCACTGCCTGCAATACATGGTGGCCGTGCCACTGCTATACGGCAATCTAGTGGCCGAGCATTACGAGGACGCCTTCCATCACGCCGACCCGCGTATTGATGCGCTACGGCAAAAAATGGTGATCAAAGAAGACCCACGCTATAGCGCGGAATACCTTGAAGCCGACAAGCGCTCGATTGCTAATGCGATCCAAATCTTCTTTACCGATGGCAGCAGTACTGAACAAGTCGCGGTGGAATACCCAATTGGTCACCGCCGCCGTCGCGAAGAAGGGATCCCTGTGCTGGAGCAAAAATTCCGCACTAACTTGGCTACCCGGTTCCCGCAAGCACAGAGCGAAAAAATCGCTGCCTTGTGTAGCGACCAGGCCGCGCTGGAGAAAACCCCGGTGCACGCGTTTATGTCGCTGTTTGTGATTAACTAAGCACGTTATTAAACACGTTGCTTGCTAACTCATCGCTCGCTCATGGCGGGCGATAAGGAGCCGCTTATGCAAGAAGCCAGTTATCAACACCATGCGGATTGGGCCAACCGCGATCCCGAGGGGTTTTGGCAGGCGCAGGCCAAACAGCTCGATTGGTTTACCTTTCCACAAACCATTCTTAGCAAAGATGACAATGGCATTGAGCGCTGGTTTGCCGATGGCACTATGAACACCGCGTATATGGCGCTTGATGCCCATGTCGAGCAAGGTCGAGGCGAACAAACTGCACTTATTTACGACTCCCCGGTCACCGACAAAAAAACCACCTATACCTATGCCGCGCTGCGTGACTACGTGGCGAAAGTTGCGGGCATGCTGGCAGGGCTAGGGGTTGAAAAGGGGGATCGCGTGGTGATTTATATGCCCATGATCCCAGAAGCGACCGTGGCCATGCTCGCTTGCGCACGGCTTGGGGCGATTCACTCGGTAGTCTTTGGTGGCTTTGCCCCGAACGAACTGGCGGTAAGGATTGAAGATGCGGAGCCCAAAGTGGTGCTCACCGCCTCATGCGGCATCGAGGGCGCGAAAACCTTGGCTTATAAGCCGATGGTCGATCAAGCCATCATGGATAGTCGCTACAAACCCGACCATGTGGTGGTCTATCAGCGTGCCATGTGTCGTGCCAATTTAGATAATCCGCGTGATGCTGATTGGGCGGCGCTGTTAGCGGAAGCCACCCCTGCGCCGCCGGTGCCCGTTAATGCTACGGATCCTTTGTATATCCTTTATACCTCCGGCACCACGGGCAAACCCAAAGGCGTAGTGCGTGATAATGGCGGCCATGCGGTAGCGATGAAGTACAGCATGAGCGCGATTTACAACGTCAAACCCGGCGAGGTGTTTTGGGCCGCTTCGGATGTCGGCTGGGTAGTGGGGCACTCGTATATTGTCTATGCCCCCTTGCTACACGGCTGCACCACGGTGATGTTTGAAGGCAAACCCGTCGGCACACCGGATGCGGGCGCCTTTTGGCGTGTGTGTGAGGAGTATAACGTCAGCATCTTGTTCTCGGCGCCTACCGCCTTTCGGGCGATTAAAAAGCAAGATCCAAACGGTGAGCACCTGGCGCGTTATCCGATGACATCGTTACGAACGGTGTTTATGGCCGGCGAGCGGCTTGACCCACCGACATTGGAATGGGTAGAAGAAAAGACCCAGCGACCCGTGGTGGATCACTGGTGGCAAACTGAAACCGGCTGGGCGATTGCCGGCAATCCATTAGGGTTAACCTGTTTTGCGACCAAGCCTGGCTCGGCAACCATGCCAAGCCCGGGGTATCAGGTATGTATCCTCGATGAAATGGGCGACCCTGCGGCGCCAAACCAGCAAGGATATATTGCCGTGAAGCGCCCCCTGCCGCCCAGCTGCCTGCCCACGGTGTGGCGCAACCACGATCGCTTTGAAGCCGGCTATCTCAGCCAGTTCCCCGGTTACTATGTCTCTGGTGATGGGGGCTACATGGACGAAGATGGCTATGTGTTTGTGATGGGACGGATAGATGATGTGATTAACGTCGCGGGTCACCGTTTATCGACCGGAGAAATGGAAGAAGTACTGGGTAGCCATGAAGCGGTCGCCGAATGTGCAGTGGTGGGCATGCACGATGAGCTCAAAGGCCAATTGCCGCTCGGCTTGGTGGTACTGAAAGATGGTTTTGTCTCTGTGAGTGGCGAGATAGAACAGGAATTGGTACAGCGTGTGCGGGATCAAATTGGCGCGATCGCTTGCTTTAAAAAAGCGGTTATCGTCGATAAGTTGCCCAAAACACGGTCAGGGAAAATATTACGTCGCATTATTCGCCAAATGGCGGATGGCGAGGCTTATCACGTGCCCTCGACGATTGATGATCCGAGTAGTTTGGAGACCATCGCCTCGGCGCTTTCACACTAGATGCAAAGGCTGTGAGTACTATCGACAACGCGTGGCACCTTTGTGTGCCACGTTTTTTATTCGTTTACACGTCTACACCGCTTAGGACTCATCACCGTTGTGGGCTTTTTGACGCATTTTTTGTTGATACATCTTGGTATCCGCTTCATCCAACAAGTCATCTAAACCGCGGTGCGAGGTGGCTGAGCTGGTCGCAATGCCTTGGCTAAATGAGAGAGGATACGTGTGCCGGTTGATTTGATTAAATCGTTCAACCACCCCAGCAAAACGCTCGAGGGCATTCTCCGCTTCTTGACGACCCGCACCATAGAGAAACACCACAAACTCGTCCCCACCAAAGCGGGCGAACACATCCGATTCGCGCATATTGGCGCGCAGCAAGTTGGCTAAGTGAGATAACGCGATATCCCCTTCAGCATGGCCGTAGGTATCATTAATCGCTTTAAAGTTATTTAAGTCCAAAAAAGCTAATGAATAGGGAGCATTAATTGACTGGCAATGCTGTACCGCTCGGCTCGCCAGTTGCATAAAACCGCGTCGATTAGAAATGCCTGTAATGTCGTCAGTGTAAGCGGTATGTGCCGATGACAACTCACTTTCCGCGAGTAGCGCCAGATCTTTTAAAAAGCGCACGTCCTCTTGGCTAAAACGTCTTGGCTGGGTATCAATAACACAGAGTGTGCCGATATTGGTGCCATCACTAAGAGAAAGCGGGTGCCCGGCATAAAAGCGGATATGCGGGTCACCAGTCACCAAAGGGTTATCGGCAAAACGTGGATCGGCACTGGCGTCTTGAACCACAAACGGCTGATTGCCCAAAATGGCATGGCCGCAAAAAGAAATATCGCGGGAAGTTTCGCGCACAGTCAGGCCAAAGCAGGATTTAAACCACTGACGATCGTTGTCGATTAAGCTAACGAGGGCGATCGGGACGTTGAATAAACGTTTTGCTAAGCGAGTGATACGGTCAAAGCGCTCTTCGTCTTCGCTATCTAGCAGGCCCGTCTCTTCTAGTTTTTTTAAACGCTGATCTTCATCTTGTGGCTTAATGGGACTGAGCATTTATACACTCCTGTTGCTGGCTCTCTAAACGCTGACTCTCTAAATACAGTAGAGGCGCTAGACAGAAGTGTCTAGGTCAGAAGACGACATAGGTCGCCTACTGACACAAAAGTGCGATAGCGCTTGCGGCTTATTGCACCAAGCAGGCAAACCCTTTCAGGTAAAAGCCTTCAGGATAAGCACTGTGAGTGGGATGATCCGCCGCTTGTGCAAAGCGTTCGATAAACTGCACGTTCTTACCGGCATCTAACGCCGCATCCGCGAGGATCTTTTGGAACAGCCCCGCATCCATCAAACCCGAGCAAGAGTAGCTGAGCAGCACACCACCCGGATTAAGAAGCTGCATGGCGAGCATATTGATATCTTTATAGCCGCGACATGCGCCGGTCAGTTGGGATTTCGACTCGGCAAACTTAGGTGGGTCCATCACAATCACGTCAAAGCGCTCGCCTTGTTCGCGATAAGTGCGCAGCAGCTTGAACACATCGGCATTGACAAATTCCGCGCGGGTGAGTTCAAAGCCGTTTCGTGCCGCATTGGCTTTCGCTTTGTCGAGCGCAGGCTGTGACACATCGACATTAGTGACATGTTTGGCATTGCCTTTTTGCGCATACAAGCCAAAGCCGCCCGTATAACAAAAGCAGTTTAAGACCCGTTTGCCATCCATGTATTTCACCGCTTGTTCGCGACTATCACGCTGGTCGAGATAAAAGCCGGTTTTGTGGCCGTTGGTAATATCAACCTCAATCGCCACGCCATTTTCTTCGATGATGACAGAGGCAGGCGGCTCCTCACCGTGCAAAACGCCGGTGCGCGGTTTAAGGCCTTCTTTTTTACGAATGGCCACATCGGAGCGCTCATAGATATGACAATCTGGAAACTCGGTGCGTAGGGCGGTGACCAGATTATCACGCTGGGCATCCGCGCCGGCGCTAAGCAATTGGCACACCAAGTAGTTATCGTACTTGTCGACAGTGATGCCGGGCACACCGTCTGACTCGGCGGCTAAGAGACGATAACCGGTTAAGCCATCACGCTCGGCGAGCATGGTACGTAGCGGTTTTGCCGCACGAATACGGGCAAGGAAAAAGTCACTGTCGATGGTGGTTTTTTCAAAGCACCACATGCGTACCCGAATTTGCGATTGTGGCGAGAACGCGCCAAGGCCTAAAAACTCGCCTTGATGATCACAGACAGTGACAGTGTCACCTAAACCTGGCTTTCCTTCAATACGGGCAATGCCGCGCGAGAAAATCCAGGGGTGGCGGCGTTTGATCGATTTATCGCGGCCTTTGGCGAGATACACAGTGGCAGTCATGATGGTGTCCTAACGAGGCAAAGCAAAAAAGGGCGGGTATTGTCGAGCAAGGTCAGGGGGATTGCAATAAAAACGCGCCCAGAGAAGGGCGCGTGATTACAAGCGTGAGGGGGTAGACCCAGGCGTTTAGGTACGAAGCCCTGCCACTAAGGTTTTCAGCTGATGAGCTTGTGCGCCCAGCTCGCTGACTTCGGTGGCAGAATCTCGCAGCATTTGTGCCACTTGGGTCGATTGGCTGCGTACTTGTTCGACGTCTTGCGAAATTGTGCCCGCGACATTGCCTTGCTGTTCGGCAGCGGCCGCAATCTCGGTGCTGCGATCGGCGATGGTGCCACTGCGCTCAGCGATTTGGCTGATTTCGGTATCAATTTCTTGCACCGCTGCCTCGCTGGCGGACGCATTTTCAACCGTGCCTTCCATCACGCGGCGCAGATCCGCGGTATGCGCTTGCAGTGATTCAATCATAGACTGAATATCAACCGTTGACTCTTGGGTGCGACTGGCCAGTGTGCGTACTTCATCGGCCACCACGGCAAAGCCGCGGCCTTGTTCACCGGCACGTGCCGCTTCAATCGCCGCATTCAGCGCCAACAAGTTGGTTTGTTCACTGATGCCATTGATGGTGGTCACCACGGTACCAATTTGCTCGGCGTTTTTGCTCAGCTCGCTAACTTTATCCGCTGCTTGGGCAATTTCGCTGGCAAGGCCGTTAATCGCGGCCATGGTTTGCTGGACTTGCTGACGTCCTTGGTTCGCCGCTTCGGTGGCCTCTTGCGTTTGGGTTGAGGTGTCCGTGGCATGGCTGGCCACTTCGCGAATCGAGCCTGCCATTTCTTCGGTGGCACTGGCCAGTGAATCAAGATACTGGCGCTGACTCTCACCCAAGGCTTCACTCTCATCGCTACGCTGCTGCAAGCTTGCTGACAAGCCATCCATCATCTCAGCGCTTTGTTGAATCGCCTTCACCAAGTTTTGCTCGCGCTCAAGCACTTTATCGATAGTGACGGCAATTTGGCTAAACTCATCACGAACAGGAATAAAGTTCATTCGGTAGCTCAGCTCACCATCTGCTAGCTTTAATAAGGCTTGGTTCATGGTGTACATCGCGCCGCCAATAAAGGTCATGATGTAGTAAATCAGTACTGCAATCACCAGAACCATACCGATCAGCAGGCTCCAGTCGGTGGCGCTCATATGGCTAAACAGTGAGCCGTCAAGTTGATAGACAAGCTCATTACCATTGAACGTAAAACCGGTTTGCTGGTTATTGAGCAGGGTTTGTACCTCGCCTTTCGGGAGGTCGTATTTATCAACCATGGCTTGAATGGCTTGGCCTTCCGCTTCCATCTTGTGTGCCACACGGGTATCCGAGGCGGCATCCAAGGTAAGCGCAATCACAACCATTGCGAGCAAGGGGAGGAAAAAGATAAGGTAAAATTTTTCTTGTAGCCGAAGGTGGATAAAATATTTATCAATCCATCGAAACGCAACTTCTTTCATGACGCCATCCTGTCAAACGACTTGTCTCATGTAGCGTTATACAGGTGTCGTTTTGCAATGGGAATATAGGAGAGGTGACAGATGTCTCAAAAATGTGTCAAAGCCTATGTCACAGGTCACGTTCAGGGGGTTGGCTTTCGTTATCACACCGCCCATGAGGCGTTGAAGCTCTCATTAACCGGATACGCGAAGAACCTGCCGGATGGTCGCGTTGAGGTATTGGCTTGTGGACGTGAAGAATCAGTGGATTCGTTAATGGCGTGGTTAGATAAAGGGCCACCGACGGCGGGCGTCGATCAGGTTGATCAAGAGGACGCGGAATGGCGCGCCGTTGATGGCTTTGCCATCTTGTAGCGCCTTAGTAACAGGTCTCAATAGAAGAGAGCCTAGATCCAATCGTTACATGCGCCGCGAAGGTGTGGCGGCGCTTGAACTATCGGCCTCGGTGACTAGAGGCATTTCGCGGGCTTGGGTAAGCCTGCCAGCTTGGTGGCCTGTTTTGCCGGGCCTTTAGGGAACAGCTTAAACAAGTATTTGCTGTTACCTTTCTCCGGGCCGTATTCTTTTTCCATCGATTTAACCAACAAACGCACCGCTGGTGAGGTGTTGTACTCTTGATAGAAATGGCGGACGAAGTGAATCACTTCCCAATGGGCTTCGGTCAGCGCAATGTTTTCTTGTTCTGCAAGCAGCGGTACCAGGGCTTCGTGCCAATCATCCACATTTTTTAAATACCCTTGCGCATCCGTCGCAATGGTTTCACCTTCATACACCAGCATACTTTTACCTTTGTTCGTCATCTGACCGGACGTTATCGCTTTGATTGAGGCTGCAAAGCATAGCGAGCAGGGCGGGCGAGTGCAACTGGCGTTCACTGTGCCTGATGTGGCGCGCTTCACTGAGTGGGTGCGCCATTCAATCACACGCTTTTAGGGCTAAAAAAGCAGCCATAAAAAAAGCCGGCGCATGCCGGCTCTTTGTGACTTACGGTTTAAAGCACGAGGCTTAGTCGTCGTTCATAAAGCCAAGAATGCTCAGCATATGAACGAAGATGTTGAAGATGTTCAAGTACAGCGACACGGTGGCGCGGATGTAGTTAGTCTCGCCGCCATTAATGATGTTGCTGGTGTCATACAGAATGAAGGCTGAGAAAATCAGTACCGCGATGGTGCTGATTGCCAAGCTCAGCGCTGGGATCTGCAAGAAGATGTTCGCGACCATCGCCACCAGTAGAGCAATCACACCCGCGACCAAGAAACCACCCATGAAAGAGAAGTCTTTCTTAGAGGTAATGGCATACGCCGATAGGCCTAAGAACACCATACCTGTGGTCGCCAACGCCTGCATGACAATTCCTGGGCCGCTAGACAGGCTCAGGTAGTAGGTCAAGGTTGGACCGAGTGAGGCACCCAGTAAGCCGGTAAACACGAAGGTCCATACAATACCGGCGGAAGAGTTCATGGTGCGTGGTAGCACAAAGAACACGATCGCCAACGCACCTAGGGTCATACCTAGCGACATCATTGGGCCGATGCCGACAGCGATAGCGATAAAGGCCGCGATAGCACTGGTGATCAGTGTCATCGATAGCAGTGCATACGTATTACGTAGCACTTTGTTTGTAGATAACGCACTCTGCTGTGACTGGCTGTGCGAAACGATACGATCGTTCATAACGTTCTCCCGGTTGGGTTAACAATCCATTTTTATATACGACAGTTATGTGGGCAGTCGTTCACTTTTTCAAGCCGCCCACGTCCTTAACCTAAACCACGACTGGCTTTTATAAGGTCAATAATACCTTATCCGCGCTCAACACCGATGGTGAAGTTGTAAAAGGATGTTAACCCAGCCCTTTAAGCGCGAACAAGGTAAACTTTGTTACATCAACCACTTCCACCAGACGAACACCGCCAAAAAGCCGAATAAATACACTAATCCAGTAATGGCTAGCGCGCGCATCGCTTTGCTCATGGTCACTTCAGGCGGCAAGCGGTGCTTGGTCACCAAAATATAGTTCAACAGAGCGAAAAAGGGCGTGGTGACAAATGCCGCCACCATGGCGAAATCAAGCATGGTCAGCAGTGCGCCGGTCCAAAACGCCACAATCGCCAGTGCCAACACCGAGATCAGCATCATCCAGCCTTGTGCGATGCCCGGGTGCGCCTCGGCTTCTGTTTGTTCACGCAACAAGCGTTGTGATTCTGATACGACCCGCGCATAGCCATCAATCACGGTAATGGTGCTGCCGAAAATACAGAAAAAGGCGACCACGGCAATCAAATAGCGCGACCATTCACCAATGGTGGCGGCATACAGGCCCACTAACTGGTGCGAAAAGCCAATACCTGATTGCTTTAACTCCACCCCGCTGCCGTGCAGAAGCAAGGCACCGAGTGATAAGAACACAATCGCCAACAGCGCGGTACCGATATAGCCAACGTTAAAATCAAACAGCGCCGCTTTGGCGTTAATCGGCTCAGATTGCGCTTTACGCTTGAGCCACACCGAGGTGATGCTAGAAATTTCAATCGGAGCGGGCATCCAACCCATGGTCACCACAATAAAGCCGATGGCGGCGACAGACCAAATCGAGGGCGCATTGAAGTTGGGTTCAACCGCGACAGGATTCCCCACGGCAATCGTCACCGCCACCAAGGTGGCGCAAGTCAGCGTCGCCATGATCACTTTCGATAAGGTATCCAGCGCTTTGTAATGCCCCGCAATCAAGATGACTAAGCAGGTGGCCACAATAATGCTCGAGAGCACCGTCAGTGAGAGATCAAACGGCACAAAATAGCTGAGCAAGCTGGCACTAAATAAGGTTAAGGCCGCGGTGTTAATCACTCCAGAGACCGCACTTAACGCGACAAACAGCCACAAATAAGGCCGACCTAAACGCGCATAGCCTTCGACCAAGGTTTCACCGGTTCCCGCAGTGTATTGTACGCCTGCTCGAAAAAAGGGGTATTTAAACAAGTTAACGAGCAGGATCAATGCCGCGAGTTGCCAGCCATAAATGGCTCCGGCTTTGGTCGAGGCAACAAGGTGAGAGCCGCCTACAGCTGCCGCGGCCATCATGATGCCAGGCCCCAATGCGCGTAGACGTTGCATCACCGACAAGCTAGATCCTGCCTGATGCGAAGAGACGGTTTGCATGTGTGTTTCCTTTATTGTGGTTGCGTTGTTGTGTTTGCTTTGTTTTATGTTTTTTAGCGCTATTGCTTTTGTTTTTCCATTGAGGCTTATTTTTATCGCTTTACCTTCAATGATTTTGTCAATAGCCACCCATGAATATCATATGAGCCAAACGTGTCAACCAATCYTGCCAAATTTGTTAAGCGTAGGCGTGATGCAGGGTGTGAATGATAGACACCACCAAGGTGACACAAAAAGAGAGGGATAAACATCCGACCATTGTCTGAGAGACAAGACACAGCCAAAAGGTCAGTTTGAAACCCTCTATAACCACTCAATAAGTGTGATCGAGCGTCAAATTCTGCTGGAAATGAGAGTTTAATCACACTAGAATGCTCGCCCAACATGTGCTCTTTGCGCAGCGATAGCCAAAGAGTGACTGTGTCGCGATTTGCGGCTGAAGAAAAAGCGTCCAAGGTCGGGCCCACCTTCACCGAACCCGCGGTACGATGTAACGCATGATGGAACCTCTTGCCACCCCGGCAGCGTGTCGTACTCATCCGTACCGCAAGTGCAACACAACGGCAAGGTAATCTATTTATGCAACTCCTCTATAGTGCGGCAGGTCTGGTCGCTCTGTTTCTATGCGCGTGCGCATTTTCCACCAACCGCAAAGCGATCAACTGGCGAACAGTGCTAGGCGCGTTTGGCCTGCAAGCTGGGTTTGCTGCCCTGGTGCTCTATATTCCCTTTGGTCAAGCCATGCTAGGGGCAATGAGTAATGGCGCGGCGAAGCTGCTCTCCTTTGCCAACGAAGGCATCGAGTTTGTGTTTGGACCTCTGGCGAACGATGGATTTATTTTCGCTGTTAAAGTACTGCCGTTAATCATTTTTATCAGTGCGCTGATTTCTCTCCTTTATCATCTCGGCATTATGCAGTGGGTTATCAAACTCCTCGGCGGCGGCATACAGCGATTACTCGGCACCAGCCGCGCAGAGTCTCTGGTGGCAACCAGCAACATCTTTCTTTCTCAGGGCGAATCTCCTTTGGTAGTTCGCCCTTTTCTTAGCAGAATGACCCGCTCTGAACTCTTCGCCGTAATGGTCGGTGGCATGGCCTCAGTGGCCGGCAGCGTACTTGGTGGATATGCCGCCATGGGCGTGGATTTGAAATACCTGATTGCCGCGAGCTTTATGGCCGCGCCCGGTGGATTATTGATGGCCAAAATCATCGTCCCTGAGACGGAAACACCGGCTGAGCAAAACCAGGTGGAGATCAGCGATAGCGACCAAGCGAACGCGATTGATGCCTTGGCCAGTGGCGCGATGAACGGCATGAAAGTCGCGGTGGCCGTGGGTACTATGCTGGTGGCCTTTATCAGTGTGATTGCGATGCTAAACGCCGGACTCGGGAGCATTGGCGAGCTGCTTGATTTAGAAGGCTTAAGCCTAGAAAGCCTGTTCGGCTATTTATTCTCACCCTTAGCATTGCTTACTGGGGTGCCGGTGCATGAAGTGTTTGCCGTTGGTAACCTATTAGGGCAGAAAATCGCACTCAATGAGTTTGTCGCCTTCTTATCTTTTGCCGATATCAAAGCGAACTTGTCGGTGCAAAGCCAGGTGATTGTCACCTTTGCCTTGTGTGGCTTTGCCAACATTGGCTCGATTGCCATTCAACTTGGCTCGATTGGTGCTATGGTGCCCGAACGCCGCAAAGATGTGGCAAGCTTAGGCGTGCGCGCAGTGATTGCCGCCACCTTTGCCAACCTAATGAGTGCGGCACTGGCGGGTATTTTTATCGCGCTATAAACACTGCGCAGTAAAGAGACTCAGCTAACGTGTCTCAGTTAAAAGCAGGGCGATTGGCGGCAAGCTAATCGCCTTTTGCTAGCATGTTCGCCAAGCTGATCATTGATTGAGCGAGCAGACAAAAAGCGGCAAATAAAGGGTTTACAAGCCACAGCGAACCCAATAATATACGCCGCGTTCCGGAGAGATGGCTGAGTGGTTGAAAGCACCGGTCTTGAAAACCGGCAAGGGTTAATAGCCCTTCTAGGGTTCAAATCCCTATCTCTCCGCCACATACCGAAAAGCCGCTGCTCAGTCAGCGGCTTTTTTGCGTTTATCCCCCTACAAATCCCCAAACCCTGACCTCACCAACATTTTAGACCCCTTTGCCTAAACACACTGCCCAGCGTTTGATAATCTAGCCCACGAAAAATTGCCCTGTAAGGCCTTTTGGACGCCGCTAACCAGAGGGCGGTAGCGTGGGTGTTAAAGCGCATTCCACTAAACTGCCAAGCTATATATTTACACAGCTTATCGGCGAGGGAAGCCAGATTGTGTGCACGATTATCCGGCACACATTCACATTATCACCAAACGAAAAAATAGAAATGCTATTTAATCAATGGGTTGCATTTTATTGCTTGGGGATAATGTGAACGCCTGAGCCGTGATAGGCGGCATGCACACTTTCGTAGACGAGTTGATTGCTTCGAGCGTTGAAAATAATTTTACTAACAATAGCTTAGGCGATAAAAGATGCGTATAACGGTTTTGACAAATCGAGCACGCGCACTAATGCAATGTTAAGTTTAAATGGAGGTAAACATGAGCTCTGGGTTACATTCCATAGAAAATGAAAAAGTAATATTCTATGTGGATACAGAAGAATGTGGTCGTAAGTATATGTCGGCGAGTCGATCATCGTATAAGGGTAGCAATTATAAAATCGTCTTTGTCGATGCTATGAAGTTTTTAGCTCTCTGGAAAAATGACCCAGGTAAGCAAGAATATCAACTATCTTCAGGTGATAAATCTGCATGGGAATCAGATTACAAATATCCTGCTGCTGAATATGGATTCTCTCATGGACTTTCTAACCCAGTACCTTTAGCGTTCCCTCATTGCCAGGAATCTGAATATGGTCCTTATGCTTCCTTCAGCAATGGAATTACCAGAACAATATGGCTATTGTCGAAAGGAGCTAAATCATTCCCCTTAGAAACTGACAATGAATCAGCACAACTATTTGTCAAATATGCGGGGGTTGGGAAAGGTATATTTAGTGCTGAAGAGTATAGAAACTTAACAAAGTCATGAAATTGACCTCAATAAGCTGCACTTCTTTCGGCAATTTATAACGGCGTTATATTAATTAAGGTAGCCATGGCGTATTTATTGGATTTACAAAAATTAAAGCTTGGCGATATAATTCTTCAAGCTGGTGATACAAAGTTTAGTGCTTGGATAAAAGCAGGGACTAGAAGTTATTATTCTCATGCAATGATTTACGTAGGTAATTCAATAATTCATGCATTAACAGATGGAGTGTACTCTACTAACCCTCAAAGAATACTTGTTGAGCGACCTGAGGACCTCATAGTTCTGAGAAAAAAGGGGGGATTAAACTCAAAACAAGAGTCAATAATTACCGAGTTTTCTCGGAATTTATCCGGAAGCCTTTATAACATTCCTGAAGCAGGCGCTAGTTTAATATTTAACAAGTTTAATAAAGATGCAGTTACATCTGATCAGTTTTGCTCAAGGTTGGTTGCGCAATCATATCAACAAGCAGGGCTTTCAATTGTTAAAAATGTGGACTATTGTTCGCCTGAAAATATTCATAAATCGGATAAGCTAGTAAAAATTAATGGCTGTACAAGACAGGCTTTAGAAAAAGAGATAGAGTTTGCTAATTCTGAAGATCCGATTAAAGAAAATCAGAAACGCACATTTGAATGGTTGAATAAATCTAGAGGTGATTTTGCAGAAAAAGGAATAGTAATTCAATCAGAAAATGATGTGCAACAGGCCTTAATGAATCACCCAGAATTAGATTCTAAAATATGTGAATACGTCATCGATAGTGGCTATTTAGAGCATTATGATTTTGATAAAAAGGTTAATCCTCACAGATATAACCTAGAAAGTTTTCTTACTAAAGCTGGTAGCCCAGAGAAAGCTTTAGACCTTTTTTATGGTGAAATAAACAAAGAGCCTGGAGAGATAACCCGGCATACAACAAGTTACTTTAGGGCAGGACTTAATTTTAGCCATTTGGGCTTGCGTTACAGTCAACTAAATCAAGAACTATATAAAAATTTATTAGGCATGTCCCTTGAGAGACTTGAAGTTCTTTGTGGTTTTGCGAAACTAATACGTCAACCAAAGCTAATTGAAATTTGTGATTATCAGATTCAATATCTGCGAAAATTAATATAACAAGGCCAGGCAAGGGACAGCCAACCGCTGGCGCGTTTGTCTGCCCCTGCTGGCAGCGTTATGCATAAAAACAAAACGAATCATTTAAGTGAGATGGATTGCATATGTCGCTAAAAGAAGACTTAAAGTCTGTACTGGCTGAGCTCTCACCAATTCTTGCGGGCTTTAAGCTGGCTGTGATAGTAATCGGTTATTTTGGATTTGGCTCTGTAGCTAAATGGATTATCTCTTATTGGTATCCTTTTACTAGGTGGGTGTGGAATCAAGTAGCAATTGTGCTTTACCTACCAGAGTTTCCATTAATCGTAAAAGATAGTTTAACAGCGCTTGTATTCTTTATGCCACTGGGGATCACAGCTATAAGTCAAAGAATAAGAGGTGTTGAAAAAAGTGAAGAGAAGCACAGAGTTTCAAGTGCTCTTTTCGGATTTCTATTTTTAATCTTGATTTGCAAGGACGTTATTACTTCAATTTTAGATTCACTCTCAACATCAATACAGGAGTTTAACTCTAGTGAGGAATATCAATCTTTTTTACGGATATTTGAAAGGTTTGACGAAGCTATTTCTACGGCAGTACCTATTTATACTGGTTTGGTAGGTGTTTACTTGTTAATAAAGATTCTAACATCTACAAGCGCTCTCAAAAAAATATCATTTTCTACTAAATTTACCTCCTGGGAAAACAAGTTAAAAGTACGTATCGGCCAACAGAGCAGGCATTTTTTACGAATCAATTTAATTGTCACCCTCATTCTTTTCCCTCTATTAGGATTGAGTTTGGTTTTTATTAGTGAACCAGTCAATGCAAGCGCAATATTGGGAGCAATTGTAATTCTTATAATAATTTTCGCTAGCTTACTGTTAGCTATATTCTATGC
>NZ_MUFB01000039.1 GCF_001996005.1 Salinivibrio siamensis | reverse complement strand
AGTTTGTCTCGCTTATATAGGAACCTGATTATCAGGCAAACATTTAAACTAGGAGCTGAGATATGGTACTCGTAGGTCGTCAAGCACCAGATTTTACTGCCGCTGCCGTACTAGGTAATGGCGAAATCGTTGATAACTTCAACCTGAAAGAGTTCACCAAAGGCAAAAAAGCGGTTGTCTTTTTCTACCCACTCGACTTCACTTTCGTGTGCCCATCAGAGCTGATCGCATTCGATAAGCGCCTGAGCGACTTCCAAGCTAAAGGCGTTGAGGTTATCGGTGTGTCTATCGACTCTCAGTTCTCACACAACGCGTGGCGTAAAACGGCTGTCGAAGACGGCGGCATCGGCGCAGTGAAGTATCCACTGGTTGCTGACGTTAAGCACGAAATCTGTAAAGCATACGACGTTGAGCACCCAGAAGCTGGCGTTGCGTTCCGTGGTTCTTTCCTTATCGACGAGGAAGGTGTGGTTCGTCACCAAGTTGTCAACGACCTACCACTAGGCCGTAACATCGACGAAATGCTTCGCATGGTTGACGCACTGAACTTCCACCAGAAAAACGGTGAAGTTTGCCCTGCACAGTGGGAAGAAGGTAAAGCGGGTATGGCTGAGTCACCTGAAGGTGTAGCTGCATACCTGTCTGAGCACACTGACGACCTGTAATAAGGTTAAGTGCCCTGCACTGGACAATGTGAGACAATAATGAGGCCCGGCAAACCGGGCCCTTTTTTATCTATCCCACCTCGCCTTACTCAGGCTCTTCTCTTATCAAGCCATTTCCAATCTAACACTAGGTAATTACCTCTCACCCTGTCACAATAGCGTGGACTATCTTGACACGGTTCGTTTCGTCAAAGGGGTGATATGTCTGTCTTAGTTGAAGTTTGTATTGATAGTATCCGTTCATTATCGCTTGCTGAGCACGCTGGTGCGGATCGAGTGGAACTGTGCAGCGCACTGCGCCTCGGTGGTTTAACCCCAAGTGATGGCTACATGCAACAAGCCGCTCAGAAAGCGCGGATCCCTATTTATGCGATTATCCGACCGCGAGAAGGCGACTTCGTCTATGCCAGTGAAGAGATTGAAGTGATGCTGCAAGATATCGCCAACGCCCGCCAAGCTGGGTGTGCAGGCGTGGTGATCGGCGCACTCACGCCAAGTGGTCAACTCGATTTGCCGGCTATTGATGCCATGCTTGCCCAAGCAAAGGGAATGGGAGTGACTTTCCATCGCGCATTTGATCACTGCCAAGACCCTCACGCGGCGCTCGAAGCAATCCTTGCCCGCCCGACGATTGAACGCATTCTCACCTCCGGGCAAGCGACGAATGCTTGGCAGGGAAAAGAGGCACTCAAACAATGGGTGGACGCCACACGCCATACCTCATTGGCCATCATGCCAGGCGCAGGCGTGACCCCCGACAATGCACAAGCGATTTTAACGACCACCGACGCACGTGAAATCCACTTGTCGGCACGCACCGAGCAAGTAAGCGACATGCAATCAAACGCCTACGCATCGATGGGCGATGGGGACGATGGCTGTTATCCGATCACCGATCCGGAACGTGTTCGTCTCGTCAAAGCCATTGCTCAATCGTTTTAAACCTCGGTGTAATGCCGTGATCAGACAACATGGCAATGTGACCCACTCTAGTCTTTTGAGGTGATATACGCTTTCGCTACTTGAATCCATTGCATCCGAAAAGTGAGTTTTCTACCGTGATCCCATCGCTGTGGTAAAAGGAGAGCGGCCTTGTCGGATAAAAAAGCACACAAGATCAGCAAAAAACATTACGAGAAAAAGCTAACCGAATTACAGACTGAGTTGGTCAAACTTCAAGAATGGGTCAAGCAAGAGCAGTTGAAAGTGGTGGTCATTTTTGAAGGGCGCGATGCCGCCGGTAAAGGCGGCGTGATTAAACGGATCACCGAAAAGCTCAATCCGCGTGTTTGTCGAGTCGTCGCGCTAGATAAGCCCACAGAGCGTGAACGCACACAGTGGTATTTTCAGCGTTACATTGAGCACCTACCCGCCGGTGGTGAAATTGTCTTGTTCGACCGTAGCTGGTATAACCGCGCCGGCGTCGAGCGAGTCATGGGCTTTTGCAGCGATGAAGAATATGAAGAGTTCCTTCGCACGTGCCCCGAGCTTGAGCGAATGTTGATCCGTTCTGGGATCATCTTAATTAAATACTGGTTCTCGGTATCGGACGAGGAGCAAGAAAAGCGCTTCGCGGAGCGGATTAACACCCCAATAAAGCGTTGGAAATTCAGCCCCATGGATCTCGAGTCTCGTAGTCGTTGGGTGCAATACAGTGAAGCCAAAGACCGCATGTTTGCCTACACCGACACCAAAGAAAGCCCTTGGTGGGTGGTGGAAGCCGATAACAAAAAGCACGCTCGGCTCAATTGCATCGCTCACTTACTCTCACAAATCCCTTACCAAGAAATTGACTACCCCGCAGTCACCCTCCCAGAAATCAATAAGGAAGGTTACGTGCGTATGCCTTTGCATGACCAGAGCTTTGTCCCAGACGCCGTCAGTGACTGGATAGACGACGAGTAGCGATTATTTGAGGAGCTTTTCCAGCTCCTCTTTTTGAATGTGGCGAACGTCTTTGCCTTTGACAAAATAGATGATGTATTCACAAATGTTCTGACACCGATCGCCCACTCGCTCAATGGCTCGGGCCGACCACATCACTTTCAGCACATTGGGAATCGAGCGTGGATCTTCCATCATGTAGGTCATCAGCTGTCGCAAAATCCCCTCGTATTCACGGTCCAACGAGTCATCTTTACGATAGACTTTCATTGCCGCATCAATATCCATGCGCGCAAAGGCGTCTAACACATCGTGCAGCATTTTAGCGGCGCGCTGACCTAACGCTTCGAGTGATACCAAAAACGGCTGCTGAGAATAGCTCGAGTTGTCGAGAGCCATTTTAGCGATACTGTCAGCAACATCACCAATGCGCTCAAGATCAGTGATGGTCTTAATGATAGCCATCACCAGCCGCAGATCGCTCGCGGTGGGCTGACGTTTAGCAATGATGCGTGTACATGCCTCATCAATCGCCACTTCCATGCCATTCACTTTGTGATCTTCACGAATAACATGGCGCGCGAGCTCCACATCTTGATTGTGCATGGCGCGCAGCGCATCGGTTAGCTGACGCTCAACCAAGCCGCCCATTGCCAGCACGTGGGTGCGAATGGCTTCAAGCTCTGCGTTAAACTGACCAGAAATATGACGGCTAATATTGTGGTTATCCAAGGCCTGCTCCTTATCCGTAGCGCCCGGTGATGTAGTCTTCGGTTTGTTTGTTTTGTGGGGTGGTAAACAAGGTATCGGTATCCGCGTATTCCACCAAGCGTCCCATGTTAATAAACGCCGTTTGATCCGAGACCCGCGCCGCTTGTTGCATATTATGGGTAACAATCACCACTGTGTATTGATTCTTTAAATCATTAATCAGCTCTTCAATGGTCAAGGTTGAGATGGGATCCAACGCTGACGATGGCTCATCAAGCAGCAACACTTCAGGTTCAATCGCGATCGCCCGCGCGATCACCAGCCGTTGCTGTTGCCCACTGGACAACCCAAACGCATTATCATTAAGGCGATCTTTCACCTCATCCCATAATGCCGCGCCACGCAATGAACGCTCGACGGCATCATCGAGTGTTCTGGGATCATTGATCCCTTGTAAACGCAGTCCAAAGATCACATTTTCATAGACAGATTTGGGGAAAGGGTTAGGACGCTGGAACACCATCCCCACTTGGCGGCGTAATGCTGGCACATCCACGTCGCGGTGATAGATATTTTGCCCGTGTAGGGTGATCCCGCCTCGAACACGGCAACCATCCACCAAGTCATTCATCCGATTAATACAACGTAGCAATGTCGATTTACCGCACCCAGACGGTCCGATAAACGCAGTGACCTTCCCTTTGGGAATACGCATACTGATATCAAACAGCGCTTGGGTCGACCCGTAGTAAAGGTTGAGATCCCGAATAGCTAACGCGGTTTGCTCGTCAGGCAAATTCCCCAAGTCTAAGCTGGGCGTGACACCTATGGGTGGCGTTATCGAAAACATCGAGCGGGATCCTTATCGTTATAATTCCAATGCGCGATACTTTTCACGCAAGTAATGACGAATACCAATCGCGGACAAATTGAGCGCCACGATCACAGACACAAGCAAAAACGACGTGGCGTATACCAAAGGACGCGCCGTTTCGATGTGCGCGCTTTGAAAGCCGACATCATAAATATGGTAGCCCAGATGCATGAACTTCCGCTCTAAGTGCAAAAACGGGAAATTACCATCCACTGGCAAAGAGGGGGCGACCTTAACCACCCCCACCAACATTAAGGGCGCCACTTCTCCGGCTGCGCGCGCAACCGCTAAAATCAACCCGGTCATCATCGCAGGACTGGCCATCGGCAGGACCACCCGCCAGAGCATTTCTGATTGTGTCGCCCCAAGGGCAAACGCACCATGGCGAACACTGGTGGGGATCCGAGCCAACCCCTCTTCTGTAGACACAATCACCACAGGTAAGGTGAGGATCGCCAAGGTTAACGCCGACCAGAGAATACCAGGTGTCCCAAAAACCGGTGCCGGCTGCGCCGCTTGATAAAATACATCGTCAATGGTGCCACCGATAAAATAGACAAAAAAGCCCAACCCGAACACACCGTACACAATTGACGGTACCCCGGCGAGGTTAACCACGGCAATGCGAATAATACGCGTGAATGCCGTTTTCGGCGCGTATTCGTGAAGATATACCGCGGCGAGCACCCCTAACGGGGTGACAATCACTGACATCAATAGCACCAAGAAAACGGTGCCAAAAATCGCCGGAAAAACGCCCCCCGCCGCATTACTGTCTCGTGGAGATTCGGATAAAAAGGTCGCAACCTGGTAGCCCCAAAATTTAAGCTTATCAACGGCACTCATGGCGTTGGGATACCAAACATTAATCACATTTTGCAGAGGCAACGCCACGGCGTCACCGTGGCTATCTTCAACAACAAGCGCACCCGTTTGTTGTTTTTCTCGCAGCTGTTTGAGCTTTTTCTCCAACTGCTGGTATTGCGATAGCAGCTGAGAACGACGCTTATCAATTCGTTTTTTTTCTGCTGTGTTTAGCTGGCTATCTAATGAGAGGGACTTTTCCTCCAGCCGCAGCTGCTCCAGCTTATAGTTAACGCTCGCTAGGTGTACTTGCTCGATGTCATTGATCACCTCTCGACGCGCCGCTAAATCTTCCAGGCGTTGATAAAGTTCAGACAGCACTAATGCATGTTGGTGGCCGCCGGCGTCGACGTATGCTTGAGGCTTGCCGTAGAACATGCCATTTTCATTTCGCTCGATCATCGCCATTTCAACGGGTGTGTGCTGACTTTTTATCTGAAACGCCAGCAATTGACGAAAATCGATCCCTTCTTGCTCACGGTTACCGGTTTTTACCACCAAACGTTGGTAGCTGGGCTGGCGATAGGTTGGCAATACAACACCAGCATCTTTGAGCTGCGTCGCATCAACCTCATCGGTTCGGTATATTTGCCCGACCACGGTTTCTACTCCCTGCTCACTCTTCACTTCAAAGCTGGTGACCGGTGTCGGCCAGAAATAGCCTAAGCCTCGATAGCCGAGCAATAACAGCACCCCAAGAATCGCAATCAGACTGACGCTGACCATTCCGGCCGTCATCCAAACCCAAGGAGTGCCAGATTTTATCCATGGACGCATGCGCATTCTCATCTCGGTTAAAGGTTGCTGTATTTGTCACGCAAACGCTGACGGATCAGCTCTGCCAATGTGTTAAAGACAAACGTGAAGACAAAAAGAATAAAAGCGGTTAAAAACAGCACTCGATAATGGGAACTACCGACTTCAGACTCCGGCATTTCCACCGCAATATTGGCCGATAAGGTACGTAGCCCTTCGAGCAAATTCCAATCCATGATAGGCGTGTTGCCGGTTGCCATCAGTACGATCATCGTTTCACCGACCGCGCGCCCAAGGCCCATCATCACCGCAGAAAAAATACCAGGGCTTGCGGTAAGCAACACCACCCGAATCAAGGTTTGCCAGTGTGTCGCCCCTAAGGCCAAGGCGCCGTTTTTAAGGTGAGGGGGCACAGAAAAAATCGCATCTTCGGCAATAGAGAAAATGGTTGGGACTACCGCAAATCCCATGGCGATACCCACCACCAGCGCATTGCGCTGATCATAGCCGATACCCAGTTCATGCGTCATAAACTGGCGCGCATCGCCCCCTAACCAGACCTGCTCTACCCATGGTCCAAGGTAAGCGGCTACTACGCCCACCATCAATAACGCCGGAATAATGACCACTATCTGCGCGTTATCAGGTAAGCGGCGTCGCACATACCTAGGGATCATGCGCCACACGCCGCTTAGCCCAAGTAAAATAATAGGGATGAGCAGGAGCAACAAAAAGACGCTAGCAATGTGCGACTCAACCCAGGGTGCCAGCCACAAACCGGCCAAAAAGCCGATAATGACGGTGGGCAACGCTTCAATCGTTTCCACCGTCGGCTTCACCCAACGCCGGAGCCCGGATGACATAAAATAAGCAGTGTATATGGCTGCGCCAATCGCCATCGGCACCGCAAAAATTAAAGAAACCAAAGCGACCTTTAAGGTACCAAAAATCACGGGCACCACACTGAGCTTGGCTTCAAAGCTGTCATCCGCAGAGGTCGACTGCCACACATACTGCGGAGACGAGTACCCTTCATACCACACTTTCTGCCATAGTGAGTGAATACTCACTTCTGGGTGAGGATTGTCGACGGTCAACCATTGCCATTGATTGTCGACCACAGCAATCAGCCCATTTGCACGAGGCGTAAACGCCAAAGCGTCGGGCAGCGCGGTAAACTGAGCATCGAAATGGCGCTGTTTCTCACTGGTGGCATGCACTAGGCTAAGTCGTCCCGTTTCATCTACCGTCGCCAGACTTTTACGGTGACGCTCAGGTGCGAGACGTGCCACGCCCTCCCCCGGTGAAAACGCGCGCACTTCAGTTAACGATGGCTCACCATTTTTCACCACATCGAACCATTGTGTGACGGTGCCATCTTGGTGCTGAAGGAGCAAAGAGCGTCCCCCGGCTAGCATCGACATTTTCGTGACTGGGCTGGCGACCACATTGTCGAGATTAACCGTTTCGCGCAACGCTAAATCGTTCCCGTTTACGCGCCAAATCGCTAAGCGATTTTGTTGATGCACAAACAAGCGCTGCCCGTCTCCTGATAACGCGATATGGTCAACGGCTTGCGAAAGAGGCACCATGCTTTTCTGCGTACCACGAAAAACCACCAAACGGTTATCCTGAGTGACAGCAGCCAGCACGGGCGGGATGGTTTGACCGTGTAAACTATCCGGCACCGCAACAGTCAGCTGGTTAAGCGGCTGCGCGCTCGCGTCCACGATCAACTCACGACCAAAGGCCGGCATAGTGGACAATTGAGGGACCACTGAGGCGTCAGCTTGGTATTGTGTACGAAAGCGTAATTGCCAAGCAGCTACGCGCCCAGGCGTCTTTTCCACCGCCAAAAATGGCGTAGATGCTTCGACGCGGCTTATCGCAGGCTTATCCATGCTGGATAGCGGCTGCTGTAATACCGTTTGCGCGCGGAGCACGGCGCTGGCTGTGGGAGTCTCAGACCGTTGCGGGCGTTTGGCAACCGTTAACACACCTCGATCATCCAAGCCATACACCAGTTGATTGCGCGTATCGGCACCAATGTATTGAGGCACGCCGGGAGTGGCTAAGGTAAAACGCTCACTCAAGCTCACACTCGCTTGGTGAAAAAGCGGTACCACCACCGTGAGTAAGTAGAAGAAAAGAAGCAGCAGGGTCACTAATACCATCACGCCACCAAGACGTACCGTTTGGCGAGTCAGTTTATCTTTAAAACGCCGCGCCGGTCTGGTGTCCGTTAATGATGGTGAAGAGTGGGTCATTCGTGCCTCTTTTTATTAAGCAAGCCCTGTATTGTATGTCATTACAATGACAATTTTGTGACAGCTAGACGCACGACGCCGCCTTTCAAAAACACGGCATCGCATCACTGTCGTCCAGTGTATCGTGAGTGGTCATCAACGCCTAGTCACCCTATCGCCACGCAATAAATATGCAACAAACGGGCTTTAGGCTTGCTCAAGTTGATATTGGGCACACTTTCGTGAGTTTAGCCTCCAGCAGCATAGACAACACCTTGACTGGCCTCAATAATTGCCTAAAGAATCGCCGTAAGGATCACGCATGAAGCACTTTGTTATCACATTAGTGGGCCCAGATCGCGCTGGCCTGGTTGATCAAATATCACACACGGTTTTCAATCATCACGGCAGCTGGCAAGCCAGCCGACTCAGTCAGCTAGCAGGGCAGTTTGCCGGCATCATTCACATTTCAGTGTCAGACACGTACGCTAATGCGCTGGTCCATGCGTTACGCGCGCTCGATGGTTTACAGTTGCTCATCACCGATGCGACGCCCGCCTCACCGTCTCCGATTACCCATACGTTGTCGGTAACAGGCAACGACAGGCGCGGCATTGTGCAAGCGCTCAGCCAGCTGCTCGCCGCTCATGGCGTCACCATCAACAAACTCAACACGCAAACACAAAGCGCCGCCAATACGGGCGGGCAAATTTTCACCGCAGATTTTTATTTAACGGTTCCGCCGGCAGCGGACATTAACGTATTGCATGAAGCCCTTGAAACGCTGTCAGACGACTTGATTGTCGATTTTGACAGCAATTTTATTCAGTAGAACAGGATTTTCTTACGCGTTATGACTTTAGACTCTTATCATGTCGACAAAGAACTTAGCTGGCTTTCTTTTAATGAACGTGTCCTGCAAGAGGCCGCGGACAAAAGTGTGCCTATTATTGAGCGAGTTCGGTTTTTAGGCATTTTTTCATCCAACCTTGACGAGTTTTATCAAGTACGGTTTGCCGACGTGAAACGGCGCATCATTATCGATGAAGAACGCGGAGTGGAAAGTCATGCCAAAGAGCTATTGAGCAAGATTCAAGCGAAAGTCGTCAAACTGAATCAAGATTTTGATCATCTTTACAACGATATTTTGCTCGAAATGGCACGCCGCCATATTTTTTTAGTTAACGAACGTCAACTCTCTGACCATCAAGCGCAGTGGCTAAAACGTTATTTTAGAAGCAATATTTTGCCTTACATCACGCCAATTATGCTTAACAAGGACGTCGATGTTTTAAGCTTTTTGAAAGATGCCTACTCTTACCTCGCCGTACAGCTGAAAAAAGAAGGGGAAGAGCCCAAGTATGCGCTGATAGAGATCCCAACTGATGAATTAGAACGCTTTGTTAAAGTTCCTGAGCCAAAAGGAAAACGGCAGCGAAAAACCATCATTTTACTCGATAACATTATCCGTTTGTGTTTAGACCAAATTTTTAGTGGTTTTTTCGACTACGATACTGTCGAAGCGTACGCGATGAAGATGACCCGCGATGCGGAATACGACCTGACCAATGAAGTGGAGCACAGCCTGCTTGAAAACATGTCAGAAAGCTTGGATCAGCGTTTAACCGCCCTACCGGTTCGGTTTGTTTATCAACGCGATATGCCACCGGAAATGGTGAGCAAATTGATTCAGGTATTAAAAATCTCCGACTACGACAGTGTCTTACCGGGTGCTCGCTATCACAACTTTCGTGATTTTATCGGCTTTCCGAACGTTGGACGTAAATACCTAGAAAACCCGCTTTTGCCACCGTTCGAATCGGCTGATTTTCAGCTACAAAACAATGCCTTCGATGCTATTCGCGAACGCGATATTCTACTTTATTATCCCTATCATACGTTCCGCCATATGACTGAACTGGTGCGTCAGGCGTCGTTTGATCCTAAAGTGCGTAGTATTCGGATTAACGTCTATCGTGTAGCGAAAAACTCTCGCATTATCAACTCGATGATTGATGCTGCCAACAACGGAAAACGCGTGACCGTCGTGGTCGAGCTGCAAGCACGTTTTGATGAAGAAGCCAACATCGAATGGTCACGGGTGCTCACGGATGCTGGCGTAAAAGTCGTGTTTGGCACCCCCGGGCTCAAAATTCACTCGAAACTGTGTTTAATTTCTCGTCGTGAAGACGGCGTGCTACGCGATTATGGCCATATCGGCACAGGTAACTTTCATGAAAAAACGGCGCGAATTTATACCGACTTCGCGCTGTTTACAGCGGATCAGCCATTGACGTCAGAAATCCGCAAAGTATTTGAGTTTATTGAAAACCCGTATCGTCCTGTAAAGTTCAACCACTTAATTGTCTCGCCACGTAACTCGCGGCGTCGTATGTATAAACTGATTGAGCGTGAAATTGAGCATGCGCAGGCCAAACGTAAGGCAGGTATTACGCTCAAGGTCAACAACCTGGTCGACAAAGGCTTAGTGAACCTGCTGTACAAAGCCAGCAATGAAGGGGTGAAAATTCGCATCATCGTACGCGGTATGTGCTCGCTGGTGCCTGGGGTTAAAGGGGTCAGTCAGAATATCAAAGCAATCAGCATTGTTGATCGCTTCTTAGAGCACCCCCGCGTGTTTGCCTTTGAAAACGGCGGTGAACGTGATATGTATATTTCGTCTGCCGATTGGATGACTCGCAACATCGATAACCGGATTGAAGTTGGGGCTCCCATTCGCGATCCCAGACTGAAAGATCGCATCATGGCCATCTTGGAGATTCAATTTTCCGATCGCGCGAAAGCCCGCGTTATCGATAAAGCCATGTCCAACGCCTACGTCAAACGGGGTAACAAGAAAAAGATCCGCTCTCAGACCGAGATCTATGATTACCTTAAGCACGCAGAGCGTCAAGAACTCAAAAACGCGGAAAAGTTGCAACATGACACACCCCCAGTCAAAGGATAAGCCGCGCGAAATCGCAGCGGTTGATCTCGGCTCTAACAGTTTTCATATGGTCGTCGCGCGCGTCGTTGGCGAAGGGTTACAGATAGTGAGTCGCCATAAACAACGTGTGCGACTGGCTGCAGGGTTGGATGATCAACATCGCCTCAGTGATGAGGCGATCAGCCGTGGTGTCGAGTGCTTAGCCATGTTCGCTGAACGGCTGAACGGCTTAGATATGGAGAATGTCCGTATCGCCGCCACCCACACCTTGCGCCAGGCCCGCAATGTCGACACCTTCATCAAGCGGGCAAGACAGGTTTTGCCCTACCCGATTGAAATTATTTCCGGGGAGGAAGAGGCGCGTCTTATTTATATGGGCGTCTCCCACACGCAGCAAAACGTTGGCCGGAAGTTAGTGATTGATATTGGAGGCGGCAGTACAGAATTAGTGATCGGGGATAACTTTGAGCCCGCACTGGTTAATAGTAAACGGGTTGGCTGCGTCAGTTATAACGAGCGTTTTTTCCCCAAAGGCAACATTACGCCTAAGCAATTTGCCGCCGCACAGCTGGCTACCCAACAAAAGCTAGAAAGCTTGGCTTCTCAATACCGTCAGGCTGGCTGGCAAGTGGCGCTCGGCGCGTCAGGCACCATCAAAGCGATTCGTGAAGTGATTATCGGCCTGGGTGATGAAGACGGCATTATCACCCGTAAGCGGTTAGATAACCTGATCGAAAAGTTGCTGAAGTTTAAAACCAGTGACAGTATCGATTTACCGGGCTTGTCGGTCGACCGCCAACCGGTTTTCGTCGCAGGCGTGGCAATTCTTTCTGGGATCTTTGATGCGCTTGCCATCGAATCGATGCGCTTCTCTGATGGTGCGTTACGTGAAGGGTTGCTCTATGAAATGGAAGACCGCTTTCAACGTACCGATATCCGTGGTCGTACGACGGATGATATGGCAGCACGCTACAACATCGACCTGAGTCACGCCCGTCGCGTGCAACACACAGCCGCGTATTTTTATGCGCAAGCCGAGCCGGATAAGGGTAGTAAGAAAGCAGAGCTCGCCGGGCTTTTGAATTGGGCTGCGCTGCTGCACGAAGTGGGGTTAAGCATTGGTTATCCTGGCTACCACAAGCATTCTGCGTATATTCTGCGCAACACCAATTTGCCTGGGTTTAACCAAGAGCAGCAAACCGTGCTAGCCACCCTCGCGCGCTTCCATCGTAAGGCGCTAAAACTCAATGAAATGCCTAAGTTTACCTTGT
This sequence comes from Salinivibrio siamensis, assembly GCF_001996005.1. Classification (GTDB taxonomy): domain Bacteria; phylum Pseudomonadota; class Gammaproteobacteria; order Enterobacterales; family Vibrionaceae; genus Salinivibrio; species Salinivibrio siamensis. The sequence goes on along the minus strand of NZ_MUFB01000039.1, from coordinate 12,336 downwards.
TTAAACCTAAGCTCATCGAGACGCTGATTTGCGCACTACGGTTAGCCTGTGTGTTGCACTCACAACGTAACGACGAGGCCTTGCCAGAGATTGCTCTCAGTGTCGACAAAAAAGGGGCATGGCAACTCACCTTCCCTACCGGGTGGCTGCAAGAGAACCGTTTGCTCGCGGCGGACTTGGAAGCAGAGCAGGCATACTGGCAGTCAGTAAACTGGGGGCTGACCTTTAGCGACTGAGAGCACGACAAGCGTCCAGTGGAGGCCGTCGCTTCCGCAACGCTGAGTCCCTAAACGTCTAAACCCTTAACGCGAGTCTTTTAGCGACGCATCCAGCCCTAATGCCTGTCTTTGCGCGCGCACCGCTTGAGCCGGCAAGGGAATATAGCCTTGCTGACTCACCGCCTTCTGCCCTTGCGCCGACAAAATATAACGCATAAATGCCGATTCAAGTGGCGCCAGCGGCTGATTGGGTGCTTTATTGATATACAAATATAAATAACGGGTAAGGGGGTACTCACCCGTTCGAATCGCTGAAGGGGTGGGCTTTATCGCCTCTTTTCCTTGGTGTGAAATCGCCAGCATGCGCGCCCCTGACGCTTGATGGCCGATCCCTGCATACCCGATCGCATTCAGCGAAGAGGCCACCGACTGCACAACAGACGCCGAGCCGGGCTGCTCATTCACATCGGCTCGAAAATCCCCACGACACAACGCAGCTTGCTTAAAATAACCATAGGTACCGGATACCGAGTTACGGCCGAATAATTGCAAATCTCGGTTGGCCCAACGGCCTGATAAGCCCAATTGCCCCCAGGTTGCCACCGGTTTACTCGCCCCACACCAGAGGGTGCGAGAAAATACCGCATCCAACTGTTGAAAACTGATGGTGCGTAAAGGGTTGTCTTGGTGGACATAGACGGCCATCGCATCCACCGCAACGGGTACCGCGGTAGGAGGATAGCCAAAACGTGCTTGAAACGCATTTTCTTCACTGACCCGCATCGGACGACTCATGGGGCCAAGTTGTGCGGTCCCTTCCACCAGCGCGGGGGCGGCGGAGGCAGAGCCTGGCGTTTGTAGCTGTATATTCACCCCTGGATGTAGCCGTTTGAACCCGTCAGTCCAAGCGGCCATCATATTGGCTAGGGTGTCTGAGCCGACAGAGCTCAAGTTACCGGATATACCGCTGCTACGTTGATAATCAGGCAGCGTGTCGGCATGACTAAAGCCCGCCATGCTCACTAGCAGGCTGGCTGTGGCAATAAACCGCTTTAACATGCTAACCGCTCCGGTAAGGTAAAGGAGAACGTGCTCCCCACCCCGAGTTCACTTTGAATATCTAATTCCGCATCGTGATGACTTAACGCATGTTTTACGATCGCCAACCCTAAGCCACTGCCACCCGTTTCACGGGAGCGGGCTTTATCCACCCGATAAAAACGCTCAGTTAACCGATCCAGATGTTGCGGCGCGATCCCCTCACCACTGTCCTGTACTTCCAAGCGTGGGCCTTTGCTTGCGCGATACCAACGCACAGTGATCCCAGCGTTGGGCGGGGTGTGCTTTACTGCGTTATAAACTAGGTTGGAAATCGCACTGCGTAATTGATCGTCATTGCCTTTCACTTTAAGGCTGGTATCAACTTCAAACGTAAGTACATGCTCACTATCACCACTTAAGGCTTGGGCTTCTTTTTGTAGCACATCAAGCATGGCTGGCACATCCACATGATGATCCAGCTCAGGCTTGGCCGCTGCTTCAATTTTAGACAGGGTCAAAAGCTGTTCTACCAGTGACTCCATCCGAGACAATTGCTCGGTCATCACCCCATGTGCTTTCGGCCACATGGGGCCAACGACCATCTCCGGATCTTCAGTCATTTCTAAGTAGCCACGTAAAACCGTCATCGGCGTGCGTAGCTCGTGTGAAACATTGGCGAAAAAGTTGCGGCGCATCCCTTCCAGTTGCTTTAACTGAGTGATATCACGCACCACCATCAAATATTCGCCTTCCGCATAGGGCATGGTCCGGAACTCAAGTGTGCGCGCGCTATTGAGGTGAGAGCGCATCTCGAGCGGCACATCGTAATTGGCATCAGCAATATAACTGACGAATTCAGGGGCGCGGATAAGATTACTGATATGCTGGCCATTATCATCAGGCATACGCAAGCCGAGCAGTTCTTGAGCTAATTTGTTACACCAAACAATGGCACCGTCACGCTCAAAAACCACCACCGCATCCGGTAAAGACTCTGCCCCGTTGCGAAAGCGACGAATCAGATTCGCCAGCTCCTTACGGCGACGACGATTACGCTTTTGTAAGCGATAAATCCCATTAAACAAAGGCTCCCAGGAGCCGGTGCCTGAGGGTGGCATCAGGCTTTTGTCTTTCCAAAGCCAATCCGACAGCTTGACCTGCTGATGCAGGTGCCAAAGCAGCATGGCAACGGTGGCGCCAAGCAATAGCCAAGGTAGGCCACCAAACAGCCAACCTATGATAAACCAAGGTAAATAAAAAAAAGCCAGCTCCCAGGCTAGCTTCTTCCAAGACAGTCGTTCGACCATTGCGTCTCCATGCAGCCTACACCTGATGTAGGCGGGATTTAACTACGTGTTGAGAAACGATATCCAGCGCCGCGCACGGTTTGTACCAGTTTAGCGTGTCCACCGGCTTCCAGCACTTTGCGCAAGCGACGAATATGCACATCCACCGTTCTATCTTCAACATAGACATTGGTGCCCCACACGTTATTGAGTAGCTGCTCGCGGCTATATACTCGCTCTTGATGGGTCATGAAAAAGTGCAGCAGCTTAAACTCGGTCGGCCCCATGTCTAGCGGATTATCATTGGCGGTTACTCGATGCGAGACAGGGTCAAGCTTCAACCCTTGTACTTCAATGACATCATCCAAGGTTGTCGGCGACACGCGGCGCATCACCGCTTTTAATCGCGCCACCAGCTCTTTCGGCGAGAAAGGTTTGGTGATGTAGTCATCGGCCCCTACTTCTAAGCCTCGCACTTTGTCTTCTTCTTCGCCCCTTGCGGTCAGCATTACCACGGGGATTTGTCGGGTTAACTCTTCCCGCTTTAAGTGCTTAATAAGATTGAGCCCCGATCCGCCAGGTAACATCCAATCCATCAGGATCATTTCTGGGTAAGGCTCGCATATTTGCGCCAGTGCCGAGTCGTAGTCTTCTGCCTCAACCGTTTGATAACCTTTTTGTTCAAGTACAAAACAAAGCATCTCGCGAATGGGGGCTTCGTCTTCAACAACGAGAATCCGTCTAACCATGATAATTACCTAGTGTTATCATTGAACTGGCGCCATTATGTGGATTTATTATGACATTTTTGTGACCCAGCGCGAGCTATTTTCCCCTTGTGTCGACAGGCTGTGACCTAGCCTACACCTTGCTGTGTCACTAATACACGGCTTGCGCCGCCACCTTGGCTATCTACACGGACTTGTGCACCAATCCGCTCAACCAGTGTATTCACATGCGAAATCACCCCAATTTGTCGGCCATCCGCTTGCAGGGTATCCAGGCAGGCTAACGCCATTTCTAAGCTATCAGGGTCTAGGGTGCCGAAGCCCTCATCAATAAATAAAGAGCCAAGCTGGCGGGTATCTGCCGCTAAAGAGGCCAGTGCTAGCGCCAGCGAGAGCGAGACTAAAAAGCTCTCTCCGCCAGACAGTGATTCGACACTGCGCACCTCATCACCCATATCGTGATCGACCACCTGTAACGCCAGCAAGCTATCCGGCACCGTTTGCAGTGCATAACGTGGTGACAATGACGCCAAGTGCTCATTGGCGATATCCACTAACTGAGACAAGGTTAAAGATTGGGCAAGATTTCGGAACTTCGCCCCGCTCGCGGAGCCAATCAGATCAGCCAATTTTAGCCATTGTTCCGTTTGATGCCGCTGCGCCTCTATTTTTTCAGTCAGTGAGCCGGCTTGGTGCTTGGCTTTTTCTGACTCAGTCAATTGGTGACGAAGCGTAAAGAGGCGCTGCTCCTGCTCCTCGAGCGCTTGCTGCCACTGTGACTGCTGTGCGCTGAGAGACGCATCATCATCAGGTAGCTGCTGTGCCACTATCCAAGCTTTGGTGTCTGCCATGGTTTGCTGACAATGAACAAGCTGTTGCTGACGCTCATCAAGGCGCGTTTTGGCTTCTTGATAACGCGCTTCAACATCGCTGATCGCCTGTCGCTCATTGGCACGCCATACCTCGCTATACGACAGCGCGCCAATCAAATCATACTGATGAACACCGAGTTCCGGCTGCCATTGGATCCAACGTCTCACACTTGCGCGGTAGCGCTGATCAGCCTCACGCTGCTGGGTATCAAGCGTTTCCTGGCGCGCCTGCACACCAGCACGCTTTTCACTGGCCTGCGTGTAGGCTTGCTCGGCTTGGTTGCGTTGTGCGGCTTGTTCTTCAATGGCCGCTTTGTAGGCTCGCTCTAGCGCCTCCAGATCTGATTGCGGGATCAGCGCTTGGCGCGCGGCACTTTGCTGTTGATGCTCTTGTGCGAGGGTCACCAGTTGGGCTTGCCGGGCTTGAATATCTTCTGACAAGCTCTGGCACTGCTGCGAAAGCGAGGCGAGGTCGGTCTCACTTTGTTGCTTGTGCTCAGCAAGCGCCGCTTTTTCGTCTTGCAGTGCCTGATAGGCTTGAATTTTTTGCTCCATCTGGCGGATATAATGCGCGGCGCCAACCTGTTGCAGGCTCGCCAGCCACTGTCCAGCGCCTAATTGCTGATCCAGCGATTGGCTGACTCGAGTCACTTGCGTCTGTTGCTGCTGCCATTGCTCATCAATCGCATTGAGCCGTGTCTCACACTCTGTCAGTGACTGGTCGAGTTGATGACGTCGAGCCACTAGCTGCTCACGTGCATGCTGGAGTTCGGCAATGGCCGTATCCATTTGCTGAATGTGGGCAAGCTGTTGTTGGCGCTCTGTCATCGCTTGATAACAGGCTTGATACTCGGCATAGGTTGGTTGCGCCTGTGCGTCAATCTCGCCGAGGATGTCACTGAGTGGACGTGATAATTCGATGGTTTCATCCAGCTCAGCAATCGCAGCATGCACCTCTCGTTCGCATTGCTGTCGCTCAGCCTGCCAAACCGCTCCCTGCTCTTTTAACTCGGCACACGCGTGCTGGCTTTGCTGGTGCTGCCTTTGCCAGTAATAATACTCGGCGTGATGTTGGTTATACGATGCTTGCAAGGCGTCTACACGCGCCTGCTGCTGCGCGATCATGCCTTCAATCGCGGGGGCATGGTGCAGGTAGGGGTGCTCGGTGGCCCCACAAAGCGGGCAAGGATCTCCCTCGTGTAAAGTTTGGCGAAGATCATCAAGCTCGACCACCGCCATCGCCTGTTGGAGGCTATTTTGTGCTTCTTCGACCTGAGCCTGCTCACGGGTCAGCGTGTCTTTCAAATGCGCTAAATGGGTTTGGCTGTCTGCAAACAGTGCTTGATGTTTTTCCAGCTCCGCTTGGTTATGCTGACAGCGCTCTTGCCAATACTGCCAGTTTTTTCCCTCATTGAGCACCGCTTCTTGCTGCCGCTTTTGTGTGTGCAGTTTGCTATACCGCACCTGATCCGCGTCTTGATTTGCCTGCAGCGCCTCAGGCTCTAACGCTTGTCGCTTGGCTTTCAGCTGCGCACTGCTGTCATCAACTTGGGCAATGTCTTTGTCCAACTTGTCACGTTGCGGCTGCCAATGTTGCTGCTGATGATAACGGGCTTGATACTCTTCTTGCAGCGCCGAGAGTGTATCTTGGCAATCGAGGTACTGGCGCAGGTTATCAAACACAGGTTGATAGTGTTCCGCCACATGAGAAAAGTCACCATAACGGGCGATTTCTTTTTCTATCGCCGCCTCACGTTGTTGCTGTTGTTCGGCTTGCGCGCGCGCTTGCGCAAAAGACTGCTGGGCTTGTCGATACTTTTGCTGTTGCTCATTCAGCGCTAGGTTTTGCTCATGCATTTGCCGTTCAATGCCAGACAGCTGGGTATCTATCTGTTGCGCTTGCCGTACTTTAGGCTCAAGCTCCGCCCAGCTTTGCTCGGCCTCCGCCACTGCCCGATTAGCGTCGCGCCAACGTTCAGCCTCTTGTTCATACGCTTGGGCTATACGACGTTCTTCACGCGCGAGCTGATGACTTTCGAGTGTGAGCGCCTGGCGTTGCCATTGGGTGGTCTGCACCGCTTGCCAATCGTCCCGGGCCACTTGGACACGCTCTATCTCGTCCAACGCGTCACGCCGGGCGGCAATATTCTCTCGCGCTTCACTCGCTTCATCGAGCGCCTGCTGAGCCGTCTCAACGCCCTGCTGCGCTTGCGCAAAATGCGTGTGTTGTTGGCGATAGTCATTGAGTTTTCGGAGCTGAGTGTGTAAATCGTGAATGTGCTGCTGGCATTGCGTCTGCTCTTGATGCAATTGCAGTTCTTCGTCATCCGTGAGTAACTGAATATCGCCCAACTGTTGGGTCAGTTGATCCAGTGCTTGCTTTTCATCACGTGCCCGCTGGTGCGCCATTTGCGACAGCCGGCTATATATTTCAGTGCCTGTCATGCGCTCAAGCAAGGCCGCTCTATCATCTGCAGACGCTTTTAAGAAAGCGGCAAAATCCCCTTGCGGTAACATCACCGCACGGCGGAACTGTTCATAGCTCAGTCCCACTAAGCGCTCTATTTCACTGAGTACTTCCTGTTTTTTACCGGCGATACGTTGGCCTGTGGCGAGGTTCTCCAACCAATGCTCGCTCGCCTGTATACGGCCGTCCGCCTTACCGCGCGCACGGCGTACCGACCAATGCGCACGCCAACGGCTGCCATCATAGGCGACAAAATCCACTTCCGCGTACCCCTCGCCTTTACCACGCGATAAGATACTGCGCACATCATTGGCTTTAACCCGAGTGGCCGGGTCGCCCAAGCCAATATCCGCATCATGCTTTTTATTGGACTGAAAGCGCGGGATCTTGTCGTAAAGCGCCAAGCAAATCGCATCCAAAAGCGTCGACTTTCCCGCGCCCGTTTTGCCTGTGATCGCAAACAAGCCACTGTCACCCAGCGGTCCTTGTGAAAAGTCCAATGCAAACGGATGTTGAATGCTAGCCAAATTCTCGCCACGTAATGCCAGGATTTTCATCGTTTATTGATCCTCGTCCTGTTCCAGTTGCTCCAATAACTGAGAAAACGTTGCTGATAACGCCGTATCAGGTTCACCTTGATACTTTTGCTGCCAACCATGGCGGAGCACCTGATAGGGCTCGACCTCCGAGAGACGTTGCTGTCGAAAGCCACTTGTTTGTGGTTGCTCGCGATAATGCGGTGTGATTTTGGCAAGCCGCACAGGTTTACCATCCAAGGCCGCTAGAATTTTTTCCCTGAGCATCGGCTGGGGTTTATCTAACAAAACAGGGACATCAAGCAAAGGTTGCTGCGACAGCGGTAAAGGCTCAAGCGTGAGTCCCGCCAGTGCGTCGAGTACCGTTTCCAACGGTGAGGGCTGTTCCGGAACCCGCCATAAATCAACGGCACGCGGCACATAATGTGGGATCACACTTTGTAGCTGATTGTCTTCAAGCGTTACCGCTAACACTTGGTGCCGATAGTGGCGTTCGGATAACGACAAAGGGATGGGCGAGCCGCAATAACGAATCCGTGTTTGCTTTGCCACTTGCTGAGCTAAATGCAAATGTCCAAGCGCGACATAGGCAATATCCTCACTGAAAATATCCACCGGCAGCGCATGCTGATTCCCCCCAAGAATGCGCCGCTCTGACATTTCTGACAACTCACCACTGGCCATATACACATGGCCCATCGCTATCAACGCCTGATCAGCGCGCGCGTTTTCACGCCCAGCTTGCTCCGTTTGCTGATAAATACTTCGCACTCCCTCAATAAGCCGATCGTCCTTTTCATCGAGTCCTTCTGTACGCAAATCACCACTTCGCAAAAAAGGCACCGCCAATACCCAAGCCGCGACGTCGCCTGACTTATCGGTAATAGGCACTCGCATACGTTCTGTATCTAGGTGACCGTCACTGTCACGGGCAATGGCACCAATTAAGTGTAAATCAAAGGCTTTCAGTAGCTCGTGTGGGGCGTCGAGTTTGCTAGGTGAGTCATGGTTCCCGCCGGTGATCACCACATTTAAGTGTGGCAGTGCTTTGGCAACATCAGCCAAAAAACGATACAGCATTCGCCAAGCGCTGGCGGGTGGGTTGGCGCTGTCAAACACATCTCCCGCCACCAATAAGGCATCGGCTTGCTCATCAATGAGGCATTGCTTAAGCCAATCGAGAAAGGCTTGATGTTCATATTGGCGATCATAGCCATGTAGCTGATGACCAAGGTGCCAATCGGAGGTATGAATGATCTTTAACACAACTGAGGTAATCCGTTCATTGAGGAAGCTGGGCAAGTTTGTCTCGCTGAAGTCGCGAGCAGGGTTAAATTCTACGCTAATTGCAGCGACATTCGAGAGTGAATGCAATACCATGTTGCCTTTCTCACAACAGGATGGATAAAGCCTCGCCATGATTTGGTTTAAGAATTTACTCGTCTATCGTCTTACCCGTGATATTCCCCTCGATCCAACACAACTGGAAAGCCAGCTGAGGGAGTTCGACTTTACCCCTTGTGGCAGCCAGGACATGCAAAAGTTTGGCTGGGACAATGCACTGGGTAAGCATGGCGATATGCTCACGCATGTCAGCGGTAACAATATCCTGATCCGCGCTCGCAAAGAAGAAAAGTTGCTTCCCGCGTCGGTGATCAAAGACGCCTTGGAAGAGAAAGTTGACGCCATGGAGCAAGCCCAAGGGCAACGCCTGAAAAAGCGCGAGAAAGATAGCCTAAAAGACGATGTGGTCATGGAGCTCTTACCGCGTGCCTTCACGCGTCAAAGTCAGATGTGCGCTTTGATTATGGCGGATAAAGGTTTGGTGTTAGTTGATGCCGCCAGTATCAAAAAAGGCGAAGAGTTGCTCGCCCTATTACGGAAATCCATCGGCAGCTTACCCGTCGTTCCCGTTGAAACCGAGACTCCGGCAGAGCATGCAATGACTGAATGGGTCAAGCAAGGCCAAGCGCCGCAAGGCTTTCACCTCGGTGATGAAGCAGAACTCAAAGCACTGCTGGAAGAAGGTGGGGTGATCAAATGTAAACAGCAAGATCTCACCAGTGATGAAATTCAGGCGCACCTGGAGGCAGACAAGCAAGTCACCAAGTTGTCCATGGACTGGCAAGAACAAGTCGACTTCATATTAGGCGATGATTTAAGCGTGAAGCGACTGAAGTTCTCCGAGGAAATTCGCGATCAAAACGCTGACATCGACCGAGAAGATGTCGCAGCCCGCCTCGATGCCGACTTATCGCTGATGTGCGGCGAGCTCGACACCCTTCTAGATGGCTTATTCACCGCGTTAGGCGGTTTAAAAACCGACTAACTAACCCCCACAAAGATTAGGTAAATTCGGCTGGTAGTGTGGGTAATGTCACAGTAAAATGGCGCCCACACTCACCTTCAACGTGAAGGTGCCTGACTTATACTCAGACTCAAGCTTGGAATTATGTTTACGCCAGAATTACTCTCTCCCGCCGGTAGCCTAAAGAATATGCGCTACGCGTTCGCCTATGGGGCCGACGCCGTGTATGCCGGCCAGCCACGCTATAGCCTGCGTGTGCGCAACAATGAATTTAACCACGACAACTTGAAAATAGGCATTGACGAAGCCCATGCGCAGGGTAAGAAGTTCTACGTGGTCTGTAACATTCAGCCGCACAACGCCAAGCTAAAAACCTTTATTCGCGATCTAAAGCCAATTATCGATATGGGTCCTGACGCGCTGATCATGTCCGATCCTGGCTTGATTATGATGGTACGTGAGCACTTCCCTGATATGGCAATCCACCTTTCCGTGCAAGCCAACGCGATTAACTGGGCGACCGTCAAGTTTTGGCAGCAGCAAGGGATTGAACGTGTGATCTTATCGCGTGAACTATCACTGGAAGAGATCGAAGACATCCGCCAACACTGCCCTGAAATGGAGCTTGAGGTGTTTGTTCACGGCGCGCTATGTATGGCGTATTCTGGCCGTTGTCTGTTGTCAGGCTATATTAATAAGCGTGATCCAAACCAAGGCACCTGTACCAACGCCTGCCGTTGGGACTACAAAGTGCATAAAGGCAAAGAAGACGACGCAGGCCAAGTCGTACAAGTTCAAGAAGTGACCCCAACATTGGGTGAAGGCCAGCCTGTCGACGATGTCGTTTTGCTTGAAGAAGGCGGACGCCCGGGTGAGTTGATGGCCGCGTACGAAGATGAGCACGGCACCTACATCATGAACTCAAAAGACCTGCGCGCCATTCAGCACGTTGAACGCTTGACCCAAATGGGCGTGCACTCGCTAAAAATCGAAGGTCGCACTAAGTCTTTCTATTACTGCGCACGTACAGCACAGGTGTATCGCCAAGCAATTGATGATGCCGTGGCCGGTAAACCGTTCGATGAGAGCCTGATGAATACCCTCGAGAACCTTGCACACCGAGGCTACACCGAAGGCTTTTTGCGTCGTCATACCCACGATAGCTACCAAAACTATGACTACGGCTATTCGATTTCTGAACAGCAGCAATTTGTCGGCGAATTCACTGGCAAGCGCCGTGGCGATCTGGCTGAAGTGGAAGTGAAAAACAAATTTATGCTCGGTGACAGCCTTGAGCTGATGACACCGCGAGGCAATGTCCATTTCACCCTAGAAGCGATGGAAAACCGTAAGTCAGAAACCATCACTGATGCCAAAGGTAGCGGCCACTTCGTATTTATTCCTGTGCCAGAAGATATGGATCTAGAGTACGCGCTACTGATGCGTAACCTGCAATCAGGACAAGATACACGTAACCCATCGGGTAAGTAATATGGCACTACTCATCACCAATAAATGTATAAACTGCGATATGTGTGAGCCCGAGTGTCCCAACGGGGCCATCTCGATGGGTTCCGAGATCTTTGAGATCGAGCCAGATTTATGTACCGAGTGTAAAGGCCATTATGACAAGCCAACGTGTCAGTCGGTCTGCCCTATCTCCAAATGCATTATCACCGATCCCGATAATGTCGAGACAGAGGATCAGCTCCTAGAAAAATTTGTGGTCATCCAAGGGATGGCCTAAGCCATTAAAAGCGCCGCAAGGCGCTTTTTTATGTCTTGTTATTCTCCAGCTATAACCCTAACACTAAAGGGGCGCTTTAAACGCAAAAAACCCCAGCTTTTCAGCTAGGGTTTCTAAGTAGTGGCGGAGGGCCGGGGTTGCGGACAACGGGCAGGCCATCCTGCGGGACTCATCCGCCCGCAGGGCGAACCTGGCCAATAACAAAAAACCCTACTAAATTTAGCAGGGTTTCTAAAGTAGTGGCGGAGTGGACGGGACTCGAACCCGCGACCCCCGGCGTGACAGGCCGGTATTCTAACCAACTGAACTACCACTCCGCACCAATTCTGTCTCATCAAAGTCTTACGCATATCAGCTTTGATGCTTAAATCCGTTTTTGCCTTCAGATTTTTCCAAAAATCTGAAAACAAGAAAGCAAGCCTGGCGATGTCCTACTCTCACATGGGGAGACCCCACACTACCATCGGCGCTGCTTCGTTTCACTACTGAGTTCGGCATGGAGTCAGGTGGGTCCAAAGCGCTATGGTCGCCAAGCAAAATTTGGTGTGTCTTNGCTTTGATGCTTAAATCCGTTTTTGCCTTCAGATTTTTCCAAAAATCTGAAAACAAGAAAGCAAGCCTGGCGATGTCCTACTCTCACATGGGGAGACCCCACACTACCATCGGCGCTGCTTCGTTTCACTACTGAGTTCGGCATGGAGTCAGGTGGGTCCAAAGCGCTATGGTCGCCAAGCAAAATTTGGTGTGTCTTCACTTTTCAGTCAAAACACGTAATCTAGAAAGCTGTTCGTTCTCGCCACAATCAACTGGCTTTATTCGAGTCCAACCCAAAACCTCTTGGGTGTTGTATGGTTAAGCCTCACGGGCAATTAGTACAGGTTAGCTCAACGCCTCACAGCGCTTACACACCCTGCCTATCAACGTYSTAGTCTASRACAACCCTTTAGAGAGCTCGAAGCTCTAGGGATGACTCATCTCGGGGCCAGCTTCGCGCTTAGATGCTTTCAGCGCTTATCTGTGCCGAACTTAGCTACCGGGCAATGCGTCTGGCGACACAACCCGAACACCAGCGGTTCGTCCACTCCGGTCCTCTCGTACTAGGAGCAGCTCCCCTCAATCATCCAACGCCCACG
>NZ_MUFB01000038.1 GCF_001996005.1 Salinivibrio siamensis | reverse complement strand
AATTTATATAAATATCAATAAATAATCAAAACCGTGTCACATGGCACGGTTTTTGTTTTTGTCAATACGAACGACAGACAGCTCGGTGGTGCGTGTTGCCGTGGCAAGAAAGGAGCAAAAAATGAAACAAGCAGATGTGGCCCCTTGGTATCGGGTGGTTTTGTATGTATTGGCGCTAAGCATGCCAACCTCGGTTTGGGCCAGTTTTAAAGATGAGGTCAGTGGATTATATCAATCACTCAATCTCGCTGGGGAGGTGTCGTACCAAGCCTTTTCTGATGCGTATCGCCATTTTAAGCACAACCCAAGTAGCAAGCCGGTGATGACACTGATTGATTACGGAAAACCGTCGTCAGAAAAGCGGTTTTGGGTGATCAATGTGAAAAAACGCCAAATGCTATTTCGCTCTTATGTCTCTCATGGCAAAAATAGCGGCGCTTTATATGCAAAGCAGTTTTCTAACAGAATCAACTCGCTAAAAACATCATTGGGGGTCTATCGTGCTGCTGAAACCTACCATGGCAAACATGGCTATTCATTACGCCTCGATGGTTTGTCAAAGGGGTTAAATGACAATGCACGTGAAAGAGCGATTGTTATTCACGGTGCCGATTATGCCCATCCGAACGTGATCAAACAAAGTGGCCAACTCGGTCGAAGTTGGGGCTGCCCAGCGCTACCTAGCTATTTATCGACCCGCGTGATTGATGCGATAAAAAACGGCACTTTTATCTATGCGTTTGCCAGCCAAGCTTGATGATCAAAGATTTCATAGCGGACGGACTTTCACGAGTCATTTCACGGTGGACGATGTAACACCTGCGCATTGTTCACCGTGAACACGCGTTCTCTACCAAGAAAAAATAAAGGCATGTTGATACGCCTTCTATCGCGCTAGCGTATGCTCCTTACCACTAAGGAGGAATGCAATGGCTCGCCTAAATCCTTTTACTCTATGCTTACTCTCCGTATTTACCCTGTTTCCTACCAGTGATGCTGATGCTGCACCGTCGGCGCCAGCGTTGATGCATGGTATTGACGGACAGATTGCCGAACAAGACTATCGTGGTTATTGGGCCAGTGAAAAGCTCGATGGGATMCGTGCTTACTGGACAGGATCTCGATTATTGACGCGGCAAGGCAATCCTATTCACGCCCCTGAAGCGTTTATCCAATCGCTTCCCCAGACACCTTTAGATGGCGAGTTATGGGCAGGACGAGGAGAGTTTCAAGCCGTACTACGCACTGTGCTTGATGATACGCCGGATGAAGATGCGTGGCAGCGTATTCGCTTTTATGCGTTTGATATGCCCGATCATCCTGGCCAATTCTCAACCCGCTATACAGCGTTAAAACAGATCGTATCTAAGACAGCATCGCCGCACTTAGCGTATGTCCCACAGAAGCCTGTGACGAGCAATGAAGCACTTAAGGATAGGTTGGCTACCATCGATGAAGCAGGCGGTGAGGGCTTGATGCTGCATCATCCTGATAGTGTGTATGTAGGCCAGCGGGTAGAAAGCGTCGTTAAGTTGAAAACCTACCAAGAAAAAGATGTGACTGTGGTAGGGATGAATCCTGGCAAAGGGCGGTTACAAGGCTTAATGGGCTCTCTGGTGGTACGCCTGGCTGACGGCACCGAGTTTAGCGTGGGATCTGGCTTTAGTGATGCGCAGCGGGCTGATCCGCCACAGGTTGGTAGTACTATCTTGGTGCGCCATAACGGTGTCACCCAAAAAGGCATTCCACGTTTTGCGCGTTTTATTCGCGAGAAGCCGTCCCTGTAATGAAACCTCCGCCAACGGAGAGTGATACTCACCGTTGGCGGTGTTGCCGCTCCCCGTTAACGATTAGCGCTCACGAATGCGCCTGAGTGACGGAAGAGGAGGAAGCACCTGTCTGTTGGCGCAATTGATGGTCCAAGCACTGGCAATCAGCGCTGTATTTTTGTTTCCCCGTTTTACCGATCCCTGGGTTAAAACTATTGGTAGGATCTAACTGGTGATAAAAGTTAGCTAAGTCCGGCTCCGCCGCATAGAGGTGACCTACGTTATGCTCGGCAGGATACTTAGCGCCTCGTTCATTGAGTAGCGCCAGCATTTTCGCCTTAATCGCACTCACATCCGCACCTTTTCTCACCACATAGTCTTGATGGAAGACGTGGCAGAAAAAGTGCCCGTAATAAAGCTTGGCGACCATCTCTTGTTCTATCTCGATGGGCAGGTGCTCTTCCCACTCGGTCTCGTTGCGCTTAAGCGCAATATCTAGCGCGAGAATGTCTTCCACATCACCGCTGTGCATGGTGTGGTAGCGAATCGCCGCACCGGCTGCCGCAAAGCGGTGAAGCATGGCTTTTTTCGCTTCATCCTCACTACAGGCAAAGTAATCACTGTCTGCGTGTTCGGTGAAAAAGCGGCTCAGAAACGCCGAGGCTTCTTCTATCCCTTCATCTGAGGCTTTGAATATTAGATGGTGTTCAAACCTATCGCGAAATGTGAGCATACGTTTGGGTAAGTGTTGGGGAAAAAGCTGACTAGCGTATTGCATCACTTTGTCTGGCAGTGCTTTTGGCAGTAGGGGAACACTGTCTAGCCAGGCGGTTATTTTTGCTTTCAAGGCAAACATTTTCGGGATTGCATCTGTTCCCAGTCGACCAATCGCTAAAAACACATCTTTTCCGTAACGCTCGGCGATATCAAAGGCGTCACGATGCATATACTCAGCCACCTCTGGCAAGTGAGAGAGTTCGCTCAGAACACGGCGGCGCAGAGTATTAAGCACATCTGGGTTGTTGGTGCCAATGTAAAAAACTTGCTCGCGCTCAGGTATCGGGTAAGTATCAAGGCGCACGGCAAATACGGCAAGTTTCCCCGCACAGCCGCTCACTTCATGTAAGCGATGTTTGTCGGCGTTATAGCGCGCGGGGCTGTCAGCATCGACATCACGCAAGATTTGCTCGTAGTCATCAGCAGACGCCTTGCGCTCGTCATAGGTAATATCATCGGCGGTGTAATCACCATGCTCAACGCGCGATAGAATAGCTTCTGGGTCATCACCTAGGGCAATGCCCAAATGATTAACCAGCGTCAGTTCACCATGTTGGTTCAACTGTGCGAACAAAGAATACTCGGTATAAGCTGGGCCGCGTTTGATCAATGCACCACCGGAATTATTGGCCACACCACCGACAATCGATGCGCCAATGCACGACGAACCGATGACAGAATGCGGCGCGCGCTTAAGAGGCCTGAGCGTCTGCTCTAACTGGTGCAATGTTGTTCCGGGAAAACTCAGTACCTGCTTACCGTTATCGAGAAGCTGTAATCCGTCTAGGCGTGTAGTGTTGATAATTACCACATCACGGTCGTAGTCGCTGCCTTTGGGAGTTGAGCCTTCGGTTAAGCCCGTATTCGCGGCTTGCATGATCATCACCACATCCGCGTCGACACATGCTTGGAGCACTCGCCATTGCATCACCAAAGAGGTGGGAAAAATAACCGCCAGCGCAGGGCCGCCTCCCGAGCGAAAGCCAGTACGATAATGCTGGGTCTGGCTTGTCTTAGTGAGTACGTTGTTTTCGCCCACGATGTCGGTCAAGGTCGAAATAAATGCTTGTTGCTGTGATGACGACAAACGTGATGGGGTATTCATAAGCGTTCCTTTCCTTTACGTTACGACAAAGGCTGGGGTCAGCCTAGCTGGCCCGCTTGTGGAGAGAAAGGCCGAGAGGTAGCTCGGCCAATAACATGTAAGATTACGCCCCGGAGAGGACATCGGCAAATTGCAATACATTGATTAACACCAAGCCAATAACCGCCGCGGCAATCAGATAGTAAATGGTGGGTAAGACGGTTTTCCGCAGCGTCACGCCCTCACGGCCGAGTAAGCCTACCGTCGCGGATGCTGCGACCACATTATGGATGGCGATCATGTTGCCAGCTGCGGCACCAACGGCTTGCAGGGCAATTACCACCACGGTCGATGCGCCTAACGTTTGTGCCACTTCAAACTGAAACTGGCTAAACATCATATTGGACACCGTATTGGAGCCAGCAATAAAAGCGCCCAACGCCCCAATGGTGGCGCTTAACGCTGGGAAGCCATTCCCCACTAAATCGGCCGCAAAGCGTGCGGTCATGACTGGCATACTCACCAAATCAGCACCATTAACGCCTGAGTTAATAAAAATCCGTACCATGGGAATGGTAAACACCAAGACAAATCCTGCGCCAATCAGTGTTTTACTCGATTCACGCGCAGCCGTTACCAGCGGTGACAATTGACGCGCTTGCAGCAACACGGCTAATAAAGCCACGAACGCAAGGATACCGCCCGGTAGATAAAGTGGCTGAATGGCGGCGTTGACCCCTGTTTCACCAAACAAAGAGGAGAAACCGAGGCTGACATCGGTCAGTGCCGTCTTGACCGTCGGGCTAACGCGGCTGATCACCAAGAAAACCGCCAACAAAATATAAGGGGTCCAGGCCATGGCCATGCTCATCGGCTTTTCTTGAACCTTAAGATCCATCTTCAGCGAGCCCAGCCAATGGGTTGGCCACGTCGACTCGTCATCAAAGTCCCACTGGTTTTTCGGCACTAGAAAGCCTTTACGTGCCGCGGTGGTCACAAACACAATCCCTGCTAGACCTCCGAG
Source organism: Salinivibrio siamensis (assembly GCF_001996005.1). Lineage (GTDB taxonomy): Bacteria > Pseudomonadota > Gammaproteobacteria > Enterobacterales > Vibrionaceae > Salinivibrio > Salinivibrio siamensis. Next base: position 19,978 of record NZ_MUFB01000038.1, on the reverse strand, counting down.
CAATGAAGGGAATTCAGGTCCTAACAACCAGCCAGTGAGGGCATAAGGAACGGTGAATGCTAACCCGGCGAAAATCGCAAACGGCGCCACCTCTAAGCCTTCTTTCCAGCTCTTGTTCTTGCCGAAAAATCGGGTCAACATCATTGCCATTAGCAAAGGCATCAGTGTGCCAATCACCGCGTGAATAAACGACACTTGCGTGGTAATAGACTGCAGGTAGGTTGCCCAATCACTGCCATTGGCGGTGAGTGTTTGCCCAATTGCATGGCTGTCTAACCCTTTGTTTACGCCCACGATAATAGGTGTGCCCACTGCGCCGAAGGAGACAGGCGTAGATTGAATCATCATCCCCACCACAACCGCGGCGAGAGCAGGGAAGCCGATGGCGACCAATAACGGCGCCGCAATGGCAGCGGGGGTGCCGAAGCCTGATGCCCCTTCAATGAACGAGCCAAAGCACCATGCAATGATGATGGCCTGAATACGCCTGTCATCGGAGATGGTGGTAAAGCCGTTGCGAATTACGGTAATCGCGCCAGTGTGCTTTAAGGTGTTGAGCAAAAGGATGGCACCAAACACGATCCAAAGTACGGCTGCTGTAATGATTAAACCTTGTGCGATGGAGGCCGATACGCGTGCCGCACTCATCTGCCACTGGAAGAGTGCGATTAAGACTGTCATGATAAAGGCAACGGGCATCGCCTTCTTGGCTGGCCAATTTAAGCCGACCAGTAAGATAGCCGCGACCACGATGGGTGAGAACGCGACGAGGGCGTATAGGGTATCTGTCATAAGGGTTCCTTATTAGGTGTCTCTTCCGTTGAATCACGTTGAATAAACAAGTCACCAATGTGTTGTTATTTTGCTGACAGCTCGGTGACTCGATGTTAACCGTATGTGACATTACGCGTTTGCATTTTTCTGATATATGGAAATAATGAAAATAATTACTTCCATAATTGACATAATATGCCGAAAACAGATGATCTTGTCCTCTTTGCTCAAGTCGCCGAATTAGGCTCTTTTAGCAAGGTAGCGGAAATAAATTCCCTGACAAATTCCGTAGTTAGCAAGCGGATTAAAAAGCTCGAAGAGGGGTTGGGAGTGCAGCTTTTGTATCGCACCACGCGTAAGCTGACACTGACTGATGCCGGACGTACCTTGTATCAAGGTGCAAAAAATGTGAAGCAGGCCGCTGATGAAGCCTTTGATGCGGTCGCAGGGTTTGGGGAGGCGATAACGGGCCAAATAAAAATTTCAGTGCCGACCATTTCTGGGGAACTGTTGTTGGCCGAAGCGGTGGCGGCGTTTTGTGGGCAATACCCTGGTCTCAATATCGATATGTCGTTGGACAATCGCTTTGTTGATTTAATTGATGAGGGGTTTGATCTGGTTATCCGCACCGGCTACCTCGAGGACTCTAGCTTAATTGCTCGCCATATTATCGACTCACAATGGGTGGTATGTGCGGCGCCCAGCTATATTGCGCGTCATGGGCGGCCACAACATCCTATCGAGTTAAAACAGCATAATTGTCTGCAATATGCCTACCAAACCACGGGAGCCAGTGACTGGGAGTTTAAAGGCGAGCATAAAAACCAAGTGATTAAAGTGGCCGGCAACTTTTCGACCGATAACCCCATCGCCCTACGACAAGGTGCGCTAAGTGGCCATGGCATCGCGTATGTACCGCGTTGTTTGGTGTATGACGATTTGATGCAGGGCGTATTGGTTGATCTTTTTCCTGACCAAGTGGGCAAAAAACTCGGGATTTATGCGGTATACCCATTCACTCGCCAGCCGCCTAAAAAAGTACGTTTGCTGATAGAGCACATCCGCAATAAATACCTTGCGATTCAGCATTGCTTTTAGAAAGCACCACGTGGTTCATATACTGCGCCCACGTGGTGATAGAGACGCCATTGTTATTTAAGCATTCTGGCCATTTCACGCCCTGAGCCAATGACATCGTCGATATTAGCGACCACGGTTTTAGGCAAACCGAGAATGTTGTACTCGAGCTGCAGGTCGAGCCAATCAAGCTTAGAGTCGGTGGTAACAAACTCGCCCCAAGCGGCGTCAATTTTGTTGGCTAAGCGAAGTATGCCCGCCAATGGCGAAAACTGCTCATCGTGTACGGGCGAAAACTGATAACGAATTGCATCGCTTAAGCGCTGGGGAAAGTTCCAAGTTTGTGCGAGCTCTCCACCTAACTCGGCGCTGGTGATCCCCAAAATAAGCTGCTGGGCTTCTTGCTTGGGCTTACCCGCCTCCATGTGCAGATTGATACGGTCCAGCTTGTCGTAAGCGGTGGTCATGATCAGCAGCTCACCGAGATTATGGAGCATGCCGGCGGTAAATGCTTCGTTACCGTCCATTCTTAATGCGTTTGCTAAGGCTTTACTCAAGGTTGCAATTTCGAAAGTGTGTTGCCAAAACGCATCCATATCCACTTCGTCATCGACGTCAAAGGCACTCATCAGTGCACTAGACACCACCAGAGTTCTCACAGGGCCTAGACCTAGCCGGATAACGGCCTCGTTGACAGAGCCCACGTTTCGGGCGCGGCCAAAATAGGCTGAATTAGACAAGCGAAGCACTCGCGCGGAAATGACCTGGTCGTAGGCGATTTTTTCGGCGATTTGATTAAGCTCAGCGTCATGGCTGTTGACCAACTCAATCAACTCTTGCACGACTTTGGGGATTTTCGGGAGACGATCGATAAGCTCGACCAAGCTATTGGATTCCATAACAACTTCCTTCAGCGTTGGCTCTGATTTAACTATAGATCAGAGCCAAAGGCTTCAGGGAAGAAAATTACTCCGTGGCGGGCGTAGCGCAGTAGGCCTGTTTTCTGGCATTAAAACGCTCTACTAGGTTTTGAATGGCCTCTTCGCAGTAGGGGCGCAAACCACTGGCAACCATCGTTTTGCATCCGTGTCCCACACGCCGCCCATCGACAATAAAATCAAAAGCAAGATCGACTTTTCCGCGTTTGCCGCTCACTTGCATCACCGAATCCGATAAAGTGACATCGGCAGAGTTGATTGAGAGATCATCAAACGCCAAGCTCATTTTCTCGTACATGACGAGTGGACGTTCAGTGTTGATCATCATTTGTTGCTCCCGCATTAGCGGCACCATGATATGCGGGAAGTTCTTACCGGAAAACTGCACGTAGTGCTCGGCGATCTCTGTTGCTAATGCTTTATCGTGACGTGTCTGTCCATGGCGTGTCATGGTGAGATAAAGCTTTTGATTATCGTCGACGACGGTAACGCCATCGTCTGTTTCGATAATCGACAAGGGCGTGTTGGCACTGATCATGCCATTGAACTGAATCTCGATTTGCTCGCTGATCCCTGTTTTGGCCAATAAGATAGAAAGCAGCAAATCCCCGGGCACACAGAACCGTGAAGCGTCTGTGTCATGAATCGGGTTAAAGTCGCCAGCGATACGTTTAGCAAAGTCACTTGCTTGCTGGCGAGTAAAAATCAGTTTGCCATCTTGCTCGGTGTAATAGTGTTCTAGTTTCATAATGGGTAACAGATGCGAGAAATAAGCCGACATTGTAACCCAAGCGAAGCGCGGCATTGGTCTAGCCAGTCGTTGCATTATCTTTTTGTGATTAGAGTCAACGACTACGGTCTAAACCCTTACTACTTCAATGGTAAGCGTGAGAGTGTTATAAAATAAATAAACAGGTCACTTGCATAGGAACGGCGTATGGCATTCCCTTATCGACACATCGTAGTTTTGACAGGCGCGGGAATATCTGCAGAGTCAGGGATTAGAACCTTTCGAGATCAAGATGGCCTTTGGGAAGAGCATCATATTGAAGACGTTGCAACGCCTGAGGGCTTTGAGAGAAACCCGACCCTTGTTCAACAGTTTTATAATGATCGTCGGCGGCAGTTACAAGGAGAGATCATCCCCAATCCGGCCCATGAGGCACTGGCACGCCTAGAGCAGGAAACCGAGGCCAGTGTGCTCGTTGTGACCCAAAACATTGATAATCTCCACGAGCGCGCCGGCACGCACAATATCATTCATATGCATGGTGAGCTGTTAAAGGCGCGTTGTAGCCACTCGCAGCAAACCATCGATTGGACGGGTGATATCCAGGTGTCCGATCACTGCCATTGTTGCCAGATGCCCGCACCGTTGAGGCCACACGTGGTGTGGTTCGGAGAGATGCCTCTGGGAATGGGGCAAATTCATGATGCACTCAATCAAGCGGATCTGTTTGTTTCTATTGGCACCTCTGGGGCGGTGTATCCAGCGGCGGGGTTTGTGCACGAAGCGGCGATGCATGGTGCGCACACTATTGAAATAAACTTGGAGCCCAGCGCTGTGGAAAGTGAATTTAATGAACGGCGTTACGGGAAGGCGAGCACGCTCGTGCCGAAGCTGGTGGAGGAGATTCTGGCTCTGGAGCAGTAACGCAAGAGGATACAGATAGAAAAAAGGGCTGCTGGTGGAATAGCAGCCCTAGCGCAAGGGTTACTTTAACCTGTCTTTCGCGAGCCATTGCGAGCACATGACCAACACTAACGACACCAATAACATGATAGTGGCAAGTGCATTCACTTCGGGTGATACGCCCACTTTAACCATCGAATAAATCTTTAAGGGCAAAATTTCATAGCTTGGCCCGGTCACAAATGAGCTAACGATAACGTCGTCCAGCGAAAGGGTAAAACTCAGTAGCCAACCTGCACCGACCGCAGGAGCCGCCAGTGGCAAAATAATCTTGGTGAGGATCACCCATTCGCTCGCGCCTAAATCACGCGCGGCTTCAAGCATTTTAACGTCAAAGCCATTTAAGCGACTGTATACCGTGACGACCACGAATGGTAGGCAGAAAGTAATATGAGAGAGCAGTAGGGTTAAAAATCCCAGTTGCGCGCCCATCAACACAAATAGCGCCAATAACGAAATAGCCATCACAATGTCCGGGGACATCATCACCACAAAAAGCATGCCATTGACAAACTGTTTACCGCGAAAGCGGTAGCGAAAGAGGGCAACGGCAGTCAAGCTACCAATAATGGCGGCAGCACTAGCAGAAAAGACCGCAATGGTTAATGAGTTACCCGCCGCTTGCATCAGGCTATGATTATTGACCAGCTGCCCATACCACTCCCAAGTAAAGCCTTTCCAACTCATGCCAAATTTGCTGGCATTGAACGAGTTAACGATCAACACCAGAATTGGGATGTAAAGGAAGGCGTAAACCAAGGAGAGAAAACTATTCCTTAGCCACCGGATCATGATAAGGCCTCCTTGCGATTCATCCACTTACCCACACGCCAATATGCAAACAGCAACAGGCCCATTAACACCGTCAGAGAGATACTGGCGGCTGAGCCAAATGGCCAATCACGAACGTTCAAAATCTGGCTCTTAATCACATTGCCGATCAGTAGGTTTTTCGCTCCCCCCAGCAAATCCGAGACGTAGAACATGCCTAGAGCGGGAAGAATGACCAGCAAACTGCCAGCAATAATACCGGGTGTGGTCAATGGCAGGATCACACGCATAAAACACTGGAATTTGTTGGCGCCTAAATCACGCGCCGCTTCAAGGTAGCTGCGATCGAGTTTCTCGATGCTCGAGTACAAAGGCAGGATCATAAATGGCAGCAAAATATAGACAAGGCCAACCATCACCGCATACTCGGTGTACATGATGCGAACGGGGCGCTCTATTAAGCCAAGCCACATCATGCTTTCATTGAGTAGCCCACGGGTACCAAGAAATATTTTTAGCCCATACGTGCGGATCAAGGAATTGGTCCAAAACGGAACAATCACTAGAAACAGCATCAAAGGGCGTGTATTTTTAGGCATTTTGGCAATGATAAACGCAAATGGATAACCAATGAGTAGGCAGATCAGGGTTGCCAAGGCCGCCATGTAGAAAGAGTGCCAGACTACTTTCGCATAAAGAGGATCGAGCAGTTTCGCATAATTGCTCAGCGTGAAGGTCATCTCGACAAGATCGGCGTCATCGCGCGTTAAAAAACTGGTCGCGATAATCATTAGGTTGGGTAAAAAAACAAAGATCAACAACCAACCTACGACCAAACCCACGATGGCGGTTTGCAGATTAAGCTTTTTCATCGGCCAGCACCACCTCCCAGCTTTCTACCCAAGTCAGAGCCACTTTCTGATCGATGGAGTGATCGACGTCTGGGTCATCTTCATTGAAGAACTCACTCACCATCACGGTTTGCCCTGATGGCAACTCGAGGACCGAGTCGAGGGTCATGCCTTTGTAATTTCGCTCGCGGACGTAGCCCACAATACCATTGGGCTTGGCATTACCATGAATTTCTTCCAAGCGGATGTCTTCAGGACGAAGCAATACCTTGATAGCGTCACCCGGATGGACATCGAGCTTGCAATAGACCTCACACTCACGTGATTCGACTCGGGCCCAAATACGTTTGTCATCGATGCGTTTAATCACATTGGCATCAAAGACATTGATTTCACCGATAAAGCGTGCCACGAACAAATTCTTAGGCTCTTCATATATCTCACGCGGTGAGCCGTCTTGCTCGATTTCGCCATCACGCATAACGATAATGCGATCTGACATCGACAGGGCTTCTTCTTGGTCGTGGGTAACGAAGATAAACGTAATCCCCAGTTTGCGTTGCAGCTGTTTAAGCTCCATCTGCATTTGTTTACGCAGTTTGTAATCGAGTGCAGAGAGGGATTCATCCAGCAAGAGCACGCTCGGTTTATTGACCACGGCGCGTGCAATCGCGATACGTTGCTGCTGTCCGCCAGACAATTGATGAGGTTTACGAGAAGCATAATGGTCAAGCTGTACCATTCGCAGCGCTTCCATCACCCGAGGTTCAATATGGTGATGATTCACGCCCTGCATGCGCAGGCCAAATGCGACGTTTTCAAACACTGTCATATGTGGGAAAAGCGCATAGCTTTGAAAGACAGTGTTTACATTGCGTTTTTCTGCTGGGAGGGTCGTGACATCTTTGCCATCAATAACGACAGCACCACTGTCGGCATCTTCCAGCCCCGCAATCAAACGCAGTACGGTTGTTTTGCCACAGCCTGAAGGGCCAAGGATCGTTAGGAATTCTCCGTTATTGACCGTTAGGTTGAAACGGGAGATGATTTCTTTGCCGTCGAAACTTTTGGTTAGTGACGCGAGCTCGACAACCGGTTTGTGAGATACATTTGCGTGCTTCAATGGTTCGTTCTCTCTCTACCTGGCAAATTGTCTTGTACATTCGTACCCATAAAACAGACGGCGCATAATAGACGCGTGCCAGTCGAAGTTAAAGCAGTTTTTCGCTCGTTTTGGCACTTTGGTGTCTGTTGTTCGATAAGGTGTCCAGCCTAAACCAGACCATTGTCAACGCAAAGCTGATCTGGTTATTTTTCCTTATTTGTCAGAATGATTTTTGGCTATGGGTTACAGTCAGATATACTGGGTGCATTAGTCATGATAGATAACGATTATGAGTCAACAAGAATACAACAATGCTTTACATATCGGTGGGTCGGTAGAAACGGCGCTAAACGGTCGCTACCGGCTCGATCCTTTTGAGATAATCAAAGAAGCCTTCTCTCAGACCTTCAAGCACTTTTGGTCGTTTTTGCCCGCTACCTTGTGCCTATTCGCGACTCAAATAGGTATATTAATGCTGATGCTGACGTTGTTGTTGGGGGCGCCGTCGCATTTATTTGAGGCATTGGTCGGTCAACGTGAGCTCACCACAGATATGATTTCATCCGTGTGGTTAGCGAATTTTACTTCCGAGGTTCTGATTGCGCCATTATATGCGGGGGCGAGCTTAATGGGCTTGAGTCACGCTATAGGCTTTCGCTCTAAACCACGCCATCTACTAAAAGGGCTCGTGTTTGCTTTACCCGTGACGGTCGTGATCTGCCTGTCGGCGACATTGCAAAGTGTGGCGAGCATGATTTTTCCATTACTGAGCCTTTATGTTGCGATGGCGTTTTCCATGTCGCCGTTATTGATTTGTGAAAAACGCCTCACGCCGGTTAAAGCTCTCACCGTATCTTTCCGGGCGGTAAACAAGAAATTGTTCCAAATGGCAACCATTTATGCCGTTGTCGGCGTGCTATTTCTCATTTCTTTTGCCACCGCTGGCTTTGCCTTGGTTTGGGCGTTACCCTTTCTCTTCAATGTTAAAGGTGTGATTTACCGAGAAATGTTTGGCGTCGGCGTAGAGGTGACAGTGTCACAAAATGAGAATGAAGAACGAGCGTCGAATAGTACGACTCCGTCGTCATCTGACCAAGACACCTTTGACGCTTGATTCGCTTTGAGCCTGCAACTGGAGTTCTGATGAAAAAACTAGCCAGTGTACTGGTTTTGCTGGGAATGGTGAGTGTCCCGGCCAGTGCCGATACATACCGTTTTAGCTATAGCAAGCTATTTACTCAGCTTAAACATAACGTGGAAGAAGGGCACCCTGATATTGGTGTAGCGTACTTTATGGTCTCGGCCGAGTCGGGAGAGGTTTGCCCGATTTCTCGCGCATGGATGAGCAAGGAAGAGCATTATGAAGCCTTTGATATTCCAGCCTCTCAAGCGCTGCCGCTTCCTCTCGATAACCAGCTCCGCAAAGTGAATCCGGATGTCTTTGTTGAAACGCCCGCCGATCGTAACTGCGATATTTCGTTCCAGGTATTGGTTGATCAACCAGTAGGAAAGAAATTAACCAGCCAGCAGATTCAGGGCTGGTTGCCTCAGATGGATACGATGATGGAAAATTTAGGCGGGATGTTTGCTTCTTGGTTTATGCCGAAGACACAGGGAGTCGTCTTGCATTTTGCGCCCTCGGTRACTGGTSCGGTGACTAGCAGTGAGGGAACAAAATAYCCAATCGATGCTCAYCAAGCCATTATAGATGTCAATCATCTTGGCGATAGCGCCACGTTAACGCTGCCAGACGCTCCCATCAAGGTGTCGCCTTGGTTGCCGAAAAACGGATAAACGGAGAAAGACTTTAAGTCTGCACTGAGCTTCAAAGACATAATGCGCACGATGTAGAAGGCTGAAACGACAAAAAACGCCCACTGTTTAAAGTGGGCGTTTTTATTAGCAGGCCATTTAGGGCCAACGACAATTCTGTCATGCTTCAAACACTATGTGCCGACATTGACCACGTCGAGTGATAAGTTGGGGTCAACCTCGACAGGGCTCTCTGAAACGGGCGCCGGATCGGTAAAGTTTTCCTTATCGAATGCGGTATCACCATCCCCCTCAAACGCCATACCCGCTGCGACGGATTTAAAATCAAACAGCTCGGTATCGGCCATATGCGAGGGGACGATATTTTGCATTGCTCGGAACATCGTCTCAATGCGGCCTGGGTAGCGCTTGTCCCAATCTCGGAGCATATCTTTGATCACTTGGCGTTGTAGGTTGGGCTGTGAGCCACAAAGGTTACACGGAATGATCGGGAAGGCTTTTTGCTCTGAATAACGCTCAATGTCTTTTTCTCGGCAATAGGCCAGTGGACGGATCACCACATGTTCGCCGTTATCAGAGACGAGCTTCGGTGGCATGCCTTTCATCTTGCCGCCATAGAACATGTTCAAGAACAAGGTCTCTAGTATGTCATCTCGGTGATGGCCCAATGCAATTTTGGTCGCACCCAGCTCTTTTGCTGTGCGATATAAGATACCGCGGCGAAGTCGCGAGCATAGTGAACAGGTTGTCTTGCCCTCAGGCACTTTCTCTTTGACGATAGAGTAAGTGTCTTCTTCAACAATTTTGTACTCGACGCCCAAGCCCTCTAAATACTCTGGCAAAATGTGCTCAGGAAACCCAGGTTGCTTTTGATCTAAGTTGACCGCAATGAGTTGGAATGAAACTGGCGCGCTCTTTTGCAGGCTTTGCAACATATCAAGCAAGGTATAGCTATCTTTGCCGCCTGATAAGCAAACCATGATGCGGTCGCCATCTTCGATCATATTAAAGTCGGCAATCGCTTGTCCGGTGTTGCGACGAATGCGCTTTTGCAGTTTATTAAATCCGTATTTTTGTGCTTTGCTCAGCTCTTCGGTGCTCATAAGTACTATCGCGTTGTCAGGCAAGGTAAACGCATTACACTGCCAGTGTGCATGAATGGCGGGTATGATACGGATTTTGACCACAAATGCCAGTCACCCGCAGGCAGTGAATGCCACTGCCTGCTGCATGATGGAATGAGAAAGGTTAATCGTTAGCGCGAGGGTCGAGTGGGCTAATGTAACCATCAGGTTTGATGGCAAGTAAGTCACAGTCGAGTTGATCAATCATATGCTCTGCGGTATTCCCAATGAACACCGCGGATAAGCCAGTGCGCCCTGTGGTCCCGAGAATGACAAGCTCTGCATCCAGCTCCCGGGCAATGTTAGGGATAACATCTTCCGGCAACCCTTCTTGGACATGCGTGCGTGTTTCTTCGATGTGATGGCGCTGACGCAAGGCTTTCATTGCGGTGAGATGATGACCTCGTACCGTATCGGTATACGATGTTGGATCAAAGTCAGGCAGCTCGATAGTAATATTCACCGGCGTAGCAGGGTAGGCGCTAGCCAGGTGCAACTCAGCCCCTAGCATGGCACTCATGATATTCCCTTCATCGACCAATTTGTCGTTGAGCTCAGCGTGAGTTTCGGTTTCAGATGCCACATGAACAGAGGCGACTATCTTGCCTTTATCTGGCCAACCATGATCTTTAACTAATAACACTGAACTTGGGCATTTGCGTAACAAGTGCCAATCGGTGGGCGTAAAGATGACAGAGCCTAGTGTGTCGTGCTGGTGTGTCGCTTTAACCACCAAATCGTGGTGGTGGCTCAGCACGCGTTCGACAATCGCTTCGTAAGGGCGGTTATGCCATACCACGACTTTTTCGATCTCACATTCTTGAGCTTGGTGCGTTTGAATAACCTCATTCATCCATTCTTCACGCTGGTGCATCACACCTTGGCGCATTGCTTGCCGCTCATCTGATGAGAGCATAGATGTCATTTCGTATGAAAAGTCATAAATGGCAAGAAAGAGGGTGAGCTTAACCTTTGCATCACTTCGCTGGCTAAGCGTGACCGCACGTGAAAGTGCAGGTTGTTGTTCTTGGGAAGGATCAATGACGACGAGCAGGTTCGTGTACCTAGACATATCTGCCTCCTTTGCACAGATGCATCGGTTAATTTCACTTTAACCTACTTAGTCCGTTCACGCGAAAGAAATTGTTCACCATTGAGCAAAAAAGAGAAATGGCGCATAAAGCGCCATTTATTAACAACTTATTTACTTTTATTCGCTAAACGAAGCACTCTTCATCCGCAAGACGTGCAAGCTCTTCTAAGTCTAGAACCGTGATGTATTTACCTTTGACGGCCAATATTTCTGACTTTTGGAAGCGGCCTAATAAGCGACTGATAGTTTCAACGGTGAGACCCAGGTAGTTACCAATATCACCTCGTGTCATGGTAAGGCGGAACTCTCGAGGAGAGAATCCACGCTGAGCAAAGCGCTTCGAGAGGCTATAAAGGAAAGCGGCCAGACGTTCTTCAGCTGTTTTCTTCGATAACAGCAAAATCATATCCTGATCACCTTTTATCTCATTGCTCATTAGTCGCATGATTTGTTGGCGAAGCTTGGGCATTTTCCCAGAGAGGTCATCAAGTGTGTCGTAGGGGATCTCACAAATCATTGACGTTTCTAGCGCTTGAGCAAAGCTGGGGTGCTCACTATCGTTAATAGCGTCAAAGCCTACCAAATCGCCGGCGAGATGGAAGGCAGTTATCTGCTCATCACCTTGTTCTGTGATTGTGTAGGTCTTAACCGTACCTGAACGAATCGCATACAGCGCTCGTAGATTATCACCGGCTTTGAACAGTTCTTGGCCTTTCTGAATAGGTTTTTTTCGCTCAATGATGCTATCCAGTTGATCCAACTCTTGCTCATTTAACGTAAAGGGAATACACAGTTGGCTAATACTGCAATCTTGACAATGAATTGCGCAGCCGCCTGACTGAACCCGCCGAGTGATGATCTTATTCGACACCATACACCTGCCTAAAATTGATAAACGTCAATATACATATTACACCATGATTGTGTGCCAGGTCGACCTTATATCAGGAGTTTGAGGGCGGAGTAAGCCGTATAAAAACCATAAAGCGCCAACATTGTGGCACATATCAAACGCAGTGCGTGGTTGTTAAGAATTGGCTTTATCCGCTCGGCAAGGGCACCAACGGTTAACATCGCCGGTAGCGTCCCTAATCCAAACCCAAGCATCACAAGGCCGCCCCCGGATGCGCTGCCAGCAACGGCGGCCCAACTCAGCGCGGAGTAAACGAGCCCACAGGGGAGCCAGCCCCACACAAGGCCAAAAGGATAGGCATATAATGGCGAACGCAGTGGCATTAGCTTGGACGTTAGCGGAGAAATAAATCGCCAGAGTTTGCTACCCAGCCGTTCAATATAGCTAAGGCCATTCCATACTTGAGCCATATAGGCTGCCAATAGCAACATCATAATGGCCGCAAACAGCCGCAATACCGCAAGATGCTGTGTTAAATCAGACAAAGCAAGCAATGAAGCCACGGTACCACCGATCATTGCGCCGGCAAGGGTATACGAGCTGATACGCCCCAAGTTATACAAGACAAGATACGGCCACTTGGCTTTTTGTGGCGGAATGCCAAGCGACATAGCCGCTGCGACCCCACCACACATCCCTAGGCAGTGGCCCGCCCCCAACAAGCCAATGACGAGGGCACCAATAAAATCAATGTTTGTCATCTTGCGTCGACGCGTGAGGTTCGGTTGGTTGGCTTGATTGTGAGCCGGCGTCTTTCTCCGGTTCTTCTTCATCAAAAAGGATCGAAGAGCCTTGTCGTTCTAGATCCTCGAATTGATCGGATTTGACGGCCCAGATAAACACGACGGCCGCCACGCAAACCAGCATAATGGCGATGGGGATCAAAATATACAAACTAGCCATAACGCTAATCCTCTTTTTTGTTAAGTAGGCGCAGCGAGTTAGACACGACAATGATTGAGCTTGCTGACATACCTACCACCGCTATGTAAGGGGCGACATAGCCCATAACCGCCAAAGGCAGAATGGTGATGTTGTAGCCTAAAGCCCAAATTAAGTTTTCGCGGATAATACGGCGAGTTTGCTGGGCAAGCTGCCTGGCGGTCAGTAGTTTTTCCAAATCGTCACTCAGCAACACCATATCGGCGGACGATTTAGCGATATCAGTGCCTCCTCCCATCGCAACCGACAAGTGGGCACCGGCTAAAACGGGGGCATCATTGACGCCATCACCCACCATCAGGGTCACGGTATCATCATCAAGGCTTTGAAGGTACGCCAATTTTCCTTGAGGAGATACCCCTGAAGTCACAGAATCAATGCCGAGCTGGTTAGCGACCTGTTCAACATTTCGCGATTGATCACCGGTTAGCATGGTGGTTTGGATCCCAGCTTGTTTAAATGCGGCTATCAAGCGTGCGCTACTGGGACGAATCGGATCGGTCAGTGAAAACGCGGCCACCACTTGCCCCTCGCAACTGAGCACGACGGGATAGGAATCATAGTGAGTTTTAGGCGAGGATAGAGCAAACGCCGCCTTGCCAATACGCCAATGCTGGCCATGGATCTCGCCGCTTACCCCTTGACCAATATGGTTGTCCGCCGCTTTGACTGTCAGAGACTCAGTCGCTTTTGATTGGAACGCGTTGGCGATAGGATGATTGGCAAACCCTTCTAAGCTGGCCGCAATGTTCAAGGCCGATTGTTCGCTAATGTCAGCAGCAAACACGTGGACTGAATCAATTTTCACCTCACCCTCGGTCAGTGTACCTGTTTTATCAACCACCAATCGATTCACCTTGGTTAAGGTTTCTAAGACGTGACCTCGGCGTAACATGATGCCGAGCTGGCCAAAGGTCGATGTTGAGCAAGTCAGGGCCGTGGGGGTGGCGAGTGATAATGCGCAAGGGCAGGTCGCAACAAGCACGGATAGCATGATCCAAAAGGCATCGTCAGGTTGAACAAAATGCCAATAGAGCCAAGTCGATGCGGAAATAATTAAGATGGCGGCGACAAAGTAACGCGCGATATGGTCTGCCAACACTGCCACCTTGGGTTTTGCCATTTGAGCTTCATCTTGCAAACGCACAATATGAGCCACGAGAGATTCTTTGTGATTACTCGTTACACAAATATCGACATTCCCTTCCACATTCATGGTGCCGGCATAAACGGCATCACCCACTTGCTTAGTCTGAGGTAGTGACTCGCCTGTCAACATGGCTTCATCGACAGAGGTTGTGCCAGACAATATTTGTCCATCGGCAGGGAAGGGCTCACCGGGCAATACGCGAATGTTATCGTCTATTTTAAGACTGTTAGCTGGCACGGCTTCACCGTTAAGGCGGCGCGCCATTTTGGGAACCAGTTTTAACAAGTTGGCGCTGGCTGCTGCTGCCGTGCGGCGTGCGCGCATTTCCAGAAAACGCCCGAGCAATAAGAAGAAGGTAAACATTGCCACCGATTCAAAAAAGACTTCGCCTTTTCCAGTGACAGTCGCGTACAGGCTTGAAAAGTAGGCAAATAACAGGGCAATAGAAACGGGGACATCCATTCCCAGTGTGCGTGCCTTAAGGTTCCGCCAAGCATTGGTGTAAAAGGGCAACGCAGAGTAAAGCAAGACAGGCGTCGCGAAGATTAAACTTATCCAACGGAAGTAATTCCGAAAGGTTTCGTCCATATCGCCAAACACTTCGAAGTACATCGCCACGGCTAACATCATGACCTGCATGGTGGCCAAGCCAGCAATCCCCAATCGGTATAAGTACTGCTTCATGTTGCGATGGTATTGTTGCTCTTGTCTGTCAGCCTCAAAAGGTGCCGCTTTATAACCTAGGTGATGAATGCGTGTGAGTATTGTACTCAGGGAAGTTTCACTCTCATCCCAACGCACCTGGGCGCGGTTAGTAGTGGTGTTGACCTGAATATGTGTGACGCCTGTTGTACGTTGTAACTGCTTTTCAATCAGCCACGCACATGCAGCGCAGGAGACACCGTCAAGTGACAACGTCACCTCTTTTTGGTCTGCCACATCGCGGACAAACTCTTGTTGTACATCTTGATTATCGTATAGCGTCAGTGATTTGAGCTCTTCGGGGACGAGGTCGGCCTTATCGGCGTTCTCTGTACGATACTGATAATAAGAACTCAAACCACTGTCTACGATCGTGGTTGCCACGGCTTGGCAGCCAGGGCAACACATAAGGCGGGGTTTATCGAAAATCACTACTTGGTAGGTGTCTCCTGTTAGTACAGGATCACCACAGTGATAACAAGGCGTGGTCATGGTTACTGCTTACCGGTTAACGTTAGGGGAGTTGAGACAGGGAAATTGATACGACCGTGCACTTTCCATTGCTTATCAAATGAAGTGATTTCGATAAACCAGGGGCCGGATATTGGCTCAGCAAGATCGATATGATAAATCCCCGCTTGGTTTGGGTTTACCATGACGTTCACATCTTTTCGCTCGAGCGTACGGTGCTGAATATGCACCTTGAGCGCAGGAAATGACGCGAGATCGCCCTTATCTAGTGCTATCGCGATTGTCTGGTTGTTTGACGACAATTGCGCTGAAACACCCAGCTGGGCCGCGACTTTCAGTTTGGATAGATCAACATTGATCGCCTTGCCTTTCTTGTAATAGTCCTCTGCCACCAGAGACACGGAATTCATCGAAAAGACGGTCACAGTTAAC
The DNA here is from genome assembly GCF_001996005.1 of Salinivibrio siamensis. GTDB lineage: Bacteria > Pseudomonadota > Gammaproteobacteria > Enterobacterales > Vibrionaceae > Salinivibrio > Salinivibrio siamensis. The sequence goes on along the minus strand of NZ_MUFB01000038.1, from coordinate 4,169 downwards.
AAACTCGCGACGACAACAGAAGCGGGAAGGGCAATCAGGAACCAAGGCCAAAACTGCTTGTACCAGGGTGTTACCATCAGAAGCTCCTCGGTTTGAGCATTTACATTTAAGAAGCCCCTGCAAGCAGGGGCTGTAAAACACCTAAGTGCTTATTCTACCTCAGGATTACTCAAGCGCCATACATAGGCAGAGAGTATCTGGATTTTTTCTTCGCCAAGGTGAGCTTCCCACGCGGGCATCACGCCTTGACGGCCACCACGAATGGTTTGCTCAACGGCGCGGCGAGAGCCACCATATAGCCAGATATTGTCCGTTAAATCCGGCGCACCAAAGGCAGGGTTACCTTTGCCGTCCGTGCCGTGACATGCGGCACATACAACAAAGCGAGATTTACCCTTAGCAGCCATTTGCGGATCGACTTTACGACCTGACAAGCTCAGTGCATAAGCGGCGACTTCTTTAACGCCTTCTTCACCCATGGTATCTAACCAAGCCGGCATGTTGCCTTTTCGGCCATGGAGAAGGGTGGCTTTAATGGTTTCAGGCTCACCACCATACAACCACGCATCGTCCGTAAGGTTCGGGAATCCAGCCTGACCGCGCGCATCCGACCCATGGCAGGCCGCGCAGTTTTGGCTAAACAAACGTTGACCCACTTTCAAGGCTTCTTCATTACGCGCGATTTGGGTAATCGGACGCAATGATTTGCCATCTTCTTGGTACGCCAGTTTGCGGAATGCTTCACCAAACACCTTGTCAGCTGCCTCGAGCTCCATCGCATATTGGTTAATATGCTGCGCTTCTTGCGCTTTTGCCATTAACTCACGCGACTCCTCGACACTGCTTACGTCTTGGTACGAACTTTTCCAACCTAATACGCCAGCAAAGTTACCCAGCCCCGGATAGAGGATGAGGTACCCCAAACCAAACACCAAGGTCGCCCAAAACATGTACGACCACCACTTAGGCAGTGGGTTGTTGAGTTCACGAATACCATCATACTCGTGACCCATGTCATCGCCTTCTGCGACGCCCATTTTATCTTTGGTTGTCCAAATGATAAGAGCAGCACAGCCAGCAATCGTGCCGAGTACGATGACTGTTACGAAGATACTCCAAAACGTACTCATTAGCGATTATCTCCTGTCTTGTTATTGGACTTATCCTGATTGTTCTCCTCATCGTCGAAAATCAGGTTAGCCGCTTCATCAAAGTGCTTTTTGCGACGTTTGCTATAAGCCCAAACAACGATCCCAATGAAGCTCACAAATAGGACAACTGTCCAGATACTATGAAAGGTGCCGATATCCATAGGCCCTCCTTATTACTTCATTGCGTGACCTAGTGACTGAAGATAAGCAATCAACGCTTCTATCTCCGTTTTACCTTCAACCGCCGCCTTGGCATTCTCGATGTCCTCATCGGTGTATGGCACACCAAATTGGTCACGGAATACTTTCAGCTTCGCGGCCGTTGTTTCCCCATCCAGCTTGTTCTCTGCTAACCAAGGGAAACCAGGCATGTTCGATTCAGGTACTACGTCACGTGGATTAATTAAGTGAACGCGGTGCCATTCGTCAGAGTAACGATCCCCAACTCGGGCGAGGTCAGGACCGGTACGTTTAGAGCCCCATAAGAAGGGATGCTCCCAAACACTTTCCCCTGCGACGGCATAGTGGCCGTAACGCTCGGTTTCAGCACGGAATGGACGAACCATTTGACTGTGACACACGTTGCATCCTTCACGGATGTAGATGTCACGTCCTTCCATTTCTAACGCTGTATACGGACGAAGGTTATCTACCGGTTCAGTGGTTTGCTTTTGGTAAATCAATGGCGTTATCTCCACCAATGCACCAAAGCTGATTGCAACGATGATCAAAATCGCTAGCAAACCTGTGTTTTTTTCTACTATCTCGTGGCGATTTGAACTCATTTAATCGTCCTCCTTACACCGCAGGCTCAAGCGACTTCAAGCTAGCTTCAGGCGCACGAATCGTTTTATATGCGTTGTAAGCCATCAAGAACATGCCTGATAGGAAAATCGCACCGCCGATAAAGCGGACGAAGTAGAACGGATAGGAGGCTTCCAATGACTCCACAAAGCTGTATGTCAACGTACCGTCAGTGTTGACGGCGCGCCACATCAGACCCTGCATCACACCAGAAATCCACATAGCAACGATGTAAAGCACGGTACCAATCGTGGCAAGCCAGAAGTGTACGTTCACCAAAGACACTGAGTACATACGCTCTTGACCAAACAGTTTAGGAATCAAGTGGTAGATAGAGCCGATAGAGACCATTGCGACCCAACCGAGTGCACCAGAATGAACGTGACCGATTGTCCAATCGGTATAATGCGACAAGGCGTTAACTGTTTTGATCGACATCATTGGGCCTTCAAACGTAGACATGCCATAGAATGACAAAGACACGATAAGGAAGCGCAAGATGGGATCATAGCGAAGTTTATGCCACGCACCTGACAACGTCATAATACCGTTAATCATCCCGCCCCACGAAGGTGCAAACAAGATTAACGACATCACCATCCCCAGTGACTGTGTCCAATCGGGCAGAGCCGTGTAATGAAGGTGGTGAGGACCCGCCCAGATATAGAGCGAAATCAATGCCCAGAAGTGGACGATGGAGAGTCGATACGAGTAAACAGGGCGACCCGCTTGTTTAGGAACGAAGTAGTACATCATACMCAAAAAGCCTGCTGTCAGCAGGAAGCCAACCGCGTTGTGTCCGTACCACCACTGCACCATCGCATCAACTGCGCCAGCATAGATGGAGTAAGACTTCATCGGTGAAACAGGGATTGCCATGCTGTTGACGATGTGCAACACCGCGATGGTCAGAATAAAGGCACCGAAGAACCAGTTGGCCACATAAATATGTGACGTTTTACGCTTGATAAGCGTGCCAAAGAACACGATAGCGTATGCGACCCATACCACCGCGATGGCGATATCAATTGGCCACTCTAGTTCAGCGTACTCTTTAGAGGTGGTGTATCCCATTGGCAGCGAGATGGCTGCAGAAAGGATGATGGYTTGCCAACCCCAAAAGGTGAACTCTGCTAACTTCCCTCCGAACAACCGTGTTTGACAAGTTCGCTGCGCAACATAATAAGAGGTTGCAAACAACGCACTGGTACCGAAAGCGAAAATCACTGCGTTGGTATGCAGTGGACGCAGACGGCTATACGTCAAATACGGAATATCAAAGTTCAGTGCAGGCCACACTAATTGAGCGGCAATAAGTACACCTACAGCCATGCCCACAATACCCCACAAAATCGTTGTTAGGGTAAATAAGCGGACAACGCGGTAGTTGTAGTCTTGTTCAAGCTGCTTAACTTGGCTCATATTGCATGCTTCCACTTTTAGTTAACTACACTCACGTTTGATACGGACGAAGCCTCCGCTTCGCCTGTTAACATACCATTTTTAAGAAAACGCCCCGTTGCGTATGGTTTTTAACCACTTTGCACACTCCGTTGCTATTTCTTTGTAAAAATGGCATTTTCGACCAGAATCATACTGTAGATACTGGTTAAAAAACAGGGTCTAACCCACACACTTAGTGCGGCTTACCTACCTTTCTTATAAAACTTTGACCTCTGTAACACGGAGAAAGCGACTCATGGCAGCAGAAAAACTCACTCGAGGACGACTCGCGCAAATCATCGTTATGCTTACACTTTTGGTGGTTGCTTTCTTCTGGAGGACGCTGGTCTATACACCTGGATTGACCATTATAGACTGTGAAGGGGAACGTGGATTTTGTGGCACGTCACAATCTCAGCAGCTCATAGAATTCGCCTGGAGTAAAGAACAAGATAATGTAATTTTTTCAGTGGTTTCAGACAAAAAGCCACATTCGGCTTATTGGGAAGAAGAAGGAAGTAAGCAGATCGAAATTAGCGATCAGCAAGACCGAAATGGGGAGAAGATCACGCTAACTTGGCAGTGGAAAACCCAAGATTTACCTCGCAATCCGATAAGGTTTAACCTTGTCTTTGATCAATATCAATTTAAATTTAATTACCCCAAAAGCGAGTGATAAACTGCGGTTTAAATCTTATTTATTCTATTTTGCAGTCATTATAAAAGGAAACGCTTATTTATGAGTGTTTCTCTTTTTTACTTGTCATATCT
>NZ_MUFB01000037.1 GCF_001996005.1 Salinivibrio siamensis | reverse complement strand
TCGATAGGCTTGCGCCAGTCGTCTGAGCCTGAGGTGCCTGCGTTGACGTGGTCCCAAGTCACTTTGCGGTAAGACATCGACACCGTCAGGTTCTGCGTAAAGTCTGACTTCGCCGGGTCTTGGCAATGGGGCATCTCGCAGTGAATGTCCACAATCGAGGCACTTTCCAGCTTGGTGGTAAAGAAGTTTTCTTGTTTACCTTCAATCGAGGTGCGGTACCACTTCAGCTCGACCGTTGACATCTTCTCACCTGACGCCAGTGCGTTATAAAGCAACGGCACCGCTTTGTTGAGCGCAACGGTGAATTTAAATGGCTTGTGCACACGTTGGCCTGATGGCTGACCGGACTGAGGGTCCGTCGGTACGGTCACATTGTGGTCAAACTGTTGTACCAGCATCTCGTCTTCATGGCCTTCGACAAAGGCATCACCGATAGAATCGGCGGTGCAGGCACCGGCAGTAATCAAACCCTGAGTTTCACCTTCAATCGAGATATAACATGGCGTTGGCATAATCGCTCCTTTGTATGTCATGGAAGACACATCGCCACCGTGGCGGTGTGCCTGTTCGCTATCTTATCTTGCGAAATGCATGCCAAGTTTTTTATCGCTATAAATCAGCACCTTATAATATGGCTGACCAATTTTTTGCACGTGCCAAGCAACTTCTTGCCAAGCCAAGCAAAAAGTTGCTTAGCATTACTGACGCCTTTGCACCGCTTTACTCTGGTTTTCTTTAATCACCTCTTGCAGCTGAGACACTTTCCAGCTCAAGTGATTCAGGCGTTCAGTAAGCACCGACAGCTCTTGGTTCGCTTTGTCTATCTCACCCTGTTCAACCAAGGTTGTGACATAATCCGCGCGACCATAGATAGGAGACAGTCCGATAGCAAAACTCTCCAGTGAGCGTGTCTGCTTCTGTAATGCCCACCAGCGATTTTGCTCTGCCAGCAACGCGATATTCGCCATCTTTGTTCGAACTGCGCGAAACTTATCGATGTATTTTGCTGTACTTTCCAGCGCTTCAGCACGCTCAGCTTGGTAAGTTGCGACTAATGAGGTCGTTTTCTCGTTATCACCGTACAAGGTGGTTAACGCATTGAGGTGTTGTTTGGCAGAGGTTTTCGCCGCTTCAACCGATTGCGCCATCTCCTGCTCGACCGCGCCCGTGTATAAAGAAATAAATTGTGGCTCCCACCGCGATAGGGTTGACGGCGAATGCTGCTCAGAGAACACACTCAGCGCTTGCGTATTGTTAAGGGAAGGCTGTGGCGTCTCCACTTTATACGGGGTTTGAAAATAGGGAATATGTGGGTAGGCTAACCAGGCGGTCACCACTAGGCCGGCACCTGCAATTCCTGCCAATAAACTGCGCAGTCGGCTTTTTTTAACCGTGATCGTCGGATTAAGGCTCTCGTTTTTCTGCTGTTGCTTTATCGCGCTATGAAAACGCGTTTCTATACGGTCAATATGCTCAAACAATACATAGGCCAACCCTTCATAATCGACCGTGTAACTGGGTTGCTGTTGGGCCAAAACATGGTAAAGGGCATCACAAAGCCGTTCGCAACGATACAAATCGCGCAATGCTTGTTGATCTGGCTTTATCTGATTAAGCTCGCCCAGTACGCGAGCATTTACCCACTCCAGCGCCTCTTTACGCGCCCGGGCACGTTTTTCAGAGACCGCTTCTTCGTTATTCAAACAAGCAAGGATCAGCTCCAGCCCATTTGCAAATCCTGCCAAACCGCCAACCTTTAACGCCGCGACGGCATAATAACCACTGAGCAGTAAATCAATGCCTTGCTCACTGGCGAGTGCTTGACAGTTATCTTTTACAAATTGCCAGTCGGTCCCCCCAGATAGTGGCGAGTGGCGTTTGTTGATTTGGTCTCTAATTGCTTGATAACGCTCGTCATCACGCAATGGTTGAACATCTTGGATAACACGAAACGGCTGGTTATCAATAGAGAGAATAAAAGACATGGCTTAGCATTCCTGATAAAGCAGGGGCGAGTGCACTCGCCCCATGATCAGTTAGTAGAGGTTGCGGGAGAGCTTGAACGACTTGAACAAGCGTTGCGTAAACGGGTTAGTGGCCGCTTGGGCATTCACTCGATAGATCATCCCACCCCCGTCGACATTGAACTGATAGTCAACGGACGTAGTACTTGCAGAGACAACAGCCCCTCTATCCAGTAAGCGGAACAGCGCCCATGGTCCTCGAATGACTACACTACGCGGCGACAAGTTGGTTTTTGTCGGAACCAGCGTCAGTTTTGATGTTGCTGAGTCGCGTAATGTATTTGGCCAGATTAGCTCAATGCTGTCTCTTGGTCCGTGACTATAGGTAACATACTGCCCATCAACATTCAGGACACTTCGACGTTTGTTACTGCTCAAACGTAACGGCTCAACCGAGAAGCTCACATCCAAAATCCCTTTACGATTAAAGAAGGCTTCACGGATTTTTTGCGCTTGGCGGATCTGAGCCAACAAATCACGACGGATCAGGGAGCCATCCACGCCTTTGTCTCCCACTGAAATGTTTTCATCAATAAACATTTTCAGTTGCGTGTTGTAGAAGTTATCAAGCGTACCACCCGGCGCGAAGAAGCGCTCAAAGTCCGTCAACGAGGCATCTTTACTCGCCTTAGGATTAAACGGATAGCGATTGGCTAACTTTTGCTGGTATGGACGATAAACATCTTGATACCAACGAACTTCCAAGTGCTTGATCGCAGCTTGTTTGACGACATGCCAGCTCTCGTCTGCCAGCTTATCCACCATGCCATCAAGTGGCTCAGGCAAGCCTGTGGCGATACGCTTAAGCGTATAAATGGGGTCTGTATTAACCAGTTTCACGCGAGCTTTGGTGGCATCGAGCGCAGCAGTGCCAACATCCGGTGCATCTTGAATCGATTTCAAGTAACTCTTCAGCTCTTGAACCGACGCGAGAACTTCACTCAAGTAAGCAGGTTTATCGTTCACCGCTTTTAGCAAGCTATTTAAGTCAGCAAACGGCGCTTGAATTTGTGATGCCACCTTGTATTTGGGGTTTTCTGCAATGGCATCTTGCGCTTCTTCATCTAGTCCCAAACCAGACGCTAGCTGCGTGTTGGTCTCCAACGTGCGTAACAAACGTTGTAGCGGCCCCACGTGGCCGGTGAAGTTATCCAGTACCGACACTGCATCGTTGATATCACTGAAGAATTTGACATCAATTTCATTAAGAGCCATCCGCCAGCTGTTGGTATAGTCAGCAACATAAAGATCGCGAATTTTATTACGCAATGCCTTCTTATCGGCTTTGCTGAACTCTGCCGTCTCGGCTTCACCCAGTACCCAACTATCAATCAGAGCCAAATCAGAGACAGATTGCAGCTTGGGCACAAAGTAATCTTCGAAGCCTTTTTTAGTGAGCATTTGCGGAATGTACAGGTTGTCACTGTCCACTTCCCTTTCTTCAAACACCACATCAAATACCGGCCCAACAGCATTACGTAAGTTCATTGGCGCGCCCAATACCGTCTCGGCATCCAGCTTCAAGTTACGATACACACGCTGATCGGTCGGCATGGTGCGAAGATCTGCTTGAGCACGGGCAATGGTCATGTCGTAAGGGCGCATCACACGCTCTGCTACCTCATCACCTTGACGGCGCGCTGCGGTCAGGTCTGTGTGTCGCATGGCGTAATCCAGGTGACCCAATAAACGCTCTTGAATGACCTTTTGCCCTGCGAACTCACGCTGCCACTGCTGGCTGAAATAGTCCATTACGTAATCGTGATAGCGACCACTTTTATCAACCATCATGCGATAGACTCGCAAAGCCACCAACTGCTCTTGATCCGTCGTAGCCTGATTCAAATCAACCACGGTATCTGCCATTAATAACGGCAAGAAACGGCTCTTCAGCAAGTTGAGGTAAGTTTGCTCGACTTTAGGACCAATCACATGTCCCTGATAAAGACCAAAATCAGAAATGTATTTGGGCTTTTCACGGAAAAAGCCAAATTCTAACGTGGCTTGGCGGATCTGATTAAGCGGCTTTAATACCTCACGCTGGGATGCGCCATCGGCATTACTAGGAAACTGTGTTTTATATTGATCAACCTTGGTCAATACCGCATCAGCATGCGCGACGTTGGCCAAGTAATAGCGGTGCCAAGTCCCCACCAGTAACACAGTGGCAATCGAGCACGCCAATACCGACATCCCCATCAGACGGCGCTTATGCTTGGCGACACGGAAGTTATCCGATGCGAGCCCCGCCTCCGGGTAGATGATGTTGCTGAACAGTTTTTGGGTAAAATACACCGTCGAATTTTTCGACTTCTGCGCGTGATTGACCGCGTGTGACAATCCATAACGACGAGAAGCGGCATCATCAAACGCGTTGGTCGGCACGCCCTGTTGATACACAGACGTAAAGTATGCGCCCCTAACTAAAGCAGAGGTCGAGAACTGATCACTGGCTAAGGCTTCATTAAAGAAGGTCGCTAGAATGTCTTTCAGCCCTGCCACTTGGCGTGAAAAGCTGTAAATTGCTTTACGATCTTCAAAATCCAGCGGGGCAGCTAATGCGTGAGGAACAATGGCATTAATCCGCTCAATGAAGGCAGAGTAGTCTTCATCAAATTCTTTAAGCCAAGAATCAAGATCATCAACCGAGTTTAGCGAAAAGGTAAAGCCAAGCACTTCGTCGCGTTGCTGCTTTGAATAGTGCTTAAAAAAGGGTTCAAACCCATAGAGCAAATCAAGCTTGGTTAGCGCAATGTAAACAGGCAAGCGCGTCGAGAGGGTCTCCATTAACTCACGCAACCGAGCGCGCAGTAAATTGGCGTATGCTTTACGTTCTGACGCTGTCGCCGTCGCGAGATGCGAAGCATCAAGAGTCAATACAATACCATTTAGCGGACGGCGACTGCGGGTCTGCTCTAACCATTTAACGAAGTGAGACCAAAGACGACGCTCCAGCTCACCATCATTGTTTTCATCTTTGTTGCCTTGTGTGAGCAATTCACCGTCAGGGTCGATAAGGACAGACTCATCCCCTATCCACCAATCAAAGGAAAAAGGGTTTTCGCTTTTTTTCCCGGATGCGCGCATCACCGACGAAAAGACAAAGTTTTGTCCAGAACGATTAATCAGGCTGGTCTTACCCGCATTTTCAAGCCCGAGCACCAAATACCAAGGTAACGCATAAAGGTGATTACGCTTGTTCAGGTTTTGCTTCATGTTGGCAACAACCTGGTTTAGTTCTTTCTCTTGGCGCTCTTCGTAGACTTGAATCGGATCTTCTCGAAGTCGTTCGGTGTGCGCTTGCTCCGCTTGAATACTTTGCAACTTACGCCATTGCCACACACCCCAAATTGCCAGTGCGCCTAGGGTAATAAAACCACTACATATTGCACGCGCTGTCACCGAGGCCAGTGGCTTTTGTTCACCAATGGTTAACCAAGGGCCAGCCCACCAAATGGCGACATTAACGAGTATAAAAATCGCTGCCAATAAAATAGGAAACGCTGCGACCATGCCAGGCTTGAGCTTTTTCGCTATTTTAAAAATGTTTTTCCACATGAATTTTCGCCCTTAATCACTCTGACGTTGTATTGCGTTCAAGTTGTTCAACCAAGCTGGGTTCCCAGTCGGTGACGCTCATGGTTTTGATTTCTTGGTGTAGCGTTTGATACTGCTCCTGAGCCATGCTGTTCAGTTGGTTCGCTTGCAGCAAATCCGCCGAGATCATCCGCCAATAAAAATGGTCGCGAGGCTCTCTGGCCGCTTGTAATCCATCATTGAGCATGGATAACGCCACGGCTATCCCACCTTCTTTGGCGAGCGATAGCGCTTCCTTTTTCTTCTCTTGCCAGTCACCGCCAACCGCTTTGCCAGCCGCTTGACCGCCAGTTCCACTGGCAAGCCAATCTTTAACTGCATCCGATACAAACGGCTCTCCCCCTTTGAACTGTAAGTCTTTCAGTCCGGGAAGACGCTCGAGAAATTGACTGACCTCCGATTGAATCGCCTCACACCAGTTAGCGTGGCCGAGCTTCTGCGCAATGGTGTAGCTCATCAGGTGACCTTCAAACCAATAAGGTGCCATGGTGAGGCTTTGTTCAACCTGACGCCACAGCGCGAGATCAGGGTGACGCATCTTATCTTGATAATCTTTGACTCGGTCTTGCTGCATACCACGGAGTTGCGTTTCTCCCCCGGTTTTATGATCGGGTAAGGCGGTAATGCTGTACCAGACCGCATAGCGTCGAAGTCGTATCGCCAACGGCACACCGTCTTCTTGCTCAGCCAAAAATGAAGCAATTTTAAGTAACGTTTGCTTGGTTGCCTTATCACTGGAGTGATCAACATCTAAGCCAGCGCTACTGGTGGATGTGGTGGTGGCCGTGCGCGATGAGGACGTTGGTGTTTCTTTAGCTGCCTGGTTCGCGCGCTGACGCTCTTCCGCTTTGCGCAATTCGGCGCGAATACTGTTGACGACGCTGCTTACGACATCATTCGCGAGCGCTTTTCCTTCAATCGCCTTTTCCCATTCTTCCACCGCTTGGTTAAGCGCCTCTCTGTCTTGTGCATCAAACTGACCAAAGTCGGTTTTGTCTACCGCGATAGAAAAACGTTGTGCCATTTGGCTRAAGAACTTACGACGCGGTAGATTGCCGCGTTTGCCAGGGGCGGGGAAGCTGTCTTCCCAATACTGGGTCATGAAGCTGGCCATCACCTCAAACGCGAGAATAAAACGCGCTGGCGAGGCTTGGTTATGCAAGCACTGAAGCAAGTAGGTCAACAACTTAATGTCTTTACTCTTCTCCGCTAACAGTTTTACGACGCTGTGCTCTACCTCATCCCATTGCACATCGGCATGGGACAGCGAGCCAACCTTCATCATTTGATCTTCAACAAAATCAAACAATGGATCGTCCACTAACCGCTCGCCCACGGCGCTGTTCTCGGAGATTGGTTGCGAAATACAGCGTTTATAGTCTTTCAATTCCATGTTTACCAACCACAACGAGAACGAAGCGCACCCAGCGTCTCAGGTAACGGCTGGGTATCAAAAGTTAAACCATCAACGTATTGGGAGTTTGAACGAATGGTTAAGCGATCTTCTCTGGCCAATGCCTTCATTAACCGAATCGCAGGCAACCCCCGCGACGAGGAAAGCACGACCCCTAAATCACCGTTACGCCAGTATTGCGTCTGGCCATTTGGGAAAGTCAACTTCATTCGCCCATCCTCAATCGGCTCGGGAAGCATCAGTTCAACACGACTTAAATTATCGATACAGCTAAGCATTAACAGCGGCTGTTCACTGCCTCGGAAACCAGTCGAAAGATTACTTGCCCGCAATGTAATCCACGCGCTGCTGCCTCGGCCCTCGCCCTTCTCGGTCAACGACCAAGACTGGGSAGCGCTTTCTTGTGCGGCTGTCATCGCACGTCGCCATTGCAACGGCTTTTGAGATTGATTGTCTGTTGGTTCGGCCGGCGCCACTTGGGTGTTAAATACACGATCAAAGCATGCAAGACGATCGAGTCGTGACGTCACCACGCGGCATTGTTCAGCTTGCTCAACTTGTTGTTGAGCAGAAATAGGGGCACCTATCACCGTGGACGAGGCCATCACTGACACCAACATGACCCCGGCTAGTAGACAATAATTTTGCTTATTCATGGGGCTTTTATCCCTAGTTTTCGGCACTTATAGGTTAGGGTCCGATGAGGAATACCCAAACTCTCGGCAGCTTTACTCTTATCGCCATCGAACATGGATAGCCGATCCGAAATAATACATTGTTCAAAATCCAGCAAGGCTTGTTTGAGATCAGCGATAGACGCCGCATCAATGTTTAATACGCTGCTTACATTCGACATCCCATGCTCAAACGCAGCGGACGATATACTCTCGCGTGCTGGAGGAGGGGCTCCCCCCACTCGTCCACTAAACGCCGCTCTATCGATGGATTCACCATCCGGTGTTTGCGCACAGGCGTATTCAACAAGGTGCTTTAACTCTCTGACATTCCCAGGAAAAGAGTAATGCAGCAGCATATCAAGTGTTTGAGGCTGCAACTCTCCAATGCTCGTGCCATGTTGTTGATTAAATCGCGTAATAAAATGGTGGCTCAGTTGGCGCACGTCCTCTTTACGTTTCGCCAATGCAGGCACATGAATGGGGTATTGAAGCAATCGATAGTAAAGATCTTGGCGAAATGTTCCCGCCTTAACTTTGTCGAGTAATTGCACATGCGTCGCTGAGACCAGACGAAAATCTGATTGACGTTCTTGATGCCCACCGACTGGACGAAATGCGCCCAGTTCGAGTACGCGAAGCAACTTAGCTTGTAAACTTAAAGGCATATCGCCGATTTCATCCAGAAATAGCGTGCCGCCGTTCGCTTGTGCAATTAATCCCTCTTTGTCACCCACGGCCCCAGAAAAAGCGCCTTTTTCATAACCGAACAGCTCACTCTCAAGCAGGTGCTCTGGAATGGCTGCGCAGTTTATAGGCACAAAAGGCTGATGCTGACGAGGAGACAAATCATGGACTGCTCGCGCAACTAACTCTTTACCGCTGCCCGTTTCACCTTGCACCAATACCGAAAGTTGCGATGACGCGGCATTAGCAATCTGTTCACGCAGGCGAACCATCAATCCGCTATCACCGATTAGCGTCGAGGCCAGACTAGCCGCTCGCTCTTGTTGACGCGTTTGTTTTTCGATATCCGTCAGCGATGCTTTTAAGGCGCGACGATTGCTCTCTTCTCCTTCCATGTCACTCAGCAATGACCACTGGTGTTGGAAAACATCGACTACCTGTAAAAAGGCCTCATCATGCCAAAGCGCAGACAATGCTTGGCTGTCACCAACCAAGCAAAGTAGCAGCTTTACATTTTTGTCATGGCGGATCAGCGGCCGGATGGATACAGCTTCAAAAAAGCCAAGCTCACCAATCGCCTGACGGAAAGCACGATTAGATTGCCAAAAAACAATCTCTTCCGCCTCGAGGTGCTTTGGTGCCGCATTTTGTAAAACGTGAGCAAATGGGGTATCAAAATCTGTAACAGACCAAGATTCCCCGCTGGCATGGCAGACGAGTTGTCTGCCATCGCAACTAGGAACCAGCAACATTCCCTTGCGCAGCTTGAGCTCCTTGACCAACACTTGGATAAAGCGATCCTGTAAATCAGCTGTTCGCCTTTCCCGAGCAAGGTCAGTAACATAAGCTAGCCAGTTACGCATTCTTACTCTACCTCGCCTTTGAATTCGCCCTCTTCGGCAAATAAACGCACGTGCGTGATCTCTGCTTTGTCTGCCAGCTTGTTCAATAGCTCAAGAGACACAGGCGGCAACAACTGCCCTTCGATAATCGCCTCAAGCATACGGGCGCCATTCTCACTACGCGTGGCCCGTTTTAAGATCTCTTCAATCAGGCTATCGTCAACGTCCACCGTCGCGCCATAGCGTTGCGAAAAGGTGTTTTCCAAGTGCGTGAGCTTCCCACGAACAATTTCTGCCAATACGTCTCGCTCAAGCGGCACATAAGGCACCACTTCCATCCGCGCGAGCAACGCTGGTTTGAAGAATGCAGCAAGCTCTGGATACAAAGCATCATCGATCGCATCCGGTTGATGCGCATGGTCGACGATAGTTTGATAGCCTAGGTTCGACGTTAGGAAGAACACGGTGTTTTGGCAGTCGATCATGCGGCCTTCGCCATCGGCCAGCTCACCTTTATCAAACGCTTGATAGAAGATGTTCAGCACTTCTGGGTGAGCTTTTTCCACTTCATCCAGCAAGACCACTGAATACGGCATTTTGCGAATGGCCTCTGTCAAGACACCACCTTCACCGTATCCGACATACCCTGGGGGCGAACCAATCAGTCGAGAGACGGTGTGTTTTTCTTGATACTCGGACATATTGATGGTGGTTAAGAATTGTTTACCGCCATACAGCTGTTGAGCCAATTGAACCACTGTCTCTGTCTTGCCCACACCACTTGGGCCCACGAGCAAAAATGCGCCTTTGGGGCGTCCAGATCGTCTCAAATCAGCACGTGCGGTTAGCAAATGACGATGTACACGCTCTATTGCGATATCTTGCCCTTTAATCGCCTGACCCAGTAGCGTTGTCAGGTTTGTGATTTTGTAGAGCTCATCGCTGTTCATTTGATCGATAGGCACACCCGTCCAATCCGAGATAACTTCTGCCACCTGTTCGGCGTCGACGTGGGGGTGCATCAAGCGCTGATCATGCGGAATAGTGTTCAATGCATCGTATTTGTCTGCCAATGTCTTTGCTAACGCGTCACGGTCTTGCTCTTGTGACACTTCATCACTTTGCCCTTCATCGAACTCAGCTGACAGTGGCGGGGTTAACAGTGTCGCGCGTAGATCAATGATTTCCTCAACCAATAAACGCTGCTCGTCCCAGCGTGCTTGCAGTGCATGCTTCTCGGCTTCGTCCGCTTGCTCTTGAGTTTCTAATTCGTCTAAGCGAATCTGATCGACAGGCTGACCAATAAATTGTGCGCGCTTCAACATCTCGATTTCTTGTTGACGCTGATGGCAAAGTGTCTCCAATAGCGCTAAACGCTTAGGAGGCGTCGTCAGGTTAATCGCGATACGCGCACAAGCGGTGTCGAGCACGTCAATCGCTTTATCAGGTAGCTGACGTCCAGACAAATACCGTGCAGACAGCTCGGCAGCCGCTTTGAGCGCATCATCAGCAATCAACACACCGTGCGCTTTTTCGTACACACTGCCAAGCCCTCGCATGATATCAACGGCCTGGTCAACAGATGGCTCCTCAAGCTTCACCAATTGAAAACGGCGAGTCAGCGCTGGATCTTTCTCGAAATATTTTTTGTATTCTTTCCAAGTCGTTGCGGCAATGGTACTTAACTCACCACGCGCTAAGGCTGGCTTGAGCAAGTTGGCGGCATCACTACCACCCTCTTGGTTGCCGGATCCAATGAGTGTATGCGCTTCATCGATAAACAAAATGATAGGGTTGGGAGCACTTTTTATCCCATCAATAACGCCCTTCAAGCGCTTCTCAAATTCGCCCTTAACCGATGCACCGGCTTGCAGCAAACCTAAATCCAGACAGAAAAGCTCAACGTTTTGCAAACGATCAGGCACATTGCCAGCGGCAATACGAAGAGCCAGTCCTTCAACCATTGCGCTTTTACCTACCCCGGCGTCACCAACCACGATCGGGTTGTTTTTACGGCGGCGACAAAGAATATCAACCATCAGGTTGAGCTCTTCTTCTCGACAAAGCACAGGATCAAGTTCGCCATTTTTAGCTTGCGCGGTAATATTTGAGCAATATTTGTAAAGCGGTGACTCGCTTCCTTCCATCGATGGCGCTTTTGATCCTTTTTTATTGCCACTTTCCACAGCGGTTTCAGCAGAATCCGCGACAATGGCGTCAAAGTGCGTTTTTAGGCTCTCACGATTAATGCTCGCTAATAACTTGGATGCCGAACGCGACAAATAGCGATCGACACGATTCAACACCGCAAAAAAGACGCTTCCCGACCGCAATTCTGATTGGTTTAGCTCTGTGGTTGATAGCAACCACGCTTCTTGAAGGACTTCAACCAATAGCGGCGAAAACGCAGGGTAAGTGTCAAGTGTGGTATCACGCTCATAATTACCCGCCAGCGCTTGCTTTAACTGGTCAGTATCAATATTGGCTTGCTTGGCAATAAGGCGAACGTCAGACAGGGGGTTGTCGAGCAATACTTCAATAAAATGCTCAACCAACACTTCAGGATGATGACGCTCAATACACAGAGAAGCCGCTTGTTCTAGCGCCAGCTTACTTTGCTCATTCAGCTTCGAGATAAGCGTAGATAATTCAATTCGAATCACGGGGACACCTAGTTCTAATCAATGTAATATTATTTGGCTTACAACAACTGATTCAGTTGGTTGAGCACGTTTTCAGATTTCTCGTGGAGAAAGTATGAGTAACCGGCAAAAATACCGGCCCAAAGGACGATAAACCCCACAAATACAGACCAAAGCGGCATTTGTCGGCTCAGCGTATAACGAGTGCTCACAACATGATCACTCGCCTCACCTAATTGCTTCGGCTGCCTTTCATCACCTAGCAATTGATCGTGCAGTCTTTTAATCACTTTCTCGCGTTGAGCACTGCCACCGTCAATGACGCGGTACTTACCCTCAAAGCCCAAACACAAGCAGTGATAAATAAAAACCAACAGTGGTCGGTACCTATCTGGTTCACTTTCCAAGCGACCTAAAATGGTAAATACTTTCTCACCCCCCCATGTTTCATTGTGAAAACGTGAAAGCATCGAGTGTTCAGCCCAACAAGTGGAAGCACCCCATGCCGTTCCCATCACAGCTTCGTCGAGGAATGTGCACAAGATATAGCGATATGCCATCAATACGGCATGCTCATACCCTTGTTCGGAAAGCTCGATTTCAATCGCTTTTATTTCTTCAATGGTCTGGTGGTAGATTTGTTCAATATTCTCACAGCTTGAAAGTGAACGAACACGCAGAGCAAGGCCAAACAGAGGCGTTGCAGCATCCACTAGCGCATTGGGGTTATGCCCACGGAGCTGAAACCAGTAATCTTGGTCGTGATTAATTTTCTCAACGTCATCAAAAAGAAGATCGTTAAACACACTTTCGTCAGTCGCAGCCATAATCAATCTCTTATTGCCCAGAATTGAATGTCAAGGTCTTCAAACGCCGCCGCGACGTGGAATGCAAAGCCACTGGAGTTTGCCAGCATCGACCAAGCCGCACTTTCTTTATCCAACTGGTAATAGGTGTAACCCGCGTGATATGGCAGTTGGCGTGGTGCAACAGGCAGCGGGATCAGTGGGATACCAGGGAGTTGTAAAGAGATCAGCTCACGGATTTTCTCAACAGAAGACACCTTGGTTTGCTGAGTAAATAAGCGTCGTAGCTCGTCGAGTGGCATCCGCGCTTTCACCGCCACAATGAACTCCGCAGATTCCATCAGTTGCGGATCTTGAATCGGCGCAACCATAAGCCCGTAATTGCGTTTGTCCAGTTGAATGGAGACTGCACGCGGCTCCAACACCACGCTGAGACTTTGACGCAAGAAGCGAATAACCGGCCAGAACGCGTCACCCGGCATATCATGGTTATAAGCAGGCATGGCAGGCGCTAATCGGCTTTCATCGGTAAAGGTTGCCAATTCTCCACAAATTGACGATAAACACTCATACAGGCGTTCAGGGTGCAGGCTGCCTAACGATGCAAGGTGTTTCATTTGCGGATAAAGGCGGTTTAGCGAGTGCAATAACATAAAGTCTGATACATCCGCGACACCGCCTTGAGAAGGGGAGCTAATACGTTGAGCGATGTTTTTGGCGCGTTCCTGCATCAATCCGGCCATTTCGTTGATAAAGCGGTGCAGTGTTGCATTGCCCGCCACATTGAAATGACAAGGAATAAAGTCTTGATCCAGAACCACACTGCCGTCGGGACGCTTTTCAGAAATACGCGCGATAGGGATCGCCGCATAAGCGCTGCGATCTTCTTTCTCCAGCATCAACTGCAAGTGCACTGGTGACACATCTAACGTGGTCGTATCGCCCTGAATACTTTGCACATCACGCACATCAATACGACGACTTTCATAGCGACCTGAACCTTTTTCTTCTGGCCAGTTCACTTCCATTATCGATTCACTGCGCAACGGAATCGCGAGGTAAATCAGCTGGTTAGAAAGCGAGCCATCTTCGATTTCAAGTGCATCAGGCATCACATCTTCTTGTGGAATGCGAAAGGTTGTGCCGTCTGGCATCACACCCACGGCGCGCTCTATCGCAATACGACCAAACGCTAAATACTCTGGATTCAGTGATAGCTCAGAAATACCATATAAGTACTTGCTTACCGAAGTCAGTCGCTCCTCCAATAAGTACTCACTGTACCGCTGATGCTGCTGAAAATGCTGTGGCTTAATAAAGAGCCCTTCGCTCCATATCACCCGATTACGTGCAAACATTAACTTTATTCAACCTTTTCTAACTTCACGTCATAATCTTGGAATAACATGAGCAAGTGATATTCCCGGCCTTTATTCAATACCTTGACGGCTTTTTTCCATTCACCCAGATTCGGCTCTGAAAAATGCGCCATCACACCGATATAATTGGTATCTTCATCAATCTCGAACGCGTTAACGAATTTAAACTGGCCCGGTGTGAGCACATAGTCGTAGTTATTTATAAAGTTACTACTGAGCGCATCTTCATAATCAGCGCGGAGCTGATCGAACCCAGCCGACATGAACATGGAATCATCTTCCAATTCGAACACTTGTACCTCGATCGATGCCGGGTCCCCCGCAATATTCGGGTTTACACCTTCGTCACTGACAAGGCTAAATGTAACGGTGGTTGGCTGCTCTTCAGGTTTATATTCATCTGAAGAACTGCATGCGGTTAATAACAAGAACGCACACACAATGCTGAGCTTCTTAAACATAATTAGCCCTCCAGCTGTTTTTCACGAATACGCTTGTCGTATACTTGCTCGAAAATTTCCCAAAACAGCTTGGAGAAACCTTGCTGACGGTTAGACGTTAACTCTTTGTAGTAATTACAATACATTTCCCACGCCCACGCAGACTCACCTTCCTCATGTGCATCGGTATTACGTCGGCAGTGTTGAAAGCGGCGTAATAGCACGTCCGGTGAAAAAGCGTTCAAGATTTGATCTAGTGCTTCCGCAATCGCATCTTGAGTCGCTTCATTATGATCTCTGACGTTTTTCAGGCTTTCAGCAATCGCTGCCGGTGCAGACAGATGAACGAGGCTTTTATCCGCGTCATACATGGTGCGAACCGTTTCCTCGTATGAAAGCCCTAAGCGTAACGGGTTATCTTCAATCGGTTGCAAGTTGCGGTTCATGGTACCAAAACGCCCTTCTGCCGCTTGCTCGTGCAGTGCAAGTAGTCCTTTTAAGCACGCTTGCAAAGACTGCCCCATCTCCTGAGAGAGGAAGTGCATACGTTGAACGTCTTGTTCATTGGTGACACGCACTCCCAGCCCTTCCAACATGGGCCCGGTCAATAAATGCTGACCATGCCCACCTTCTTCTCTCGAAGAGGGTGCATCACTATTCAAACTTTTCGCCACTTCTTGTTCGAGAAGTCCTAATTCTTTTTCATCCATTGGCTTCGTCTCACTGTCTGTCAATTTCGATGGAGTCTGTGGTGCCGTTTCAACTCGAGGCGCACTCTCTACTGTCTCGTCTGAGTGATAACGACTATCGCGTTGCTTTTTTTGGCCGAACCCAAAAATACGTTTTAACCTCACCGAGGCCGACATCACATCTTCGCTATCCGCTTGCGGTGTAAAAGAAGGTCGTTTTTCGACTAGGTTTTTTTTCGAGACGAGGCTATCTGTCTCTGTGTCTTGCGCTGATGGACCATCATCCAGCAACCAATTTGCTCCCTGAGAGGATGACTTCGCTTCTAGCTCCACGAGGGGATCAATAGGCGCAGAGGCATCTTCTAGCTCGGGTTCTACATCAACGGGTTCATTGGCGTGAGCCAGTAAATCGGTATGATTGCTGTCAAAAAGCGTATCAATATGGCCCGTATCAACGTCACCCTCTTCGCCCGTCAGCACACGCACTTGGTAAGGGCCAATTTGCATTTCATCTTTGTGTGCCAATCGTGCAAGCTGCCCTTTTCCTAACGGCATCTCTGTTCCGTTAACAAACGTTTGTCCACACTCATCACGGACACAAAAAGCGCCATCAACCACCAAGATTTCACAATGCACGTCATAAACACGCGCCATTCGATCTTTCAATCGCCAGCTCGCCATTGCAGACGATCCAATGGTGCCACCCGTCTCAACAAAGCGAATCTGTGCCGACAACCCAGACTCTAGGGTTTGCGCGTTCGCGACCACGAGTGTTATGCCGTTTTGATGTTGAGAGACCATGTTTATTGCCTTACCTGAATGAGTACGCGCTTGTCTTGCAAGTCTTTCCCAAGGAAAGACGTCCATCCCAGCGCAACCTGTTTTCCTAATTGAAGCGCGGGCGTTTCTTCGTCTGTCATCGACAGCTCTATGTCGAACGCCATTTGCTCACGTAAAATGAACTCAACTAATTTGCACAGTGGCTGATACTCTTTACCCACAGGCAGAAAGTCGTTAAAGCGCTCTCGGGTCAGGTTTTTGATGCAAATAACAAACTTGCCATTGCAATCAAAGACCGACTCGCCAATCACGGTGTCCTCGCCCAAGCGCCCGTTCATGCACCCAAGAGACATTTGCTGCTCCTTGGCTATTTTCACTTTGCGAGTCACCCATTGGCGGATTTCAACCTGTTCAAGGTCAAAACAATGCGCAATGATGCCGGAAACCACAGTTGGCGAACGACTTCTCCCCGCTAGCGTGCCGGCATAGGCCAACATTTTGCACCAGTTGATTGGTGTCTCACCCCTTAACTGGGGATCTCCTAACCCAACAAGCGCGAAGAGCTGCGCAGAGAACTGATCTTCTGCACCTGGCTGAAACCTCACGTAATAACGATATTTACGCCAGATCCGGTATACCAACGCGATTAGCCGATTATTAAAAAAGTCCAAAAATGGTCTTTTAATACCGCCAGGCTCTTCATGGAGGAGCTGTTCGGTAATAAATGCCGGCAATGGTGATTGCGAACCTGCTAGCCCTAAAAAGTTCGTTAACATCACCGTGTGATCGTTAACCTGATCAAGCGATGATATATCTGACGCAGCAAATCCAAGACTGGGATTAGCGCTAAACACCAGCTGACACTCGCGCTCCCACTCTTCTTCCTCAGGGTTCAACCCTTTATGCTTTTGTAAAAGCTCAACAAGTTGGAAGAAGCTATACACTCGCGCATCTTGAACAAGATCAGCCGCACTAGGTGCCAACTCCTCTAGATGAGTGGTTGCATCCCGACTCTCGTCTGCCATGTATAGGTCTCGTTATTCGTTGTGTTGATAACGGTAAGCTCATGAAAAGAATTAATACTCGCGTATAACGAGAAAAAGTGGCTGAGCACCGTTCCAAATAAATATAAATCGCCTTCCGAGCCAAAGCCGTCTTGATTGAGATAAATCGTGGACTGCAAGCCTCGAACCGGCATGCCACGTAATAACTTATCCATGGGCTTGGATTGAATATCTTCAATCGCGTCTAGGCGTTTCTTACCCACTCGCTCTGCTTGACGATCCACCAACGCACGAAAATCATAAGCGGTTAATACACAGCTCAATGCGTCTTTTGACAGGAGCGACAAGTAATTCAACGACAAATTAGAAATCAACATCCATAGCAAGCTGCCATCCAGCACAGGCCTCAATGCTTGCGTTGGGATTGTAATATTTTCGAACTCTGCAAATGGCGGTGAACTGTCCGTTGGATAGCAAATATCTCCGACACCTAAGTCCAATGGAAGTTGACGATTTGTGCAGGTCAGCTTAATTGACACCGCCTCATCGACATCGACGGATGCTGACTCATCCCCGCGAATAAACGAGATAAAAGAATCAAAACCATCCCCGCGAATGCTGTTTTTTACCCGGGAGCGGTAATAAAGGGTTTCTCGATTACGCACCCGCTCTACTTCATGTTGAAAGCTCTCAAACGGGGTATATACCCGCTTTTGACCACGTACCGGTTTACCATCAATGACTTTGTCTTGCCGACCCGTGACACTATCAATACTGAACACTTCATAATGGGCTGGCTTACCGCTTGATGGAATAACTTTGTATTCAGTGCTCTTTCCGGTGAGATCGATCGGGTCTGCGTCATGATCAAACAAGTTAATGACGGGGGTGCAATATAGCTGAAAGCTCTCTGATCTCACTCTGACATCTGACGGCAACGTTTTAGACAAATGTAACTGCACCGTAAACTGGCCGTAGACATTGTTCGGTATTGCCTTATCTAAGCCGCTAATATCAAAGAAATGAAACGCTTCAGGAAATGACAAATATTCCTGTAGGACACGATAACCGTCATACACATTTTGTGGATATGGCAATAGACCATCGCCAGGATTAAATCCAACCGATGAAAACGCATCTCTTGGTAGCGAGAACTCAGTGCCATCGACGTGTACCGTGAGTTTTTCGAGATGATGACTCAGCCACAAATAGATCATTTGTGCGCTATATTTATCACCACCAATGTAAAAACGCAGCGTGTTGATGTTGGCATCTCGTACCGACATATCACCGTCTAAGGTCATTTGCAGCTGAATTGTCGTCGCTTCACGTGTGTGTTCAGCGTGAACGTTAGAACAATACAGCGGGTACAACTCAACCTCTCGGCAAGTTTGAAAGCGACACTGGGTTTCCATAACAGGCTTACTGTCAAGCTCCGTCCCCTTAGCAACAACTTGCTTTTCGCTCAAACTCCCTTCTGGCTTAAATTGCGCGATACACATACTCGGCACTGGGCGTAAATAGTTAGGCCAGAGCATATTGATAATCGAGTGAGTCAGCTCAGGAAAATCATCATCAACTTTTTCGCGCAGCTTGCCGGTTAAAAACGCAAATCCCTCCAACAAACGCTCTACATCTGGGTCTGTATGTCGACCATGTAAAAAGCGTGCGAGCTGGGGGTGCAGTTCAGTAAAGGCTTTACCTTGCTCTTTTAAAAACGCGAGCTCTTCTCGAAAATACTTGTCTTGCGTCATGCGGTTTACAACACTCGATATTGGCGGTTCTGGTCTAAAAGCAAGCTAAGTTGAACTTTCTCGTGGAGCGCTTCGCTATTCACGGTGGCAACAATGTTGAATCGCAGCATAAGTGGCGAGTGCGGATCAAAATCTGATGTCACCAAAATATTGGTTAGCCTAGGCTCATATCTTTCCAAACATCCTTTAATGGCTAACTTGACCCTCAGCGACAGATCTAAGCTTTCGAGTGTCGCGTCGTTGAAATCGATCAGTCCCAAGCCAGGCGAGCTTTGCGCACCACCAATACGCGTATTCAACACATTAGCGATATTACGTTTTATCGATCTCACTACGTCTGGGCTGCTCGGCCCCTGAGTAATTGAAACAGGCTTAGCGTCGGCTTCTAGACGCTCCAAGAAGCCGACACCAAATGCACTGTCTTCTAGCGCAACGTATGACATGATTACTGATCAAGCCTACCAACAAGAGACAGCTCAAAGTTCGCACCCATATACTTAAAGTGAGGACGAACAGCTAGCGACACCTGATACCAACCAGGGTTCCCTTCCACATCGCTTACTTCAATTTTGGCAGCACGAAGTGGTCGACGGCTACGCACGTCTGCTGGTGGGTTCTCTTGGTCAGCAACATATTGCTTCAGCCAGGTGTTTAGCTCGCGCTCAAGGTCTTGGCGCTCTTTCCAAGAGCCAATTTGCTCACGTTGTAGCACCTTGATGTAGTGCGCTAGACGATTAATAATCATCATGTAAGGAAGCTGTGTACCAAGCTTGTAGTTCGTCTCTGCTTCTTTACCTTCTTTGGTATTTGGGAATACCTTAGGCTTCTGAATGGAGTTAGCAGAGAAGAACGCCGCATTGTCACTGCCTTTGCGCATTGTCAGACCAATAAAGCCTTCTTCCGCAAGTTCGAACTCTTTGCGATCGGTGATCAAGACTTCGGTTGGGATCTTGGTCTGTAGGGCACCCATTGATTCATAAACGTGAACAGGCAGATCTTCTACTGCACCGCCGCTCTGTGGACCAATGATGTTCGGACACCAACGATACTTGGCGAAGCTATCCGTCAGGCGTGTTGCAAATGCAAACGCTGTATTACCCCAAAGATAATGCTCATGATCTTGACTAACGTTTTCGTGGTAAACGAAAGACTTGATCGGGTTCTCCGTTGGATCGTAAGGCACACGTAATAGGAAGCGTGGCGCGGCCAGGCCAAGATAACGTGCATCTTCAGACTCACGTAATGAGCGCCATTTCGTGTATTTAGGGCTCTCAAAGATAGATTTAACATCTTTGATGTTTGGAAGCTCCTCAAACGACTCAATGCCAAAGAACTCTGGCCCGACGCTTGAAATAAATGGCGCATGTGCCATGGCGCCCAGCGCACCCATATATTGCAGCAGCTTCATATCTGGGGTTGATGGCGTAAAGGCATAGTTACCAATAATGGCGCCTGTTGGCTCACCACCAAATTGACCATAACCTGACGAGTATACGTGCTTATACAGGCCTGATTGTGTTGTTTCTGGCGCGAATTCAAAGTCGTCTAGCAACTCTTCTTTGGTAACGTGCAAGATGTCAACTTTGTTGTTCTCGCGGAAGTCAGTGCGGTCGACAAACAATTTAAGCCCACGCCACGCTGATTCCATTTCTTGGAAAGAAGTGTCGTGCAAAATTTCGTCCATTTGAGCACTGATCTTTTTATCAAGCTCAACGAGCATCTGATCGACAAGAGACTTATTCACAGGCTCTTGTGTTTGATCATTACCCACGAGGTTTTCAATAAAGGCTGCAACGCCTTTTTTGGCGACATCATAGCCCTCTTCGCTAGGCTCAATACGCGTTTGCGCCATGATCTCGTCAAGTAAGCCACCTTCTTTTACTTCAGGAGACTCTACGACTGATTCACTTGTAGACATGTTTCTATTTCCTAAGACTTAATTAACTACTAATTTGAATCAATTACTCTTTCGGAGCATCATCATCGCCACCGACGATATTTAGCTCAGCAAGCAACTTTTCACGAGACTCCTCAGAATTAAGCAGCTCCTGCAAACGATCGCGGAAAGCAGGAATGTTGCCTAGAGGACCTTTCAATGCAACCAAAGCTTCACGAAGCTCAATCAGCTTTTTGAGCTCAGGAACTTGGTCAGCAACTGAGTCAGGTGCAAAATCACTCATGGATTTAAAAGACAGCTCGACAGGCAATTCTGCATCTTCATCGTCGACAAGTTGATTTTTTACCGTGGTGGACAGACGCAAATTGCTCTCGCGCATCACATCTTCAAAATTGTTTTTATCTACAGAAACTGTTGCACGGTCTTCAACGGGCGTCTCTTCTGTATGCCCCTTAAAATCACCAACAACCAAGGTTTTTAGCGGGAGCTCCACTTCTGCTTGCTGGTCACCCGTCGCGGGGACGTACTTGATATTAATGCGCTCTTTAGGCGCTACGCTTCCTTCTTTGGACACTTTGAACCCTCGATACCTTCACCAAAATGACAGCACAGCCAGGAGTGACCCTGTCACGCTGAACTGCGTTAACATCTTAAAAACATCAATGACTCGCTGTGCTGCTATCACTGACGGTGCGCCAGCATACATAACGAAAAATTAGACATTAATTAAAATTGCACAAATTTGGAGCAATGCCTCATTTTTATTTTTTATTGGCAAAAAGGTACGGTTTTCTGACATTTTGACAATTCCATGACATGGGTAGGTGTAAATAATACGTTAGTGAGCAATAGCTCTAGAATAAGGGTAAATACCCTTTTTTATTTACGGGAATATAATTAAACAACCTCTAGTGTCATTAAGAAATATCTTATTACCTTTAGGTATTTAGCTTCACATAATGAGAATAATGGGAAGGTAGTGGGCTAGCAGATACCTAGCCATCTGACCTCCTCCATATCCATCCACCTCGAAGCTTTAGTGATGAAAATGTGAATAGAGCCGTATTTGAACAGGCATAGAGTGGAATTCGTGTGATCATCGCGACACATTAAACGCGACAACACGCGCAAGATGTGCACTCGAACCACTAACACTTATGTTGTGCGTATACCCTCTCCTCCCTTTGTTCTCCTCCTCTCTTCGCTCGTTGCTTAGGAGGATGTGTCCTTTTCTTAATTAAGTAACACTAGTGTCACTTATCGTCTCTGTCGGCGCGCTACCGGTTGTGCCATCACTCTTCGCACGACGCCATTGTCTCGCCACTCGACGAATCAGAGTATTTCTTTGTGCGGTTTTCTTTGTGCGGATAGTGATTATGAAAAAGTTGCGTACCCTTTCTATAAGTCAACGGATAAGCTTAGCTGCCTCGTCCATCGTCCTGATCGGTCTTGGAGCAGTGAGTGCCGTTTCCTTGTCAACGCTGAATAGCAGTCAGTCAGCAATGTCATCCCAGGTCACTGAAAACGTAAAGCGTGATCAGGTGATTAAGATGCAAAATCGCGCGACAGCGATTAGCGAGGAGATCCATGCGTATATTGCCTCTCCCCTCGATACGGTGCGGACTATCGCTCAGATTTATACCTCCGAAGCGGAAAAGAATAAGTCAGCACGGATCCTCGACCGAGATGATATACCTCGGATCATGTATTCGATTTTGAAACGCCAACCTGAATGGCACAACATCTACACCGAGTGGCAAAAAAACGTGTTAGGCGCCGATGCTTTTTACTACGGCGACCCAACAAGCGCTGCAGATGGGCGCTATGTGCCGTCTGTGTCGGTGGATGAGAGCGGGGAAATGCGCCTTACCGCCGCGCAAAATTTCTCTGAAACCAACCCTTGGTATCAATGCCCGGTGAGCACACAAAAAGATTGTATCACCGACCCGAGAACCGCTGAGATTAATGGCAAAACCCAAACGGTGTTTGATGTGACAACCCCCGTTTTCCGTTTCGATAAAACCGTTGCCATGGTGGGGAGTACACTGACTACAGCACAAATCCAGTCCATTCTGGCAAAACGTGCCGACAGTAACGGTAAGCTGTTTGTTGTCAGTCAAAATGGACGAATCGTTGCTAGCACCGATCAACAAGTCCAGCATGGTGCCGCGCTCTCCAAACTATCCTCTCCCGCGTATCACTCTCTTGCCAAGCTTCAAAAGCAAAGCCATAAAAGCCAATTCAAACAAACCGATTCGCACTTTTATGTGTCGCAACCGATCGAATTTGGCAATATGTCTCAGACGTGGTCAGTGATGATTGTGACCCCCAAGCAGGCCGCGATGGCACCCGTCACACAGCTGAATCAAATGATGACAGACGCCGAAAGCGATATTCAAAACACCATATATTGGGTGAGTGGCCTCGTCCTTTTGCTGGCCTTTGTGATCATTCAAATCGTTATCAAACGTCAATTAGCACCGTTGAGTAGCGTCGAGCAATCGATTCAAGCGATAGCCCAAGGTGGTGGCGATTTAACGCAGCGTTTGTCGGTTAATGGTAAGACAGAGATTGATCGTATTAAACACTCAGTCAATCACATGTTGGATGCGCTGCAAGCGATGGTGGGACAAATTCAACAAGCAGGTGGACGTTTGTCCGACACATCAACGACCGCCAATAACGCCATCACCGATGCCCACCAAGCCCTGTCTGATAATACCGAGACATTACACCAAGCCGCGACGGCAATGGAGCAACTGACCGCGACCTCAAAAGATGTGGCAACCAACTCTGAAGCCTCAAAAGAGAAAAATACCGCAGTGGTTTCATCGCTGAATCAATGCATGGAGAATGTGGCTAACAATGTGGCACGTAACCAAACCGCCAACACAGATCTGCAAAAAGCCAACAGTTTTGTCAGCGAAGTCAAAGCCAGTGGTAGCGATATTGCCTCTCTGCTCGACGACATTCGCGGCATTTCAGATCAAACCAACTTACTAGCGCTCAATGCCGCGATTGAGTCGGCACGCGCCGGTGAAGCTGGCCGAGGGTTTGCGGTTGTCGCTGACGAGGTACGTGCCTTGGCCCAGCACTCACAAAAATCTGTCGACCAAATCGTATCGACGCTGGAAACCTTCAACCAACTCCTCACCGATATTGAAGCCGTCATCCAACAAGGTGAACGTGGTGCGGCGGAGGGTTATCAAGCGAGTGTTTCCGTGCAGGAAACCTTAACCGAGATTGTTGATTTGGTGCAGCAGCTAGGCGATATCAATTACCAAACCGCAGGCGCGGCGGAAGAGCAAAGTGCCGTCTCTCAGCAGGTGGCTGAAAACATCCAGGCACTGTCACAACGCATAGAACAAACCTTGTCACTCAGTGAGCAAGCGCAAGGCGCAAACCAAACCCTCAACCACGAGGCCAAAACGATTCGCCAACTGGTCGATACGTTTACGGTCTAGTTTCCAGCCTTACCTCTCATACTAAAAAAGGGCAACCAACGTTGCCCTTTTGAGGTTATGTCTTGTTGAAGACGTGATGTAAAACGTAGCTTAAATGGTGAGATTACTTCTTGTCTAATTGTGCTTTCATCGCGTCACGAAAGACTTGGTCAGCGTCAGTAATACCCAATTGCTCCGCATCACGCAGCAAGCCCATTGCTTTGTCGACATCGTTGTCTGCAATGGCGGCCCGAATAGCCTGGTGATAAAAACTAACGCTTTCTTGTTGCGGGCGTTCAGTGGCGGAGAGCGCTGGCAGGACGATAGACTGAGCATTGTTACGTGCGCCCAATGCGGTTGCTTCGATGGAAAACTTGCCAGTCAACGCGCGCGGCACTTGAATATCACCTACCTCCGGAAAGTAATTCCCTCTCCCCTCTGCATCCAATTTCGCTGGGTGGCTGACTGCCACCGTTTCATTAAGTTTATCTTTATCGGTAAAAATAACCAAATAGAGTGAACTGTCGCCAATTTGTGGATGGACTTTAATATTCCCTTGCAAGCGGTTTCCATCGGCTAGACGGGGCTTTAGATAGACCAACCCCTCATCATCAAGCTCAGCACGAATATCGCCAGACTGGTTAATGACTTTAGCACTTGGGACAAAAACACTGTCGTTGACTTCTGCCTCAATATTGATAGCTAATCCATTTTTTACCATTGGTAAGTCGAAAATGACGCCAGGGCTATCAATGCTATAGATATCGAGGACTTGTGTTTGCGCGGTGACCGCTATTTTTATCTCTTTTTCCATTGTTATCGGCAGTTGTTTCGCTTTTTCAAGCTGCGTCACTGCCTTTCCTGCCGGAGCAACCTTATATTGGTTATCAACGAACGTCGAGCACCCACTAAGTAATAATAGCCCATAAATAAAAAACACTTTCTTATTCATATAAAATACCTAAAAAAATAGCCGACAATTGTCGGCTATGAAAAAAGACAGTTTAAAAAAGACTTACCACCAAGCTTCAACCTGTACGCCAGCTACAAGCTCATTATCTTCACCTGAACCAAAAGCATCATCGTTTTCAAGGTCAGAGATATACGAACCATATACACGGATTTCAGGACGTGCCCAGAAGCTGTCACCCATTGCCCATGCTTGCGCAATGGTCAATTTAGAATTACCAAAGTCTTCGACCGCGTTACCGTCATCATTGATTTTCTCACCCGCATTATAGCCAGCTTCGAATACAGTACGCATGGTATCATTCCAGTTGTACATAGGGCGTGCTACGACAGAGAATTGATCAATATCGAGTGTAGAGGCGCCGATATCAGAACCAGCTAAGTAAGCGATTTGATGGCCCATTTCCCAAGACTCACCTAGATTCATTACCCCCCAGTTAATCAAACGATAGCCTGTCGCATCATTTTGATCACCGGAGCGGTCATAATATGTACCAGCACCCCAGAAGTTAGCCGCTTGAACGCCATAGCCATTGGTACCGTACTGGAGGATAGTTTGGTTGAAACCATTATCCATGCCCTGGTGGACAATACCGGTGACCAATAGACCATCGTCTCCTTGAAGATCTTGATCGCTTTTTTCAACGCCAAAGTTATAGGCTGCCGCCAGTTCTAACTTAGCGTCCGACCACAAATCGATATTGGCTAGACGGATATCCGCAATATAGCCATTAACATCTTCCGATGTAGATTCTTTACCAATCACTTCCCAAGTAGGGGCAGTCGACGAATCGTTATCTGCATCTTTCCAGCCATACTTATCTTTATCAGAAGTAATTGTCTGAGAGCCATTATCTTGAATCAGTGCTAAAGATAGTTTCTGATCACCAATGGATAGATTTTCAATACCACCACCGGTACCTGATGTATTCAAGAAGTAGAAATCAGTGATGTGGATATCTTTACGTTGATAGTAAGTTTTACCCGCCCAAAGTGTTGCATCTTTGTCGGCCAACACGCCTTTTGCTTTGACTGCAAACTGAGCGACGTTGAAGTCGCTATCTTCCCAGCCACTTTCACCAGGAGCGCCCGACGCAATCATTGATTCAACACGCCAAGTTTGCTCACCGGTTTTTAGCTCTTCCGAAAACCCAAACTCAGAGTAGTTGTCATTTTCGTTACCGAGGCGACCAATACCATTTTTGTTAATGGCTAAGTCACCGCTACCGGAGGCACTAATTCCAGTCCCTGCTCGCATGTAGCCATTAAAGTCGACAGCGAATGCTGAGGTGGCAGTGACAGCAGTAGCGACAGCCGCCGCAATTAAACTTACTTTTCTCATACCTTACTCCATAATGCGCCTTTTTTACGTGTCTCTTCACACCGGCAGTGGGTAGTGGAAAAAGACAGTGTGTCCAAGGCTTAGCTTTCTTCGTTATCCTGGAAATATCCTATCCCTGCACACTAAAGTGCGCGTCATCCAGGGAGTGGTTGAAGGGGGAGGAGGAGTAAGGAGGAGCTAAGGCGGATTATCCTAACTTGTCGACATCGATCACTGAACCAAGGCGTAATTGGTAACTGGGTTTCTTGTTTATCCCCTACAAAACGTCGAATAGATCACTATTAATAATTTTATTTATAGCC
>NZ_MUFB01000036.1 GCF_001996005.1 Salinivibrio siamensis | reverse complement strand
GTCGATGGCACGGTCGATTTTACGAACAAGATGGTCTTTGGGAACAAGTTGTTCCATCGTCACCATTTCAAGTTCATATTGGTGTGGAGAAGGTTCTTGAAGCATACCGGAGCATCCCTATTGCGACACTCCTATTAGATCAAAGGTCTAGCTCGAAAGCTAGACCTTTGTCAGCAGTCTGACGCCGTGTTCAACACGGCGTTTTTTATTGGTCACTCGCGAGCATGATGAGACAGGCGATTAGTGAGTGAGCTGCGCACAAAATCGTGCTAAGCCTTCTTTAATGTCCGCTAACGCAGCAGCGGCTTGGTCGGCGGCCTCTTGCTTTGCCGCTTGCTCGAGCGTCAATGCTTGCTGATGCAGCTCGAGCGCCGCTAAATTGCCAGCGCTGCCTTTCATTTTGTGCGCTTCGCGCGCCAAGGCGGTGTAGTCGGCGTTAGCAAGCTGCTTTTCCATACTTGGCAGTTGTTGCTCACTTTCTTCAACAAATATACTGCAAGCCTCATCAAGAAGCGCCGGGCTATCCATTAGCCGGCTTAAGGCTTCTTCTTTATCCCAAACCGATACATCGGCTTTTCCTTGATTGACACTCATGATGGACCCTTTGTACTGATAGACCTATGTGCCACGGGGGCGGATTGATGGCTTTGTCGCCACCTTGTTTCTAATCGTTACTAAGCTTAACTGTCTACGTCTAGCACATTGAGAATGTCGCTAAACTCAGGCTCAATCATGCTCGCTTTTCCCCCAATTCATAACAAAGAAGTGAGTGCAGAACATGATGGATATGTTGCCTTGGCTAATCGTTTCTGGCCTGATTGTCTCAGTGATCACCGGACTACTGACCGTACTGATGGTAAAAGGCCTCGACTAAGCCCTTCAAGGCTCCTTAGTTCGCTATGGAGCCTTTATTTTTCCTTCCTTTTTTTGCCTTTCTTTTTTCTTTGTTCGCTTTTTTGCCCTTTTTGTCTTTCTTGTCCGCTTTATTCTTGGCTTTTTTGGCTTTTTTGGCTTTTTTATCCCCGTCACTGGCAAGAGGCACAGGGCGACAGAGATAACCTTTTTCACTGGCGACTCGCGCACACTTGCTGCAAGCCGCTCGCGGTGGCGTGGTAATCGATGCGAGCGCACTTAAGTTGGCCTCAACCTCACCCCGTCGCCATTTGCACAAAGACTTAGCCATTTACGCCTCCGCACTTAACGCTGCGTTGATATACATGTCAAAGCGGTTCTTCTTGGTGGTAATACTAGAGTGTGGTGGCGTTGCCGCCAAGGGCTCAGCATAATCTGGACGCTTAACCACTACGCGGCTACGCGCGAGCTGGCACGCAGGCGCTAACAAGGCATCGGCGTCCGTGTCAGCGCCCACCAAAGCCTGAAACACACGCATTTCTTTTTTCACTAAGGCTGCTTTTTTCTTGTGGGGATACATAGGATCTAAATAGACCACATCAGGTCGTTGTAGCCCAGGGGTCTGCGCCATATCGGTAAGTGCTTGCTCACTACTGGCATGCAGCAGTGTCATGCGCGATTGCATCCATGTACCAATCTCACTGTCTTGATAGGCGCGCTGTAGCCCATCGTCGAGCAATGCGGCGACCACTGGATGCCGCTCAATCATTTGCACCTGACAACCTAAGGATGCTAATACGAACGCATCACGACCCAAGCCAGCCGTGGCATCCAACACCCGTGGCGTGACGCCTTTGTTGAGCCCCACCGCCTTCGCGATTGCCTGCCCTTTGCCGCCACCGAACTTACGCCGATGGCCGACCGCACCGCCAACAAAGTCGACATACACAGCGCCTAACTTAGGCTCATCCTGTTTGCGCAGCTCAAGGCGTGTCGTGGTCATGATCAACGCAAATGACGAATCAGGTGTGTGTGTAAGTGACCACTTGCTTTTTAGTCCCTCAAATTGCTCGGATTTGTCAGGGGCGTCGCAAATCAAACTGAGTTGCACATTGGCTCTCCGCGGCTGGTTATGCGCCGAGTATATCAGAGATGGATTTTTTCCTTTATCGTCTCTCGACGCGTCGACCAATTTTTGACCTGCTCGCCTAAGGGCGCGGGTACGCTAAAGTGATAGCCTTGGGCATAATCCACATCCAGCGCGCGTAGTTTGTTGAGAATATCGGCGTTCTCGACAAACTCCGCCACGGTTTGTTTCCCCATTTGTTTAGCCAACTCATTGATTGCTTTCACCATCGCATAATCGGTGTCATCGGTGGCGATATCGCGGATAAATTGGCCATCGATTTTAATGATGTCGACCGGCAAGCGCTTCAAATAACCAAACGACGAAATGCCCGCGCCAAAGTCGTCCAAGGCAATCACACACCCCAAGGCTTTTAGCTGCGAGAAAAGCTCGATAGCACTGCTCATGTTGGTAATCGCTGCGGTTTCAGTGATCTCCAAACAGATGCACTCGCTAGGCACTTGGGTTTGCTTAATCGCGGCGATTAAGAAGGTGACAAAATCTTTTTGGGTGATTGACCGTCCCGACAGATTAATCGAGATTTTACCCAGCTTGGCAATCTGATCCGGGTGAGCATCAAACCACGCCAGCGTTTTGGTCACCACCACAGTGTCGAGTTGGTGTGCCATATTGTAGCGCTCGGCGGCTGGGATAAACATGCTGGGCGGCAACCAACCGCCTTGGGTATCGCGCATCCGCACCAACGCCTCGATGTAGAGCGTATCTTGTCTACCCGGTCGGATATCGACGATCTGCTGTGCATAGATATCAAAGCGGTCGTGAGCAATGGCATCATGGATGTGGCTGACATATGCCATTTCTTGCTCACGGCGTTGCAGCTCCTCATCATCCGGGTGATAAAGGTGTAAACGGTTACGCCCTTCGTCTTTGGCGGCATAGCAGGCGGTATCCGCTTGCGCGTGTACCTGCTGCGGCGAGCCGGCGGTGCGATCCAGAAGGCGAATCCCCAACGAGCACGCTAAGCGCATGCGACTGCCGTGCCAGAAAAACTCACTGTCCGCCAAGGTTGCCAGGAGTTGGTGCCCCCAACTCAACGCGCTCTCGGCCGAGTGATGATAGGCAATCACACCAAATTCATCCCCCCCGAGTCGCGACAAGACCGCACCTGCCGGCAGATGTTGCTGGATGATCTGAGCAACTTGTTTAAGTGCCTCGTCCCCCGCTTCATGTCCGGCGGTGTCATTAATCAGCTTAAACTGGTCCATATCGATGTAGTACATCGCGTGACACTGATCTTCTTCTCGCGCTTGTAACAGCGCGGCGGCGAGCTTTTGTTCAAAATAACTACGATTATACAGCCCCGTTAAATAGTCGTGATGGGCTTGATAAGTCAGCTGGTTTTCCATTTCTCGATGCGCGGTGATGTCTTCGCCCACCACCAGCAGCTGCGTCTGATTATGCATCGCGCGCACGGTTTCCCGAACCCACAAGGTATGACCATTGCCGGCACGATACGGGATCTCACGCCGCCACACCTGCTCTTGGTTGTTGTGATCCCGTTTAATCATTCGATGGGGAGGCACTTGATGATCCGCATATAAGGAGGTGATCTTGTGCCCTAATAACGCGGCTTTATCATAACCAAACAAATCAGCGGCATACTGATTGAGCGATTGAATACGTGCTTGGTAATCAATGGTTAATAGAATGACAGGCTGCTGTTCATACAACATGCGGTATTCAATTTCGCTGCGCTGTAGCTTCTCTTCGGTTTGTTTGCGCTGGGTAATATCACGAGCTTCTAACAGCACGCGACGTTGACCGTTTTCGCTGGGAAACCCTTTGACCGCCACGTCCAAAATCACCTCACGATGCGCTTCACTGAGGCAAAGCTCAAACCGGCGAGGCTGGGAGAAATCGGTAAGCTTGAGGTGCTCCTCGAGGCGGGCGGGATTGCGCCAAATCGGCCAAAACCACAAAGGTCGTCCACGATACGGGTGACTCACGCTGATTAATTGATTAAAGCTGGCATTACCTGACACCAAGATCCCGTTCTCATCCAACAGTGCAATAAACTGGTTACTTTGATCAAAAATACCTTTAAGCATTGCTCGGTGACGCTTTAACGCTGACTCACTGCGACGTAACTGGCGAATGTTGGCACCGAGCATGGCTATCACGCTTCCCAATACCAACACCGCCAATGCCACGGCTTGAAACGCAACTTGGTGCTTTTGCCAAAGCGGCTGAGGCTTGTTAATCACCTCAGCGTCTTCGATGGCGCTCACATCCACATCCCAATCTTTCAGTGCAGGGTAATCAAATAACGTCAGGTTAGTACTGTCTCGTTCAGGGGGGAGGTTGCCCGCCAGTACATCCAACAGCAGCTGACCTTGGTGCTGACCTTGAGTTCTGCCATCGATCACAATGCCACCGATCACGCCCTGACCCAGCATAAAGCTCATCGCACCATAAATCGGTACAGGCGAATCTTGGGTAAGAGTATGAATACCACTGAGTCTATCGAGAAAGGTGCCGTTCGCATCACGAAAATAGGACAAGTAATACACCGCCTCGCCCGGCTGCATCGCTTGAATACGGTCACGTAAACCTTGGAATGGCAGGTTGGACAGCCTCACAATCTCGAGGCCTGACTGACCCGCCTTTCTCAGTTGCGCCTTCACCACATTCCAATACTGACGACTGGAGAACGTCTCATCGAGCAGTACATACACCCGCTTTAAATCTGGATGCAAGCGCTTCATTAGCGCCAAGTTGCGCGGTAGGTCTATTTCTTCTTTCACCCCCGTGACCTTGGGCAGTAAGGGGTAATGTTGACGACCAAAGTTATTGAGCCCCGCATAGACGACCGGTGTATCGCCCACGTACTCATGCAATTCATGGATCAGCCATAATGCGGCATTATCCGTGGTCAGAATGGCATCAAAATCATGGTTGGTCAGTTTATGGATATAAACATCTTTGAGCTGTTCGCGATAGGCATCCGATTGGTAGCGTTTACTTTCTAGGTAGGAATGCTGGAAAGCGATCTCTTCGCCTTGCGTGGCTGTTTCCAACCCTTCAACCAACGCCTGGTTCCAAAAGAAACCAGGATGATAGGAGTGCACCACCAGCACATCTTTTTGTGCGGCATTGACGCTACTGGCGATGAGCAGTAGTAAGCCACCGAAAACGTATTTGATCCCCACATCCCCTTCCTGTTGGTTTGTTGGTATCTTGCTAAACAACGCGATACCCTACATTAGGCGTTAACGAAGTGGCTAAGCAACCGCGTTAACGAAAAATCTGGCCATGCTATAACTAAAAGACTAAAACAATGAACGAGTTGCCAAAATTGGATGACCTAGATCGTCGTATTCTCTCTACGCTGTTGGATGACGCGCGCGTCCCCTACGCAGAAATGGCAAAGCGCTTTCATGTCAGCCCCGCCACCGTTCACGTGCGGGTTGAGAAAATGAAAGCCGCGGGCATCATCGAAGGCACGGAAATATTGGTCAACACCAAAAAACTCGGCTACGACGTGTGCTGCTTTATCGGCATCAATCTTAAAGCGGCGCGAGATTACCACTCGGCACTAGAAAAACTCAATCAGCTCGACGAGGTGGTAGAAGCCTACTACACCACGGGGGCCTATAATATTTTCGTTAAGCTCATGTGCCGCTCTATCGAAGAGCTACAGTTTGTGTTGATTGACAAGCTTCAAGCCATCGACGAAGTACAATCCACAGAAACACTGATCTCACTACAGAACCCCATTAACCGCAATGTGATCCCTTGAGTTTTGTGGGGTCATCCAGGGCAGGCTAAAAAAACGCCCTTGCTCGTGGCAAGGGCGCTTTCATAAAAGGCGAGTTAACCGACCGTCTCTTCCGGTCTGGGAGGCAAGGTGGCACCCGCGTCTTCCGCTAACCACTCGGCCACTTGCTTAGCAAAGTAGGTGAGGATCCCATCGGCCCCCGCACGCTTAAAGCACAATAATGACTCCATCACTGTCTCGCGCTCTTTTAGCCAGCCATTATCAATGGCCGCCTTGTGCATCGCATACTCGCCCGATACCTGGTAGGCAAACGTCGGCACTTTAAGCTCATTTTTTACCCGGCGTACCACATCCAAATACGGCATCCCGGGTTTAACCATCACGGTATCAGCCCCTTCAGCAATATCCATCGCCACTTCGTGCAAGGCTTCATCGCTGTTGGCCGGATCCATTTGATAGTTGGCTTTGTTACCCCCTTTCAGGTTCGCCGCCGAGCCTAATGCATCGCGAAACGGGCCGTAGTAATTGGACGCATACTTGGCAGAGTACGCCATGATTTGGGTATTGATATGACCATTGGCTTCCAATGCCTCACGGATACGACCAATTCGTCCATCCATCATGTCAGAAGGCGCGACAATATCGACGCCCGCTTCGGCATGAGATAGGGCTTGTTTGATCAGTACCTCAGTGGTGGGCTCGTTCATCACATAGCCGTCTTCATCAATGATCCCGTCTTGGCCGTGCACGGTATAAGGGTCTAGTGCCACATCGGTGATCACGCCCATTTGCGGCACATGCTCTTTGAGTAAGCGCACCGCGCGTGGCACTAACCCTTCGGGGTTAAATGCCTCCGAGGCACAACTGGTTTTAAACTCTTTCGGGATCACAGGAAAGAGCGCAATGGCAGGGACACCCAGCTTGGCAAGGTAATCCGCTTCATGGAGCAATAAATCAATCGAGAGTCGCTCGATGCCGGGCATGGATGCCACTGGCTCACGACGATTCTTACCCATGAGTACGAAGATTGGGTAAATCAAATCGCTTGCGGACAATGAATGTTCCGCCACCATACGGCGGCTAAAGTCAGTTTTGCGTGTACGACGCAGGCGTCGAGCAGGAAAGGCGCCTTGAATGGATACGGTCACTGTATCCTCCTTTAAGTTGCAGACCTGGGCTTTGGGGCAGCGAACTGCCTCGTGTAGTGTTCACCCAGTCACTGAATAGAAAAGCAGCGCTGAGTGTTTTTTATTGTGCAATCAATAATATGTTCGACAGGCTGTTGACGTAATCGTGCCACTGTTTGGGCGATATGGGGCAAGTATTTCGGCTCATTACGACTGCGTTTAGGTCGCGGCCGTATATCGCGAGGCTGTAAATACGGCGCATCGGTTTCTATCATCAGCCTGTCATCGGGCAACCAGCTTACCTGTTGCTGAAGCTGCTGTCCGCGGCGATCGTCGCATAGCCATCCCGTTACCCCTATATATAAACCCGCATCGAGGCAATCGCGCAGCGCGCGGTCATCGCCAGTAAAACAATGCAGCACCGCCGCGGGCAGTTTGTCGAGCCATGGACGCAAAATGGCGAACCAGCGATCGTGGGCATCACGACAGTGCATAAACACTGGCATTGAAAGCTCAGCCGCTAGCGCAAGCTGCGCCTCAAAGACCGCTTCTTGTTGTGGCCGCGGCGAAAAGTCCCGATTAAAATCAAGCCCACACTCACCGATTGCGACCACCTCGGGACGCTGCGCTAATTGCTGAATCGCGCTTAAACCTGTCGCCTCGACCGATTTGGCATCATGCGGGTGAACACCCGCCGTGGCATAGGCAAAACCAGGATAAGAGCTCGCAAGCGCGGCGGCTGCTTGGCTCTCATCGATACTGGTGCCGGTCAGAATCATGCCCGTGACGCCCGCCTGTTTGGCATCATCCACCACGGTCTCTCTGTCTTGATCAAACCGTGTGTTTGTCAGGTTGACACCAATATCGATCATTCACTGGCCTCCTCGGATTCTGATTTCTCACGTGGGACATAAAAGCGCGATAGCACCACGCCCAACTCGAACAGCAAGCACATGGGAATGGCCAGCAAGGTTTGTGAAATCATATCCGGTGGCGTCAGCATCATCCCCACCACAAACGCAGCCACTACCACATAGGGCCGCTTGCGGGTTAAGCTTTGTGCCGTGGTCGCTCCTGTCCAAACCAGCAGTATAATCGCGATAGGGATCTCAAAGGCAATGCCAAAGGCGAGAAAGAGCGCCAAGATAAAGTCGAGATAACTGGCAATATCCGTTGCCACTTGCACCCCTTCTGGCGCAATAGACGTGAAAAAGCCAAACACCAATGGCAGCACCACCCAGTACGCAAATGCCACGCCCGCGTAGAACAGCAACGAACTCGACACCAAAAGCGGCATCACTAACCGCTGTTCATGCTTATACAGGCCGGGAGCAACGAACGCCCAGATTTGATATAGCACCACAGGGATGGCGACGAAGACGGATATGACCAAAGTCAGCTTAATTGGGGTAAAGAAGGGAGACGCGACATCTGTAGCGATCATGCTCGCCCCTTCGGGCAGTTTGTCGATCAGCGGTTGGGCAATCAGGCTGTAAATATCATTGGCAAAATACACCAAGCAGGCAAAGACCACTAAGATGGCGATAATTGCGCGAAGCAGGCGGTTACGAAGCTCCATCAAGTGGCTGATAAGGGGCTGAGTATCGTTCACAGAAGACATAGTGGTTTGTTCACCGAAAACATAAAGCGTCTGACTCGTTATCGCTTATCCGTTGATGGCGCATCGTCGCCTTCATCGGGGTGATGAGAAGAAGGCGATGCTGCATAAGGGCGTTGTACATCCGCCGCGCGTTGACGTAGGGTGTCGACCGACTCTTGTAGCTCAGGTGACAAATCTTTCATCCCCGCTTGTTCGGCCTTGTGTAAATTGTCTTGGAGCTCTTTTAGCTTGAGCTCTTGTTCAAGCTCATCACGGACAGATCCTGCCATCCGTTTCGCCGCCCCCACCCAGCGCGACACATTGCGTATCGCAACCGGTAATCGCTCCGGGCCAAGCACCACGAGGCCAATAATGGCAWTCAGCACTAACTCCCAGAAACCTATATCAAACACGGCTTACACCTGCTCTTTATCTTTGCGTGCTTGCTCTTTTTTCGACGCGTCGGCGTCACTGTTGTCCAATGACTGCTGCTGAAAATCCGCATCTTTGTCAGTGGTTTTGGTTTCATCATCGTTCATTGCTTTTTTAAAGCCTTTGACCGCTGAGCCAAGATCGCCCCCCATGTTACGTAGCTTCTTGGTACCAAATAACAACACCACAATCACCGCAATGATCAGCAACTGCCAAATACTAATTCCACCCATACCGGTTCCCTTTCTTCCGTTTGGTTAACTTGATGTGCGCAGCAGTGTAACTGCTATTTATTACAGGTTTTATTACAAAGTCGCCAGCCCCACAACCAAAAGATAACCGCACCTGCAGCGGCGACACTCGGTAAGGTCTCGACTCGGTTGGCAAACAAAATGGTCGCCGTCAGCAGTAACGTCGCACCAATCCCGAGCATATAAGTGGCGCGCGAGTGACGCTGTTTGATCTGCAAGTAACCGTGATAATAGGCTTCTAAACGCTGATTGACCTGACGACCTTGCCGTAAGCCGTCGTACACCAGTTCTGGGATTTCGGGGAGTTTTTCCGCCCAAAACGGTGCCTTTTCACGCACCGCT
This sequence comes from Salinivibrio siamensis, assembly GCF_001996005.1. Lineage (GTDB taxonomy): Bacteria > Pseudomonadota > Gammaproteobacteria > Enterobacterales > Vibrionaceae > Salinivibrio > Salinivibrio siamensis. The sequence goes on along the minus strand of NZ_MUFB01000036.1, from coordinate 17,498 downwards.
GCCCAGACAGCTTGCGGCCCCACTTGCTGTTTCATCCACGACTCTAAAAATGGCTTCGCCGTGGTCCACAAATCTAGTTGCGGATAGAGCTGACGCCCAAGCCCTTCAATGTAGAGCAAGGTTTTTTGCAACAACACCAGCTGTGGCTGCACTTCCATATTAAACCGGCGCGCGGTGTTAAAGAGGTTTAGTAAAACATTACCGAACGAGATTTCGCACAATGGCTTTTCGAAAATGGGCTCACACACGGTGCGAATGGCAAACTCAAAATCATCCACGTTGGTGTCGTGCGGCACCCAGCCAGAGTCAACATGCAGCTCCGCCACTTTACGGTAATCGCGGTTAAAAAAGGCGATAAAGTTTTCTGCCAAATAGCGTTTATCGTCGCGATTAAGGGTGCCGACAATCCCGCAATCAAGCCCAATCCACTGCGGATCATGTGGGTGCTCGTAGGAGACAAAGACATTGCCTGGATGCATATCCGCATGGAAAAAGCTGTCTCGGAATACTTGGGTAAAGAAGACCTCAACCCCACGCTCGGCCAGCAATTTCATGTCAGTGCCATTGGCTTCTAGCGCCTCGATATCCGACACTTGAATGCCATAGATTCGCTCAGACACCATCACGTCTTTGCGGCAGTAGTCACTGAACACTTCGGGCACATACAGCGCCGGGTCGTTTTCAAAATTGCGGCGCAGCTGAATGGTATTGGCCGCTTCACGCATCAAATCCAGCTCATCGAGCAAGGTTTTTTCGTACTCGCGGATCACTTCGACCGGTTTTAAGCGACGCGCATCAGGCAGAAAACGCGCCACCAGCCGTGCCACACGATACATGAGCCGCAAGTCAGCTTGGATCACTGGCAAAATATCGGGGCGGATCACCTTCAGCACCACTTCACGCCCATTCGATTTGAGCGTAGCGGTGTGCACTTGCGCGATCGACGCAGAGGCGAGTGGATGGGGGTCAAAGTCGCTAAACCAGGTTTCTAACGGGCCGCCTAACGAGGCTTCGATTTGCGCTTTGGCTTTGTGGCCATCAAAGGGTGCGACTTTATCTTGCAACTGTGCCAGCTCGTTGGCGATATCGGCGGGGAATAGATCACGACGCGTCGACATCATTTGCCCAAGCTTCACCCATACCGGGCCCAAGCTTTGCAGCGCCAAACGCAGTCGCTCCCCCACCGGCTTATCTGGGTGCTGATTCTTCAGCCAAAACAATGATTGGCGGCCAAGGTGCGCCAGCCGTGTTAAGGGTTGTTTGGGAAGTAAAGCATCCACACCATAAAGCAGTAAGGTACGGATGATAAAATACAAGCGACGAATTTCATTGAGTGTCATGCAGACTCCACCCGTTCTACCAACTGCTTAAACCTGGCTTCCAACCGCGCGACATCGCTGCGCAGCTCGTCCACTTGGTCACTGTATGCCGCCACTTCTAATGGCCCAGGCGCTAAGCGCCATTCTTCCGTAATCACCTCTCCTGCATAGCGCTGTTGCCGTTGAGCCAATTGCTGCAATTGCTGCCAGCGCTGCTGCGCCTGACTCACCACCGTATGCGCAATCACATCGCCGGTGTAAGGTGCTAGCCACTCTGCCACGTCTAGTTCGATACCACTGAGCAACTGAGAAAACTGCTGGGCGACATCGATATCCCCCTCCAGCGTGAGTTTATCCGCTTTGATTAAGGCGGTTAAGTTTGCTTTTTGCTGTAGCTGTGGCAGTGCTGACAGTGACAATGATAGCGCCGCGTCGCATTCACCTTCGTAATGGCTAAGTACATCAATACGTTGGCCGAAGACGAAAATCAGTTGGCGATCAAGCTCTTGTAGAGTCACTCCGATACAACGCCCTTTTAGCCGAGCAAGGCGACGCTGGCTGTCGGCGTCTTTAGCAATCACAGCATTGAGCGCTGTTTCCAGGGCCGCGCACAACAGTGAATCAAGTGCCATGTTGGCTCCTTAGAATTTATATCCACGGTGCAGCGCCACGATCCCACCCGTCAGGTTGTAGTAGCTGGTTTGTTCAAAACCGGCTTGCTCCATCATTCCTTTTAAGGTTTCTTGATCAGGGTGCATGCGAATCGATTCGGCCAAATAGCGGTAGCTGTCTGGATCGTTAACAATCAGTTGCCCCATTTTGGGCAATACATGGAAAGAGTAGGCGTCGTAGACTTTTGACAACGGCTCGGCAACGGGTTTGGAGAATTCCAACACCAATAAACGCCCACCAGGTTTAAGCACACGGAACATCGAACGCAAGGCCGCATCTTTATCCGTCACGTTACGCAGCCCAAATGCGATGGTAATGCAATCAAAGTGGTCATCAGGGAATGGCAGCGCTTCTGCATTGGCTTGTACGTAGCTCACATTGCCGACAATGCCTTTATCACGCAGTTTATCGCGGCCCACTTTGAGCATCGAGTTATTAATGTCGGCGAGTACGACTTCACCACGCTCGCCGACAAGACGCGAGAATTTTGCGGTGAGATCGCCCGTACCACCGGCTAAGTCGAGCACTTTTTGCCCAGGGCGGACACCACTGCAGTCAATGGTAAAGCGTTTCCAGATACGGTGAATGCCCATCGACATCACATCGTTCATCAGATCATATTTTGCAGCCACCGAATGAAACACATTGGCCACGAGGCTTTCTTTTTCTTGGCGTTTCACTTGTTGGTAGCCAAAATCGATCGTCTCTTGATCCTGGTGCGCGTTTTTATCTGTCATTTTATTCCCCTAACGTATTGGCCCCAGTTTACTTTATCGCCCATCCCGACTCCAAGCGTACGACCAAGTTTATTATGATTCTTGCGGATTTGTGTCCCGCTCTGCCTGTGTAAGATTAAGAGGCTCATCAGGCGCAGGGTCGGTGGCAACACTGGCCAGCGACGGGCTGATGTCCCGTTTCACCTCCACGCCCAGCGCTTTAAACCCCTCTGCTTGGCGAATAATATTACCGCGGCCTTGGCTAAGTTTGTTCATCGCCCCTTGATAACTGTCACTGGCTTTACCCAACGCATTACCCAACGCTTCCATATCACTGACAAACAGCCGCACCTTGTCGTAGAGCTTGCTCGCTTTTTCGGCAATCTGTTTGGCATTTTGGTTTTGGTATTCATAACGCCATAAGTTATTGATGGTGCGTAGTGCCACCAGCAAAGTGGTGGGACTGACCAACATAATATTATTATCCATCGCCTCGCGGATCAGGCTGGCATCGGCTTCCACGGCCACTTGGAAAGCTGGCTCCACCGGAATGAACATCAACACATAATCCAGTGAACGCACACCATGAAGCTGATGATAGTCTTTGCGTCCCAAGCCACGAATATGCTGGCGAATGGCTTGGACATGCTCTTTTAATGCGGCATCTTGCTCAACCAAAGTGTCTGCGTTGTAGTAGCGTTCATACGCGACCAGCGCCATTTTGGCATCTATCACCACGTCTTTATCTTGGGGTAATTTCACCACCACATCGGGCTGGTAGCGCTTGCCTTGCTCGTTTTCAAAGCTCACCTGGGTTTGATACTCACGCCCTTCACGCAAGCCGGACTCTTCCAAAATACGCGCCAACACCACTTCGCCCCAGTTGCCCTGTTGCTTGTTATCACCTTTAAGCGCTTGAGTTAGGTTATGCGCTTCCCGCGTCATGTCCGCATTCAGTTGCTGGAGGTTTTTGATTTCATGGATCAGGGTGTGACGCTCTTTCGCTTGTTCACCAAAGCTGTCAGTGACTTGCCTTTTAAACCCTTCCAACTGCGACTTAAGTGGTCCAAGTAAGCTCTCTAAGCTCATCTTATTTTGCTCATCAACGGAATGGACCTTTTGCTCAAATACCTGGTTGGCCAGCTGCTCAAATTGGGTACGCAGCCTTTCCTCCGCATTTTCTAATAAGGCGTGCTTTTCTTTCGCGGCATTGAGTTGTTGCTCCGCGCTGGCTTTGACCTCGCGCAGCTCAGCGAGCAGCTCAGACTTTTCCTCTCGCACCGCATCAAGTTTTTGGGTCAACGTTTGATTGTCTTGGCGTAATTGTTCCAATTGACGCAACTTCTCACTCGCGGAGGTTAATTTGCCGTAATACTGGCGCAGCTCTTGTGTCAGACGATCGCGCTCTACATCTAAGCTGTCTAGCTCTTGTTGTTGCTGCTCCAGTTGCTGATGAAGCTGTTGTTGCTGTATATCAGCCGTTGACTGCTGTTGCGCATATTGGGTATCAAACCAATGTTGATACTGAGCGACCACGCGTCGATGCAGCCAATAACTCAACCCGGCGGCACTGATCACGCCAAAACAGAATGTGAGAATAGCTAACGTCGGTAATGACAGGCCAGAAAGCATAATGGGTTCTCTATTGTGCGGTCATCAATGTCAGCAAGGCTAATGGGATACTGGATAGATGTCCAGTCTATCTCGGTGCGTACGAATACCGTAGACTGCCTAGCTTAAAAGGCAGATTTGCAGGGAGGCAGTATGCACAATGAACGTAAAGCACTGATATTTGGATTATGTGCAGTGCTATTGTGGTCAACGGTCGCGACCGCATTCAAAATTACCTTAAGCTACATGACCCCGATTCAAATGCTGGCCGCTGCCAGCGTGGTCTCTGTACTGGTATTGACCGCTATTGCCGCGGTGCAAGGCAAGCTATCGGCACTTTGGCCCACTTTTCGTCGTCGACCTGGCTATTATTGCCTACTGGGGATGATTAACCCTTTGATTTATTATTTGGTTCTTTTCAAAGCCTATGATCTTCTTCCTGCCTCTTTGGCCCAACCATTAAATTACAGCTGGGCCATTACCTTGACCTTAATGGCAGCGGTATTTCTCGGCCAAACCATTCGTCGCCAAGATTGGATTGCGGCGGCGTTGGGCTATTTTGGTGTGGTAGTGATCGCTACAAAGGGCCAGCTTTTATCGCTTCAGTTCGATAGTCCGCTTGGCATTGGGCTCGCGTTGCTCTCCACGCTATTGTGGGCAGGGTTTTGGGTACTAAACACTAAAAACCCTGCCGACCCTGTGCTCGGCATTCTGTTGAGCTTTATGCTGTCATTACCTGCATCTTTATTATTGGCGGGGATAACAGCGTCTTGGAGCGGTATCCCATGGCAAGGCTGGCTAGCGGTGAGCTATGTGGGGCTTTTTGAAATGGGGATAACATTTATGCTGTGGCTGAGCGCGATGAAATATACCCAGAATGCCTCTCGGATCAGCAATCTGATATTTATCTCGCCATTTATTTCCTTGATGCTATTGGCCACCATTATTGGTGAGACAATCCATATCAGCACCCTAATCGGTCTTAGCTTTATTGTCGTGGGTCTGCTGATTCAGCAACGCAAACCCAAAAAAAGCAAACAGCCAGCGGCGAGTATCTAACGCTCCTGGCACCACACGCCGCTCTGTCATGTTTATCCTTATGAGTGATGGGCGGCGATCAGCCCATCTTGCGTTGGATTATATACTCATAAAGCTCGTCAGCAGATAAACCATCTTGCGCCAAGCCTTGAGTGATTTCTTCAATGCGCTCAGAACGGCGCTCTTCAATCACAGAATTAAATTGGTAAACCAGTTCACGCAAGTATTTCAGTGGCACTTGACGTGCAGCACTGCGTACACGCTCTTCACTTTGGCTACCTAATTCTTGCAGTAATTTGCCAAACATGATTTTTTCTGGCGATTCCTCAAGTTGTTCGAGGACGCGCGCCATTTCGATTGTCGATAATGACATAGTGTGTAACTGACCTTTGAGATAAAAACGAAAAGGAATGAGCGTTAATTCGATTTGCTTAGTAAATATACTCCGAACCACGCACTTTTAGCAAAATAAAAAAACGCTGGCCGGAGCCAGCGAAAAGGGATGATGGGTTGTCGAGACCCCTGCGTTTTGCACGTCTTATTATACTTTGCCAACTGAGACGTTGTTTTTATTGATTTTCTTACCGTTTTACCGTTGCTGCATGCCATTGCTTCCCAACTGGGGACCATAAAATCACGAGACCGGGCAACAAGAGCCACATATGCACTGTCATCAGGTCACTGGCCGATAACCCCAAGCGCTGGGTTAAGCTGACCAAAAGCCCTGCGCCACTCATTTGGAACAATCCCAGCAAGGCTGCCGCTGTGCCAGCACGGTCAGAAAATGGGGCTAAAGCGGCGCCGGCTGACGCGCCTAACACCCAAGCAAAGCCAAATGATGAGGTAAAAATCGGCAACATAAAGGCCCAAGGCGTCGCAATAGAGCTTAATGCCAACATCAGCCCACCCGAGCCTACCAGCATCATCAAGCCAATATTGAGCGCGCGGCGGCTACCAAATTTTTCCATATAGCGCGGCGCTAACATCGCCGCGGCAATGTTTAGTGCCGCGTTAGCACCAAACCAAAAAGTGAAGCTGTTCATGGAAATACCGTATCTATCCATCAGCAATACAGGCGCGGAGGTGACATACGCTAAGATCACCGCCATGGCCAGCATGCAAAGGATGATGTGGTAGGTAAATGTTGGTACGCGTAGCACTTGCCAATAACGGCGTACGCTAAATAGGCGACCCGAGGTGTCCGTGTGCGCAGGGCGTGTCTCGGGCAAAAAGACCATAACTAATACCAACCCTAATACCGCATAACCGAGCATAAAGGTGAAGTTAGCGCGCCAGTCAAAGACTTGGGTAAGCCAGCTCCCCAATAGCGGCGCCAAGGCAGGAACAAAGCAAATCGCGCCATTAAGATAGCTAATCATATGGCCGCTGCGCTCTGCACCGAATCGGTCACGCACCGCTGCAAATGCACACACGGAAGTCGCGCACGCGCCAAAACCTTGCAGCAAACGCGCCACCAGCATCATATCCATCGAGGTGGCGAGCCACGCCATCAAAGAGCTCAGTCCATAGAGCAGTATGCCAATGACGGCTACAGGTTTGCGACCAAAGCGATCAGCCAACGGGCCAGCGAACAGCTGACCTAAGCCTAAGCTAAACATAAACCAAGTGATGGTGTCCTGTACCAACGTCGGGTTAACGTTAAAGTCCCCCGCCATATGCGGCAACGCCGGTAAATAAATATCAATCGCCATCGGGCTAAACAGCACCAGTAACACCATTAAGGCGACCAGTAAGCGATTCGATGTCGGTGAATCAGTGTGTGACATTGGTTACTCCTCTATACAGGCACGCAGTATAGTGGCTTCACGATATGAACCATAATGGTTTATAGTAAAAGCAGTTATTCCTAAGGAGAATACCTGTAATGGATTTGGACCAGCTGCAGCGCACCGACCTTAATTTATTGGTGTGCTTACATGTATTGTTGGAAGAGTGTAATGTCACGGGGGCGGCAAAACGCCTGCACTTAAGCCAATCGGCAGTGAGTAAAAACTTAGCCCGATTAAGATCGCAATTTAACGACCCGCTTTTTACGCGAGCAGCCCACGGGCTCAAACCCACCGTTCGGGCGCAAGCCTTACAGGCAAAATTACGGGCTTTACTCAATGATGTTGCGGCGATGACCGAGCCGGACCACTTTCAGCCACACTTAAGTGACCGCTGTTTTCGCTTTGCCCTCGTCGAGAGCGCCTACCCATTGCTACTGCCACAGTTTATTGGCGATATGCTGGAAGCGGCTCCAGCTATCACTCTTAATACCGCTGCTTGGGATCAAACCACCTTTGATGGCCTCGCCCGCGGCAATATCGATTTTGGTATTACCGGTAAAGATTTAAATCCCGCCGATGCCATGTTGACCATGATGCCGCCCAAAGGCGTACGCTACCAAGAGCTTTGCCAAGATCACCAGTGTGTGTTGATGCGCGCCGATCATCCGGCACTCAAGGGCCCATGGGATGAAGCGCGTTACCTTGGACTGCGACATGTACAGGTGAAGTGTGATGGGAATGACCGCTGGCTGTTGGACTATAAACTGGCAGAGCGTAATATTGAGCGTGACATTGCCATGTACGTGCCAGATTTCAACAGTGCGGCGAGCCTGTGTACCTATACCGACCTGGTGTTTACTTCACCAAGCCAGTTTGCGCATTATATTGCCGCGTCGCTCAATTTGGTGGTAAGGCCGTTACCGACGCCAATACCGCCGATGGCGTACACCTTGTTTTGGCATCAAAATCAAGAAAATGACCCGGGGCACCAATGGCTGAAAGCCTTGATTATTTCACGCTGTCAGCAATTTAGCCCAGCAAAATTGCAGCCTATCGCCAATCGCGCTAGGGTCTAACCCACCGTTTTTTACGCGTGGCCGAACATGGCAAGTTCACCCCATACAAAGAAGGAAGAATAATGGACGCGACCCTTACCAAGCGTATTGAGCAGCTAAGACACTGGCTGGCTCAACACGATTATGACGCCCTACTCATCCCCCATGAAGACGAATATCTCGGTGAGTATGTGCCTGAGCACAACGAACGCCTCCACTGGGCGACCGGCTTTACCGGCTCAGCAGGCGCCGCGGTGATCACCCGCGACAAGGCAGCGATTTTTGTTGATGGCCGCTATGTGGTTCAAGTCCGTAAGCAAGTCCCCGCCGGCCTGTTTGACTACTGCCACCTGATTGATGAGCCACCGGTGCAATGGGCCCAGCAACAATTGCCAAAAGGTGCCAAGCTGGCTATCGACGCTCGCATGCATAGCGCTGCTTGGTACAAACGTACCCAACGCGCGTTGGATGGGGCTTTGACACTGGTGAGTGTTGAGCAAAACCCGATTGAAAGCTTGTGGGACGATCGTCCCGCCCCGCTTAATAGCCCTGCCATTTTACTGGGTGAAGAGAAAACCGGCCGCGCCAGCTTAGATAAACGTCAAACCATTGGCCAGCAGTTAGCCGATCAGAATCTTGATGCCGCGGTACTCACTCAACCCGATGCCGTCTGTTGGCTGCTCAATATCCGTGGTCGCGATATCCCACGTTTGCCCGTGGTACTGACCCAAGCGATTATCAAGCAATCCGGTGACGTCACCGTGTTTATCGACCCTGACCGTCTCCCCGAAGGCTTTGATGCACACGTGGGCCAAGGCGTGAGCGTCGCGCACCCAGACAGTCTGGTTGATGCCCTGCAAGCGCTGAGCGGTCAACGTGTATTGGTCGACCCAAACGGCGCCAATGCGTGGACACTGGACACGCTCCAACAAGCGCAAGTCACCGTGGTGGAAGCGCAAGACCCATGTGCGCTTGAAAAAGCAGCCAAGAACCCGCAAGAAATCGCCGGTATGCGTGCCTGTCACGTGCGCGATGGTGTTGCCGTGACTCGCTTTTTGGCCTGGTTTGACCGTCAAGTCGACGCCGGTGAACGCCCTGACGAAGCCGTGCTCGCAGACACCCTGTATCAATTCCGCCAACAAGACGATCAACTGGTCGACTTAAGCTTTGATACCATTTCAGCCGCCGGTGGCAATGCGGCCATGTGTCACTATAACCACAACAATCAGCCTAAACCGAGCGTGATTGAGAGCAACAACGTCTACTTGGTCGACTCAGGCGGTCAATACTATGACGGCACCACCGACATTACCCGTACCGTGCCGGTAGGCGAATGCAGTGCTGAGATCAAAAAAGCCTTTACGCTGGTGCTTAAAGGACATATTGCGCTGGCCACCGCGCTGTTCCCGAAAGGCACCTCAGGCAGCCAGCTTGATGCCTTAGCACGCCAGTATTTGTGGCAACACGGCTATGATTTTGACCATGGCACCGGTCACGGTGTCGGGCATTTCTTGGACGTGCACGAAGGTCCGCAGCGCATTTCCAAAGCGCCCAATAGCGTCGCGCTATTGCCAGGCATGGTGGTGTCAAACGAGCCGGGCTACTATCGCGCCGACGCGTTTGGGATCCGGATTGAAAACCTCGAGTTGATTGAAGAAAAGCCCACCGAGGGTGACATGACGATGCTCGGGTTTGCCTCACTCACGCGTGCACCGATCGATCGTCGTTTGGTCGATGTGAGCTTACTCAGCGAGGCGGAAATCCAGTGGTGGAATCGCTATCATCAAACCGTGTGGGATGAAATCAGCCCGCACCTCGATGATCAAGACCAAGCTTGGTTAAAACAAGCGACCGCGCCACTAAGCCGTTAAGTCGCGTCTTCACCGAGTGTGAAAAACAAAAAGCGTCCGATTGGACGCTTTTTTTTATTCCCCTTTCAGGGCTTTCTCGACCGCTTTGGGCGAAAAGCCGCGCAAAGTAGTATCGCCAATGCAAATCACCGGGACACCCCGCGAGCCAGTTGCCGCCAGCAGCTTCTTGCCTTTAGGCGTGGCCGTATCGACAACACGATAACGCAGCCCTTTTTTATCCAAGTAAGCTTTGGCCGCCTCACAGTGAGGACAGCGAGGACCCACATATACAGTAATACGTTTCATGCCCGCATTGTCGCTAACCCGCTGCCGTTTGTGAAGCCATTTGCGCCTGACGCGCGATATCGTAGATGTTATCCCAATCTTTCCATACCACCTCAAAACCGAGGGCACGGACACTGGCGGCCACCTCTGCCGCGCTCCGTTCATCACTGATAGCAAACTGCTCTAATTGTGGCTCAGGGTTCGCATAGCCGCCCGGTTGGGTTTTTGACGCCGCGGATAGGCTCGTGACCCCAAGGGGCAACACATTGTCGCGAAAGTGGGGGGACTCTCGTGTCGATAGCGACAGCTCGACCTGCGGATTCCACAACCGATAGGCACAAATCAACTGAACCAGCTGCTTATCCGTCATCACCGATTTCGGCTGTAACGCCCCCGCGCAAGGACGTAAGCGCGGAAAAGATAGCGAATAGCGGCTTTGCCAGTATTGCTTTTCCAGATAATCCAGATGCTGGGCGGTAAAAAAGCTGTCGGTGCGCCAGTCCTCAAGGCCAATCAAGGCGCCAAGACCGATCTTATCGACCCCTGCTTGTGCCAACCTATCTGGGGTTTGCAGCCGGTAGTGAAAGTCGGTTTTATTCCCGCGCTTGTGGTGTTCCCCATAGGTTGGAGCGTGGTAGGTTTCTTGGTAAACCATCACCGCATCCACACCTTGTGCCACCAAGGCGCGATATGCCTCGGTATCCAGCGGCTGCACCTCCATCGCCACATGATGAAAGTATTGCTTCACCACGGGTAAAGCGCGGAGAAAATACTCGAGCCCTACCTTGGTTTCATGCTCACCGGTCACCAAGAGCACACTGTCAAAGCCCATTTTTTTGATCGCTTCACACTCGGCGGCGATCTCGGCTTCATCCAGCGTGCGCCGTTTGATTCGGTTTTCCATCGAAAAACCGCAATAAGTACACACGTTGGCGCACAAATTGGAGAGATACAGCGGAATGTAAAACCCCATGGTGTAGCCAAACCGCTGCCGCGTCAGCGCCTCAGATTGCTGAGCCATGGCCTCAAGGTAGGCTTCAGCGGCAGGACTGATCAGGGCAGCGAAGTCGTCCAAGTTGCGCGAAGATTTAGCCAGCGCCCGCTCGACATCTTGGCGCGTTTTGCTGTAAATCGAAAGGCGATGATGATCCCAATCGAGTGCCGCCCACCGCTCAGAAAAGCTCATCACGCCTCCTTAGCGTCAAGAAACGCGGTTAAGGGGCTAGACGCGTGGGCGTGATTGTGTGTGCCCGCCAGTCCAGCGCGATACGCACAGCGTCCTGCTTCAACCGCTTGTTTAAACGCTGCGCCCATGGCAATCGGATCGCCAGCCGTGGCAATGGCGGTGTTGACCAATACCGCATCAGCGCCGCGCTCCATCGCTAACGCCGCATCTGACGGTGCACCAATGCCGGCATCAATGATCACCGGTACGCGAGCTTGCTCGATAATGATGTCGAGAAACGCCATTGAGGCCAGCCCTTGGTTGGATCCAATCGGTGAGCCAAGGGGCATCACCGCCGCGCATCCCACCTCTTCCAAACGCTTACACAGCACAGGATCGGCATGACAATATGGCAGCACCACAAACCCCTCATCCACAAGCGTTTTCGCCGCTTGAAGGGTTTCAATCGGATCAGGCATCAAATATTTGGGGTCGGGGTGAATTTCCAGCTTCACCCAATGCGTTCCCAATGCTTCTCGGGCAAGACGCGCGGCAAAGACCGCTTCTTGCGCATTTTTCGCCCCTGAGGTATTGGGCAGCAGGCGCACACCGAGCTCGCGCAGCGGCGTTAGAATATCGTCTTGTGTGGCATGCACATCGACTCGCTTTAGGGCCATGGTGACCAGTTCAGTACCACTGGCCGCCAGTGATTCGGCCATAGTCTTGCGACTGGAAAACTTGCCGGTGCCGGTTAACAGGCGAGATGAAAACGTCGTATCCGCAATGGTTAACATAATTATCCTCCGGCAATCGCTTGAAAGACCGCCAAGCTATCGCCAGCGGTGAGTGACGTGGATGACCAAGCATCACGCGCAATAATGGTCTGATTTAGCGCGACAGCAACCGATTCGGCCGGCACCTTCATCTCCTCAATCAGTTGCGCGACGGTCGTGGCATTGACCTCTGTAGGCGTGTCATTAATGATTAACCGCATCATTTACCTCCCGCATTGGCTGACAAACCGCACAGTGCGGATGAACGGGCAGCGAAAAGTGCTGCCATGTCATGGTTTGTCCATCCAGTCGTGACAAGCGATTGGTACCGACCGCCTGCCCTAATAACAGTTTTATTCCTTCCAACGCTTGCGCGGTGGCCATCATACCGACCACAGGTCCCATTACCCCAGCTTCAGAACAGCGCGTGGGTTCAGAAAGCGTCACGTCTGCGAAGGCGCACGCATAACATGCGCTATGCGGTTGATAAACCAATAACTGGCCTTGCCAACCGATCGCCGCTGCGCTCACCAAGGGTGTACCAGCCTCTACACAGGCTTGATTGACTGCATGGCGAGTAGTGAGATTATCACTGCAATCAAGGACCACATCCGCCATCGCCACTTCAAGCGCCAGACGCTCACCTTCTAGATAGGCATTGATGGCTCGGCACTGGCAATGTGGATTCAGCGCGACCAAGTTAGCGGCTAGCGCTGCGGCTTTATCGGTGCCGATTTGCTCATCCCGATACGCCACCTGACGCGCCAAATTAGATATCTCAACGTGGTCCGAGTCAGCAATCGCTAACTGACCCACGCCAGCCCCTGCAAGATAGAGGCCCGCGGTGGTTCCAAGCCCACCGGCACCGACCATTAACACGCGCGCATTGCTCAGTGCCTGCTGCCCGCACTCTCCAACTTCTGGCAGCATGATTTGCCGGCTATAACGCAAGTATTCACTGTCCGATAGCATCACACCCTCCTTGCTGTCTTGATCGATTAAGACAGCGGTTAAATGCGTCAATGCGCGCCGCTAAATCAGGCGCTTGTGTCACGGCGCGGACCACCGCAATGGCGTCCACGCCGGTGCGCCAAACGTCAGGAGCTCGGTCGAGATCAATACCGCCAATCGCCACCGTCGGGAAACGGCCATCCACAGCCGCCACCTGCTGCGCTAACGCTGAAACGCCTTGCGGTGGCTCGACGAGCTGTTTGGTAGTGGTGGGAAAAATATGGCCGATGGCGAGATAACTGGGCGAGAGTTCAACCGCTGCAGCGAGCTGTTCGGGGCTGCGTGTCGATACACCAAGGCGCACGCCTTGCCGCGCAAGTCGGTCAAGATCCGCCTCTTGTAAGTCTTGCTGCCCTAGATGAACGCCATAGGCGCCAGCTTCAAGCGCAAGCTGCCAGTGATCGTTGATAAACACCTGCGCATGGTGCGCGCGGCCCAAAGCCACCGCGCGCTGTACCCAGTCTGACAATTGTGGATGGGCTGGCTGCTTCACACGCAGTTGCACGGTTTTCACCCCCAAGCAAAGTAAGCGTTCAAGTAAATCCACGTCGTCTACCACCGGATATAATGGGCCTATGCCTTCCGACATAGGCGCAAACGGGGTCAGGCTCATGATTCCACCTTATCGCTGTCGCTTACCTCAGCGCCTTGTGGTGACGAATGATGGGATTTTTGCAGGTAGAGCTCACTGCCCTTTGCTCGAAACTCTTGCGATTTTTGCTGCATGCCTGCTAACGGGTCTTCCAGCATGGTGACATCAATCGCTTCGCCCGCAGCGGCATAGCCATTTTCTTTGGCGTAATCGCGGACTTCTTGGCTGATCTTCATAGAGCAGAATTTTGGCCCACACATGGAGCAAAAATGCGCGACCTTGCCCGACTCTTGAGGCAGGGTTTCATCGTGATAAGCACGCGCCGTCACTGGATCTAATGCAAGGTTAAACTGATCTTCCCAGCGAAATTCAAAGCGCGCTTTGGAAATGGCGTTATCTCGCACCTGCGCGCCCGGATGTCCTTTGGCTAAGTCGGCGGCGTGCGCGCACAACTTGTAAGTAATCAGTCCGGTTTTAACATCCTCTTTATTGGGCAGACCCAGATGCTCTTTGGGCGTGACATAGCAAAGCATCGCACACCCAAACCAGCCAATCATCGCCGCACCAATCCCGGAGGTAATGTGGTCATAGCCAGGCGCAATATCGGTAGTCAGCGGGCCTAAGGTATAGAAAGGCGCTTCGTGGCAATGGGTGAGCTGCTCGTCCATATTCTCTTTGATCATGTGCATGGGCACATGGCCGGGGCCTTCAATCATCACCTGTACATCGTATTCCCATGCCACCTTGGTTAGCTCGCCCAGAGTACGTAACTCACTGAACTGGGCTTCGTCGTTCGCGTCAGCTACTGAGCCGGGACGTAACCCATCGCCTAGTGACAGCGATACATCATAGGCAGCACAAATCTCGCAGATTTCACGAAAATGGGTATAGAGGAAACTTTCTTGATGATGCGCCAAGCACCATTTGGCGATAATCGAGCCACCACGCGAGACAATGCCAGTCACGCGATTGGCAGTCATGGGCACATAGTGCAAACGCACCCCGGCGTGAATGGTAAAGTAGTCGACCCCTTGCTCGGCTTGCTCTATCAAGGTATCGCGCATCACTTCCCAAGTCAGGTCTTCGGCAATGCCATTCACTTTCTCAAGCGCCTGATACATAGGCACAGTGCCAATCGGGACTGGGCTATTACGTAAAATCCACTCGCGAGTTTCGTGGATATTGCGTCCGGTCGATAAATCCATCACCGTATCCGCGCCCCAACGGGTCGCCCACACCAACTTTTCGGTTTCTTCTTCAATGGAGGAGCTCACCGCCGAGTTACCAATATTGGCATTCACTTTCACGAGAAAGTTACGCCCAATAATCATCGGCTCCGCTTCTGGGTGGTTAATGTTGGCCGGAATAATCGCACGCCCTTCAGCAACTTCTTGGCGCACAAATTCGGGAGTGATGTTTGAGGGTAAATGCGCGCCAAAGCTTTCTCCTGGGTGCTGGCGGTTTAGCTGCTCTTCACGATACTGCTGACGCCCCATATTTTCCCGGATAGCGATAAATTCCATCTCTGGGGTGATAATGCCTTGGCGTGCGTAGTGAAGTTGGGTCACACATTGGTTAGGTTTCGCCCGACGGATAGGCGGTAAGGCATTAAAGCGAAGATCATCTAAGGTTTCATCACTGAGGCGGGTCTGCGCATAGTCTGAGCTCACTGCACCAAGAAACTCTGTATCGGCACGCTCATCAATCCAGGCTTTGCGCAGTGGCGCTAAGCCTTGGTAAATATCGATAGCACTCTGAGGGTCAGTATAAGGCCCTGATGTGTCATAAACCCGAATGGACTCATTGGCTTCATACTGCGGATTGTCTTTACTACCGCCCACAAAGGTCGGAGACAGATGGATCTCGCGCATGCCCACGCGAATATCAGGTCGAGAGCCCTCGACATAGACTTTTTCCGAGTTGGGGTAGGTTTGCGCAGAGAGAGAATCGATAAAAGATTTGGCCTCAAGACGGGCCTGTTTACGGGTCGACATAGCATTACTCCGGTGTTCATTATGGGAATTAATGCTTGCCGGAAAACGCTGAATTGAGATGTGAGCAAACTGGCAGACGCGTACGGTCTGTGATCTGATGCATCTCTTGTTCCCTTCGCTGGTCCTAACCAGATCAGGTTCAACGGATCCCACTTAACGTGGTCTCAGCCAATTGGCACTCCGACAAGTTCAACGCCAGTATAAGAAATCACCGCCGCAACAACAAGCGACGTAACACGATGTTTTCACTTAACCGGTGATGCGTGCTAGCAACCAAGCGCCCATCGCGGCTGCACTTAAGCACAACGCGAGATTGAGACCCACATTCAACAAAGCTTTCACTGTCTCACCATGTTGGAACAGCATCAAGGTATCTACTGAAAAGGTCGAGAAGGTAGTAAATGCGCCCAAAAAACCAATCGCAACCAGTTGGCGCCAAGGCACCGGAGCAATCACCTCTTGACTCATCGCCGCTAAAAAGACGCCCATCGCTAATGACCCGAGTACATTTACTATTAAGGTGCCGTATGGGAATGCACGACCAAGCACCGCAACGCTCCACTCTGATACGAGAAAACGCGAGGATGCCCCTAATGCGCCACCAAGCCCTACCCACAATATGCTTACCACTGGGTGCTCCTTTCGATTGGTAAAAAGTCATCATACCGCGACATGTGAACGAGAAACAGGAGGAAGAAAAAGGCTAGAGAGGTGTGGTTGCTACCACAGAGAGTAGATACAAAAAAAGCACCGACAATGTCGATGCTTTGATGTGTGGCAGGGGTAGAGGGATTCGACCGGGCTGGCGACCCAGCCCCCAACACGCTTTTGTGTAGATTGCATGTTCACATCTACCCTTAATCGGATTACGAGAACCTTGATGATTCACATACAAAAAAAAGCACCGACGATGTCGGTGCTTTGATGTTTGGCAGGGGTAGAGGGATTCAACCGGGCTGGCGACCCAGCCCCCAACACGCCTTTTGTAGTTTGCATGTTCACATCTACCCTTAATCGGATTACGAGAAGCTTGATGATTCACATACAAAAAAGCACCGACAATGTCGATGCTTTGGTATTTGGCAGGGGTAGAGGGATTCGAACCCCCAACACGCGGATTTGGAATCCGCTGCTCTGCCAATTGGAGCTATACCCCTGTAGATAGGTGCCTATTGTAGCGATCCCGCGACAAATTACCACCACCAATTACTCTTCAGACGTTTGATCGCTTATTTATAAAGCAAATCTTTCCCAGAAGTTCAATAACAAAAAAACCCCAGCTTTTCAGCTAGGGTTTCTAAATAGTGGCGGAGGGCCGGGGTTGCGGACAACGGGCAGGCCATCCTGCGGGACTCATTCGCCCGCAGGGCGAACCTGGCCAATAACAAAAAAACCCTACTAAATTTAGCAGGGTTTCTAAGTAGTGGCGGAGTGGACGGGACTCGAACCCGCGACCCCCGGCGTGACAGGCCGGTATTCTAACCAACTGAACTACCACTCCGCACCAATTCTGTATGACTAAAGACTTATATCTCTTTGCTTTAATCAATTGTATTCAAAGCCTGGCGATGTCCTACTCTCACATGGGGAGACCCCACACTGGGAGACCCCACACTACCATCGGCGC
>NZ_MUFB01000035.1 GCF_001996005.1 Salinivibrio siamensis | reverse complement strand
TATCGGTGAAGACCATTTGCAGAGAGCCTGTTAATGCGGCGGGCACCTTGATGCCTTCTAACGAATTAGGCACTGCAACCGCGCAATGTCATCAGGGCCATGACGTGAGTCAGTAAAAGGCCGAATGTAGAGCGGCAGTCCAAACCAAACTCAATACGCTTCGCGGATGCTTGACGAACGGGGGAATCCATGTAGCCCAATTAAGATGTGAGCCACGCTACCACGACACTCAACTTGGACGCCGTAAACACTAAATTTGACCCAAACCAAAAATGCCAAGCGTGGGGAATCACTCTTAAATTGCTTGTTATAAAACTTTTGCCACAATACTTCCTGCTATAGTAGAACCTCTCGGCTCATAACGAGATGTAAATTGTTCAAGCAATATTTTAAACTGCTCCGTTGATACTGCTTTTATTTTTTTGTCTAGAAAATCGTTAAGCGCTTGATGTAATTCAACAATATTTATCATTTCTATCGTTTCTGAAATACTTACACAGTTAAATTGTTGATCATGCATACCTGTCGTCAAGTGGAGAACTTCGTGATCAGACACCTCAAGCCACGTAATACACCTATAGTTTCCTTTGTTATCTAGACCAACCCAATCTGATGGAACTCGTTGTTTTATATGACCTTGCTTATAAAGCTTTTCTATTGCTAGTTGTGCCTCCAACGATATCCAATACGGAAATTTAGAATTCGTATCTGAGGAGGTAGATATAAGAAAACAAGGGTCAAAATCTTCCTCATAAGGAATGTTACCCATAAGCTGAGCTTGTTGAAAATCTTCGCACAGAAACCAACATTCAATAAAATAAGTCAGTAAATCAAGACCTTTAAACTCTTTCGATACATAATTAAAGTTTGCTCGTAGAATCGGGAGTTCAAACCTCTTACAAAGACTATTTTTAAGGAGATCATTTTTTATTTGACGTGATTCAGTCCTATGTTGACGACCATCATACTCAACTGCAAATATTGGGTGATAGTCATCGTTTACAATAACAAAATCAAAATGAGACTTTAAACAATAGCTAAACTCATCTTTTGATATCCCGCTGTTGTTTATAGGGAATACATCAGCCAACCTTACTTTAGTAAAAACTTTGGCTCGTTCCTTACAAACATGAGCTAACTTATCGTAAGTTACCTCTTCATATTTATTTAGTAATCGTAAATTCATATAGTTTTATAACATTGTATTAATGCGCGCGCTCGATTTTCCAAAACCGTCATACGCGCCTTTTTTCATCTAAATACTTATAATGAAACACATTTTTAACGCTTGAAGCAATCACCTTGTCTGCGAAAGTGTGCACGCCGCCTATCTCGGACAAGGCGTTCACACTATCCTCAAAGACGAGTTTATAACTCATTGGTTATATTTAACTAATATTTTGTCTTTCGGCGATAATGTGAATGTGTCTCGAAAAAGTGTGCACACTATTTGGCTTTCTCTACCAATAAGCTGTACGAGTAAACAGTCTTAGATTGAGGGAAAGGATCATGACCAAAAGCCCGTTTATGGCAAGCCCTCAGCACGAGATCAGGCGGCGAGGCTATGCGATCAAAACCGAGAAGAGTTACTTATACTGGGTTCGTCGATTTATCTTTTTCCATCATAAGCAGCATCCTACAGAGCTCAGTGATGAGGATGTAAAACGTTTCTGTCTTATTTGGCGAATGCGCAGCAAGTTTCACCGAATACGCAAAAGGTTGCCCTTAATGCACTGGCCTTTCTATACAACCAGTTTTTAGACCAGCCGCTAGGTAAGATTGCGTTTAGTCCGTCCAAAAAATCGCCGCGAATTCCAATTGTGCTCAGTAAAGAAGAAGTTGCCAGAATTTTTGCCTACCTTGGCGCAAGAGATAAGCTGATTTGTGGGCTGATGTACGGCAGTGGCCTACGCATCAATGAGTGCTTGAGGTTACGCATCAAGGATTTGGATTTTAATCATAACGCGATCACTGTTCATAATGGCAAAGGTGGAAAATCACGCACCACCTTGCTGCCTAATCAATTGGCCGGTGAGTTACATACATTATGTGAAAGAGCTGCCGACATCATCTGCATGATTCCAATGTGCGTAAAGCCTTAAACCGTGCGGTGCAAAAGGCCGGCATCACCCATAAGCACGTTACCTGTCATACGTTTCGCCATAGCTTTGCCACACAGATGCTTTTGGCGGGTTACGATATTCGCACCATTCAAACCTTATTGGGCCATACCGACCTCTCTACCACGCAGATCTATACCCATGTGATCGGGCAACAATTTGCGGGCACGACAAGCCCAATGGATTTGCTTTAACGCCCACGCTACCGCCGTTGGTTAGCGGCGTCCAAAAATGCCATGTAAGAGGCAGAAATATAAAGGGTTAGAATACCAAAGTGCAGAATAGCTGTTTAGGCACAAACGCCTAAAATGTTGGTGAGGTCAGGGTTTGGGAGTTTGCGGGACAATAAATGCAAAAAAGCCGCTGACTGAGCAGCGGCTTTCGGTATGTGGCGGAGAGATAGGGATTTGAACCCTAGAAGGGCTATTAACCCTTGCCGGTTTTCAAGACCGGTGCTTTCAACCACTCAGCCATCTCTCCGGAACGGGTCGTATAGTATGAGCAGAGGTAGCTGATGTAAAGTGACTTTTTGCACTTTTATCGCTAAACGCTGAAATAATCAGCAAACGCCCCTGCTATATACCCAATGGCGCTGGGTCAGCGCCATATCGGCTTAACCAAAGCGACCGTTAATGTAGTCAGAGGTCAGTTTGTGCTCAGGGTCATTAAAGACTTTTTGTGTGCTGTTGACTTCAACCAAGTCGCCAAGGTGGAAGTAAGCGGTGCGATCAGACACACGTGCCGCTTGCTGCATCGAGTGCGTGACGATCACAATGCTGAAGTTTTTCTTCAGATCGGCAATCAGCTCTTCAATGATACCGGTGGCAATGGGGTCTAACGCCGAGCAAGGCTCATCCATCAAGATCACTTCGGGCGCGACAGCAATGGTACGTGCGATACACAGACGTTGCTGCTGGCCGCCTGATAGGCCTGTTGCGGGCTGATCCAGGCGATCTTTCACTTCGTTCCAAAGCCCTGCCCGCGTCAGTGATTGCTCGACCAGGCCATCTAACTCATCTTTGCCGTCAACCAGACCATGAATACGTGGGCCATATGCCACGTTATCGTAAACCGATTTCGGAAACGGGTTAGGACGCTGGAATACCATGCCCACTTGCGAGCGAAGCTCCACAATTTCGGTGTCGCGATGATAAATATCCTCGCCATCCAAAATAATATCACCCGATACTTGGCACCCAGGAATGGTATCGTTCATGCGGTTTAGGCAGCGCAAGAAGGTGGATTTACCACAGCCTGACGGGCCAATCATCGCCAAGACTTCTTTTTCACCAATATCCAGACTGACATCGGTAATCGCTGATTTTGAGCCGTTCTCGTAATTCACATATACATTACGGGCAGTCATGCGTGGGTTTTCTACGAAAGGTACACCACACGTCTCAGTCGGTGCCGCGGTATTTTGCGGCGTGGCATCTACTACTTCTTCGGTCATGGCTACATTGTTCATTGTTGTCGTCGTCATGGTTGTTTCTCCCGACTTACCAGCGTCGCTCAAGACGCTTACGCAGAATCACGGCACAGGCATTCATAAGCGCGAGGAATGCCAGCAATACCATGATTGCGCCAGAGGTGTTTTCGACAAAGCCCTTTTCAGGGTTCTCTGCCCATAAGTAAATTTGAACGGGTAACGCAGTGGCTGCATCCAGTGGCCCTGAAGGGATATCCACAATAAAGGCCACCATACCAATCATCAGTAGCGGCGCGGTTTCACCCAGCGCTTGTGCCATACCGATAATGGTGCCAGTCAGCATGCCAGGCATAGCTAATGGCAACACATGATGAATCACCATTTGCATTTTCGATGCGCCGACACCCAAGGCGGCGTCACGTACCGAGGGTGGCACCGCTTTGATAGATGCGCGGCTCGAAATAATGATAGTTGGCAACGTCATCAGCGTCAGTACCAAGCCGCCAACAACCGGCGCTGAACGCGGTAGGTCGGCAAAGTTGAGGAACACGGCTAAGCCCAGCAAACCAAACACGATCGACGGTACCGCTGCCAGGTTATTGATGTTGATTTCAATAATCTCAGTGATGCGATTACGTGGCGCGAATTCTTCCAAGTAAATCGCGGCTGCCACCCCGATAGGGAAGCTTAATGCCAGTGTCACCAGCAACGTATAGAAAGAGCCTACGGTCGCGCCCCAGATCCCAGCAAGTTCAGCATCACGGCTGTCACCATTGGTGAAAAAGCGCGAGTTGAACACGGTGCGAACACGATCGTCTTCTTTAAGCTGATTGAACCAGCCAATGTGTTTGTCCTTAAACTGGCGATAAGACTCCGGCAAGCTGCCATCGATATTGCCTTTATTAAATTGGTTGACGTTATCGCCAGCGAGTGCCCAAATTTCTACTTCTTGCCCCACCAAGTCAGGGTTGGCCGCCACACGGTCACGCAAGTCATACTCGGCGCCGTTAGACAGAAAACGGAACAGCTCACGTTTGTCGCCACGCGACGTCACGTCTGGCATGGCATCAAAAATGGCATCCGCCAGCACTGAGCGATAACCCAAGTATTTAAGGGTTTCGTCATTTAATGGCTTGCCTTCAATCCCTAGGTTTTCTTCACTTAAATCAACGGTCAAGCGGATTTCCGTGGTGTAGAAAGCGGTATAACCTTGCGAGACGATCGAGCCGAGCAATAAAACCAAGAAGGTAAACGCAAGGAAAATAGAGCCCATTCCGTAAAAACGAAAACGTCCTTCTTTCCCGCGGCGCTTTGCTAAGCTTGCCCTTACCCTTGCGCGCTTTTCTTGCGCCATTTTTTCGATTTTATCAGTCATATTGTTCCCGGTATTTCTTCACGATGTTCAGCGCAATCACGTTAAGTGCGAGTGTCACAACAAATAATGTCAGACCCAAAGCAAACGCCGCCAAGGTCTTTGGACTATCAAATTCTTGGTCACCCACGAGTAAAGTTACAATTTGCACCGTCACTGTGGTCACTGAGTCAAGTGGATTGGCCGTTAGATTCGCAGACAGACCCGCCGCCATCACCACAATCATGGTTTCGCCGATTGCACGTGAGACAGCCAGCAATAAGCCGCCCACAATGCCGGGTAACGCAGCCGGTAGAACCACTTTACGAACCGTTTCTGACGGCGTGGCACCCAGTCCGAACGAACCATCACGCAGCGATTGGGGGACAGCGGTGATCACGTCGTCTGACAATGACGAAACGAAAGGAATAATCATGATCCCCATTACCGCGCCCGCAGCCAGAGCACTCTCTGACGAGGCACTGCTAAAGCCGATCGCCTGTGCCACATCACGAATAAACGGCGCGGCGACCAAGGCGGCAAAGAAGCCATAAACCACCGTCGGAATACCGGCGAGGATTTCCAGAATCGGTTTGACGATACCCCGTACACGCGGCGATGCGTATTCGGCTAAATAGATGGCACTCATCAACCCGACTGGCGCCGCAATACACATGGCGATAAACGAGATCATCAAGGTGCCAGTGAACAAGGGAATTGCACCAAATGAGCCACTCGCCGCCTGCTGATCGGCGCGCAATGCAATTTGCGGCGACCACTCAGTACCAAAGATGAACTCAGTGACCGGAATCATTTGGAAAAAGCGCAACGCCTCAAACAGCACCGAGAGCACAATGCCCAGTGTGGTTAAAATCGCGAGTGTTGAGCAAAGCAGCAAAAACGCCTGCATCACATTTTCAACGCGATTTCGAGCGCGAAGACGTAATCGCAGAGAGCGCCAGCCAAAAGCCAAACCCGCTAACGCGAGCGATGTCATTGCGGTGAAACGCAATGTCGTTCCCAGTTGGTTCAGCATTTGATAGTGGTCAGCCGCTGCCAACAAGACAGCATCGTCAGTTTGGGTGATGCCACGAGCGACGTTTCCAATCTGACTGTACAGCAAGTCGGCGTTGCCGAACTGCGTAACATACGCATCAGATATCTGTGCCATCACCAAACTGTGGATCAAGTTGGGTTCTACCGCTTGCCACAACAATAAGAGAACCAGTGCCGGAATAGCCGCGAGAATCGCAACATAAGAGCCGTAATAATTAGGACGAGAATGAAGCTTACTCAATCCGCCAGCCGTATCGGCGAGCTTGATTGAACGTGCTCGAGCAATAAAAAAGCCTGAAATTGCAATTACAGCAATTACGGTCATCAGCATGGGTGTTGTCATTGTTCCTCCTGAACACGCACAAAGGTGGCACCTCATGTGTGCCACCTTTTCGTGTTCACACTGCGCTTACAGGTTTGGTTTTAGGTCAACTGCGGCGCTGCGTACTTGTTTCCATTCACTGTTGTCTAGTGGGATAAGGCCACGGTCAGCCAGGTAACCCATGTTGCCGATAGCATCTTCAGCAGTGAATGCGGTCACGTAGTCTTTTAGACCTGGGATCACGTCTTCGTGTGCTTTTTTCACGTAGAAGTACAGTGAACGTGATACGGGGTAGTCACCGCTACCAATCGCGTCAAACGTTGGTTCAACACCCGCGATTTTTGAGCCTTGTACCTTGTCAGCGTTTTGCTCTAGGAAGCTGTAACCGAAGATGCCAAGTGCGTCTGGGTTTGCTTCAAGCTTTTGCACGATAAGGTTGTCGTTCTCACCCGCTTCGATGAAAGCGCCATCTTCACGCATGCCGTGACAAATCGCTTTGAATTTGTCTTCGTTGCTGTCTTCAAGCGCCGCCACTTCTGGGTACTCGGCACAGCCCGCTTCCATGGCTAGCTCAACAAAAGCGTCACGCGTCCCTGATGTTGGTGGTGGACCTAGCACCTCAATTTTGGTGTTAGGCAGTGATGGGTTCACGTCTTTCCACGTTTCATTTGGGTTGTCGATAAAGTTGCCGTTGCCGTCTGGCACGGTTTTAGCGAGCGCGGTGTAGATCTCTTTCAAGCTCAGGTCATATTGCTGAGACATTTTCGAGTTTGCCAGCGCGATACCGTCATAACCGATTTTGATTTCAACAATGTCGTCAACACCGTTTGACTTACAACGGTCGATTTCCGAGCTTTTGATTTTACGTGATGCGTTAGTGATATCTGGCGTGTTTTCACCCACACCTGCACAGAACAGCTTAAGACCGCCGCCTGAACCGGTAGATTCGATTTTTGGTACTGAGTATTGCGACGTGCGACCGAAGCGCTCAGCAACTACAGTAGCAAAAGGGTAAACAGTAGAAGAGCCAACGATGCTAATGTAATCACGGTTTGCGGCCGTTGCGCTACCTGAGGCCAGCACGGCCATTGATACTGTAGTAGCTGCAAAGAGAGCTTTAAGTTTCACATCAACCTCCAAGTCGATTATTTAAGTTAGTGCTGTGCAAATCAATTTATCTACACATAACGAAGAACTCGGTTAACGGGGAGACACATTAAGAGCACAAAGTGACAGTTCCTTTATGCAATCATGAAGGTTTGATGACAGTGCGGCGCATTGGTAACAGATTCAAAAGTTGTTTTTACCACGCTGGCGCTGTGCGTATGGCGGGCTAGGATAGACTCACCAAGGACTGACGCGCGTAGACTCGATGCACCATCGAACGCCCCGTCCTCCACCTTTTTTGATGAGTAAAGGCAATGATAGATGCCAAAGATAATGTCTCGTTAAACGCGCGTGCCGACGAGACACCGATGCATGGCGATACCGTGCCGAGTAAGCCGGTCGTTTTGTTTTTATGCGATGGTAAGCACGGTGCCTCTTTGATGGCCGCCGCGGTGATGGTAAACAAAGCCAGCAGTTTTTTTGATGTCCACTGCGCACATACATCCAGCACTATGCATACGGCGCAAGCGTCAAAAGCGTTAATTCAGTTTCAACTCTCAACGTCAGGGATCACGCCGTCCCCGCTGGCCGAGCTCAGATTGACGTATGTTGATTATCTGGTTGCGATGAACCCCGCTGCCGTGCAATCCGGATTACCATTACCTGATTATGGAAAATTTGTACCCTGGGATGTGACTGAGCATAGCGAGGCAGGCTTGACCCCCGTGCTCCGAACGATCAATCAAAACATTAACTATTTTTTGTCTTTGTACTTATTTCGCTAACGCTGACAGACATTGCCAAGGTAATAAAAAAGTGCGCCGCGTGGGCGCACTTTTTTTGTTTAGTGCCTCGTGCYTAGTGCACATCATCCGAGCCTAAAGGCTTCCGCTTGCTCTTTGATACTGGCGTTTTCTTTTTCCAACCGTTCGTACGCTTGACGGGTTTGCTCCGCCGTCTCGGCAAGTGATTCCGCCGCGCGGTGAATCGCTGACACATTTTGATTCAAATCCGCCGCTGCCGTGGTTTGCTCTTCGGTCGCGGTAGCAATCGCGCCTGTCATTTCTGATACCTGCTGCGTGGCATCATTGATGGTGTCAATCGCTTCTGCCGCCCGTTTGGCATCGTCCAGCCCTTTTTGCGTCAACGTTTGGCTATCGCTCATCACTTTGTAGGCTTGACGCGCTTTCGTTTGCAGCCCTTCAATGATTTGATTGATCTCATCGGTCGATGATTGGGTTTTGGTCGCCAATCCACGCACTTCATCGGCCACGACCGCAAAACCTCGACCGGCTTCGCCCGCGCGAGCAGCTTCAATGGCCGCGTTGAGCGCGAGCAAGTTGGTTTGCTCGGCGATGGTGCTAATCACTTCCGAGACTTTACCAATATTTTCGCTGTCTTCGGTTAACGCCTCAATCACTTGAGATGCTTCATTAACTTGGTCTTTTGCCGCCACGCTTTGCTGGTAAGATTGTTCAAAGGTCTGCCGACCTTGCTCCGCGTATTCACGCGTCTTATCAGTGTGCTCCGCGGCATTCACCGTATTGCTCGCCACTTCACCAAAGGTCGACTCCATTTGTGTCATCGCACTGGCAAGCTGTGACAGCTCCCCACGTTGTTGCTCAACACTGTTCACGGTATGACTGACCTGGGTCGACAGCTCATCACTGACTGTTTGTAATCGCTTAGTGCCTTTCACTAAAGACCCTATCAACGCGGTAATGCTTTCTTGCATTTGCGCAAAGGTATTAGCGGCTTGCCCCAGCTCGTCGCGGTTAAAAGCGTTAAGATCCAAACGTTGGGTAAGGTCACCACTTTCCACCCGTTGCATTTGGGTAACCAGCTGCGCCAGCGGCCCACGTATGCGCTGTTGTAGCAATAACGCCACACCCGCCATCAGCACAATCAGTGCAACAATCACGGCTATACCGATATAGATTAGTCGCTCGATTTTTTCCGATTCTCGCGTCTTTATCGCGTTGGCTTGATCTTCCAACGTCTCTTGCAGCGTGGCCAAGTTGGCAACTATCTGGTCAAACGGTGCCAGCATAGGGCCCAGCATTTTGCGGCGCGCATCGTCCAGTCGGCCATTATCGATAAGCGAAATGTAATCGTTTTGCATGTCGCGGTAATTGTTGAGGCGTGTCTCGATGGTGTCTACCGCCTCTGTATTGCTATCACTGACCGTTAATGCCTTCATTTTGTCGAGCGCTTCACCGACTTCTTGATCGTTGCGCTCAATTTTCACCAGAATATCGCGATGCGCTTGTTTGTCATCGGTTAAACCGTAATCGAGTGCGAAGCGGCGATAGGTGACGGTAAAATAGCGAAGATCAGATACGGTGCTAAGCAGGCGAACATTACGCTCTACCACATCATTAAACTGTACCTTGACGGTGTTTATCTCGCTAAATAGATACGACCCACTCGCCGCGACCGCAATGCCGAGTGCAAGAAACACCACGCGTAAATACTGTATGATCGTCATTGGTTACCCCGCTGCCCTAAATCTCATTGTTAAGTTAATTGTTTTTTTGCGCACGAAGTAACGGGTACGGCCTATTACTGCAATAGGTTCATTCTCAGTAAGGTTTTTCTTGGTGGTCTTTATGCCGTTCACACCACAAAAAGCAGCAATCCATGGCAGGCCACAACCGCCACCGTCAAGCGACCACGCATGGTTTGATAGGCGGAAGACGTGTCCTCACTCTCACTTTTTCGGATCCATTTTTCCGCTAACCATACCGCTAAATAACCGATGGCAAGTAACCCGGTGGCAATCAAATATTGGGTCGCCCCTTGAATCAACGCCCCCCAGGCCAGTAGTGCAAACAAGTTACTCAGCAGTAACGCATTTCGGCTCAGTTTATGAGAAAAATGATCGATACCATTCCCCCACAGTACACCAGACAAAAAGCTCAAAATCACCGCACTGTAGCTTAAAAATAACCGCTCTCCACTGAGACCAAATAAGGTCAGATCGGCCCAAGTGACGAGGACGCCGCCAATAAAAGGCAGCAAGCCAAGGTATCCAAGTTGCAGCATGGTATCGCGTGAAGCGGATTGTGGTTTCATCATCTCACTCCTAAACAATCTATTAAGGTTTTAATCAATCTTGAGTGTACGAAGACAATCTTCCACTGGCCGTCTTATCGACACATTTCGCTGCTTTTCTCAGCACTTCAATCCAACATAATGTGATTAATAGCTCTTTTTTTTTGCAAAGAATGGTCGCGTTGCGTAAATTGTTGCGCGTTTTGTTGTTAAAAGAGGAATGATTCATGTCAACACGAAGTACGTCGGATGCGAGCAATGCGAGTGCATTGCAGCATCCGTTTGCCGATTGCGTCACACAAACCGGCCTGTTTAAAGGTGTTCATAAAAATATGATGATCGCCGCCACGCTTCTGGTTTGTGTCTTCGTGTTTTTTACCGGATTTAATACTGATTTAGCTGGCCGTGTATTTGCCGCTGCTCGTGGCTGGGTGGAATCGACCTTTGGTTGGTATTACATGCTGGTACTGGTGCTGTTACTGATCGCCAGCTTGACGATTGCCGTTACGCGTTTAGGTAACATTCGTTTAGGTGATGACGACGACCGGCCCGAGTTTAGCACCTTCTCGTGGCTATCCATGTTGTTTTCCGCGGGTGTCGGCGTTGGCATACTGTTTTTTGGGGTAGCCGAACCCACGCTCTACTTTGATACAAGTGGTGCGTTCGGCTACCCCAACAACCCGTATGCAGATATGGCCGGTGCCACCACTATGGGCTTTGATCGCGCCGCCGATGCGTTGCGTGTCACCTACTTCCATTGGGGCTTTCACGGCTGGGCGGTGTATGTGATTGTGGGCCTCGCGCTCGCCTATTTCTCGTTTCGGAAAAAGCTGCCTCTCGCGCTACGTTCCACGGTGCACCCACTGATCGGTAATCGCATTTACGGGCCCATCGGCCATATTATCGATATATTGGGGGTGCTTGGCTGCGTGTTCGGTGTCGCCACCTCTCTGGGGCTCGGTGTCAGTCAGATTGCCGTGGGGCTCGATCGCCTATTTGGCATCGATCCAGGTATCGCGACTCAAGTTATCCTTATTGCACTGATTTCTGTGGCCTCTATCTTGTCGTCTCTCTCTGGCGTCGGCAAAGGGATCCGAATCATTTCTGAGTGGAATATCATCGTCTCCGCACTGGTGATTGCCTACTTTTTATTCGGCGGGCCTACGGCTTGGTTAGTGCAAATATTTGGGGCATCACTGAGCGACTATTTGGTCGAGTTTATCCCGATGGGGCTGTGGTTCCCGGAGGCGAAAGGCCCCTCTGCATGGCAAAATGCCTGGACCATTTTCTATTGGGGCTGGTGGATTGGCTGGGCGCCCTTTATTGGCCTATTTATTGCGCGTATTTCTCGCGGCCGCACCTTACGAGAATTTGTCGTGTGCGTGCTGTGTGCGCCAACCCTAATGATTTTTGCTTGGCTGGCGATTTTTGGCGGTAACGCGTTGCATCAAGAGCTTGTCGCTGATGCCGGGATTGGCACCGCTGGGATTATTGATTTGGTCAATGGTTGGGACTTACCCGCGGCGCTGTTTGCCACCGCCGATGGCATTACTGGCGGCGGGATCTGGGGATGGATACTCAACGCCATGATGATCTTCTTGCTATTTAGTTGGTTCATTACCTCGTCCGATTCGAGCACCCTTGTGCTTACCACGATTCTGTCGATGGGCAATGATAACCCGCCTAAACGCTTTCGAGTATTCTGGGGCACTATGATCGGTGCCGTCGCTGCCGTATTGTTGGTTGCAGGTGGGTTAAGAGCCCTGCAAACCGCGAACATGGTCACTGCCCTGCCCATCAGTGTGTTAGTGATCTTGATGACCATCAGCGTGATGAAGTCTTTACTGGCAGAGTCGGTGGGTAAATCCACCGCCTCGACACCATCACAAGCGAGCAGCTAAACCGCATTTAGCAAACCAAAAAAACGCCACCGCATTGGGTGGCGTTTTTCTTTGCGACGAATATTACGGTGCTACTGGCTCTCCAACCGCCATCGCCAGCACACTCACCGGATGCAAGGCCTCCAGCGATGTGTTTTCTTCAATTTGCCATTTACAGGTTTCACAGTCGGTGATCGCAAAGTCCGCCTGCGCGGCTTCAATCTGAGCAAATAAGCCACTACCGATGGCAATCGAGGTTTGATAGTTCTCGGTTTTAAACCCATAGGTACCTGCCAAACCACAACACTCGCTATCGAGCACAATCACCTCTAACCCGGGGATCATACGCAATAGCTCAATGGTAAACATCGCATTACCACTGCGTTCCAAGTGACAAGGGGTATGGTAAACCACTCGCTTATTAATCGGCTTGAGCTTGGGCATCTCGCCATTCATGGCCGCTTTGAGTAAAAAGCGGGTCACAAAGCTGATCTGCCCTGCCACGTGGGCGTTATCTACTCCCAGTACGTGGGGATACTCTTCTTTTAACGTCAGCGCACACGATGAGGAGGTAGCTATTACAGGGCGATGCTCGGCAACCGCACCGGCAATCATCGCGGTATTGGCAGTCGCGTTACGGCGCGCTTTATCGTAAAAGCCATTGGCAATTAAAGGCACGCCACAGCACTTATGTTTTTCGAGCAATTGCACGCCGTACCCCATCGCATTCATCACTTTCACCAAGTCTTTACCAAGCTGCGGGTTGTTAAAATTCACATAACAGCCATGAAAGTAACTGACTTGTTTGGGGTAATCCGCTTGTGCCGCCGCTTGGCTTTTCATCCAACGCCGAAAGGTGCCAAACGAATACTTGGGTAGAGATTTATGTTTATCCACTCCAATCGTGGCGTGCATCACCGCTTTCACCGGTTTCAGATCCGTCATCACGTTCACCAACGGTGCTACTGGATTAGCAAGCGTGCCAAACAAGTCGGTATGGCTCAGCACGTAATCACGCATCAGCTTAGGATTGATATTCTTCTTACCGTGTTTGCCGCGCGCCACCGCAATGATGTCGCCAATTTTCACCCCGGAAGGACAGGCGGTCTCACAGCGTTTGCAGTTGGTGCATAACTTGAGCAGGTCATCATAATACTCAGGGTTTTTGATCCGCAGACGCTCACCATCCGGGCCACACTCTTTGGGGCCAGGATACGCAGGGTTCGCTTTTGATACCGGGCAATACACAGTACAGACCGTGCATTTAATGCATTGGTCAAAACTGGTAGGTTGCGGCGCATGGTCGCTATAATCACGCTGTTTCAGCCATTCAGTTAGCATGGGACGCCTCCTTAGCGTTCGCCATCACAGCGAGCGCACGTTGCGCGGCGGCGTAGCCGGTTGCGATCGCAACGCCACCGCCACAGCCTTCATAGACGGGGT
Source organism: Salinivibrio siamensis (assembly GCF_001996005.1). Lineage (GTDB taxonomy): Bacteria > Pseudomonadota > Gammaproteobacteria > Enterobacterales > Vibrionaceae > Salinivibrio > Salinivibrio siamensis. The sequence continues at coordinate 43,155 of NZ_MUFB01000035.1, read as the reverse complement.
CGTAACCACTGAGCACCGCGCCACACACAAACAGGTTTTGGCAACGTTTGCCGCGTGCGGTGGGCCGCAGTTGGTTGTCGGTGTTAATGCCAAAAGCCATAAAGGGGTGGCTTTGCTGACTGAAAAAGTCGTCGTTGCGCCACTCGCTGCGATCAGGGCTTTGCACCATGTCTAATCCCAACGTCGGTTCGCTTACCTGAGTGCGGTCGGCATTGAGACCGCGGCTAAAATAGCTGCCCGTGGCCAAGATCACCGCGTCTGCAGTTAACGGAATATCTTCGAGCTGACGCGTATGCAAGGCGGTAAGGCGACCGTTGTCGTCAAACTCACCGCCAGTCACTTGATCGCCGCGCAGCAATACCCCACCCGCGCTAGCAAAGGCCCGCTGTAACGCACGCTCAATGCGGATCCCCAGCAGTGAAGGCGGCATGGTCGGCACTTCGTGAAAACAGCGATCGGTGCGCTGTTTAAGCGCATCCATCCCCCGCTCGCCGGCCACATCGGCAATGATGGCGGGTAAAATCACCAGCTCATCGGGGCCGGACTGCGCGATTAGTTGCTCGCACAGACTGTCAAAGGCATCAGGCTCAGCCAATAAACGAGAAAGATCCACCGAGCGCAGCTCATTGCGGTTACGGCGTAATCGCTCGGCTCCCGGAATCGACAGCGTAATGGTGCGACTTGGGCAGGATGCAAAATCACGCTGGGCGGTAATGGTGTCTTTCGCTAACGTCGGTTGCGCATCGCGATAGCCTTCAATGGCCACAAAACACAAACCAGAGAAACGACGCGGGCCGCGATGCTGATACACATGCCCTTGCGATAGCCAAGTCGGGCGCACAGTACCTAATGGCGTAATGCGGCCGTGGTTGGCGTTATCTTCTTGATGATACAGACACACCTTTTGCGCACTCAGTTGGTGTTGGAACCAAGCGAGTGACTGGGTGATCTCATCTACACTGACTTTGGCATAGGGATGCTCAGGGTGCTGGCGCACCAGTTTCGGAATCGCCTCAAAAGGCTGACTGACAGGCTCACCATTGGGAAAATGGCCCAATACATCAATTGAGCCTGACGAGAAATGTAGCGCGCTTTGTCCGGCGCTAATCATTACGGTTTTCTTGCCCGCTTCCAGTGACCGCAATGCGGCAGTAAACCCGGCAATGCCGCCACCAATCACTGCGATATCGTAGTGGATCATTGTGATACCTCCTGATCAGCCGCTGACGTCGGTGCAGCACGCTTTATCTCAGCGCTACTGCGCGGTGCCTTCGGCGGCGTTGGCACCTCACCGGCGCCAAACAATCCTTGATAAATCCAATAGCTAAATTCGGCTTCGCGTAGCGCATCGCCCCAAAAAATCGGTTTCACGCCTTTCCAACGCTCTTCGAGAAAGTCCACCAGCAGCCCTGCACTGGCTTGGCCATCTATCCCAGCCAGCTCACTGAATAAGCTAGCGGCACGATAGCTGCACAGCTCGCCCTGACAAGGCCCCATACCCAGACGAGTGCGCCGACGCAGATCGGTGAGATTTTTCACATCCAGCGATTGAATCGCATAGTTCACCTCGCCCTTGGTCACCATTTCGCATTCGCAAATCACCGCTTGGCTGTCGTCACTTTCATCTAAAAAATGGCTAACGCGCTCACCGTGGCGGTAATAGGCGGATTGGTAGACAGGTTTCACCAAACTGGCACTGGCTTTACGGATCCCTTTAGAAGGCTCAGAGCCCGGCAGCGGGCGGGTCGCAGTTTGGCAACGGTTGCGATTACCCAGCTTTTCAGCCACCAAGTCTGTGGCTTGCTCGGCCATCAAACGATAGGTCATGAGCTTGCCACCAGTGATAGTGATCAAGCCTTCCAGCCCATCGCGTGCTTGATGATCGAGTAACACAATGCCGCGACTGATATTACGGCCACTGCCGTCGTCATCTACCGAGACCAAAGGCCGCACACCCGCATAGGCGCGCAACACGCGTGTATTGGCCATGATGGGGGCGAGCTTAGCCCCTTCGCGCATCAGCACATCCACTTCTTGTGGCGTCACCGCCAGCTTATCAATCTGATCGTACTCGATGTGCTCAGAGGTGGTGCCGATTAAGGAAATGGTGTCACCGGGCACCAAGATGTCAGCGTCTGCCGGTTTCCGGCAGCGGTTAATCACACGGTTATTAATCCGATAGTCGAGGATCAGCAATGAACCCTTGGCAGGGAACATTTTGATATTCAGATCGGCATACTCACAGATTGTCTGCCCCCAAATCCCTGCGGCATTGATCACTTGCTTTGCCATAATGGCAAAACGCTCGCCGGTGAGGGTATGCAAACACTGGACGCCTTGCACCGTCGCCCCTTGACGAATTAATCCCGTCACTCGGGTATGGTTAAACACCTTGGCGCCGTGCTCTTTGCCGTCCAACACATTCGCGGCACACAAACGAAAGGGATCGATAATGCCATCCGGCACTTGCACCGCGCCAATCATTGCTGGATTCGCGTTGGGCTCGAGGGCCAGCGCTTCACGTGGCGTCAGTTTTCGGGTCGGAATACCGGCTTTATCGCAACTGGCAATAAAGATGTCTTGGTACGCTAAATCATCTTCCGGCAAGGTGATAAAAAGTCCGCTGGTGTCTTCCACGCAGTGGCGAGCAACGGATTTAAGGATGGTGTTTTCTTGAATGCATTCACGGGCCGATTCGGTATCTGTGACCGCGTAACGAGCCCCAGAGTGCAGCAAGCCATGGTTGCGCCCCGATGTCCCAGCCGCAATATCGTCACGTTCGAGCAAAATGCATGAGATGCCACGCAGTGCGCAATCTCGCATGATGCCGGTGCCGGTTGCACCCCCACCGATGATGACCACATCCGTTTCAATATACTGGCTATCTGGCATGGGGCCTCCTTGTTACTGTATCGTAACGGGAGTGTGGCATTTTCCGTGTCACAAAGACGGCGAGATCATCACACAATGCGCGAATTCGARACAAAAACTCACACTTGTTTGATTTAAGACAAACTTTTAGCCGCCAAAAGACGCGCGAATGGTGACACGGGAAGCCACCGCTACAAGGGAAAGGCCCGACGATCGCACCGAAGGCTCCGTCAAGTTGGCTAATTCGATGCGATGCACAACAAATACATTAGAAAAATGCGCGAAAACGCGCATTGTTAATAATTTGTATAGTTACTTGCTACTGGTGCCAGCCACTAAACGCTGACGTGTCATGTACCCGCGGTAACACAGTGCCACTACAAAACATAACCCTGCGGGAAACAGCAGGGCAGCAAAATGGAAGTGCGCAAAAAGCGCCGCGCCCACCACCCCTCCGACGATAAAGCCAGACGCGATCAGTAAAAAGAGCATCAGTTTGCGCTTATCCACTGAATTGCCGCGCAGCTTGCCCCCTAGCATTAATCCTAAATCGGTAAAGATGCCGGTTAAGTGGGTTGAGCGCACGATCGCGCCGCTGTAGGTGGTCGCCATCGCATTCTGCAAGCCGCATGCTGCCGACGCGGCCAACTGACCAATGGCAAAACCGCGAGAAAGAAAATAAAACGCCACCATAATCAGCCCGGCTTCGACAAACAGTGCCGAGTCATAATGGCGGCCCAATTTAAGCGTGCTGCCATGCAATAAGCACCCGGAAATCGCGGCACCGAGGAAAAAAGCCAACAATAAGCCACCCAGTTGAATAACTTGTGTCCACTGGCCGGCAAACAACCCCGAGCCAAATTGCGTCGCGGTGCCTGACACGTGTGAGACGGCTTGATGTTCAAAGCCCAACAGACCGATCGCATTGATGGTACCGGCGATCAGCGCTAACACAAACGCCCCGGCTTCAACCCACCGAGGCAAACGGGTAATCATTGGCTTTCCTAGTCGTTATTGGATGAGGATGATGGCTGGTCAAGCCTATCCAGTTGGTTGTGGCGGATCATCGCTTGTAACTCCTTCACATACGCCTGGCCACGCTCCGAATAGCGCCCTAGCCCATTAGCAAGCGCTGCACCAGACAGCGGTTTATTCTGCTCACGCAAGCTGGCGCGGATCTCGCGTAGCCCTTGGTACGCGGCATGGGTATTCAAGTTATTGATGTAGCTTTGTACCGAGGCTTGCGGGTTATCAAACGCTGCGACTTCGTGCACTTTCCCTTCCGCACGTTGCTTGGGCACCAGTCCACATCCTTTACTAAAGCACCACTGGCCGAAGTAGTTATTCCCTTCCCGTGCAAACCGCGACGTGCCCCACGCACTCTCGTTCGCCGCCTGCGCTAACACCAACGACGGAGGAATCATATCCACCCGTTGGATCAGCGCCATCCAGTCGGCTTCTTGGCCGACATCAAAACCCTCCAGCTCATACTGTTCGGCGAGCGCTCGGACACGTTTTATTTCTCGGCTACTTAGCTCACTTTTACGCGCATGCCATGCCATTAATGCGGTGCGATCCGCCAGTACTTGGCTGTTAATGGCATTAACCACAGGGGTGAAGTAATCAAAAAACGCCTGCTTACGCTCAGCCCCCGCGGCAAAGGATTGGAAATCAGGCACAAGAGGAGCTTGGGGGCGCTGACACGAAATCAAAATGGTGATGGTCACAGCAAGAATCGCCATGCCGATAAAGACGAAGGTACGATGTTTCATAGTGCCCCTAATGTTGTCGATGTGGGCGGTATTATAACGCATTCAGGCGCAATAGAGGTGTCTTGTTCAGTATCTCACGGAGAAGACACGCTAGGCTAACTAGCGATTATCAGCTCCTGGTGTCTCGTTCTGGCGGTGCAAACAAGCACTGCCATCGTTGCCGAACGCTCAGATCGGGCTGCGTGGCGTCTCGCCACATTTGTTGCCATTCTGCAAAAGTTACCACCAGAGGGTTGAAACTATTCACTGGCTTGGGGATCCCATAGCGAACCGGTTCAGATTCCGGCTCGAAGGTGCCAAATAACTTGTCCCAAATGATTAAAATGCCCGCGTAGTTTTTGTCGATGTACTGAGGATTCACGCCATGATGAACGCGATGATGAGACGGGGTATTAAAAATCCACTCCACAGGCCCGAGTGTCTTTATCCATTGAGTGTGAACAAAAAACTGTAACCCTAAATTCAGCAGTACAACAAACACCACCCATTGCGGCGGAAACCCAATCACCACCAGGGGCAACCAAAACAGCCACATCCCTGCCAGCGGGTACATTAAGCTTTGGCGAAACGCGGTGCTAAAGTTCATCCGCTCAGAGCTATGATGCACCACATGCGCCGCCCACATCCAGCGAATACGATGGCTGGCGCGATGAAACCAGTAATAACAAAAATCCTGCGCGATCATCAGTAATAAGAACAAGCCTACCGACATTTCAATATCGAACAGCCGCCAGCCAAACCACCACAAATACACCTTGGCAATCAGCAGCCCGGTCAGTAAATCTGCAGCTTGATGCAGCCCCGCCAAGGTAAAATTGCAAAGCACTTCCGGCACGTAATAACGGGCATTATCGCCCAATTTTCCGCGGCGCAGCGCTACCCAGTACTCCCCCAACATGCATAAGAAAAACACGGGGGCCAGCACAAGCAGTAGCCATTCGGGATGAGAGATCAGTTCAGTCACGAGCCTTTATCGCACGGTACAATTTCTTAACATATTAGGTGTTTTTGCCCAACCTGTAAGGAAAAGCATCACCAAGCTGTTAGTTTGCGCACATAAGGGGGATATGTAAGCAGCTTCTCGCCCGCTATGAACACACATTGCACGGCTCAGTCTTCCAAGTCACGAGCATTCTCTGATGGCTGAAATCTGTTTTTTTCAATCGCTGTGGTTGTTCTAATCAAATTAAAGATGAACACTGCGGTAACCAACGCAAACAGACTAAAAATCGCCGGAACATCATTACTTGTCCGGTAAGCCATCAATATCAGTAAGTAGAGACTGGCGAAAATAATATAAATGATGATATTTACGACTCTAGAAATCTGAGGAGAGCGTGCGAACTCTGTCATCACCATCATGAAGCCATAAAGCATCATCAACAAGATGGCAGCATAATCTAAATCGTTCCTCATGATTTCTCTGTAAATTTCAGGGAGTACGAAACTTCCAACCAAAGCAAAACCACACAGCAGTACAAGTGCCTTTTTCACTTTCTCACCCCTCAGTCTGTTAAAGGGCGGTAATAGTATAACCGTTCGTTTAAAAACCCAGTCATTGAAGGCAAAAATGCCAGCCGGGTTCAAAACTTACAGCCTAGATGTTACTTTTTTCTGGAACCATTGTTCCATAAATTCAATACAATGTATCACGCGTGGAGGAACAAATTGTCGGTTAGGGTATAACGCATATAGCGTTAATTCTGGACGCGGAAAGTCGTCGAGCACTTCGACAATTTCGCCATCTTGTAACGCGTTATCGCAAACAAAATCGGGTAAAAAGCCTACGCCAAGACCTTTTTTAACCGCCTCAAGAATCCATAGCGTACTATTCGCTTTGAGCGTCCCATCAATATCTACCCCGCCATCAGTGCCAATAGGCCAAGTATTTCGGCCCCGAAAGTAGCTATATTCAAAGCAGTTATGTTTGGTAAGCTGCTCAGGATGCTCAATGCCACCGTTGGCCTGAAGATATGCGGGTGATGCGCAAATTCGATAGCGGAATGTCGTCAACGGTTTTCCTACGTAACTCGAGTCAAACGACCGGCTTGCGGCTCGAAACCCGATATCAAAGCCGTTGGTAATAAGATCAAGCGTGTCGTCACTCAAGACAGTTTCCAACTCAACTGCCGGGTAACGCTGCATAAACTCAGCAAAGGCTTCTCCTAATATGGTCACCCCATCGTCATCGAGGCGGTCACTTTTAACTTTCCGCTGGGCTGGGTATGGCTTTGCTGGACCAACGACTCAGCTTGATCCAATTTATCTAGGATCTCTCGACACTGTTGCAAATACGCTTCGCCAACATGCGTAAGGTTTAATCGGCGCGTTGAGCGTTGTAACAGCCTCGCACCTAGCGACGATTCAAGACGGCTTATTTCTTTACTCACGAGTGATTTAGCTAGGCTGTACTCATCGGCTACCTGTGTAAAACTGCCCATTTCCACTACGCGAACAAACAGCCTCATCGCTCGTAGTTTATCCATGATTATTCTCAAATTAAGCACAATGCATTCTCATTGTGCGCATATATTCACACAACCTCAAGCTCTATAGTCGCTATGTCAACAACGACAACCTCTTCCACAATCAATGGAGCTTTTCAATGTATACACTCTATTACCTTCCTGGCGCTTGCTCTTTGGCGACACAAATCATCTTGCGCGAACTAGATCAACCTTTTGAACTGATCAATAAAATGACTGTTGGCTCGATAAGCGAGGTTAATCCGGTCAACTCCGTCCCGACGTTATTGCACAACGAGAGCGTGTTAACCGAAGGCGCCGCGATTATGTGGCACTTACTTAATACCTATCCTTCCCCTTTCATGCCAACGGATACCGATAATCAGCAAAAAGCGTTAACCGATATCATGTTTGCTAATGCGACTATGCATCCCGCCTATGGTCGACTGTTTTTTCTTAACCAGCACGCGACAGAATCCGAGCCTCTCTTCCCCTTGTTTTCTGCAGCCGCGCAAGAGATATCTCGACTATGGCACATTGTAGAGTTACGCCTGCAATCTCAGCCGTATTTGGGCGGCGATGAGGTCTCTGCCGCGGATATTATGCTGACCGTTTATGCGCAATGGGGCGCACTGTTCCCAGTGGATATTCAACTAGGCCCTAACACCCAAGCAATGTTGGCTCGCGTCCAGTCCAGACCAAGCTTTATCGCTTCAGTTAACGCTGAACAGCAAAACAACTAATAAGGAGTCCTTATGACACAAGAGTCGGGCGCTTTTCTTACCGTGTTAGATGTTGTGCAACAGTACTTTGAGGGGTTACATCACGCGGATACGCAGAAGTTGGCACGCATTTTTGACCCTCAAATAGTGTTGATCTCACCCGGTATTCGTCGCACACGCGATCAATGGTTGCAGCTGGTGCGCACTCGCCCAACTCCTCGGGACGCAGGCTATCCATTCGCGTACCAAGTGTTAGCCATTGAAGTCATGGGCAATCAAGCCATGGTTAAGGTCTCATGCCCGTTGCTCGACCAACACTATCTGGACTACCTCGGGCTGGTTCGAGAAAACAATCAATGGACGGTTGTCAGCAAGATGTATGCAGATTACCCCTCATGACATAGGAGCATGATATGCCTTACGTAAACATCAAAATCACCGATGAAGGTGTAACAGACGCACAAAAGCAGCAGCTAATCCGAGGCACGACAAAGTTACTTGTCGATACACTCAATAAAAACCCAGAGACAACGTTCGTGATCATTGAGGAGGTCAATCTGAACAATTGGGGAATTGGCTACCATTCCGTGAAAGAGCGACGGAAATAGCATGATAGGCTCCGCTCGGGAAAGCGAACCGACTCACCTTCCCGAGCGTCACAGCTTATCGATTAAAAAGACGCATCCCAATGGCCGATACACAGTAACGCAGTGGGCGCCAAGTTATCGGCTAATTTCAGCGCGTGTTTGGTCAAGGTATCATCAAACCCAGCAACCAGCACACAGCCGACGTTCAGTGCTGTGCTTTGTAAGTGAACATTTTGCGCCAATGCGCCACTTTCCATATACACATAGCGTGCACCACGTTCGCCTAAAGGATGCTGTGAGTAAAAATGCTGCGTGGCCTCTTCAAGCTTTGCCGCCACCCCCATAACGACCGACGCCTCACTTAGCCAAGGCTGGTTTCCGATACCGATGTTATGCATATCGTGCGGTACACCGCTCTCAACACGTTCCAGCGAATGGCTGTCGCTATGATAGTCATACAATCCAGCAGCCAGCCCGGCAACACGATTGACAACAAGTCTAATATGGAGGGGATAAAGACCTCCAGCAGAGGGGGTCGCTTTTTTGTGATTGGCGCCCGTGACACCTTGCGCAGACCAAAGTAACTGAGAGAGCACGCTAAGCGATAACGCATCGTCTGCATACTCCCGAATACTGCGACGCGACAAAATACAGTGAACTAACGAATCGGAGTCCTGTAGTTCTGGTGCCGGTAGCATTACCCTCATCAATGCCTCCTTGTAGCTTGTAATCAGGTTTCCTTATCTAAATCAAAAACGCGGTCAAGCAGTGCAATACCCGTCTTACGGTATCAAATAGGAAGATGTAGGGTCAGAGCAAGGTGCTGAATATGCTGATGGGATCTGTCTTTACACGATCAAAAAAGCCGCTGATTTCTCAGCGGCTTTTTTGATATGTGGCGGAGGGACAGGGATTCGAACCCTGGAAGGGCTATTAACCCTTGCCGGTTTTCAAGACCGGTGCTTTCAACCGCTCAGCCATCCCTCCGAACAGGGTGGTATACTAATGTTGGCCCGAGTTAATGTAAAGCACTGCAACAAAAATTTTGGTTTAAGTGATGGATATTTATCCATTACTCGCGTCGCTTGGCTTCACATTGGTTAAACAAGTTGGTACAACGTGCATATACTCTCGACGAGAGCTCGCATGTTATTAACTCAGGAACCGACATGACCTTAGACAGCTTTCTCGCCAAAGTCACGCAAACCCCAGATATGGTAATGTTTGACGAGACAATGGCGGTGATAGATGCACATTACGACTACGCCCCTACTCGATTCACTAACGGTGATCTCGCCAATAAGGCAGGCCAGAACACAGGCTCTTGCAAAGTACTCGCATTCTGCCAACTTCATGAGCTCACGGAAGCGCAGACGCTCGCCTGCTTTGGGGGGTATTATCGCGAAGACGTGCTGAGCAATCCTTCGGGGACGGATCACAAAAACATTCGTAACTTTATGGTCACCGGATGGAAGGGGGTCTCGTTTGACAAAATGCCACTCAAGGCCAAAACACGCGCGCACTCATAGCCTCAATAGCAACGTAAAACGGCGACTATTCGTCGCCGTTTTGCCTATCAAACCGACATTTTAACCAAGGCCTTTAACCCGACATCGCGGCTTGGTGACGAGGTAGAAAGACTTCTCCCATCATACAACGCACGCTTCCCCCACCCACGGTTTCAATTGTGTTGACATCGATAGGTACCAGTTTACCAAATTGGCGCAGCGTGCGTTTTTGCTCTTCGGTAAAAGCACTGTAAGCAGACAGTGACATGACGATGAGCGATTCACCGTGGCGATTGCGCAATTGTAGAATATTGCCACAAAGCTGGTTCATTTGTGACTCACTAATGGATACCAAGGTTTTATCTTGGCTCAGTGTGTTACACACGAGGTCGCGCTGCCCAGCTTCGATCACCTCATCGCACACAACGGCAAACTCTTCACCCACTGCCATCATCACATTGGTATGATAAACGGGATTGCCATCGCTCATCTCCGTGTTGAAACTCACGACTTGTCGCATGCCCACCTTTGCCGCCCACTCAGTTAGCAAAATACTGTCGCAACGGTGTGAAAGCGCCGCGTAAACACGCTGGTTGAGATGGTCGATAACCATCGCGCCGGTACTTTCAAGAAACGCATCGTCTTTGTCATGACACTTCACTTTGTGTACGTGATTGACGGCATAGCCTGCACGGTCCAATGCAGCCATTAAGCGCTCGGGTTTCACCTCCAGCTGGCGGTTTGGGCATGCCATGGGATAAAGGTAAAGCTCGCCACTGGGGAGCGTACTAAACCAGTTATTGGGAAATACCGCATCAGGCGTCGCAGGATCAGATTCTGGGTACTCCATGACCACCACATCGATACCGTGGCGGCGGAGGATCATCACCATGTTATTGAATTCGGCCATCGCGCGCGTTTTCACTTCTTCATCCGGCAGTGACGGCGCATGCTGAAAACCATTATCCTCACTCGTTTGTGCATTAAACTTAAAATGAAGCGGGGGCACCATCACCACAGCAGACGCCGCATGCGGATGAGTCAGCGGATATTGGGTATCACAGCTCGCTAAAAACGCCATAAGCAAACCTTCTAAAAACAACAAGTACTAAGAGTATAGAGTCGCTGTCACGCACGCGATCAATCCGGGTGCGTCACCGCCTCTTCCAACAGTGTGAATACTGAATAAGCGATGGAAAATATCATTGAAACAAGTTTTTTACAAACTGAGTTTTTCGGCCTCTCGCACCCTTAAAAATATCGACAACAAAAAATCATATACCCTTATGACTTAATTGAATTTTTCACCAAAGGCATTCGCATTTCTAACGATATTTACCGCCACTAACAATTATTGCCCCTACCTTGTGTGTGGTTGGCTACAATAGGAGTAGCGACAAGGAGGAAAAGGCATGGAACCGGCACGCCCCACTCATAATGAGCAGCAAAGACTACACGCATTACACGATCTGGGTATATTAGACACTGGACACGAAGACAGATTTGAGCGGATTGTCAGAGTCGCTGCATATGTCTCGGATTGCCCCGTTGTCGCCATTAGCTTGGTCGATGAACAGAGGCAGTGGTTTAAAGCCAAGCGTGGTTTAGCCGTCAACCAAACAAGTCGAAGCGAATCGATTTGTGGTCACGCTATTCAGCAGTTAGAGCCATTAATTGTTGAGGATACTCACAACGATCGTCGCTTTGCTGACAACCCTTTGGTAACCGGTCCTCCCTATATCCGTTTTTATGCAGGCTTTCCTTTTAGCCTAGATAGCGAGCACCTGCTCGGAACGCTCTGTGTCATCGATCATCATCCTCGCGAGCTTACGGATGCCTGTCAGCGCGCGCTGTCAGACCTCGCGCGTATCGTCGAGCATGAATTGATAATGACGCAACAAAATGTCATTGATCCGCTAACAGGCGTATTCAATCGACGCGGCTTTTACCGAGAAGTAAACAGTTATCTAACAGACGATGTTGTCATTGAAGATCAACATACGTTATTACACTTTGATGTTCGCCAGTTACAAGGCGTGAATCAGCGCTATGGCAAGCATGCTGGCGATAAAGTGCTGAAAGAATTTGCTGGCTGTCTAACGGATGTGTTCGGTGACTTAGGCTGGATTGGGCGCCTAGAGGGCTGTGAGTTTGCGGTATTATTGATTCAACAGGATGTCGATGCAGTCGAAGCACAATTGGATCGCTTCTATCTCAGGCTTTGCCGCCGATTATCTTTAGAACGCTATCCGTTTATTTACTCAGTCGGCCTTGCCCACTTTTCGCAGATTGACGAAACCGTCACGCTAGAAACAATGCTTCTAGACGCGACAAGTGATACAAGGCGCTACGCTGTGCCTGAAGAGACACGTCATATTGGATAAAGTTGATGAGGGAAATCATGGAGATTGGAGCGACATACGAGGTTCGAACTCGTGACCTCGACCTTGGCAAGGTCGCGCTCTACCAGCTGAGCTAATGTCGCTTATTTCTTCAAACGTTAAGTAACGCTTGGAAAATTGGTTGCGGGAGGCGGGTTTAACGCGCCGTGCAACGGCACCGACCGAAGGTCATATTGACTTATGATCAATCGTTAAGTGCGTCTTCAGCAACCTAAAATTGGTTGCGGGAGGCGGATTTGAACCACCGACCTTCGGGTTATGAGCCCGACGAGCTACCAAACTGCTCCATCCCGCGTCCGTAACATCAATTGTTGCTTGATGTGGGCAAAACTTGGAGCGACATACGAGGTTCGAACTCGTGACCTCGACCTTGGCAAGGTCGCGCTCTACCAGCTGAGCTAATGTCGCCTTATGCAATTAAGCGTTGCATGACGCTGTGTAAAATTGGTTGCGGGNACGAGCTACCAAACTGCTCCATCCCGCGTCCGTAACATCAATTATTGCTTGATGTGGGCAAAACTTGGAGCGACATACGAGGTTCGAACTCGTGACCTCGACCTTGGCAAGGTCGCGCTCTACCAGCTGAGCTAATGTCGCCTTATGCAATTAAGCGTTGCATGACGCTGTGTAAAATTGGTTGCGGGAGACGGATTTGAACCGCCGACCTTCGGGTTATGAGCCCGACGAGCTACCAAACTGCTCCATCCCGCGTCCGTAACATCAATTATTGCTTGATGTGGGCAAAACTTGGAGCGACATACGAGGTTCGAACTCGTGACCTCGACCTTGGCAAGGTCGCGCTCTACCAGCTGAGCTAATGTCGCCTTATGCAATTAAGCGTTGCATGACGCTGTGTAAAATTGGTTGCGGGAGACGGATTTNGTAGAGCGCGACCTTGGCAAGGTCGCGCTCTACCAGCTGAGCTAATGTCGCTTATTTCTTCAAACGTTAAGTAACGCTTGGAAAATTGGTTGCGGGAGGCGGGTTTAACGCGCCGTGCAACGGCACCGACCGAAGGTCATATTGACTTATGATCAATCGTTAAGTGCGTCTTCAGCAACCTAAAATTGGTTGCGGGAGGCGGATTTGAACCACCGACCTTCGGGTTATGTGCCCGACGAGCTACCAAACTGCTCCATCCCGCGTCCGTAACATCAATTATTGCTTGATGTGGGCAAAACTTGGAGCGACATACGAGGTTCGAACTCGTGACCTCGACCTTGGCAAGGTCGCGCTCTACCAGCTGAGCTAATGTCGCCTTATGCAATTAAGCGTTGCATGACGCTGTGTAAAATTGGTTGCGGGAGACGGATTTAACGCGCCGTGCAACGGCACCGACCGAAGGTCGTATTGACTTATGATCAATCGTTAAGTGCTTCTTCAGCAACCTAAAATTGGTTGCGGGAGGCGGATTTGAACCGCCGACCTTCGGGTTATGAGCCCGACGAGCTACCAAACTGCTCCATCCCGCGTCCGAATTTTACTGCACTAAGAGAAACATGGAGGCGCGTCCCGGAGTCGAACCGAGGTCCACGGATTTGCAATCCGCTGCATAGCCACTCTGCCAACGCGCCTTAACGCTGCTGCCTCTTGAGTACGGGGAGGCATTCTACGGATTAACGTGATCGAGTCAACACTTATTATTTAAAAAAAGTGTCAGCTGCCTGTTTTGCAAACGAAAACATCAAAATCCACCCAGTTTGCGGATCTTTTCAGCATGGTTTGCCTTTTTATTCTTCACTCCCTGTTTTATCTTCACTTTATCTCTTATTAACATTTTTGTGACAAGTTTTATGTCCGCAATGTGTCTGTCTTAATTTTTAAACAACGTGTATTTTTCCTCTACAGTGAATGGGTTGCAAGGAGTAATGCGACAATATTCAAATCAAGGAGGAAACATGAAATACAAAATGACAATGCTCGCGCTCGTGCTGGCAACCAACTTTGCCCACGCGGGTCAAGGCGACGATAAAGTCTGGATTTCCATTGGCGCTGATGCGCAACAAACGGCGCGTCACGCTGGCGCCAGACCGATGTTGTCACACGCTGTTGCAAGCAATGGCAAAGCATGGGTAGGTGAAGTCAGTGAATCGCAACTGGCCGCGCTGTCTCATGAGATGCATGAAAATCACCACCGCTGTGGTGGCTACATCGTGCACACCTCAGCACAAAGTGCCATGGCAGCCAGCAATATGCCGGTGTCCCGCGCAAGCTTTACACCACCAGCTATCAAGCAGCAGGCGCTCGTAACACCTTGGCTGGACCAAATTCAATCAAGTTTAATCGTGAATACCATCGATCGCCTGACCGACTTTCCCAACCGCTTCTACACCACGACATCGGGCGCACAAGCATCCGATTGGATAAAGGCACGCTGGCAATCACTCGCTCAGGGATTAAACGGTGTGACAATCTCTCAAGTGTCGCACAGTGGTTATAACCAAGCGTCGATGATGATGACTATCGAAGGCGCAGAAAGCCCTGATGAGTGGGTTGTGATTGGTGGGCATCTCGATTCCACCATTGGTGCACGCACAGACGAGCAAAGTATCGCTCCTGGCGCCGATGACGATGCCTCCGGGATTGCGGCAGTGACAGAGATCATCCGTATTTTATCGCAGAATGACTTTCAACCCAAACGCAGTATCGCCTTTGTCGCTTATGCCGCCGAAGAAGTTGGACTCCGTGGCTCGCAAGCTATTGCTAACCAATTTAAACAACAAGGCAAAGATGTACGTGGCGTGTTGCAGCTTGATATGACCAACTACCAAGGCTCAGCAGAAGATATTGTCTTTATTACCGATTATACCGATAGCGGGCTCACCCAGTATCTCACTCAATTACTCGATACCTATTTGCCTACACTTAGCTATGGCTTTGATACATGCGGATATGCGTGCTCCGACCACGCGTCTTGGCATCAAGCAGGCTATCCTGCAGCCATGCCGTTCGAAGCAAAATTCAATGACTACAATCCCAATATTCATACCCCTCGCGACACACTCGCCAACAGTGATAGCGAGGGACGTCATGCAACCAAATTCACTAAGCTAGGCCTTGCTTATACGGTAGAGCTAGCCAACGCAGACTCGCAGCCTAATCCGGGTAATAACCTCAAACTTGGGCAGCCTATCAACAACATATCAGGGGATCGTGGCAGCGAGCGCACCTATCGCTACCAGTTAGAGACCACCAGTGATGTTGTCATCCGCACCTACGGCGGTACAGGCGATGTGGACCTTTATGTCAAACAAGGTGGTCAAGTTAGCGCTGATAACTGGGATTGTCGCCCCTATCAAGGCGGAAATAACGAAATCTGCCGGTTTGATGGCGCATCGCCAGGTGAGTTTTCAGTCTTGCTTCGGGGCTATAGGGATTACCAAGACGTCAGCTTGATTGTTGAATAACCACAATCGCTCAAATAGGTAACGGCGAGCGACCCATCGGCTCGCCTTCTTATCAACTTTTTGAGCCACCGTGATTGAAAGGCGTCCGCGTGGCGCCCTATTTGTCAGAGGGGGTAAGGAAGCGAAATGTTAAGTTGATTCGCTCGCTCGTCGGCTTTTGTGTTTTCGGCAAACTGTGCTGCCAATGAGTTTGGGTTGTACCTCTCATCACCAACAAGGATCCGTGATTCAATAAAACCTCTCGCTTTTCTTGCCGCTTAGGATGACGAAAGAGAAAACGGCGGCTCGCGCCCAAGCTGACAGAGGCAATCGTAGGTTGCTCTCCCAGCTCGGACTCATCATCTCGGTGCCATCCCATGTAATCGCTGCCGCTGCGATAACGATTTAACAGGACAGTGTTAAAGGGGGTCTGGCACTGCGCCTC
This sequence comes from Salinivibrio siamensis, assembly GCF_001996005.1. GTDB lineage: Bacteria > Pseudomonadota > Gammaproteobacteria > Enterobacterales > Vibrionaceae > Salinivibrio > Salinivibrio siamensis. The sequence continues at coordinate 26,997 of NZ_MUFB01000035.1, read as the reverse complement.
TACCCAGCATTTAAGTTGGCGCAAAGGGTGAGTCCAAGGCAGCGGCTGAAGCGTTAGCCCACTGTAGGTATAAGGATGATCACCATACCATGCCAATAGACGTGGCTGCATCACGGTGCGGCCAAACGACGAAATCGGCAATTGTTGCCAAGGCGTTTGTGCAAGTAAGGTTGAAAACAATGTGTCAGCACAGCCCACTGATAACCACTTCGGCCACCAGTCTACCTGAGCATCAGGCATATCAGTGATCGGGTGGCTATCAAATGCCGCATCAGAAAAGAAACTTTGCTGCTCGGGAGGGCGAGCCATATAACACTGCCTTGTTCAATACTGTTAGACAGTGAGTATGGCTGCCGTTAGCGGATTGGATCAACTCGCTGACCGCTCATACCATTCAGTCGATACCAACCTGCAATACTAAAACGCTGTCTTTTGGCTGGAAGCACTTCATGAGGGAAAGCTTCGGATAAAAACGTCACCAATCGCCCCGCTTTCGGCCATAGGGTTTGCCGATGGCTACCGTCAGGGTTGTAAATGACGATTTCGCCCCCGTCTTGTTCAGACCAGTCTTCATTGAGATACAACACGGTGGTCACCTTACGGTTTGACCGTCCTTCGAAGGCATCATAATGCTTGGCATAAAAGTCGCCGGGGTTGTACTTGGCAAAATGCGCTTCATATTCAAACAGCCCCAAAAAAAGATGACGATTAAATGCCTGCTGAAGATCAGCCATTTTTGCTAATAATGCATCCACAGCAGGCTGGCGCCCGCGCTCTAACCAGTGAATTTTATCCCGGCGAATTTGCGTATTGGTGTGCTGTTTTTGTTCGCGGCCAATGGTGGCTTGCGACCATTGGGCCGGTAGGCATGTGTGCAAGTCATGCACCTCTTGCGCTGACAAAAATCCGTCACACACACTGAGTCCATGCGTCGCAATATCATCGATGATAGCCAGGTTGCTCAAACACTTGTCTCCGCCTAGGAATAAAGACGCTACCTTACTGCGTTTAACGGGCAGGACAACATGTGTTATTTATCGTAACCATAAGCAAACCTAATCGATAACGTTATTTCCTTTCGAGATATCAACGGAGTAAATCCTCGAGTTTTGCTTTCCAAATCGCAAGCGCGAGCACTGGGCTACGTAGCATTTTTGGTGTGGGGATCCAGCCATGCTTTAAACGAGCAAACACATCAAAGCGACTGGCTTGGCCATCGATGGCCTCTGCAACCACTCGCCCCGCAATATTGGTTAATCCAACGCCATGCCCCGTATAACCATGTGCGGTATATATATCATTGCCAAGATGCGCAATGTGCGGCATGTGACTGCGGGTCACGGCAAACATCCCGCCCCAATGATAGTCCATTTTTACCTGGGCCAGTTGAGGGAAAACCTTAGTCATCCGCCGGTGGAGCCGCTGGGTCGAATCCTTATATTCTCGATTAAAGGGATGATTGACACCCCCAAACAACAAGCGCCCCTCTGCCGTCGGGCGGAAATAATCTAAACAGTTGTTGAGATCCGACATCGCCATGCGATTGGTAATTGGCATGCGCTCCCCGAGCGGTTCGGTAACAGCAATAAACGAGGCAACGGGCAGAACCTTGGCTTGCGCTTGGCGGTGTAACCCCTCTAGATAGGCGTTACAAGCAAGTAAAACTCGAGGTGTATTCACTCGACCTTGAGGCGTGATCACCGCATGAGGTTGCCCCTTAACCAAACGTGTAGCAGGGGTGTGCTCATAGATTTTCACACCCATTTTCGCCGCGGCACGAGCGAGGCCTAGCGTGTAGTTTAACGTGTGAATGTGCGCACTATTGGGATCGTATAATCCGCCTAGATAGCGGTCAGTATTTGCAACATCTGCCACTTGCGCTTTATCCCACCACTGGGCATCAGGATACTGATAACGTCCTTGCTTTAATGCATGCCAGCTTTGCAGCTCTTTTTGCTGCGCGGAATTTAAGGCAAGCTCGATATAGCCGGGTTGAAAGTCACAGTCAATCTGGTGATGCTGGATACGCTCACGCACAATATCAACGGCTTCAACCGACAAGTCCCATAACTGTTTGCCCCAAGCTTGCCCATAGGTTTCGTCAACTTCTCTCAGCCCAAGGCAATATCCCACGAGGCATTGGCCACCATTCCGGCCAGACCCTCCCCACGCCACCGTTCGCGCATCTATAACGGTGACACTGTAGCCACGCTGTCGCAATTCAATGGCGGCATTCAGGCCCGTTAAACCCGCTCCAATGATACACACATCTGCCTCTTGTGTGCCTGCCAAAGCAGGAAATGACAGCGTTTGGTTTTGGCTGGCGACATAGTAATTTGTCACCGCGTTGAAGTTTTTATCAGGTCGAACCGTTTTGACCATGCTCTCAATGGTTACTCTTAGTATTAAAAAGAAAAGGTAGTAAAAAAAGACAAGCACTATGGCTTAGCGCCAACACACTCTCAAAGGCCGCAAATACTGGCACCGTCCTCCCTTTCTGGCAAGCCCTTATTCTCATCACTTTACCCGACCATTTGGGGGAGATGGCGACGGTTATGCTAACGTTAGCAAGGTATTACACTTTATCCAGGTTGGTAAAAAACTCGTTGACACTAAGGTCAAGTACAATATGATGCGCTCGACGTGTACTCGGCCAGTAAGCCATTGAAGGATCATGACAATGAAAAAAATTTCTCACGGAATCACCGCCACGACACTTGCGCTTTCAGCCATCTTTGCAAGCGGCGTTCATGCAGACGATAAGGTACTCAACCTCTACAACTGGGCAGAATACATGCCAATGGACGTGATTGAAGCGTTCGAAGAGGAGTATCAAGTCGACGTGAATTACTCGACCTTTGAGAGTAATGAAGCCATGTATGCCAAGCTTAAACTCCTAAATAGCGAAGGCTACGATCTGGCGTTTGCCTCAACCTATTTCATTGAGCGAATGGTCAATGAAGAGATGCTCGCCAAAATTGATAAGAGCCAAATTAGCCATTTTAATCAATTGCGCCCAGGCCTACTGGGTCAACCTTTTGACAAAAACAATGACTATTCGCTGCCGTATGTGTTTGGTGTGACTGGCATTAGCTACAACAGTGATTACGTCGATGGCAGTAAAGTGGCCAAGTGGGCTGACTTATGGCGTGACGACTTCAACGGCCAAGTCATGCTATTGAATGATGTGCGTGATGTGTTTGGCATGGCGTTGAAAGCACAAGGTCATAGCATTAACAGCACCGAAGAGGCTGAAATTAAACAAGCCTATGAATACCTGCGTGAGTTACGCGATAACGTGGTCGTGTACAACTCTGATGCGCCGCATGTGCCGTTTGTTACCGGTGAAGTGAGCATTGGCCAACAATGGAACGGCAATGCTTACATGGCGCAACAAGAAATCGAAGGCATTGAGTTCGTCTACCCACAGGAAGGGGCGATCTTATGGATGGATAATTTTATCATCCCAAAAAACGCAGAACACAAGACCTTGGCACACCAGTTTATCGATTTTATGTATCGTCCTGAGAATCAGGCGAAATTGGTGGAAGAATTTGGCTATCCAGCCCCGAACACCAACGCGGCTGAGTACTTAGAGGCCGAGCTAAAAGAGAACAGCACCATCTTCCCATCCGATGAAGCAGTTAATAAAGGTGAATTCACCAATGATGTCGGTGAAGCGGTGAAAATCTATCAAAAGTACTGGCAGATGTTGAAAAGCTAATCGCGCGCGTCTGTGATAACAATCTGTACCAAGGCCTCATCGGAGGCCTTTTTTATTTTCCAAGTCAATAACCCACATTTGTCACTATTTTTAGTCAATGGGTTTTTGCTATGCTCAGACGTAAACGCGCATCACCCACTTAAATAACTGACGACAAGGACGTTACCCCATGATTGACTTTCGCTCTGACACCGTGACCCAGCCCGATGCTGCCATGCGAGACGCCATGGCTAACGCCCCTGTGGGCGATGATGTGTATGGCGACGACCCGAGCATTAACGCGCTGGAAACATGGGCGGCTGAACGACATGGTTTTGAAGCCGCACTCTTTACCGCCTCGGGTACCCAAGCCAATTTATTGGCCCTGATGGCGCATTGCGAGCGCGGTGATGAGTATTTGTGTGGTCAGCAAGCGCACAATTACAAATACGAAGCAGGCGGTGCTGCTGTGTTGGGCTCGATTCAGCCACAACCCATTGAGAACGAGTCAGATGGGACCTTGTCTTTCGATAAAATCGCCGCAGCTATCAAGCCCGATGACTTTCATTTTGCCCGTACTAAGCTGCTCAGCTTGGAAAACACCATAGGTGGCAAAGTGTTACCTTTGTCTTATTTAGCCAAGGCGCGAACATTTTGCGACCAACATCAACTGCAGCTACATCTTGATGGCGCCAGGGTTTACAACGCGGCTGTCGCACTGGAGGTGGACATCAAGGCGATCAGTTGTCACTTTGACTCGATGACGATTTGTCTATCCAAAGGGTTAGGCGCTCCTGTCGGCTCACTGCTACTCGGCTCGAAAGCCCTGATTCACAAAGCCCGTCGTCTTCGTAAAATGTTAGGTGGCGGCATGCGTCAAGCGGGCATATTGGCCGTTGCCGGCTATAAAGCACTCACCGAAAACGTGGAACGCTTGGCAGAGGATCACGCTAATGCGCATTACCTCGCCAGTGAGTTGGAAAAACTGAACGGCTTTTCCACCAGCGGCTATCCTGTGCAAACCAACATTGTTTATGTCGATGTGGCCGAAACAATCAATCGTACACGCCTGCAAATGCGACTGATGGAAAAGGAGATCCGCGTCTCTCTGTCCGGCAATCCAGCCCGTTTGGTGACACATAAAGACATCTGCCGCGCAGATATCGATACCCTGATCGCCGCGATAAAGGCATCTCACTAAGCCGTTCCAACGCACAATCGTACCGGGCCCAACGGCCCGTTTTGTACATAAAACCACCAGGCAAAGCAAAATTGTGACCCCATCCCAGCTTTCTCCACCAAGGTCACTAAAACAATCACTTACAGCCGCTACACTGAAAGTCATCACCGACAAAATGCCAATATGGGAAGCTCTATGGCTATCACTCCGCTAACAAGCGATCGTTTATACCGTGAGTCCAGTTTAAAGCACAGTGACATCACTTCAACCAAACACCTTGCGCCACTCGACGAGATTGTGGGTCAAGATCGTGCCCGTCACGCGGTTGAGTTCGCCATGTCCATCAAAGAGAAAGGCTATAACATCTATGCCATTGGCCAAAATGGACTTGGAAAACGCACCATGATGATGCGCTACCTCAACCAACACTGGCAAAGTGAGTCACCGGTTTATGACTGGTGTTACGTCGCTAATTTTCATGAAGCGCGCTCCCCAGAAGTACTGAAGCTGCCTGCGGGTAAAGGCAGTGAACTCAAAAAGCATATTGAGCAACTGATGGGCAAACTGGCCAACGCCCTGCCTATGGCATTTGACAACGAAATGTATTACCAGCGTGCTGAAACACTGAAAAACCAGCTTACTGAGCGCCAACAAAGCGTCCTTCAGGGGTTAAGTGAAACAGCAGAAAAAAACAATGTGAGTTTGACCATCACCCCTCAAGGTGATTACCAATTTGTGGCACTAAATGGCGAGGAGCCTCATACCGAGGAGACCTTTGACGCCCTCTCACACGACGAGCAGATGGCCTTTGGCAAAGTCATCGATAAGCTAGAGACGGAACTGCGCGGTATTGTTCGCCAACTTGGCGAATGGGAATCTGAGTACGCGGAAAAACAAAAAGCCTTGGATGAGGATATCGCCCAAGAAGTCATCGCCACGCAAATGGCACCGCTTAAGAAAAACTTTGCTGACTTGCCTGACATTTTAACCTTTTTAGACGCCATGCAAGCTGACATGCTTGAGCACCTCGATATTTTCCTTGAAGACAGTGAGGAGCAAGCCGCACTCGCGTATGCGGCGCTGGATAAAAAACTCCCTCGCCGTTACCAAGTCAATGTGTTAGTCAGTCAGAATGACGCACAAGCGCCGATCGTGGTTGAGGATAGCCCTAGTTATCACAACCTGTTCGGTTATGTTGAGAATGCCACGTTTAAAGGCACGGTGTTTACCGACTTTTCATTGATTCGTTCAGGGAGCCTTCACCGCGCCAATGGCGGCGTGTTGCTGATGGATGCGATTAAAGTCCTTGAGAAGCCTTATGTGTGGGATGGCATCAAGCGGGCCCTCAGTAGCCGCCAGTTAAGTGTTAGCGCCCTAGAGCGAGAAGTGACCCTAAGCGGGACTGTGTCTCTCGATCCGGCGCCGATTCCTCTGGATGTTAAGATCATTTTGTTTGGCGACTATCAAACCTATCAGCTACTCCAACGTTACGATGCGGAGTTTATTGAGCTGTTTCGGGTCACCGCCGACTTTGAAGATGACATGCCGCGCACTGAGAGCACCGAGCAACAATACGCCAAGTTCATTTCAAGCATTATTCATGACAGTCATCTTCTTCACTGCAGTCGCAGTGCCATTGCGCGTATTATTGAGCACAGTGCTCGCCAAGCTGACGATCAAAATCGCTTATCACTACACTCCGCTGATATTGCCAACCTATTGCGTGAATCTAATTATTGGGCCCACCACGCCAAAGCAAACAGTATTGGTGCCCTGCATGTAGAAAAAGCCCTCGCCAGCCGCAATATGCGCGTCAGTCGATTGCGTGACAGCATGATGCAGAATGTGGAAAACGGCGTCACACTTATCAACACGCATGGCACGGCACTTGGTCAAATCAATGGCCTTTCGGTACTGAGCACATCGGATTACAGCTTTGGCTTACCCAACCGTATCACCGCGACCACGGCGTTTGGGGAAGGAGAAGTGCTGGATATCGAGCGAAGTGTGAAACTCGGCGGCCGTATTCACTCCAAAGGTGTGATGATCTTGTCAGCATACCTGGCAAGTTTATTGGGTAAAACGGACACCATTCCACTCAAAACCCATCTTACTTTTGAGCAATCATACGGCGGTGTGGATGGAGATAGTGCTTCCATAGCGGAGTTCTGCGCGATTTTTTCTGCGATCACGGATGTCCCACTTCGACAAGATATTGCCATTACTGGCTCGATGAATCAGTTCGGTGAAGCGCAACCCATTGGTGGTGTAAATGAAAAAATCGAAGGCTTTTTTGATGTGTGTACGCTTAAAGGGCCGAGCAGCACTCAAGGGGTGATCATCCCAGAAGCCAATATCCAAAACCTGATGCTCCGCAAAGATGTAGTACTCGCAGTAGAAAAAGGCGAGTTTCACGTGTACGCCGTTTCACATGTCAGTGACGCCCTTGCTTTATTAGCGGGACAGGCCGCAGGCTTTGGCCCTGACAGTGATAATGGGTCTGGACTATTAGCCATCGCGATCGACAAACTGAATCACCAGCGAGCGGCACATCAGTCCCAAAAATAATCGACAACCATCAGCCTATCTCAGTACTGAATGCGGCCAATCGGCCGCTTTTTTATTCCGGCTTTTTCGTGGCACTTACAAATCATTCGCCATATCAACCCTTTACCTTGTTGTGACACTTCTCACACTTTCCACTCGCCGCTTAACTTGATCCGACGCAAAAAACAACGTGAAATTTAAGCGTAATATCCAATGAAAACCATTCTTATTTGGATCTCGCACTATGAAACTGTCCACGCTTGGTCGCGGCCAATCCGCGCGTATCACCAGTGTCCATCATGTGCCTGCCTCTATCCGCCACCGCCTCGCGGTCATGGGCGTGATTCCAGGCACAGGCGTTGAGCTTGTCAGACGCGCCCCACTGGGTGATCCACTTCAAATTCGTCTCGATAGCGAACAACTGATCGTACGTCGTGACGTCGCGAAACTGATTGACGTGGAGGTACTCTGATGAGCTCACGCCGCATTGTACTCGCAGGCAACCCAAACTGCGGGAAAACCACCTTATTTAATGCGCTCACCGGCTCACAACAGAAAGTCGGGAATTGGGCTGGCGTCACTGTCGACAAAAAAGTCGGTACGCTCTCTCTGGCGCATAACGACTGTCAAATCACAGATTTACCCGGTYTTTATGCGCTAAACGCAGGCTTTGACGCCAGTATTGATGAGCAAATTGCCACTTACGCCATCGATAGCGGTGAGAATGATTTTATTATTAATGTCTTAGATGCCAATTGCCTAGAGCGCGGTCTATACCTCACCCTTCAACTGCGTGAACGCGGTGTCCCTATGGTGGTGGTGATCAATAAAATGGATTTGCTTGATCGTAATGGTCAACAACTCGACACCGCCAAATTACAAACGATGCTGGGCTGTCCCGTATTGACCGTCACCGCATGTCAACCGGCGACCGTCGACACCCTGTGCCATCAGCTCGCCCACTTGACCACCCATTTACCCGTATGTGAGGCAATGTACCTGAACTACGGTGCGCCATTAGAAAACTGGATTCAAAACCAGCTTGGCGCCGGTTTTCTTCATTCCGCCGCGGCACAAGTGAATCAACGTGCGCACTTGCTCGAATGCTTAGAGCGGGGACGCTTGCCTGATGGTAGTACCGATGCTGACCAGCAGCAGTTTACGATGGCAAACCAAGCCCTTTCAGACTTAGACACTGACATCGTCATTGCTGATACACGCTACAGTGCGATTCGTGACATGGTTCACCAGGCTCGCCGCGAGCTTCGTCATCTCAGTCGCAATAATACCGAGAAGCTAGACAAAGTCATTCTCAACCCCTTCTTATCACTGCCCATTTTGCTCGCCGTCCTCTATGCGATGTTTGTGTTTGCCATCAACATTGGCGGCGCCTTTATCGACTTTTTCGATATTGCCGCCGGCGCGATACTGGTAGACGGCACCCACCAGCTTCTTGACGGTGTACTGCCGACGGCGATTGTCACTATTCTCGCCGATGGCCTCGGAGGAGGCATTCAAACCGTTGCGACCTTTATTCCTGTTATTGCAGGCTTGTACCTGTTTTTAACGGTATTAGAAAGCACAGGCTACATGGCACGTGCCGCCTTTTTATTAGACGGTTTAATGCAAAAAATGGGGTTGCCGGGCAAAGCCTTTGTTCCCTTAATCCTCGGCTTTGGGTGCACCGTCCCCGCCGTGATGGCAACGCGCACATTAGAACAGATTCACGAGCGCAAAACCGCGGCCGCGATGGCAACGTTTATGTCCTGTGGCGCTCGCCTGCCTGTATACGCCCTCTTCGCCGCGGCGTTTTTCCCACAAAACGGACAAAACCTTGTTTTCGGCCTCTACTTACTTGGCATTGTCGCTGCGATAATCACCGGCCTGATACTGCGTCACACCCTTTATCCAGGGCATAGTGAAAGCCTGCTGATGACACTCCCTGACTACGAGCTGCCGCGCGTACGCCATGTGATGAACAACACGTGGCAAAAACTGCGTCGGTTTGTCCTTGGTGCAGGTAAAACCATTGTTATCGTGGTGACGATTCTGACCTTCTTCAACTCGTTAGGCACGGATGGATCGTTCGGACACGAAGACAGCGAGTCCTCCGTCCTTTCGAAAACCGCACAAGTAATCACGCCGGCCCTATCACCTATCGGGATTGAAGAGGATAATTGGCCTGCTACCGTCGGGTTGGTGACCGGGCTATTTGCCAAAGAGGCCGTCGTCGGCACCTTGAATAACCTTTATGCGCCCAGCGAAGAAGCCGAAGAAGAGACCACACTCGGAGAAGCGCTGGTCGAAGCGGTCCAGAGCATTCCTGAAAACTTATTTGGCATTGATTATACCGATCCATTGGCTATCGATGTCGGTGAAATTGAAAACACCGAGGCCGCCGCACAAGCGCAAGAAGTCAGTATGACAACGTTTGATAATCTGCATCGTCAATTCACTAGCACCGCCAGCGTGATGGCCTATCTCATTGTTATCCTACTATACACTCCATGTGTTGCCGCTCTGGGCGCCTACACACGCGAGTTTGGTCGCCGATTTGCCCTGTTTGTGGCGAGCTGGTCAATGCTGCTCGCGGTAAGCGGAGCCACGTTATGCTACCAATTCAGTCAGTTGAGTGTCGCCACCACGCCAGCCACACTCTACATCACTGGCCTTTGTGCCTTACTGATTATCGTGGTGGCACTCATGCGCTATGTCGGCAAACATCCCTATTGGTTTAAGGAGACCTATTATGATCCTGCAAAAGCTCAAAGCCAGTGTCAGTCAGGCGGGTGTCATTAGTCGCACAGACCTCGCCAACCAGTATGGGATAAGCCCAGACGGTATTGAAGCGATGATGGCGACCTGGGTCAAACGCGGGGTGGTTATTCGACAATCGGGGCGTAAGGATCCGCAAGATATCCACTACCGTTTGGCACACCAGAATGAAATACAATGCTTTAGCATGATTTAGCCCTCCTAACCGCGTGATGATCACAAGGCAGCCTTAGCGTTGCCTTGTTGATCAACAGACTCAGTGACTCACCTTATCCATTTGACGATCACGCATTGCATTTATCGCCTTGCGCCCTTGCACACGTCTCTGAACTAAAATCAAAGGAGTCGATGTAGAGGGAGAAGCCATGAGCCGCTATCAAACACAATCCAGTGAGGCACAATACCAACCGGGCTCTAACGAACGCGTCCTCAAAAACCACATGGGGGTGACTGATCCCACCAAAATGGAAGACATTGAAGCTGTCTTACTTGCGAAGCTTTACGAACGTGTATTCACCGGCGGCCATTTCCCACGCCAATTAAGGGTTAGCACCCTCGCCAGCTGGCATCGACAATGGCTGGGCAATGTTTACCCATGGGCCGGTCAGGTGAGGAATGTTGAGCTGAGTAAAGGTGGGTTTCGTTTTACTTCCCCCAAGCAGATAGGGGCCTGTTTGCAGCATTTTGAAAGCGTCTTTCTCAACCAGTACGCGGGGGTATCGGTAATGCCGCGCGCGACGCTCATTCGTTACCTTGCACAAAGTCACGTTGAGTTCATTCTTATTCACCCATTTCGAGAAGGAAACGGACGAATATCGCGTTTACTCATTGATGTGCTGTGCCAACAGGCGGGATTAGGATTGTTGGACTATCGACTTTGGGAAGAAAACAAAGATTTTTACATTGCGGCAATTCAAGCTGGTGTCGGGCATGACTACCAGCACATGGAGCGGCTGATTAACGACATTTTACCCCTCACATTTTCATCTTTCTCAATCAGCGAGCGCTAAGTTTTGATATTTCTGCCTGCTCGCTTTAAGCCTTGCCTCCACTTCTTCGGTTGATGCTTGCGTCTCAATCGCGGTCGAGCTTGCTACCGCACGCGTTATCATCGCCGTCGTCACCTTTTTTGTTTTTTTCTGCATTAATCGCCTTTTCACAGTCACTCTTGTCATCACTGATTAAATTTTAGTCAAAAAATAGCGTTAATTCAACGCAGATACCTGTCTGTTTTCTTCAAAATTGTGAAGCACAACGTACGCACTGAACAAGGAAAAGACATACAAAAACGGCGACCCTTAAGGTCGCCGTCTTGCTTATTAATGGTGCCCCGGGCCGGACTTGAACCGGCACAGCGCGAACGCCGAGGGATTTTAAATCCCTTGTGTCTACCAATTCCACCACCAGGGCAACGCAGTTATGCGTGGTAGCACCATAGTCCGCAGACTGCGCTGCGAACGTGGGTGTACTTTAATGAAATTTAACCCGAGGTCAATAGCCCTTTTATTCTTTTTGATTCAGATGGTTGAAAAGCAGACAGACTCAACAACCTGACGTCGCATATAACAGCTTATGTCGGGTTATGGGCAAATTGGTGTTTCGCCACCTTTTTGAGGAACCCTAAGTCCACCATGGTCGACATGTAGCTATGCGGCTTGCGCGTGACCTGATCTTGGATAAGCTGAATCATTCCGGCCTGACACCCTTGATCGTGATAGGTCTCAAGCACCTCATGCAGCGTCTTTTTATGGATGTCTTCGATCCAAAGCCCCGCCACATCGGCTCCCGCACCAAAGTGCAGCAATGCGATTTCTGGATCGCATTGATGCGCTACACCTACCGAATTATGCAATGCGACCATTTCATGAATCAGATCGGCCTGCTCCGCCGACAATCCTTGTTCCAATGCAAACGCTTGTGCAGCAATGGCGCCTTCGACTTCGAAGGTGTCTTGTTGGGCAACATAGTCGGTCAAGCCAATATCATGTAAGATTGCGCCAACAAAAAAGACTTCTTTATCAACACCTTGTTTTATTTTATGGTTCATCGCCAGACCAAACGCGTAGCTACGTAAGGAGTGGTTGACTAAAAATTCAGGGCTAAATTGTTTAACCAGTGCTAACGCCTGCTGACAGGCTTGGCTATCGGGGACAGTATAATGTGCCGGTGAAACATATGGCACGGCAGTACGCGTAATGGTCCGCTTCACTCTCTGCACTGCTCGGCTCATATCACTTTTGACAAATTGGCACACCATACAAGGCTTGGAGGGTCGAGGCTTAGTGCGTGTTATCTTACGTGACATGACGTTTCCTGTGCTAGTGGGTGTTCCTGCTCGACCAACGGCACTGGCATGAACACACTATGTTAATGATTGCCTGACACTTTTGATGGCAGCAATCACAGTTGCATCCAAGTTATCACCATAGTCGTGTTTTTTGAAGCCAATGGCGACAGGGATCTGAGCCTCACTCAATTCTTTCGCAAGACGTTCAACCATCACCGCCATTTGCTCTTCGGTTTTATTGGCACAGAGCATGGTGTAGATATCTTCCCCTAATCGAGCGATATAGCCATCGTCATGTAAAACACCATTGAGAATGGACACAAACAGAGTGGTCATTGCGGTATCTTTCAAATGCGTTGACTGGTTGCTCTGAGAAACATCAATAGCCACCACATGCACGGGCGTACCCACCGAACGGATATTGCTTTCTTCTTTTTCTAAATATAAAGACCAACCTAATCGATTAAGAAAACCGGTTTCATGATCTTTTAATTGTGAGGGTAAAAAACTCATTTGTTTTCGCGACAAGTCGATGTTTTGCAGCTCAAGCTGTAATAGCGTTGAGAGTAATTTAGAGACAAGCTCGATGGTTTCCAACCCGTCAGGCGGAATGCGATCGACCGGTTCGGTGTCTATCGCGCACAAGGTGCCAAATAAGTTACCATCCGAATAGCAAACAGGGATCCCAATATACGACTTAATATTCTCCGCTTGATAAATTGGCGCGTTCACATACGCGGGGACACTGTCAACGTCAGGCGCCCAGCGCGGTCCTTCACCCTGCACCATACGACTGCACATTGAATCGCTCCACGTGAGTGTGGTCAATTCATCAATACCGTATTTGCTCCCTTCTACCTGTAAGATGACCCATTGATCTTCATGCTTACGGGTCATCATCCACGTACCGTAGCCAAACTTTTTATTCAAATACTTGAGTGTATCGCGACTCGCTTTTTCAAAGTGCTCAAAAGGAATTTGGTCTTGCGTGTTGATATGTATCACATCGCGCCTCTTACATTCATTGAATGATTTTTTCTTCCCGCAGATCGGTTTCGATTGCGGTCATCATTGCACTTATTTCGGTAAACACGGCTTTTACTTGTTCGAGATCGTGACTGCTTTTTTCGATAACTCGGAATAACTCGCTCAAACGCATCGCCCCACTTGATGCAGATGCACCTTTTGCCCCATGTGCAATGGCTCTTATTCTTTCATCGTCGGCCCCGACAATGGCCTGCTCAAGCGCATTGACATCCGCCGACACGCCGTCCCAAAACATAGACAATATAGCGCGCTTCATTTCCTGATCTGAGCTGCCAATGACTTTCTCGAGCTGACGGTCATCGATGAGTGCTTCGGTATGAGAGGCTTCTTCGCGGGTCTGAGTCAGCGTGGGCTCGCCCTCTCTTAACGCTCTTCCTCTAAGACGTAATGCCAACACGCGCTTGAGTGTCTCAAGCTCAACAGGTTTGGAAATATAATCATCCATCCCCGCTTGCAGGCAGTGATCCGCTTCTCCCACAAGTGCATTCGCGGTGATGGCAATAACTAAGGTACGCTCGCGATTTTCTTCTGCCTCTAGCCGCCTTATCTCAGCCGCTAATTCAAAACCATCCATTTCAGGCATATGACAGTCTGTTAAGAGCATCGCGTACTCCCCTTGATGCCATTTCTCAAGTGCTTCTTTGCCGTCTGATGTCATTTCAAATGAATAACCAAGCTGTTTTAGCTGCTTAGCGAGGACAAGCTGGTTAGTTGGCTGATCTTCTGCACATAAAATGGTGCCACACACTTGTGCATCTAACTGACTGCTATAGGCAAAGGCATTGCTATATACCGCTTCATTCCAATCAACATCCGGGCTTTCAAGCCCGCACATCACTGCAGCGCCGAGCACAAACTCACTGGGTTTAAGGGGGTACCGGTTTAACCGATACGGCCCTGGATGCCGATAAGCATCGTTTCCACCAAAATCATTCCCCAACAACAGGCACCGCATACCTTGATGTCTTTCCAAAATACTTGCATCTGTTGTCACCGCAATCATAGTATCCGGATTCCAGTTGGCCGGCACCGTCGCCTTAGCATCCAGAATCTCGCCAGGACATAAGCTTTCAAGTAATGCTAAACAGGTATTTTTGAGCGGCTCATGGTCGATAAATACGACGAAAGAAAACGCGGAAAACGGATAACGCCGGCTGGTTTCATGAGTTTTGACGCTGCTAGGCGCAGGTACTCGCACTATAAACTCACTGCCTTTACCAAACTCACTCTCAACCGCAATATCGCCACCCATCATATCGACAAATGACTTGGAAATACTCAATCCTAGGCCCGTTCCGCCGTATCGCCGAGTGGTGGAACTATCCGCTTGTGTAAAGGGTTTGAACAGTTTATCCATCTGCTCGTGCGTCATGCCGACGCCAGTATCTTGGATGCTCAATGTAAGCATCTGACTGTCATGACAATATGCTGTTTTGACAAAGACATGGCCTCCCTCTTTTTCTTTGCTGGTGAACTTAATGGCGTTCCCCAGTAAGTTAAGAAGAATTTGGCGTACTCGCACCGGGTCAACCAAGATAAAGTCAGGGGTAGCGTAGTCATGTGAGAAAAAGAGTTCGACGCCCTTTTGGTCAGCACTAATCCATAGTGCGTCTAAGGTTTTCTCAATTAAGTCGAGCACGTTAACATCGGTCGGATCGAGCTCCATCTGTCCTGATTCGATTTTGGAAAAGTCGAGAATATCGTTGATTATTTCAAGTAAAGAGAACGAAGAATCTCGAATCGTCGACACCATTTTGGATTGCTCTGGCTCCAGAGGCGTTTCTTTTAATAAGTCCACCATTCCAATCACACCATTCATGGGCGTTCTAATTTCATGGCTCATAGTGGCTAAAAAGCGAGATTTTGCCTCGTTGGCTTTTCTCGCCATGACCGATTCTTTCTCTAGCTTGGCTTGTGTCTGTCGCTCATGTGTAATGTCTAAATTAATGCCAAAGAGCATTTCTCGTCCCGACTGCTCATCTTTCACCACATTGCCCGCGGCTTTAATCCAACTGACCCTCTGATTCTGAGGGTGGATCACGCGAAACTCGGCATTAAACACATTGCTATCGTTTAGTGCTGTTTCGACTTCTTTGATCGCATGTCGACGATCATCGGGATGAAGGCATGCCTGCCAGACCTCGTAATCCACTGGCGCTTCAGGTGCAATCCCATATAGGCGATACATGTTAGCGTCCCACTTAAGCTCCCCCGTGGTTACATCCATTGACCAATTGCAAATCCCCCCGCATCAGATGCTAGCTGCATGCCGCGAAGCAACTCATCTCGCGCCCTTTTTGCTGAGAGCAGCTCGCCTTCTATCGCTTTGCGCTGACTAATATCTTCCAGCGCAGCAATGAAGTACTTGGTCGCACCATTTTCATCGAGCACTGTCGCGACCGATACCGYGGCCCACAGCACCTCCCCGTCTTGCTTAATATATTGTTTATCCATCGAAAACGATCGGTTCTCACCCGAGGCAAGTTGAGTGACGTGTTTGATACTTGCTGATAAGTGGTCTGGATGAGTGATGTCTTGATAGCTTAATTGCAACAGCGCTTCTTGGTTATATCCGAGCAATTCACTCATTCTGTCATTGACCTCAATAAAGTTTCCCTCTAGGTCAACACGACATATACCTACTGCCGCCTGATCAAAAGCAGTTCTATAGATGACTTCTCTTTCTTTTAGCGCATCCTGAAGACGTTGTTCTCGCTGCTTAACGTCCTCCTCTACGGTGATATCTTTAATCACACCGACAAACCCCTGGGTATCGCCAAACCAAGTTTCGCCAACGGATACCTCAATGGGGAATTCACGCCCGGATTTATGCAAACCCTGTAGTTTTCGTGGTGTGCCAATCAGCTTTTTACTCCCTGTCAACTGATACTGACTTATAAATCCATCATGGTCAGCTTTATACTTATCTGGCATCAAAATAGAGACATTTTCTCCCACCAGCTCTTCACGGATTCGTCCAAATATAAGCTCCAATGAGCGGTTAACTTCAAGGATATTACCCCGCGTATCGATCACCACCATGCCATCAAGTGCAGTGTCAAACACCGTCCTCAAACGCCCTTCGGATTCTTGTAAGTCTTGAGTTCGGCGCTGTATTTCTTGTTCGAGTTTAAGTTTCGCCTCATCTTCTGCCTGTTTGAGGTCGGTAATGTCCGACTGCATCCCAATATAATGGGTTAACGAGCCCACTTCATCAAAGATGGGATCGAGGCGTAGATTATTATAAAAAAGCGTGCCGTCTTTTTTATAATTGCGCACGACGACGGAGCAAGATAAGGCATTTTTAAGGGCATAGCGGAGGCGATCAAACTCTGGCTGATCACGATCATCGGCCTGCAAAAAACGACAGTTTTTGCCCACCACTTCTTTCGAGCTATACCCTGTTAAGGTCTCAAACGCTTTATTGGCATAAATAATGGGGTAATCTGCAAGCCTAACATCAGAGACAATGATGCCTGTTGCCGTCGCTTCGATAGCGCGACTTTGAATATCCAACTGGAAGCGCTGCTCTTCGGTTTCTCTGATTAAGCTTTCTCGCTCGCTCACCATATCACGCAGTTTGAGCAGTTCACTGGCCATGACCCCAACTTCATCGCCTCGGTCTCGCTGCGGTAGGGAAAAGTTATGCTCGCCCCGCGCCAATTTTCGCACCGCGGTACTCAGCTGCCCTAAAGGTTTGAAAACTTGTCGTGATACATAAAAGGCCAGCAGTACAATCAACGACAGCAGCGTGGCAGTCATGATAAACGAATTTTTATACAGATTATTGGGCGCAAGCAGCGCTTCTCCAACTTCGACGCGGATCATCGCTGACCAACCCAGTCCTGGATAATCATACGCACCTTCGGTATGAGCAAACCCCGTGACCTGATCCACTTGTTTTCGATAGTGTGTTGAGATGTTTGACCCCGTTAATCCAGCGACGGCTAATCTCGCCCCTTCGACACCATTCGTCGCCAAGTTTAATTTACCCAGAACTTGAAAGTCCCTTTGATACGTTGATTCATTTTGTCCTACAGGATCATAATCAACGATAATACGGCCCTGGCGGTCTAAGAGGGTTAATTCCGCACTGACGAGCCCGCGTTTGGCGAGTAAGTCGTAGCTTTCGGCCACAATGGACTCGACCGTAGAAAAATCGACCACATTGACCCATATACCGACAGGCCGATTCGCGGTATTACGGATCACAGACGCAAAAATCATGTCGTAAGAGGAAGCATTGGATCCGAAAATAAAGCGCTCTGGCCCGGTTACATACGTACTRTTCGGTTGTTCGGGGGCAAGGGTTTGGCCGTTAAGGATCTCATTAAACCAAACACTGTTCATAATTTGTGATTTGGAAAGGTCAAGAGGCGCGAGCGATTTGCCATGCTTATTTTGATTATTTATCGCCAGTAATTCGCCCTCCATACTTACTATCGCAATGCGACGGTAGACTTTGTAATTAGCGATTAACTCGTTAAGGTTTCTTACCGTATTGTCATTTACTTGGCGGTTACTCAGACTATCTGATTCAATACTCCCTAGAGACAAAGGAAACGCGCGTGCATCGTGATACCTTTCAAAAAGATTCCTTTCAATCAATCGAATCAGTAGTGCTGCTTCTCGCTCTATGTTAGTTAATGTGCTTTCTTGAAGCAGTTCGCGGCCTTTCCAAGAGACCACAGTAACAGATGCTAACATTAAACCGCCCAGCATCAGCAAAATAATAGGTAGCTTCACAGAAAACTTCATTCACGATTCCCACCCTGAATACTGGCTGCACGCCAATCAAATACACTCAGTGGCTCTGGCTTGGCGTAAAAGTAGCCTTGCCCAATGTCACATCCCAGTGCTTTAACAAAGTCACACACCTCTTGATTCTCGATCCCCTCCGCCACCACGTTTACCCCGATTGCTTTTGCGAGTTGAATACTTTGTTCAACCACAGCCGCAGATTTTGTATTCGATAAACAATCAAGCACAAAGCGCTTGTCAACTTTGAGCTCATCAAAAGGAACCGAATGCAGTTGGGCAATGGACGAGTAACCCGTGCCAAAATCATCAATAGACAATTTAAACTTCATCATTTTTAAGCGCAGCATTTGGGTATCAATGGTCGCCTGATCAGTGGTAAAAGCCGTCTCTGTTAGCTCGCAGATCACTTGTTCTGGACGCAATTGATATTGGGCGGTTGTTGCTTGTAACCACTGTGGAAAATTTGCCGCCTCCAACACTTTGGCGGATATATTGAAGGCAAATGATAAATTGCCGATATCTTTTCCATACTGATTGATATCGCTGTAAGCACATTCAATGACGCGTTTGGTGAGGTCAGTGATGCTCTCAAGATGTTTTTCTGCGGTGGGGATAAACTGGTCGGGAAAAACCATGCTATCATCAGGTTTAAATAGGCGAGCCAAGACCTCAAACCCCTTGAGGCGACCAGAGGACAAGGAAATTTGCGGCTGGAAAAACGCGCTTAGCCCTCCTTTATCTATGTATCCTTTGAGTAACTTGGCAGTGAGCGGCGGTAGTGAGTGCGGCGCGTGGTTAGCCTCTATGTCTAGTTCACGCTCACTGGCGCTCAGCAGTCGTTTCACTGTTGCAAATGAAAGCGGTTTGGCCACACATTCGATGATATTCAGTTGATAAAGGCGCGCCAAATTGGCGGTTGAGGCCAGCACTTCCTCCTCCTCGCCACTCATTAATATTATGGCGCCTGGGTAGGCTTGCGCATCCAAAAACTTGAGTACCTCAAACCCATCTTCGACCGGCATATTGAGATCGCAGAACACGCACCGGATCGAATGTGAGCTCAGGATCTTTCTCGCTTCCCGACCATTTTCGGCCTGATAAATTCTAGTGAAACCAAGGTTTTGAAGACATAGAGCCAGTGTGTGCCGAACCACTTGCTGATCATCAACAACTAATATTCCCTGTTGGAAGTCACTCACTCACGGCCCCTCTTCGCCCTTTAGAAAAGCAAACGCCTCAAGGTTTACCACCTCGTGCCTACTTTAGTACTATAGACCAACCATAACGGGTGCACTTGAGTGACAATCGACCTATACGACTAAAGTCTAGTGACGTGTGAAAAAGGGTAAGAGAAGGACGTTGAGCGTATATTCACTCGCCGATGTCGTTGAGAACCGCTTTCACGAACGGTGCTTTATGTTTTACGTAGCTGTCTTGTTCGTGAACGCCTGCTTTTAAAATGTTGCGCTTTTTTTCTTCGTACTCGGCGCGCACATCAGGGTTATCGAGCAAATACTGTTTGTATGCAATTTGACGATGATGTTCATCACTGTCTTTTTCAATCACGTGAGCATGAATCAAAAACCGCTCACCTTGATAGGTTACGGAGGCGTCTTTACGAGGGCGGTGTTCGGGAAACGGCTGCTTACTATGTTGATCTTGAAAGCCTAGCGCGTAAAGATGGGTAATTGCGTTTTCTCGCTCTCCTGAGAAATAAAGAATAGATAAATCAATGATCCCTTTGCCACCGACTTTGGCTGATGTTGAACCAAAATGCAGTACCTCAATACGAGGTGTCGAGATATGGTCAGACAAGGCTTGGGCAACGTCTAAGTAAATAGGACGCCAAGGAGAGAAACTGGCGTCAACTAATTGGTAGGGCTCGAGTGTGATCATGTGGCACCTAAGGTAAAAAAGAATGCTGGTAAACACGAGTGAGTCGGCATGAGCGACACATTGACTCAAGTTAGTTGGCTATCGTACCAGCAGTTCCCATGCAAACAAATCACACCACCTTACTAGACGCCTTCCGCAAGCTTAGGGTTAGAACCGTATTGATTGTTATTTTGATCCCCTTCCAATGCACAAAGCACCAGCAGCGCAATCATCCCGATAATAGGAATGAATGAAATCAGCAGCCACCATGCAGAACGTCCCGTGTCATGCAAGCGCCTTGATGTAACGGCTAAGGTTGGCAGTAGTACCGCCAATGAGTACACAATGCTCAGCAACACCAGCCCCGTCGCTTCAGCGACAATATTTAGCGCCAAGGAGATGCAAAAGTTAACCAGAAAGAACATCCAATACTCTCGACGATGGGCGCGCCCTGAAAAAGTGACATAATTGCGCAGCACTTTTAAATACCATTCCATACGTAACCCTATTTTTAGTTGAAAGAAGTGTTCGCACGTATCATAGAACGGACTATCGAGTCAGTACTATTTCAGTGATAAGACATCCGACCGCTTTATCATCAGCTTGAGAAGCTTATCACTGATTCGCCACGTAATAGAAAGTTAACGGCAGCTAGCTTTGCAAACCCGCGGCATGCATCAAAAGCTTAAATAGCCAAGAGACAGCCCCCAATGCTGCTACACTGGCTCCCCAGATAGCGATTAACCAAAGCCAACGCTGCCAAGTCGGTTTTGTCATACCAGCCATCAGTGATAGGCCTCGTCCGGATTCACTTTGCCACTAAAGACACGGTAACTCCAATAGGTGTACATCAAAATAACMGGGATGATAAACACCGCGCCAATCAGCATAAATTGCAAGCTTTGTTGTGGTGARGCWGCCTGCCAKATYGTRATGCTGGGCGGAATGATATGCGGCCAAATGCTAATGCCGAGGCCAATAAACCCGAGCAGGGTAACACACAACGCCATAATAAATGGACGATGGTGAGCCTGATCAGGACGGGTACGCCAAAGACGGAGCAAACAAAGAGCGGTCAATAAAGGAACCGGGGAGAGAATGAGCAAATTTGGCAGACTAAACCAACGGTCTGCAACCCCCGGGTACGCAAATGGCGTCCAGACACTGACTATCGCAATACTTATCGCCATCAACACAACCAGTCGACGACTCAAGTGGTACATACGCATTTGCAACGCATGCTCCGTTTTCATGATCAGCCAAGTGGCCCCCAGTAAACCGTACGCAATGATCAATCCTATACCGCAAAAGAGAGGAAACGGTGCCAACCAATCGAGTCCGCCACCAGCAAAAGCGCGGCCCTCGACAGGAAAGCCTTCAATCACCGCACCCACAGTCACCCCTTGGAAAAAGGTGGCAAAAATAGACCCGGCCATAAAAGCGGTATCCCAAAAGCCATGATGCCCGGGCAACGCTTTGAAACGGAACTCAAACGCCACACCACGAAAAATAAGCGCCACCAACATCAAGGTGAGCGGGATTGTTAATGCATCAACAATCACAGCATACGCCAAGGGAAAAGCACCAAATAATGCCGCCCCACCAAGGACCAACCAAGTTTCATTGCCATCCCATACCGGCGCGACACTGTTAACCATCAAGTCGCGCTCTTCGCGCTCAGTGATAAACGGCATCAGAATCCCGATCCCCAAGTCAAATCCGTCCATCACGATGTACATTAGAGTGGCAAACACGATGATGCCAAACCAAATCATTGCTAAATCCATGTTTCCCCCTTACACACGGCCAGAGACAGTTAACGGTTCATGCGGTGTATCATCATGCTGATCCGGGCCTAATTTAATTTGATGGATCATATAGATGTACCCCAACCCAAAGACCAAGCCGTACACCACAAAGAAACTGATCAAGCTAATACTCATGTGCAAGTCACCGTGGGCAGACACCGCATCTTGGGTGCGTAAAAGGCCATGCACTACCCAAGGCTGGCGCCCTACCTCAGTGGTTACCCAGCCAGCTAGAATCGCGACCAACCCCGCCGGCCCCATATAGAAAGCAAAACGGAGCAGCCCTTGATGTTCAAACAGACGTCCTTTATAGCGCTGCCAGGCCGCCACTAGTCCAAGTGTGATCATCAATAGCCCTAAGCCCACCATCAGACGAAACGCCCAGAAAACCACGGGCGAATTAGGTCGATCCTCAGCAGGAAATTCGTTTAGCGCAGGGATTTGCTCGGTCAAACTGTGTTTTAAGATCAGGCTACCCAAATAGGGAATTTCTACTTTATAGTGAGTGGTTTCCGCCTCCATATCTGGTAAGCCAAACAAAATGAGCGGTGTGGGCTCGCCATGACTGTTATCCCAATGCCCTTCCATCGCTGCTATTTTGGCAGGTTGATACTCCAAGGTGTTCAAGCCATGCAAATCACCAATAAAAGCCTGAATAGGCGCGGTGAATAACAGCATCCACATCGACATCGAAAACATCCGCTTCACCGCTGGACTACGCTGCCCTTTGAGCAGGTGCCACGCCGCCGATGCACCGACAAATAAGGCACTGGATAAAAACGCCGCGACCACCATGTGCGCCAAGCGATAAGGGAAAGAGGGATTAAAGACCACCGCGAACCAATCCACAGGCACCACTTGACCATTAACCACTTCATGCCCTTGTGGGGTGTGCATCCAACTGTTGGAGGCTAAAATCCAGAAGGCAGAGATCACTGTCCCCAGCGCCACCATGGACGTAGCGAAAAAGTGCAAGCGATCACCGACACGTTGCCAACCAAACAGCATGACGCCGAGAAAGCCGGCTTCTAAAAAGAAAGCGGTGAGTACCTCATACGTCAGCAGTGGGCCAGTAATACTGCCCGCAAACTCGGAAAAGCCACTCCAGTTGGTCCCGAATTGGTATGCCATCACCAACCCAGACACCACGCCCATCCCGAAGTTGACCGCGAAAATTTTCGACCAGAAAAGATAAAGGGTTTTGTACTCCTGCTCGCGAGTTTTAAGCCATAGCCCCTCAAGCACCGCAAGGTAGCAGGCAAGGCCGATCGTAATCGCAGGAAAGATAATGTGAAAAGAAACCGTAAACGCGAATTGAATACGGGCCAACATAAAGGCATCAAGACCAAACATACGTGAAGTCCACTTTAGTAATTATACCAACGCGCATGGTAGAAGCCCATTATTAATGTGCCCATATACAGACGGTTCAGATTAACCTATAACAGCCTGCTGACTACCGTGTTATAGTCTGAACGGCCCAATAGACTGAAGGGGGTAAAGGTGTCTAAATATCAGAAGCTTAGTGAACAGATTAAACAGCAGATTCAAGCTGGCATTTGGCACGTGGGAGAAAAGCTTCCCTCGCTGAGAAAACAGGCCGCCTATTCAGGTCTGAGCATGATGACAGTGCTCCAAGCCTATCAACAGCTAGAAAGCCAAGGGTGGATAGTTTCACAGCCCCGTTCAGGCTATCGTGTCGCTCCTCATGCCGCACTTAGCCAAAACCGAACGGATACAGCCCTCCATCCTGCTGAATCGGTCGATATTAATGACTATATTTTCGATGTCTTGCAAGCCAGTCGCTCTCCCGGCATGGCAAGCTATGGGCATGCCTATGTCGATCCCTTGCTCGCCCCTCGCCATCAAGTAAATCGTTCGCTCACCACTGCCGTGCGCTTTATGTCGATTCATAGCGTGGTCGATAATCTCCCGCCGGGTAATGCGCAACTGAGACACCTGATTGCCCAACGCTATGCAGCGCAGGGCATGCAAATCTCACCCGATGAGATAGTAATCACAGCAGGCGGATTGGATGCGTTAAATCTTAGCTTGCGTGCGGTCACGCAACCTGGCGATTGGGTCGCAGTCGAAAGCCCCGCGTTTTACGGCGCGTTGCAAGCCCTTGAAAATCGCGGACTCAAAGCGATGGCAATCCGAACACATCCTACAGAGGGGATTGACATCGATGCACTTGAACGCGCCTTGCAAACACACCCAATTCGCGCTTGCTGGTTGATGAGCAATCATCAAAATCCGTTGGGGTACTCACTGTCAGATGAAAAGAAGGCGCGTCTTGCCGAACTCGTCAAGCGCTATCAGGTGTACTTAATCGAGGACGATGTCTATGGCGAACTCTATGATGGGGAACACAAACCGAAGCCCATTAAAGCGTTTGATAACAGCGGCCATGTTTTGCACTGCTCGTCTTTTTCAAAAACCTTGGCCGATGCGTTTCGCCTCGGTTGGGTAGCCGCTGGCGATCAAGCCCAGAAACTACAAAAGCTGCAGCTAATGAGCACGGTGACCACCAGCGTCCCCATTCAACTTGCTGTAGCCCACTACCTGCATAACCGAAACTATGAACATCACTTAAAGCAGCTTCGCCACACGCTTGCCGAGCGAAAGCGAGCGACGTGTCAGTTCCTTGTCGATCACTTGCCCCAAGCTGTGGAAGTCGTTAACAGCCCAGGCGGATACTTTTTATGGATAATCTTGCCCAAAGGCAGTGATACTACTGCCCTATACCACCTTGCGCTCAAACATCATATCAGTATCGCACCAGGGAACATGTTTGCGACACACGCACAGTTTGCCCATTGCTTTCGACTCAATGCCTCTTACCCACTCGATCATGCTCACCAAAATGCGCTGGCCACCTTATGTGATTTGATTGCACAGCACATTCAAGCCTTGGTAAGGCACTAAGATTGGTTGAGTAACCAAGTAAGGATGGCTTTCCGCGAGGTAGGGGTCGCCTGCTGATACCAATAACCCATCATCTGCAAAGCCTGACTTTGAGTGGTCGGCAGTACACCGCTTCCGTCACGATGCGCAAACGCCCAATCCGCAAAAGCGCTGCGTTCAGAGTCAGTCGCTTGCTGATACCAGTAGTTCACCATTTCTTCTGGTTTCTCTTTTGTGTCTTTCACTGAGATTGGCTGACTCGCGGATACAGCGGACTGGCTTTGTTGCCCTAAAACACGCGACGCCTCATCATTGGCCGCCATAAAGTAAGCGTTGGGAATCGACAATTGCACCCGATTTCCGCCCCCAGCACTATTGAAGGTATAGGTAACCTGTGGTTCAGACCAATTGTTGGCAATGTCTGGGGAGAACGGAAATGATACATATTGCGTCGTCACACAGTGCTCCGTGCACGTTTCTGACGTTACTTGAGTATTTTCAAGCGGCAGCGTCTCACCATTGATGGTGACGGTTTCATACTCTTGATAATTCTTAAAATACGAGATTTCAGTCATCAATTTGGAAGGAGCCACGTCGGGGCCTGCTGACTTATCAACGGGATAATTCGCCACATAATTCGCACTTGCTTTAACGACATTCGCCCCAGACAAGACCTGAATGTCTGGCGTGATCGATTTCGTCACCACCTGCACATAGTGGCGACGCTCTTTTACTGAACTCGCAACATCATCAAACTGACTCGACGAATCAAAGCTAGTACAACCGACAATAAGTAGACAACTCGATGCGGTCACAAGACGGAAAGTTGCTTTCATACAGCCCCCTTACAGGAAGTTAAAAAAACCGGCCATCCTGGCCGGCAAAAAAGAATAGAAAGGCAAAGTGTTACTGTTAAAAGTTATATTCGATACCTAGACGGGCAAACGCTTTTTTGTCCTCTAGATTGCCCGCATCGTGCTGGCCAATACGAAGATAAGGCAAGAAACCATTCTTCGAGTACATTAGCTGACCGGCAATCACTGAATCACTATCATCGACATCGGCATTGTTGTCTAAATCAGAATCGCCATTTGCAGCATAACCTAAGCGGTAACCCCACGGACCATTCCAGTACTCACCAACCACTGAGATTTGATCTTGCTCTGCCTCAGTCCCCTTGTTAGCTCCCGCGGTGTTGTACACGCCATCATTATATTTGTAAGCGGCAGACACCTTAAAGCCACCTGGAAGTGGAATTTCAACCCCAGCTAAATACGCCTTGGTATCAATGTCACCCTCATAATTAGAGTTATATTCGTACCCACCATGGAGGGTAAATGCATCCGCTAACGTATAGTGTGCCGCGGCCCCAAAGTGATTTGAGCCTTTGACATCTTTATCGCCACGTCCCACTGACACGTCAAAACTAAATCCACTGAAATCTGGTGAGTCATAACGCGCAATATCGCCTTTACGATCATAATGCGACTTCGTGTCCGCCCCCCAGTCAAAAACGCGGCCTAACCCTGGGTTAGAATAGGGCCAATCGACCACTTCATACATTGGTGTCAACATACGACCAAAACGCACTTGGCCCCAGTCTCCTTTCATACCAATGAAAGTATCACGATTACCCAATGTCGCGCCCGTTCCATCTTCACCGACATACCCTGACTCAATTTGCATGAAGATATAAACGTCGTCATTAAACGCCTTACCGGCTCGAACCCCGACGCGAGACTCATTTTCATAGTCGTAACCGTTACCATCTTCTTGGTTGAAGGCTGAAATAGCCGCAACACCATAAAGGTCAACATTGTAGTCAGTTAAAACACCAACCACACCTTCGTGGTCGGCGGCCATTGCGCCAGTTGATCCTAATGCAACCACTGCACTAATAAGCGAACGCTTAAAAATCTTATTCATGAAAGACTCCTGCTATCTGCAAGATACGGGCTTTGCCTCGTTGATTTATTAAGTTTTATCGAGTGCAAAACCGATTTGAAAGCTGAGAAACGTATTTCAGCTTTCCCCCGCTGCTTACACATTTCGTGTAACCACACCTTCAGACTAATTACGCAAAGAAAAATATCAATCACGACTTAAT